>NZ_JBIAWZ010000008.1:0-355683 GCF_042896175.1 Streptomyces sp. NPDC001315 | reverse complement strand
TCGGGCCCAAGCCATGCCCGCCCCGCGACCAGCAACCGACACCACCGATCCACCGCCATCAGCGCAGCCCAACCATGCGAAGCGAAACGGGGAGGCTACGGTCTCTCCCTCGCTCTCCTCCCCGGTCGTCCGGAAGCCGAGGCCCAGATAGAAGCCCTCCGGGCCGTGGGGGCCGGGATGCCAGGTGACGTAGAGCTCCTTGCCGCCCCGGCGGCGGATCTCGGCGGCCACCGATTCGACGGCGAAGCGGCCCGTACCCGCGGCCCTGTTCGCCGGCCGCGATGTTCAGGCGCCACAGGCCGGAGCGGAAGAGGGTGCCGTCGGTGCGCCAGTCGATGTCGAAGAAGGCCATGAGGAAGCCGACGGGCCGGTCGCCGTCGACGATCAGGCGCGGCCAGGCGACGCCGGCGGGATGGACGTACGCCTCGGCGAGGGACTTCATCACCGGGGCGACCGCGTACTCCTGCTCGGGGCGGACCCGGATGCCGGTCGCCGCGTCGAAATTGGCGGGCGTGATTTCCTCGAGGCGCAGCGCGGGAGTCGTCGTCATGCGGGCACCGTAAGCGCGGCGATCATCGCTGGGCCACGGAATTCCGGCTCACCCCAACTGCCGGTACCGCCCCCGGAAATACATCAGCGGCCCCCCGTCCGCGCTCGGCACCTCCGCCGCCAGCACCCGCCCGATGACCAGCGTGTGGTCCCCCGCGGTCACCCGCTGCTCGGTGCGGCACTCCAGGGTCGCCAGGGCGCCGCCCACCAGGGGTGCGCCGGAGACCTCGCCCCGTACGTAGGGGATGTCCTCGAACAGCAGCCGGTCGCTGATGCGGCCCTTCATGGCGAACCGGCCGGCGATGTGCCGCTGGCTCTCGGTGAGCACGGAGACCGCCCACAGGGGCTGCTCGTCGAGGAGATCGTCCATGCGGGAGCCCTCGCGCAGGCTGACCAGCACCAGGGGCGGGTCCAGGGACACCGACAGGAAGGCCGTCGCCGTCATGCCGACGTCCTCGCCGCCCGGCGCCGACGTGTCGGCGGGGTCGAGCGGCGGCTCCTGAGCGGTCACCAGGACCACGCCCGCGGCCAGCCGGGACATCGCGGCGCGGAACTCGTCGTTGCTCACCCCCACAGCATGCCCGGAGGCGGGCGCGGCGGCGGGAGAGGCCAGGGCAGGGGAAGCGGCGGGGGGAGTTTTCAGCACGCCGGAAACGCTAGTCTCCGGCCCGTGGCCGGCACATCGGACCTCGGCCCGAGTGCGGTCCTAAGACCGTGGACCGAGGCGGCAGGCATCATGTCCACACACCTACAAAGTTTGCGTTCAGTAAACGCACAGGGAAAATACAGAAACTCCACTCAATTGTTCAGCTTCTACTGTGACTTGAGTCACAAGAGCCATTAATTGTTGACCCTGTGTACCGAGTGGGCAGCGCGCTGTGATTCAGTGGCTGGGAAGCTGCAAGGACGTACGCCGAAGACAACCCTTGATTCGCTGCGAAGTCTCGGGGGGAGGGCGAGCATGGAGACCGAGTCGGAGCCCTACGTCCGTCTTGCGTCCCTGCGACAGCTGCACCAGGTCATGGCGGACATGAACACCGCACGCAGCCTGGCCGACACACTGCAGACCGTCGCGGAGGGCGTCGTGACCGCCCTCGGGTACGAGCTGGCGTGCGTGAACCTCGTCCGCGCCGACGGCGACCTCGTGGTCGCCGCCTTCGCCGGGAACCCGGCCGCCGAGGCCCTCATCACCGGCCGCGTCGGCTCGCGCGAGTCCTGGGAGCGCCGCCTGAACATGGGCGAGACCTGGGGCGACCTGGTCTTCATACCCCACACCGAGGGCTGGATCCTCGACGACGACGACGTGCCCCAGTGGTACACCGACGGGCCCGCTCCCCGCTTCGAGGACGAGTGGCACCCCTCCGACCGGCTCTACGCGCCCATGTACACGCCCGCGGTGCCGGGCGGCACCTGCGGCGAGCTGATCGGCGTGCTGTCCGTGGACCGGCCGCGCAACGGCCGTCATCCGGGAGCGTGGGGGCGCGAGGCGCTCCAGATGTACGCGTTCCAGGCCGCCATCGCGATCAGCAACGCGCGTCTACGTGCGAACATGCAGCGCGCACTGGTCCGGCTCGAAAGGGAACAGCAGGCCCTGCGCGCCAGCGAGGAAAGCTTCCGCCAGGCCTTCGAGTACGCCCCCTCCGGCATGGCCATCGCCGAGATGGGCGGCGAGCAGCACGGCCGGATCCTGCGCACCAACGACGCCCTGTGCCGCCTGCTGGGCCGCCCGGCCTCCGCGATGCGCCGCTACTCCTTCTCCGACCTCGTCCACCCCGAGGACCTGGGCACCCTGCTGCGCACCTCGGCCGAGGGCGGCCGGGCCGAGCTGCGCCTCGGGCGGCGCGACGGCACGTACGTCTGGGTCTCCCTGCGCAACAGCGTCGTCGCCGACGCCGCCGACGGGCCCCGCTTCCTGCTCACCCACGTCGAGGACATCGAGGAGCGCAAGCGCCGCGAGCTCCAGCTCGCCCACCGTGCCTCCCACGACTCCCTCACCGGCCTGCCGAACTCCGCGGAGCTGCGCTCCCGGCTGTCCGCCCGGCTCTGCCAGCGACCGCAGTCGACGCACCCCGCCGCGCTCGACTCCCACGACGCGGCCTTCGGCCACCCCGCCTTCGACGCCAACGGCCACGGCTTCGACTTCCGGCCGGGCACGGAGGCGTTCGACGCCTACGACCACCATGTGCACACCGCCGCCCCCGAGGACGACCGGGACGACGGCGCCAAGGGGCTCGCGGTCCTCTTCTGCGACCTCGACGGCTTCAAGTCGATCAACGACAGGTTCGGCCACAACGCGGGCGACGCGGTGCTCATCGAGGTCGCCCGGAGGCTCAGCCGCCAGGTCCGCGACGGCGACACGGTGGCCCGGCTCGGCGGCGACGAGTTCGTGATCCTCGCCGACGGACTCGGCCGGGCCGACGCCCAGGACCTCGCCGTACGGCTGCGCAACGAGATCATCCAGCCCATCCGTGCGGAGGGGCGGGCCGTCCGCGTGGGCGCCAGCTTCGGCATCGGCTGGGCACACTGCGGGATGACCGCGGACGAAGTGCTGAAGTCAGCCGACGAACGGATGTACGTCGAGAAACGATCTCGTCCCAAACAGCACAGACGTGCGGGATGATCCGCAGGTCAGCGAGTTGATGCGGTCCGAGTCACCTGTTTGGGGCACCGGGAGCGGGTAGGCTCGCCATTCTCTACACCTATGCACACGCGTACCGCATCCGCCCCGCACCTGTTGAGGAGTACGAAGGGATGACGCCCGGCAACAACGGCGCGAGCACGCCCGAGGACGACGACCCGTTCGGCTACCTCTACGCCGACGGTCAGGCCAACGGAGCCCAGCCGCCGTCCGGTGGTGGCTACGGCTACCCGAACTCGGTCAGCCGGGTTCGCTCGGTCGGCGAGCGGCAGTACGGGCAGCAGGCGCCGACTGCCCCGTACGCCCAGCCCAACGTGCCCCAGCAGGCCGCGTACGGCCAGCCGAACGCGCACTACGCGGCCCCCGAGACGTTCCCCGGCGGCCCGCCCACCGTGCCGCAGCAGTCCGGGCACGGGGGTGGAGGCGGCCGGGGCCGCGGCCCCAACACCAAGGGGCTGCTGATCGGCGCGATCGCGGTCGTCGCGGCGGTGGTGATCGGTATCGGCGTGGCCATGCTGGGCGGCGACTCCGGCGACGGCAAGGCCGGCGACGAGGCGACCACGTCGCCCTCGGCGTCGCAGAGCGCGTCGCCGAGCGAGTCGGCCACCAAGCAGGCGGACGACACCTTCGAGCCGCAGAAGATCGACGCGAAGGCGCTGCTGCTGTCGGGCACCAGCACCGCCACCGACGTCGCGGGCGCGCAGTCCGACGGCGGTGTCTACGTGACGGGCTTCAACCAGGTCGGCGCGGCCGTCACCTGGAACGTCAGCGGCATCCCCGAGAGCGGCAAGTACACGCTCAACGTGCGCTACGGCGTGCCCGGCAAGGACGCCAACGCGACCCTCACGATCAACGGCGAGGCACAGACCCGCCCGCTGAACATGGCGAACTTCTCCAAGGCCGCCGAGGGCGACTACGAGAAGGGCTGGACGACGACGTACGCGTCCATCACCCTCAACAAGGGCACCAACGTCATCAAGATCTCCTGCGAGCAGGGCAACCAGTGCGACGCCAACCTGGACCAGCTGTCGCTGGAAAAGGGCTGGAAGAACTGAGGGCCGGGCCGGTCTAGGCCGCGGTGACCTCCCCGGTCACCGCCACCTGCCCCAGCAGCTGCTCGTAGGCCCCCCGGTCGAACTCGCCCGCCGCCGGTGCCGCCACCGTCGCCGCGGACAGGGCGGCCGCGCGGGCCAGGCGGTCCGGCCACGGGAGCCGGTCGACCAGGCCGGACAGCAGACCGGCGACCGCGGAGTCGCCGGCACCCGTCGGGTTGCCGCGGACGTGAGCCGGTGGAGTGGCGCGCCAGCGGCCCTCGGGGGTCACCGCGAGGAGGCCCTCGGCGCCCAGGGAGGCGACCACCGCACGGGCGCCGCGCCGACGGGCGTCCTGGGTGGCGCGCAACGGCTCGTGGGAGCCGGTGAGTTCGGCGAGTTCGTCGGCGTTCGGCTTGACCACGTCCGGGCGGGCGGCGACGGCCCGGCGCAGGGGCTCACCGCTGGTGTCCAGCAGGACCGGGACGTTCGCGGCGCGTGCGGTACGGACGAGCCCCGCGTACGCCCCCACCGGCACTCCCGGCGGGAGGCTCCCGCACAGGGCCACCGCGTCCGTGCCGGCGAGGAGATCCTCGTACGCCTCCTGGAAGGCGGACCACTCCGCGGGGGTGATGGTCGGGCCGGGTTCGTTGAGCTGGGTCGTGTCGCCGGTGCGCTCGTCCACGACGGCTATCGTGCGCCGGGTCGTGCCGGTGACCGGCAGGAGCGCGTCCACCACCCCGGGCGTGCCGGTGAGCCGCTCCTGTACGGCCCGGCCGGTCGCGCCGCCCGCGAAGCCGGTGACCGTCACCGGGTGGCCGAGCGCGGCCAGGACACGGGCCACGTTCAGGCCCTTGCCGCCGGGGCGTTCCAGTACCTCGGAGACCCGGTGCGAGGCGTGCGGCCGCAGGGACCGTACGCGATAGCTGATGTCGAGAGCGGTGTTCAGTGTGACCGTCAGAATCACCTGGGCCGACCTCCCCCGAAGGAATTCAGAACGCGCTTGCCGTGTCTGGGTGTCTCTGTGTGTCCGGAGGCTCGATCATGCCAAAGAGACGGCGGTCGGCCCAGTCCTCGGTCGGCCACCGTCTCGGTACGGGCGGACGTTTCAGGGCAGTTGGGGATCGACGACCCATTCGCCCCGGCGCATCACGCCCTTGAGGGTGAAGTCGGCGTCGAGGAGCACCAGGTCGGCGTCCTTGCCGGGGTCGAGGGAGCCCACTCGGTCGTACATCCCCAGCAGACGGGCCGGGTTGGCGGACAGGGCGGCGACCGCGTCGCCCACGGGGAGGTTGTCGATCGTCACCGCCCGTTTGAACGCGCGGTCCAGCGTGAGCGTGGAGCCCGCGATCGAGCCGCCCTCCACCAGCCGCGCCACGCCCTCGCTGACCTCGACCTCCAGCGGGCCGAGCATGTAGCGGCCGTCGCCGATGCCGGCCGCGTCCATCGCGTCGGTGATGAACGCGACCCGGCGGGCGCCCGCGTGATGGAACGCCAGTTCCAGGGCGGCCGGGTGGAGGTGCGTGCCGTCGTTGATGAGCTCGACCGTGACGCGTTCGTCCTCCAGGAGGGCGGCGATCGGGCCGGGGGTGCGGTGGCCGAGCGCGGGCATCGCGTTGAAGAGGTGGGTCGCCACGGTGGCGCCCGCGTCGATCGCCTTCACCGTCTGCTCGTACGTCGCGTCCGTGTGCCCGATCGCCGCGATCACCCCGTGCTCCGCGAGCAGCCGTACGGAGTCGATGCCGCCCGGCAGTTCGGTGGCGAGGGTGACCATCTTCGCGTGGCCGCGCGCCGCGTCGATCAGCTTGCGGACCTCCGCCGGGTCCGGGTCGCGCAGCAGTTCCTCGGAGTGCGCGCCCTTGCGGCACGGGGAGATGAACGGGCCCTCGAAGTGGATGCCGGCGATGTCGCCCTGCTCGGCCAGCTCGGACAGCAGGCCGGCCTGCCGGGCGAGGAAGTCCATGTCGTCGGTGACGGTGGAGGCGACGAGGGTGGTGGTGCCGTGCCGGCGGTGGGTGCGAACGGCGGTCAGGACGTCGTCGGCCGGGCCCGAGAAGGACGCGCCGCCGCCTCCGTGGTTGTGGATGTCGACGAAGCCGGGGACCAGCCAGTGGCCGCTGACATCGACGGTCTCCGCGTCGGCCGGGGCCGAGCCGGCGATCCGCGTGCCCTCGACGATCACGCGGCCGCCGTCCACGGTCCCGGTGGGCAGCACCACCCGGGCACCGGCGAGAACCTTGCTAGTGGCCATCAGGCGGTTACCTCCGAGGGGTCAGTGGTGATCAGGAGATCCCAGGCGAGGAGTCCCGCGCCCAGGCATCCGGCGGTGTCCCCCAGCGCCGCGGGGACGATCGACGGCAGTTTCTGGAAGGTGACGCGCCGCCGGACGGCGTCCCGCAGCGGTGTGAACAAGGTTTCCCCCGCCTCGGCGAGCCCGCCACCGATGATGAGGGTGCGCGGGTCCAGCAGGGTGAGCGCGGTGACCAGGCCGTCCGCGAGCGCGTCGACGGCGTCCTGCCAGATCCGGACGGCGTTCGGGTCGCCGGACGAGACGGCCTTCGCGCAGTCCGCGGCGTCCGCCTCCGGGTCCCCGCAGACGGCGGCCCATGCCTCGCTCACCGCGGCCGCCGACGCGTACCGCTCCAGGCAGCCGCGCTGCCCGCACGGACAGGGAGTTCCCCCGGGCCGTACGACGATGTGGCCGATCTCGCCCGCGAAGCCGTGCGCGCCCGCCTCCACCCGGCCGTCGAGGCCGATGGCGCCCGCGATGCCGGTGCCGAGGGGGACGAACAGGAAGCGGTCGGCGCCCTTGCCCGCGCCGATCCGGCCCTCGGCCAGCCCGCCGGTGCGCACGTCGTGCCCGAGGGCGACGGGGATGCCGCCGAGCCGCCGGGCGAGCAGGTCACGCAGGGGTACGTCGCGCCAGCCGAGGTTGGCCGCGTAGGCGGCGATGCCGTGCGTCTCGTCGACGATGCCGGGGACGGCGACACCGGCGGCGGCCGCGGGCTCGCCGAAGTGCCGTTCGCCGTGGGCGCGCAGATCGGCCGCGAAGTCGAGGATGCTGTCGACGACCGCGTCGGGCCCGCGCTCGCGCCCGGTGGCGCGGCGTGCCTGGTGCAGCAGCACGGGGGGCGTGGGGGACGTCCCCCCGGAAGGCGCAGCGCCGCCGGCCCCGACCAGGGCGGCCTTCATCCCGGTGCCGCCCACATCGAGGGCGATGACATGTCTCACGGGGACAGTGTGGCCCGACGACCCGCAAGAGGTCTAGTCCATTCACGTGGTGTAGACCTTGATCCGATAAACGGACGATCAAGCGACGAAATCGGAGCGAACAGCGGTGCAGCGGGGCCAACGGGGCAGAACAGGGACGATCGCGGTGGCATCCGCACTGGGCATGACGGCGGTCCTCGGCGGCTGCGGGCTCGGCGGCTCCGACGAGGTGACCCTGAAGCTGGTCGCCGCCGACTACGGCAACAGCAAGGCCAACGGCTCCCAGGGCTACTGGGACGCCCTCGTCAAGGAGTACGAGGCGAAGCACCCGAACGTGAAGGTCGAGGTGAGCGTCTACTCCTGGACCGACGTCGACCGCAAGGTCAAGGACATGGTCGCCGCCGGCGACGCCCCCGACATGGCGCAGATCGGCGCGTACGCCGACTACGCGGCGAAGGACCTGCTCTACCCGGCCGGCGACGTGCTCTCCATCCCCGTACAGGCCGACTTCGCCTCCCAGCTCGCCAACGCGGGCGAGGTGAGCGGGGTCCAGTACGGGATGCCGTTCGCCGCCTCCACGCGCCTGCTCTTCTACAACAAGACCCTCTTCGCCAAGGCCGGCATCACCGCGCCGACGACGTGGCAGGAGCTCGCCGCCGACGCGGAGGCGCTGAAGGCGGAGGGCGTGAAGTACCCGTACGCCCTGCCCCTGGGCCCCGAGGAGGCGCAGGCCGAGACCATGCAGTGGCTGCTGAGCGGCGGGGGCGCCTACGCCGGGACCACCGGCACCTACGACATCGACTCCACGCCGAACGTCGAGACCTTCACCTGGCTCAGGGACGAACTGGTCGGCAAGGGGCTGACCGGCCCCGTCGCGCCCGGCGAGCTGAACCGCGCGGACGCGTTCGCCGCGTTCGCCGACGGTGACGTCGGCATGCTCAACGGTCACCCCTCCCTGATGAAGGCGGCCGCGAAGAAGGGCGTGAAGTTCGGCATGGTGCCGATGCCCGGCCTGAACGGCCCAGCCTCGTCCGTGATGGGCGTCGCCGACTGGATGACGGCCTTCAAGGAGAACGGCCACGGTGAGGAGATCGGCTCGTTCCTCGACTTCGTCTACAACGACAAGAACGTCCTCGCCTTCTCCCGCGAGTACGACCTGCTGCCGGTCACCGACTCCGCGTCCGAGGCCATGAGCACGGCCGCGCAGGACAAGGACCTGAAGCCGTTCCTGGACGAACTCCCCGTCTCCACGCTCTACCCCGTCGGCAAGACCTCCTGGGCGACGGTCAGCGCGGCCGTCAAGAAGAGCATCGGGCAGGCGGTCACGCCCAACGGCAGCCCGACCGGCGTACTGGGGCAGCTGCAGGCGACGGCGAGTGCAGCGGACGTCGCGGAGTAGGCCGAGTGTCGGTGGCGGGGGCTACGGTGCGGTCATGGACGACGACCAGGAGGGCCTCGGGCGCCGCGAACGGGACATCCTCGCCCTCGAACGCCGCGGCTTCCCCGGCCCCGGCGCGAAGGAACGCGCGATACGCGAGGAACTCGGCCTGGCCCCCGTCCGCTACTACCAGCTCCTCAACGCCCTCCTCGACGACGAGCGGGCCCTCGCGGAGGACCCGGTGACGGTGAACCGGCTGAGAAGGGTGCGAGAGGCACGGCGGGCGGAACGGTGAGGCCCTCCGCCTCCGGCTGAGCGGGCGCCGGTGCGGGGGTGGGCGCGGGCACTCCCGGGTCCCCACCCCGGGGTCCCGAGTCGAGTGGTGCCGCGGGGTTGCTCGGGCAGGCGGGAGGCCGTGCCGTCCCGGGGTCCCGAGTCGAGTGGTGCGGCGGGGTTGCTCGGGCAGGCGGAGGCCGTGCCGTCCCGGGGCCCCGACCCGAGTGGTGCCGCGGGGTTGCTCGGGCAGGCGGGAGGCCGTGCCGTCCCCGGGCCCTGTGCCGAGTGGTCCGGGAGGTCGTGGTGGTGGGTGGGGAGCCATGGCCTCAGGGACCGCTCGTGTCGTGTGCCCCGGCCACGCGTATGCCCGCCCCCGCGCGGACACGGCGGATAGGGTCGACGTATGGGCAGCCATGACACGCACCCCTCGCATCCCGCACCGCCCCTGCCGACCCCCACCACCCAGGCGGGGCGCGACGCGCTGGACGCCATCCTCGCCCGCCCGCACCGCGCGGTGATCGGGCTCGACTTCGACGGCACCCTCGCGCCGATCGTGGCGGACCCCGAGCAGGCCCGGGCGCACCCGGACACGGTCCCCGCGCTCGCCGCCCTCGCCCCGCAGGTGGCCGCCGTGGCCGTCGTCACCGGGCGGCCGCCCGCGGTGGCCGTGCACCACGGCGGTTTCGACGGTGTCCCCGGCCTGGAGCACCTCGTCGTCCTCGGCCACTACGGCGTCGAACGCTGGGACGCCCGCACCGGCGACGTCACCGCCCCGCCGCCCCACCCCGGCGTCGCCGCCGTGCGGGCCGAGCTGCCGGGATTCCTCGACGCGATCGGCGCCGGCGCCGGAAACGGCATCTGGATCGAGGAGAAGGGCCGGGCGCTCGCCGTCCACACCCGCCGCGCCGAGGACCCGCAGGCCGCCTTCGAGGCGCTGCGCGAACCTCTCGCCGACCTCGCCACCCGCCACGGCCTGATCGTCGAACCGGGCCGCATGGTCCTCGAACTCCGGCCGCCCGGCATGGACAAGGGCGTCGCCCTTCTGGAGTACGTCCGCGAGATCGCCGCCGAGTCCGTCCTCTACGCCGGCGACGACCTCGGCGACCTCCCCGCGTTCGCCGCCGTCGACAAACTCCGCTCCGAGGGCGTCCCCGGACTCCTGGTGTGCAGCGGCAGCGACGAGGTGGCCGAACTACGAGAGCGGGCGGACCTGGTGGTGAACGGCCCGGAGGGGGTCGTGGAACTCCTGCGCGCACTCGCGGCACGACTGGGCTGACCGTTCGGCCGCGCCGCCGTTCAGCCGTCCAGTGCGTTCAACTGGTCCAGGAACCACTGAGCCGGCGGAAGCGCGGTAGCCGCGGCAGCGAGTCGCTTCGTGCGCTCCGCCCGCTCGTGCACCGGCATCACCAGCGCCTCGTGCAGCGCCCGCGCCGTCCCGACCACGTCGTACGGATTGACGGTGATCGCGTCCTCGCGCAGCTCCTCGTACGCCCCCGCCTCCCGCGACAGCACCAGCACGCACCCCTCGTCGGAGACGACCGGCACCTCCTTCGCGACCAGGTTCATGCCGTCCCGAATGGGGTTCACCAGGGCCACGTCGGCCAGGCGGTACGCCGCCAGGGAACGCGCGAAGTCGTCCTTGACGTGCAGCACGACCGGGGTCCAGTCCGGCGTCCGGTACTGGGAGTTGATCTCGGCCGCGAGCCGCTGCACCTCGGCGGTGTAGTCGCGGTAGACGGCGAGGTCCTGCCGGGAGGGGTAGGCGAAGGCGACGTGCACGACCCGCTCCCGCCACTCCGGGTGGTCGTCGAGCAGCTGCCGGTACGCCAGCAGGCCCCGCACGATGTTCTTCGACAGCTCGGTCCGATCGACCCGCACGATCGTCCTACGGCCCGCACCGATCTCCGCCCGCAGCGCCGCCATCCGCTCGCCGACGTCGGCCTGGTGCGAGCGGGCGCGCAGGAAGTCCGCGTCCGCGCCCAGCCCGTGCACGCCGACCCGGGTCTCCCCGAGCCCGTCGGCGAACCGCGTACAACACGCGGTGAAGGCCTCCGCCCAGCGGTGGGTGAGGAACCCCAGCCGGTCGGCGCCGAGCATCCCGCGCAGCAGTTGCGCCGCGATGTCCTCCGGCAGCATCCGGAAGTACTCCGGGGGCGCCCACGGGGTGTGCGAGAAGTGGCCGATGCGCAGGTCGGGGCGCAGCTCGCGGAGCAGTCCCGGAACCAGGCACAGGTGGTAGTCCTGCACCAGCACCGCCGCCCCCTCAGCGGCGTCCTCGGCCAGCGCCTCGGCGAAGGCGCGGTTGTACGTCTCGTATGCCGCCCACTGGCGTCGGAACTCCGCGTCGAAGACCGGCTCCAGCGGTGTCTGGTACAGCATGTGGTGGACGAACCAGAGCACGGAGTTGGCGATGCCGTTGTAGGCGTCGGCATGCACGTCGGCAGGGATGTCCAGCATCCGTACGCCCGCCTCGCCCACTCCGCGCCGCACCGCCTCGCGGTCGCCCCCGGACAGGGCGGAGCACACCCACAGTGCTCCGGCGTCGGGCCCGATGGCCGACAGGCCCGAGACCAGCCCGCCGCCGCCCCTGCGGGCGTGCAGCGAGCCGTCCTCGCGCACCTCGTACGAAACCGGGCCGCGGTTGGACGCGACCAGCACCTCAGCACCGTGCGTGGAAGCCATACGCCTCAACCTAGCCCGGCCCGGAAACACTCAAACGTACGCAAGGCCCACAACAGTCCGGAAAGATTTGTATACGACAGCCGGGAGCCCGTTACCTCATGCATCTGTTACGCCACCCTGCGTGACGCGTACTCGGTGATTTCGGCCATCGGTGGCCGCTCCTCCGTGTCCACGGAGTACGTGCGCGGCTCGAAGCCGTCCTCGCCCCGCTCGAACTGGGTGAGGGAGGGCCGGATCAGGTGCCCGCGGGCCAGCCGCAGCTGCGCGGTGCGGTAGATCGCGGCGGCCATCCGGCCCAGCGCCTGTCCGTCCTGGTGCCGGTGCTTGCGCACACCGACGTCCACCTGGGCGAGGGCGTCGAGACCCACCAGGTGCAGCGAGTCGACCAGCATGCCCAGTTCCACCCCGTATCCGACCGGGAAGGGGAGCTGCTCCAGCAGCGAGCGGCGGGCCGCGTACTCGCCGCCGAGCGGCTGCACGAAACCGGCCAGCTGCGGCCAGTGCATGTTCAGCAGCGGTCGGGCCATCAGCTCCGTCACCCGGCCGCCCTGGCCGGCGGTCTTGCCGGAGGCGAGCGAATTCAACTCAGTGCCGGAGGCGAGCGAATCCGACTCGGTGCCCAGCGGGCGGTCGTACATGCCCTTGACGAGATCGACGTCCGGGTCGGTGAGCAGCGGGCCCACGATTCCGGACACGAAGTCGGAGGAGAATTCCCTCAGGTCGGCGTCGATGAAGCAGACGATGTCCCCGCCGGTGACCAGCAGGGACCGCCAGAGCACCTCGCCCTTGCCCGGCACGGCCGGGATACGGGGCAGGATGTCGTCGCGGTGGACGACCCGGGCGCCCGCGGCGGCGGCCACCTCGGAGGTGCGGTCGGTGGATCCCGAGTCGACGACGACGATCTCGTCGACGAGCGGGACCTGCTGCATGAGGTCGTGACGGATCACGGCGACGATGTCGCCGACCGTCTCCTCCTCGTTGAGCGCGGGCAGGACGACGGAGACCGACTGGCCCCTGGCGCGTTTCGCGGCAAGGAGCTGGTGGAGCGGCCGATCGGTCACGGACCAGGAGCGTGTGCTCAGCCAGCGCTCGACTTCTTCCAGCACAGTGGCGGCTCCTTCTACGTTCTCGCGGCGGGAAAGGGGCCCGCAGCGGTGGCGGCTATGGGCACAGGCATCTCGCGGTTCGGACGACTCTCTCAACTGTCCTGGCCTTCGGTTACAGTCTTGAACAACGCGGGTGACCATCGCATGTCCGGGGTGGCCCGCCGTTCACAACTACATACCGCTCATCCAGAGGGGCAGAGGGATACGGCCCGATGAAGCCCCGGCAACCCTCCAGTCGGTTCTCGTTCACCGCGAGGCTCCCGACTAGGGAAGGTGCCAAATCCGTCTCACGGCGAAGTGCGCCGTGAGGAAGATGAGGAGAAAGGGCCTCGCCTCCATGGCTGTGCAGACTGTTGCAAGCACCACGAACTCCGTCGATCTGGGCCCCGCCGCGGCGCTTTCCTGCCGCGAGTGCGGTCACCGCGTGCCGCTCGGCCCGGTCTTCGCCTGCGAGGAGTGTTTCGGCCCGCTCGAGATCGCGTACGACTTCTCGGCCTACGACACCGAGGAGCTCCGCAAGCAGATCGAGGCGGGACCCGCGAACATCTGGCGCTACGCACCACTGCTGCCCGTCCCCGCGGACGTGGCGACCAAGCCCAACATCAACCCCGGCTGGACCAAGCTCGTCAAGGCCGACAACCTGGCGCGCGAGCTCGGTGTCGACGCCGGCAAGCTCTTCGTCAAGGACGACTCCGGCAACCCGACGCACTCCTTCAAGGACCGCGTCGTCGCCCAGGCCCTCGAGGCCGCCCGCGCCTTCGGGTTCACCACCCTCTCCTGCTCCTCCACCGGCAACCTGGCCGGCGCCGTGGGCGCCGCCGCCGCCCGGGCCGGCTTCCGCTCCTGCGTGTTCATCCCGCACGACCTGGAGCAGGGCAAGGTCGTCATGGCCGCCGTCTACGGCGGCGAGCTCGTCGGCATCGAGGGCAACTACGACGACGTGAACCGCTTCTGCTCCGAGCTGATCGGCGACCCGGCGGGCGAGGGCTGGGGCTTCGTCAACGTCAACCTGCGGCCGTACTACGCGGAGGGCTCGAAGACCCTCGCGTACGAGATCTGCGAGCAGCTCGGCTGGCAGCTGCCCGACCAGCTGGTCGTCCCGATCGCCTCCGGCTCCCAGCTCACGAAGATCGACAAGGGCCTGCAGGAGCTGATCAAGCTCGGGCTGGTCGAGGACAAGCCGTACAAGATCTTCGGTGCGCAGGCGGAAGGCTGCTCGCCGGTGTCCGTGGCGTACAAGGCAGGCCACGACGTCGTACGTCCCCAGAAGCCGGACACCATCGCCAAGTCCCTCGCGATCGGCAACCCGGCCGACGGGCCGTACGTCCTGGACATCGCGCGCCGCACGGGCGGTGCGGTGGAGGATGTGACGGACGAGCAGATCGTGGACGCGATCAAGCTGTTGGCGCGGACCGAGGGCATCTTCGCCGAGACGGCCGGCGGGGTGACCGTGGGCGTGACGAAGAAGCTCATCGAGGCCGGCCTGCTCGACCCGACCAAGACGACCGTCGTACTGAACACCGGCGACGGACTGAAGACCCTGGACGCGGTGGCCGGCACCGGCCTGACCGCGACGATCCGCCCGAACCTGGACTCCTTCCGAGAGGCTGGCCTCGCATCATGAGCGTCAACGTCCGCATCCCCACCATCCTGCGCACCTACACCGGCGGCAAGGCCGAGGTGAGCGCCGAGGGCGCGACCCTCGCCGAGGTCATCTCCGACCTGGAGAAGAACCACACCGGCATCGCGGCCCGCGTCCTCGACGACCAGGGCAAGCTGCGCCGGTTCGTCAACGTGTACGTCAACGACGACGACGTCCGCTTCGAGCAGGGCCTGGAGACGGTGACCCCGGACGGCGCCGGTGTCTCCATCATTCCGGCGGTCGCCGGAGGCTGATCATTACCATTGGTAACCGCGGTTACCGGGAGTTCGTCGAATTGCCCCCTCCGTGAGAGAAGCGGAGGGGGCAATTCAGTGTGGTTGAGCGCGGTACAGTTGGGGAACCCGCTCCCGATTCCAGGGTTCGCGGCCCTCGCAACCTGCCGCACGGCCGATGAGAAGTAGCCAAAGTGCGCAGGCCTTTTGCGCCTTTCGCTCCTTATGCCTGGCCCAACTTGCCCTGAAACCAGGCGAATTGTGGGTAGATTCCGGACCCGTCGTGCCCGGATTTCTCGTCCGATTGACCTGTTGCAGACGGCAGTTGGACAGATACATTCAGCCGCGGTCGACGCGTTCCGGCGCACGCCCCCGGCTGCCATTGGGGGGTGAGGTCTGACCCGGGTCCGCGAAGTGTGGATCCGTGCAAGGGCCAGTAATAGGGGAGTTAGGCATGGCTCAGGGCACCGTCAAGTGGTTCAACGCGGAGAAGGGGTACGGCTTCATCGCGGTCGACGGTGGTGCGGACGTGTTCGTCCACTACAGCGCGATCCAGATGGACGGGTACCGCACCCTGGAAGAGGGCCAGCGGGTCGATTTCGAGATCTCGCAGGGTCAGAAGGGGCCGCAGGCGGACATGGTCCGCCTGGCGACCGGCTGAAGCACGCGCCGACTAACAGCAGCGACGTTCTTCTGTTCTTCTTCGAAGGGCTCGTACCTCACCGGGTACGAGCCCTTCGGCCTGCCCGGCCGCCGCCGCGCGGGCCCGTGGATCCCCGGCGGGCGTTCGCGCCCGCCCGTCACCCGACCGCCACCCCGCAACGAGCCCGCTGCGCGGGCGCACCTTGCACTCGGACGGGGCGAGTGCTAATCATTGGCGTTAGCACTCTGAAGGTGAGAGTGATAACGAAGGACCGGGTCGGTGAGGCCCGCAGGCCAGGTGGTGCAAGGAACCACGGGGCAGGCAGGCCGTCCGTCGCGGGCGCCAGCGCGGTCCGGAGCAATCCACCCCAGTCCGGGAGGACCACTTCACATGGCCAAGATCATCGCGTTCGACGAGGAGGCACGGCGCGGTCTCGAGCGCGGGATGAACCAGCTCGCCGACGCCGTCAAGGTCACCCTTGGCCCCAAGGGCCGCAACGTCGTCCTCGAGAAGAAGTGGGGCGCCCCCACGATCACCAACGATGGTGTGTCCATCGCCAAGGAGATCGAGCTCGAGGACCCGTACGAGAAGATCGGCGCCGAGCTGGTCAAGGAAGTCGCCAAGAAGACGGACGACGTCGCTGGTGACGGTACGACCACCGCGACCGTTCTCGCCCAGGCGCTCGTCCGCGAGGGTCTGCGCAACGTAGCCGCCGGCGCCAACCCGATGGCCCTCAAGCGCGGTATCGAGAAGGCCGTCGAGGCCGTCTCCGGTGCCCTGCTCGAGCAGGCCAAGGATGTCGAGACCAAGGAGCAGATCGCCTCCACGGCCTCCATCTCCGCCGCCGACACCCAGATCGGCGAGCTCATCGCCGAGGCGATGGACAAGGTCGGCAAGGAAGGCGTCATCACCGTCGAGGAGTCCCAGACCTTCGGTCTGGAGCTGGAGCTCACCGAGGGTATGCGCTTCGACAAGGGCTACATCTCGGCGTACTTCGCCACCGACATGGAGCGTATGGAGGCGTCGCTCGACGACCCGTACATCCTGATCGCCAACTCCAAGATCGGCTCCGTCAAGGACCTGCTGCCGCTCCTCGAGAAGGTCATGCAGTCGGGCAAGCCGCTGCTGATCATCGCCGAGGACGTCGAGGGCGAGGCCCTGTCGACCCTGGTCGTCAACAAGATCCGTGGCACCTTCAAGTCCGTCGCCGTCAAGGCCCCGGGCTTCGGTGACCGCCGCAAGGCCATGCTCGGCGACATCGCCATCCTCACGGGCGGCGAGGTCATCTCCGAGGAGGTCGGCCTCAAGCTGGAGAACGCGACCCTGGACCTCCTGGGCCGCGCCCGCAAGGTCGTCATCACCAAGGACGAGACCACGATCGTGGACGGCGCCGGCTCCGCCGACCAGGTCCAGGGCCGGGTCAACCAGATCCGCGCCGAGATCGAGAACTCGGACTCGGACTACGACCGCGAGAAGCTCCAGGAGCGCCTGGCGAAGCTGGCCGGCGGCGTGGCCGTCATCAAGGCCGGTGCCGCCACCGAGGTCGAGCTCAAGGAGCGCAAGCACCGCATCGAGGACGCCGTTCGCAACGCGAAGGCGGCCGTCGAGGAGGGCATCGTCGCCGGTGGTGGCGTGGCCCTGCTCCAGGCCTCCGCGGTGTTCGAGAAGCTCGAGCTCTCGGGTGACGAGGCGACCGGCGCCAACGCCGTGAAGCTCGCGCTCGAGGCCCCGCTGAAGCAGATCGCCGTCAACGGTGGTCTCGAGGGCGGCGTCGTGGTCGAGAAGGTCCGCAACCTGACCGTGGGCTGGGGTCTGAACGCGGCCACCGGCGACTACGTCGACATGATCGCCGAGGGCATCATCGACCCGGCGAAGGTGACCCGCTCTGCCCTGCAGAACGCCGCCTCCATCGCCGCGCTGTTCCTCACCACCGAGGCCGTCATCGCCGACAAGCCGGAGAAGGCCGCGGCCCCGGCCGGCGGCGGCATGCCGGGCGGTGACATGGACTTCTGATCGACCTCCGGTTGATCGCCTGTCCTGCGAACCGAGGGCGGTACTTCCTGTTCCGACAGGGGGTGCCGCCCTCGGGCGTTTCAGCCGGTGGCCTATTCCGCTTCCGCTGGTGACGCTTCCGGGGTGGCACAAACTGCCACCTCTGCACATGCTGCCCCGTGTCCTGGATCACAGCGGCAGGACCGGGGTTCCCGGAATGCGCTGACGGGGGTGGAGGTTGACGCTGTTGCGCATATTCGATGCATGCGCACATACCAACCGGTCAGCAGAAGCAGCGTCAGTAGGAGCCCCCCACGTGAGCGTCAACACGCCCCCCGCCTCCCGCGCGGCCGAGATCCTCTCCCGCCCCATCGCCCTGAACGGGCTCACGGTTCCGAACCGGATCGTGATGGCGCCGATGACCCGTCAGTTCTCGCCGGGCGGCATCCCGGGTGAGGACGTCGTGTCGTACTACTCCCGCCGGGCCGCCGCCGGTGTCGGTCTGATCGTCACCGAGGGGACGTACGTCGGGCACGACTCGGCCGGGCAGAGTGACAGCGTCCCGCGGTTCCACGGCGAGGAGCAGCTGGCCGGGTGGGCGAAGGTCGCCGAGGGCGTGCATGCGGCCGGCGGCACGATCGTCCCGCAGCTGTGGCACATCGGCATGGTGCGGGAGCAGGGACAGCCGCCGTTCGCCGAGGCCCCGGCCGTCGGCCCGTCCGGTCTGCGGGTCGGCGCCGACGAGCCCACCGGCAAGGCCATGGACCAGCGTGACCTGGACGACGTGATCGGCGCCTTCGTCGAGGCCGCGGCCGCCGCCGAGCGCATCGGCTTCGACGGGGTCGAGCTGCACGGCGCCCACGGCTATCTGCTCGACCAGTTCCTGTGGGCGGGGACGAATCGTCGTACGGACGCGTACGGCGGTGACCCGGTGGCCCGCACCAAGTTCGCGGCGGAGATCATCGCGGCCGTCCGCGAGACCGTGTCCGCCGACTTCCCGATCGTCTTCCGCTACTCGCAGTGGAAGCAGGAGGCCTACCGCGCCCGGCTCGCCGAGACCCCGGAGGAGCTGGAGGCCGTCCTGACCCCGCTGGCCGCCGCCGGCGTCGACGTCTTCCACGCCTCCACCCGCCGCTACTGGCTCCCTGAGTTCGAGGGCTCCGACCTCAACCTGGCCGGCTGGACCAAGAAGCTCACCGGCAAGCCGGTCATCACCGTCGGTTCGGTCGGCCTCGACGGCGACTTCATCA
Organism: Streptomyces sp. NPDC001315; assembly: GCF_042896175.1. Lineage (NCBI taxonomy): Bacteria > Bacillati > Actinomycetota > Actinomycetes > Kitasatosporales > Streptomycetaceae > Streptomyces > Streptomyces sp. NPDC001315. The sequence goes on along the minus strand of NZ_JBIAWZ010000008.1, from coordinate 337,053 downwards.
AGGGCTTCATGGGGGAGGGGTCGCCGGTCAAGGGGATCGACGATCTCCTCGAATCCCTGGAGCGGGACGAGTACGACATGGTCGCCGTCGGGCGCGCCCTGCTCCAGGACCCGGAGTGGGCGGCCAAGGTGCTCGCCGGTCGCTTCGACGAGCTGAAGCCGTACGACGCGGCGGCGCTCAAGACCCTCAGCTGAGGCGCCAGCCGGAATCACCGGCCCGCGGTCACACCCTGGCCGCGGGCCGTTCGTATTGAAACTGGCCTGACCTGGGGCTTCCTCTTTTCCCTTGCTTAAGTCAATCAATTCACTTATCGTTGCTTGAGGCAAGCACATCAGTTCAACCCGTACATCCACGGAGGCCCTCTCATGTCCGACGCTCCTGTCCGGCCCGCAGCGGCCGGAGGAACCGCCCCGCCGAGGTCGAACGCAGTGGTGGCGGTCCTGGCCTTCGCCGGAATCGTCGTCTCGCTGATGCAGACCCTGGTCATCCCGATCGTCCCGGAACTGCCGAAGTACCTGCACGCCTCCGCGTCCAACACCGCCTGGGCGGTCACCGCCACGCTGCTGGCCGGTGCCGTCGTCACGCCCGTCGCCGGCCGTCTCGGTGACATGTTCGGCAAGCGCAAGCTGCTGCTGGTCAGCATCGTGCTGCTGATCAGCGGTTCGGTGGTGTGCGCGCTCAGCGACTCCCTGGTCCCGATGATCGTCGGCCGCGCGCTGCAGGGCCTGGCCGCCGCCACCGTCCCGCTGGGCATCAGCATCATGCGCGACGAGCTGCCCGCGGAGAAGCTCGCCGGCTCCACCGCCCTGATGAGCGCCTCGCTCGGCGTCGGCGGCGCCCTCGGCCTGCCCGCCGCCGCCTTCATCGCCGACAACTTCGACTGGCACATCCTGTTCTGGACCTCCGCCACCCTCGGCGTCGTCGCCTTCGCGCTGGTCCTGAAGCTGGTGCCCGAGTCCAAGGTGCGTACCGGCGGCCGCTTCGACTTCGTCGGCTCGATCGGCATGGCGGTCGGCCTGGTCTCCCTGCTGCTCGCCGTCTCCAAGGGTGCCGACTGGGGCTGGGGCAGCGGCACCACGCTCGGCCTGTTCGCCGTCGCGGTCGTGGTGCTTCTCGCGTGGGGCTTCTTCGAACTGCGCACCTCGACGCCGCTGGTCGACCTGCGTACCACCGCCCGCCGCCAGGTCCTCTTCACCAACCTCGCCTCGGTCGCCTTCGGCTTCTCGATGTTCGCGATGTCGCTGGTCCTGCCGCAGCTGCTTCAGCTGCCCACGCAGACCGGCTACGGCCTGGGCAGGTCGATGCTGACCGTCGGCCTGGTCATGGCCCCGCAGGGCCTGGTCATGATGGCCTTCGCCCCGGTGTCCGCGGCCATCACCAAGGCCAAGGGCCCGAAGGTCACCCTGATGATCGGCGCCGTGATCGTCGCCGCCGGCTACGGCCTGAACATCGTGCTGATGTCCGAGGTCTGGCACCTGGTCCTGGTCTCCTGCATCATCGGCGCCGGTGTCGGTTTCGCCTACGGTGCGATGCCCGCGCTGATCATGGGCGCGGTGGACCCGTCCGAGACGGCCGCGGCCAACAGCCTCAACACGCTGATGCGGTCCATCGGTACGTCGGTCGCCAGCGCCGTCGCCGGTGTGGTCCTGGCGCAGATGACCATGAACCTCGGCGGCTACGCCCTGCCGTCCGAGAACGCCTTCAAGGTCGTCATGGCCATCGGTGCCGGCGCCGCCGTCCTGGCGTTCGTCCTCGCCGCCTTCCTCCCGGGCCGGAGCCGGGCCGCCGCCCAGGCCGCCCCCGCGGCCGGCGAGCCGGGCACGCGGTCCGGGGCCGACGAGGTTTCCGGAGCCAAGGCGTAGGACAGTCCGACCGAGGAGCCCGAGACGGCCGTCGCCCCGCACCGCGGGGTGGCGGCCGTCCGGCAGCTGCCGCCGGCCTCCGACCGGATCACAGGTTCCCGAGCGGTTCGATGTCGACCTTCACCGGCGTACCCCATACGCGCAGCACCTCGTAGTCGGTGAACTCGTGCACCAGCCGGTACGCCATCGCGGGCCGGGACCCGCGCCGCTGGGCGGCGATGAACAGCTCGGCCTCCCGGCGGTCCCGGCGCGGGGTGCCGCACAGCTGCCACTCCTGCCCGTTCCACAGCTCCGGCAGCCAGCGCTGCTGGGGCTGCGGCCGGTCGGCGCGTACGCCGTAGCGGGAGGGGGCGGTGGCGGTGGGCTGCGGGTCCGGGGCGGGACCGTTGAACTCGGAGCGGCGGGCGGTCCGGCGCCGCGTCTCGCACAGCAGGCACAGGTCGGGGGCGGAGGAGTCGACCGGCCCGTTCGGGTGCTCGGCGCACCGGGTGGTGGGCGCGGCCGTGCTGACGCTCTCCTCCGTCAGGTCCAGGGCACGCCGCAGATCCGCCCTGACCTCGTGCAGCCGGGCGTCGGGCGTGTCGGCGGTGAGGGCCTCGCCGTGCTCGCCGAGGAGGCGGAGGGCACGGCCGAGGGCGGTGAGCTGGGCGTGGTTCATGGGGGACCTGCTCCTTCGGGGCTTGGACCGACCGGCAGCTGTCCAGCGTAGGGCGCCGCGCGACCTCGCAAGGCGCTGCGAGGAGGCCGTGGGGCTCTGGCGGGGCCGCCGACCAGGGGGAGGATCGCGGCGGCGGTGGAGGCGGGATCAGTGCGCACCCGCCGAGCGTGCGGCTCAGGCCCCGGCCGCCGCCAGCGCGGCACGCAGATGACCGTCGGACTCCTCCAGAAGGCGGGCGGCCGTCGGCCCGTCCACCCCGGCCAGGATGCTCAGGATCGCGTGCTTCACCTCGCCGTCGGTGGCCGCCAGCGCCTCCTCGATCTCCTTGGCGCCCGCGCCGGTGGCGAGGGCGACGATACGGCGGGAGCGGGCGCGCAGCTTCTCGTTCGAGGCGCGTACGTCGACCATCAGGTTCCCGTACGTCTTGCCCAGCCGGATCATCGTGATCGTCGAGACCATGTTGAGCACCAGCTTCTGCGCCGTGCCCGCCTTCAGCCGGGTGGAACCGGTGAGCAGCTCGGGCCCGACGACGATCTCGATGCCGTGCTCGGCCGCGGCGGCCAGCGCGCTGTCCGCGTTGCAGGCCAGCCCGATGGTCAGCGCGCCGCGCGCCCGGGCGTGCTCCACCGCGCCGATCGCGTACGGGGTGCGCCCGGAGGCCGAGACGCCGACCACCGTGTCGTCGACGGTCAGGGCGAGGGCGTCCAGGTCGGCCCGCGCCAGCTCCTTGGAGTCCTCCGCGCCCTCGACCGAGGTGACCATGGCCTCAGGGCCGCCCGCGATCAGGCCGACGACCTGCCCGGGCCGGGTGTTGAAGGTGGGCGGGCACTCGGAGGCGTCCAGCACCCCGAGCCGCCCCGCCGTCCCCGCCCCGGCGTAGACCAGCCGGCCGCCCCGCGCCATCCGCTCGGCCACGGAGTCGATCGCGGCGGCGATCTCCGGCAGGCGCTCCGCGACCGCGGCGGGCACGGAGGTGTCCTCGCCGTTCATGAGCCGGGCGATGTCGAGGGTGGGGAGCCGGTCGATGTCGGCGAGTTCGGGGCGGAAGGCCTCGGTGGTGAGGGTCTCCAACTCGGTGAGGAGACCGCGGTCGTGGTGGTCGTGCGTGGGGGTCATGGCTGCGGCTCTTTCGGTGTCCTGCGGTCGACGATCAGTCCTACGGTCTACCGGTGCCGGTGCGCCAACGCCTCGTAGGACGCGGCCAGCGCCGGCCCGGCCGTGTCGTACGTCCGCTGCGCCACCCCCACGAACAGGCAGTCCACCACGAGCAGTTGACTGGTCCGGGAGGACATCGCGGCCGGCCGCAGCTCGCTCTCCCGGGACGTGGACGTCGTCAGCACATGATCGGCGTACTGGGTGACCGCGCTGTTCGGGCGCCCCGTGATCGCCACCGTCGTCGCCCCGCGCTCGAACGCGACCCGCAACGGCTCTATGACGTCCCCCGTGGACCCGGAGTGCGTGATGGCGATCGCCAAGTCCCCCGCGCGCAGCTGCACGGCGTTGGTGACGGCGAGGTGCGGGTCGCTGTGCCCGTGGGCTATCAGCCCTATGCGCAGCAGCTTCTGGGTGAGGTCCTGGGCGACCAGGCCGGACGCCCCGATGCCGTACACGTCGATACGGCGGGCGGCGGCCGCCGCGGTGACCGCCGCGCCGAGCTGGACGGTGTCGAGCCCGGCCGCGGTGTCGGCGAGGGTCTGCTGCTCGTCGTAGGCGAGTTTCGTCACGACGTCGGCGATCGGGTCGTCCACCGCGATGTCGGTGGTGATCGCCGGCGCCCGCCCCGACTGCTGCTGCGCGGCAAGCCCGGCGAGGGCGAGGCGCAGGTCGCGGTAGCCGGGGTAGCCGAGCAGGCGGGCGGTGCGGACGACAGTCGCCTCGCTGGTGCCGGTGAGTTCGGCGAGGCCGGTGACCGTGAGGGCCGCGCAGCCGGCCGGGTCGCCCGCGACGGCCTCGGCGACGCGCTGCATGGAGCGGGTCATCGACGGGGCGAGCGTGCGGACCTTGGCCGCGAGGGCGGCTGGCGCCGGCGGGGTGCCGCCTGGGGTTCCGAAAATTTCCTTCACATCCTGGGTCACTCATGAAAGATATTTTCGGCTCGGTGTCGGGGTCAAGAGTGCGCACAATGGGTGCATGGACCCCATCAGCCCCCTGGAACAGGCGCTGCACGCTGCGCGCGCCCTCGTGCTCGCCGATCTGGTCGCGGGCCAGGTGGCGGAGGCGGACGTCGTCTCGCTGGTCGAGGAGTCCGTGGCGCAGCGGCGCTGGTGGGTGGAGCAGTGGCCGGACGGCGTGAACTACCTGGCCGGGCTGGTCGCACAGGACGTACAGGACGCGCTGTTGGAGCGCTACGGCCGCTGGCCGCTGTGCCCGGTCTGCGGCTCCGGCGACCCGCACGCTCTCGACGTCGAGCCGGAACTGGGACCCGACCCGCACTGGGTGTGCCACCAGGCGGGCGTGAAGGTCGCGCCGGTGGGGACGTTGGGCTCGGCCACGGGCGGGACGCCGTCGTCGTGACGGTGTACATCGACCCGCCGACCTGGCCGGGGCACGGACGGATGTGGTCGCACCTCGTGAGCGACGTCTCGTACGAGGAACTGCACCTGTTCGCCCATGCGTTGGGGGTGCCCCCGCGGGCCTTCGAGCGCGATCACTACGACATCCCGTCGCACCGGTACCCGGACGCGGTCCGCGCCGGAGCCGTGGAGGTCGGCAGCCGCGAGGTGGTGCGGCTGCTGCACGCGTCGGGGCTGCGCAGGCGGAAGAGCCGCGCTCAGCCCCGCAGTTCGTAGGCGAACTCCTTGCCGTCCGCGCTGACCCGGGTGAACCCGGCCCTGGACACCACGGCCTGCGACCGGACGTTGTCCCGTTCGACGGTCGCGAACAGGGACCGTACCTCGTCGCGGGCCAGCGCCCATTCCGACAGTGCGCCCAGCGCCTCGGTCGCGTACCCCTGGCCGCGGGCGGCCTCGACGAGGTCGTAGCCGATCTCCACCCGGCCGTCGTCGTCGGGGGCGCCGTGGAAACCCATGCCGCCGACCGCGCGGCCGTCCTCGGTGCGGACGAGGGCGAACACGCCCCACTCGGGCCGGTGCACTCCGGCCTCGTACGCCTTCACCAGCATCCCGGCGGCCTCCCGCGTGCCCTCGAACGGGCCGCCGTCGATCCACGCGAACCCGCCGTCGCCGCCCAGCCGCAGATCGCGGGCGGCGGCGGGGCTGATGCCCTGGAGGGTGAGGCGTCCGGCGGGGATGACGAGGTTGTTGTTCCAGCGCCAGCCGGTGACGGGGGCGCGGCCGGGCAGGTCGCCGCGGCCGGTGGCCCACAGGAGGGTGGACCACGGGGTCGGGCCCGGCTGGACGTGCGGGAAGATCCGGGTGAGGACGCCGTCGGCCAGCTCCGCGGACGGCTCGTAGGCGAGCCCGAGGCCCTCGGTGATGTCGTGGGTGTGCAGCAGCACCTCGGCGATGCCCATCGCGGCGAAGCCCTCGCGGTTCGCGCTGCGGAACGGGTACGGGTGGAAGGCGCGGACCTCGCGCGGGGCGGTGCGGACGGCTGCGGCGAGCAGCGCGCCGGTCGTCTCGATGACCTCGAGGATGCCGGGGTTGTCGGCCGGGTCGAGGCCGTCGTCGGTGCCGTCGAGAGTGATCTCGAAGGGCACGTACGCCTGCTGCGCCCGTCCCGCCAACTGCCCCGCGTACGCGATGAGATCGCTCGCGATGTGCGCGGCCGTCTCCCGGCAGTTCCACTCCAGCCGGCCGGCCTTCACCCCGGCCCAGTCCGCGTCCACCGCCGGCCGCAGTGCCGCGACACAGCCCGCGACGGCCTCTTCCACCTGGTCCCCACCCATTTCACGCATGCGCGGCAGCCTAAGGGGGCGGATGTTCTCAGGTCGACAGCATTTCCAGCTCGGAGCGGAGGTTGTAGCGGGCCGTCGCCTCCCACTCGGCGGCTCCGTGCGGGGTGCGGAACAGTCTGGGCAGGTCGAGGAGTTGGCGCAGGATCGCCGAACGTCCCTCGCGGAACGCCTCGTCGGGGACGAAGTGGTACTCCTGGCGGACGGCGGCCGTGTACGTGGCGTACGCGGAGGGCGGCCCGGCGAGGACCGCGAGGTCGGCGTCGCACAGGACCTGGCCGTTGCGGTCGTCGTCGGCCGGGTCGTGGCCGACGGTGAGGCGGACCAGACGGGCCACCTCGGCCGTCCGCTCCTCGGAGACCCCGGCCTCGGGGAGCGCGCGTTCGGCGAGGTGCGCGGAGCGCTCCTCGTTCGTCGACCGCTCCGGCAGGTAGACCGCGTCGTGGAACCACGCCGCCAGCCGCACCGCGAGGGGGTCGTCCGCGTACTTCTCCAGTACGTCGACGTGGTCCAGGACCGCGGCCAGGTGCGTGACCGTGTGGTAGCGGCGCTGCGGCTCCGACCAGCGGCGCAACAGGTCGTCGGCGTAGCGGTGCGGGTCGGGCCCGAGGGTGCCCTCCCGCGCGGCGAGCAGGGTGTCGTGCCAGCGGGAACGCAGGGCGTCGAGATCGACGTGATCGGCCATGCCCTCATTCTGCCGCCGGCGGCGCGCTCGCTCCTGGCGTGGGGCCCACGCCCCCGGCCCCGGAGGCGTACCCTGAGATTGGACTAGACCTGTAGTCGCTCCAGGGGAACCAGGGAAACCAAGGGAAGGGGTCCTATGAGCACGCGTGCAGTCCTGGAGGTGATCGCCCTCGACGCCGGGGACGCGGTCGCCGCCCAGGCCGGAGGCGCGGACCGCCTCGAGGTGGTCACCGACATCGCCGCCGACGGGCTCACCCCGCCGACCGGGACCTTCACCGCGATCCGGGCCGCCGTCGACATCGACCTGCGCGTGATGCTGCGGCTCACGGACGGGTTCGCGGCCGGGGAGGTCGAGCGGCTGGTGCGCGCCGCCCGCGAGCTGCGGGCGGCCGGTGCCACCGAGTTCGTGCTCGGCTTCCTCGACGGGCACGGCGGCGTCGACCTGGCCGCGGTCGAGCGGATCGTCGCCGAACTGGAGGGCGCCCCCTGGACCTTCCACCGGGCCATCGACCGCGCCGCCGACCGGAACGCCCTGCGCAAGCAGCTCGACGGCCTGCCCGGGCTGGACACCTACCTCACCGCGGGCTCCGCGACCGGCGTCGACGACGGCCTCCCCACGCTGCTCGCCGAGGCGGCGCGACGCGGGGAGCCCGGCTACGAGCAGCGGCTCCTGGTAGGCGGTGGACTACGGCTCGATCATGTTCCGTCGCTGCTGGCCGCCGGCCTCGACGGCTTCCACATCGGCGGAGCGGCACGGCCGGACGGCTGGACGGGACCGGTGTCGACCGCCGCGGTCGCGGAGTGGCGGCGGGCGATCGACGGGGAATGAGCCCCGGCGTTCGACGGGGAGCGCCGCCGGCGTTGGGCGCGGGGTCCTCTGGCGGTTGACGGGGAGTGCCGCCGGTGTTCGGCCCGGAGTCTCCCGCCGTTCGACGGGGAGCGCCACCTGCGTTGGGCGCGGAGTCCCCCGGCGGTCGACGGGGGTCCCCCCTTACCGGGCCAGTTGCGGCGGCAGTGGAGCCGAGTGCGTCACGATCAGGCCCGACACCGCTCGGGTCAGCGCAACGTAAAGGCGGCGCAGGCCGGTGCGCTCGTCCGGTTCGCCGTCCACCACGGCCTGCGGCTCGTCCAGGACGACGTAGTCGTACTCCAGGCCCTTGGCGAGCGAGGCCGGGACCAGCGTCAGGCGGGTCTCCCGGGTCGTCTCCTCGCCGGGGGCCAGGTGGGCGATGCCGGCCGCCGCGAGCGCCTCGGTGAGCGCCGGGATACGGGCGTCGGCCGCGATCAGGCCGGTCGAGCCCTCGTTGCGCAGCAACTCCTCGCAGGCGGCGACCACTTCGGCGGTGCCGGCGGTCGGGCGGAGGTCGAAGAAGCCCGGGTTCTCACGCACCGACGCCACCGGGGTCAGGCCCGGCGCGATGTGGGGCAGCAGCCGGGAGGCGTACGTGATGACGTCCGTCGGTACGCGGAAACCGGCCGTCAGCTCCTCGATCACCCCGTCGGACTTCCCCAGGTGGGCCAGCGCCTCGTCCCAGCTCCGCGTCGCCCAGGGCGTGGTGCCCTGCGCCAGGTCGCCGAGCACGGTCGCGGAACCGGTGGTGCAGCGGCGGCCGACGGCCCGGTACTGCATGGGCGAGAGGTCCTGCGCCTCGTCCAGCACCACATGCCCGAGGGAGTGGGTGCGCTGGACCAGGTCGGTGGTCTCGTCGATCAGCACGGTGTCGGCCGGCGACCACTTGGCCGCCCTGACGCTCCGTACGGGCTTCGCCCACAGGATCGTCTTCTGCTCCTCCTCGGTGAGGATCCCCTCCGCGTGCACGGCGAGGAAGTCCGCGTCCGTCAGCAGGCGCAGCACGAGCTTCGCCGGGTCGACGGGCGGCCAGATCTCCTTCACGGCCGCCTTCACCGCGCTGTTGCGGGCCACCGCGTCCTGCACCCGGTCGTCCGGCGCCTCGCCCGACCGCTCCATCTGCACCAGCACGGCATGCGCGACACGCTGCGGCAGGGCCTCCCGGGCGGCGCCGTAGCGCATGTCGCGGTCCAGCAACTCACGGACGATGTCCTCCAGTTCGTACGCGGGGACGCGCCAGCGCCGGGACCCGCGCACGACCACGACGGGCTCGGTGGGCAGGGTGACGTGGGCGTACACGGCCCGCTTGAGCACCGCCGCCATCCGGGCGTCGCCCTTGACGACCGCGGCCGCCGCGTCGTCCGCGCCCCGGACCTCCACATGGGCCACCAGGTCGTCGACCGTGGCCTGCCGGACCGTCAGCTCGCCCAGGGCGGGCAGCACCTGCTCGATGTAGTGCAGGAAGGACCGGTTCGGCCCGATGACCAGGGTGCCGGTGCGGGCGAGCCGCTCGCGGTGGGCGTACAGGAGGTAGGCGACGCGGTGCAGGCCGACGGCCGTCTTCCCGGTCCCGGGACCCCCCTGCACACAGACCGTTCCGCCCAGCCCGCTTCGTACGATCTCGTCCTGCTCCGGCTGGATGGTGGCCACGATGTCCCGCATCGGGCCGACGCGCGGCCGCTCGATCTCCTGCTGGAGCAGCTTGCTGGTGCGCGCCGCCTCGGCCGGGTCGGAGAGGTGCTCGTCCTCGTACGCCGTGAGGTCGCCGCCCGTGTACCCGAAGCGGCGGCGCAGCCCGACGTCCATCGGGTCCTTCTTCGACGCCCGGTAGAACGGCTGCGAGACCGGCGCACGCCAGTCGATCACCATCGGGTCGCCGTCGCCGTCGTGCACATGCCGGCGCCCGATGTAGAAGCGCTCGCCCTCCGCTCCCTCCGCCTGGTCGGCGCCGGGGGCGTGCAGGTAGTCGAGGCGGCCGAAGAACAGCGGGGTGTCGCTGAGGTCGGCCAGCGCCTTGATGCGCTCGTCGATCTGGCGGGCGAGGACCTCGGCGTTCACCCAGTTCGCGGTGACGTTGCTGATGTCGAGCGCCTCGACGTCCTCGCGCATCGCGCGCAGCGCCGCACGGGACGAGGTGAGGTGGGAGCGCTCGCGGGAGAGGGGGTCGTCGGCGGGCGGAGTGGACAAGGGGGTGCCTCCGGGGAACCTGCTGCGGGGTCGGCTGCTGGTGCGGCGCGGTGTGCGGGCGGCCGCGGGGGTGCCGCCCGGTTTCCGTCCGGTCGGCTGCACTCCGTGAGGGAGGCGGGCAAGAGCGGAGATTGTAGGTGAGCGGGGGCGGCGGAGGCCAACGGATTTCTTTCGGCGGGTCATCGGCCGGTCATCGGCTGTCCATGGGCTGTCCTCCTCCCCCTAGGGGACGCCCCCCTGCCGTAGGGGGAGCGGGTCGGTCCGTGGGTGGACACGAGGGCGGCACGGATTCGGCCTCTGGACCTATGCCACTTTTGCGCCGGGAAAGCCACCATGGAGACATGAGCGCAGCAACCATCCACCCACACCAGTTCCGCCCCTCCGGCGCCACCCCGCTCACCGGAAGCCACCCCCACCGCCTCGGCGACGCCCTGCGCGCCCTGAAGGTGTTCGCGCGTGCAGCCTTCGACGTGATCATCCTGGGGGAGTACGGCGAGGAGGCGGGCGTCCGCCGCAAGTAACCCCCTAGGGTCACTCCGTGACCCGCCGATCACTCTCCGCGACAGCGCCCTTTCTCCTCCTGGCGGTCTCCCTCACCGCCTTCGCGGCCCTGTGTGTCGCGCGGCGCGCGCCGATGGCCGACGCGCTGGTCTACCGGGCCGAGGGCGAGGCCGTCCTCCACGGCGGCGACCTCTACGGCTTCACCGTCACCCAGTGGCACCTCCCGGCCACCTACCCGCCCTTCGCGGCCCTGCTGTTCACCCCGGCGGCCTGGCTCCCCGTCCCCGCCCTGAAGGCGGCGTTCCTCGCGGGCAACGCGCTGCTGCTGGCCTGCCTGGTCCGCCTCTCCGCCCGCCTCGCGGGCCGCCCGCTCCGGCTGCCGGCGCTGTGCACCGCCACGGCCCTGGCCCTCTGGCTGGAGCCGGTCTTCCAGACCCTGCTGTTCGGCCAGATCAACCTCGCCGTCACCTGCCTGGTGCTGTGGGATCTCACCCGCCCGCCGGGCACGCGGGGCAAGGGCATCGCCCTCGGGATCGCGGCCGGGATCAAACTCACCCCGGCGCTCTTCGTCGCGTACCTGCTGCTGCGCGGCAGACACCGGGAGGCGGCGACCGCGACGACCGCCTTCGCCGGCACCCTCCTGCTCGGCGCCCTCGCCCTGCCCGCCGCCAGTGCCGACTTCTGGACCCGCCGCCTCTACGAGACCGACCGCGTCGGCAAGGCGTGGATCGTCGACAACCAGTCCCTGAAGGGCCTGGCCGCCCGTGCCCTCGGCGATCCGGCACCCGGCGCCGCCTGGGCGCTCCCGGCGCTCGCCGTCGCCGCCGTCGGCCTCTGGCTCGCCGTGCGCGCCGCCGAGGAGCCGCACGGTGTCCTGCTGACCGCGTTCACCGCTCTGCTCGTGTCGCCGGTCAGCTGGTCCCACCACTGGGTGTGGTGCGTCCCGCTGATCGCCGTACTGCTGGCGGAGGGCCGCTTCCGTACGGCGGCCCTGACCGCCCTGCTGTGCACCGCCCGCACGATGTGGCTGCTGCCGCACGAGGGCGACCTCGACCTCCGGCTGCCCTGGTGGCAGCAGCCGTTGGCGGCGCCGTACCCGCTGCTGGGCTGCACGCTGCTGGTGGGCTCGGCGCTCTTCGGGCGACGGCAGCCGACCGCGGGACACCGCGTACCGCGTGCCGCTCAGCCCTCCGCCAGCAGCTCGTCCGCGTCCACGATCCGGTAGGCGTACCCCTGCTCCGCCAGGAACCGCTGCCGGTGCGCCGCGAAGTCCTGGTCGATCGTGTCGCGGGCGACGACCGAGTAGAAGTGGGCCTTGTGGCCGTCGGCCTTCGGCCGCAGGACGCGTCCCAGGCGCTGCGCCTCCTCCTGCCTCGACCCGAACGTCCCCGACACCTGGACGGCGACCGTCGCCTCCGGCAGGTCGATCGAGAAGTTGGCCACCTTCGACACCACCAGCACGCTGATCTCGCCCTCCCGGAAGGCGTCGAACAGCTTCTCGCGCTGGGCGTTCGACGTCTCGCCCTTGATCACGGGCGCGTTCAGGTGCTCGCCCAGTTCGTCGAGCTGGTCGATGTACTGGCCGATGACGAGGATCTGCTGCCCCGCGAAGCGCCGCACGATCGCCTCCGTCACCTTCCGCTTCGTCGCGGTCGTCGCGCAGAAGCGGTACTTCTCCTCCGTCTCGGCGGTCGCGTACGCCAGCCGCTCGGAGTCGGTGAGGTTCACCCGGACCTCGACACAGTCCGCGGGCGCGATGTAGCCCTGCGCCTCGATCTCCTTCCACGGCGCGTCGAACCGCTTGGGCCCGATGAGCGAGAAGACGTCCGACTCGCGGCCGTCCTCCCGGACGAGGGTCGCGGTGAGGCCCAGCCGCCGCCGGGCCTGGAGGTCGGCGGTGAACTTGAAGACGGGCGCGGGCAGCAGGTGCACCTCGTCGTAGACGATCAGCCCCCAGTCCCGCGAGTCGAACAGCTCCAGGTGCTGGTAGACGCCCTTCCGCCGGGTGGTGAGCACCTGGTACGTGGCGATGGTGACGGGCCGGATCTCCTTCTTCGTCCCGCTGTACTCGCCGATCTCGTCCTCGGTCAGCGAGGTCCGCTTCACCAGCTCGTGCTTCCACTGCCGGGCGGAGACGGTGTTGGTGACCAGAATGAGGGTGGTCGACTTGGCCTGGGCCATCGATCCGGCCCCGACCAGCGTCTTCCCGGCCCCGCAGGGCAGCACCACGACGCCGCTCCCGCCGTGCCAGAAGTTCTCCACGGCCTGCTTCTGGTACGGCCGCAGCGCCCATCCGTCCTCGGCCAGCTCGATCGGGTGCGCCTCGCCGTCGACGTACCCGGCGAGGTCCTCGGCCGGCCAGCCCAGCTTCAGCAGCGTCTGCTTGATCTGCCCGCGCTCGGACGGGTGCACGACGACGGTGTCGGGGTCGATGCGGTTGCCGACGAGGGGCGCTATCCGCTTGGAGCGGAGGACCTCCTCCAGCACGGGCCGGTCGGTGGTCGTCAGGACGAGCCCGTGCGCCGGGTGCTTGGAGAGTGTCAGCCTGCCGTACCGGTCCATCGTCTCCGCGATGTCGACGAGCAGCGCGTGCGGCACGGGGTAGCGGCTGTACTGCACGAGCGCGTCCACGACCTGCTCGGCGTCATGACCGGCCGCCCGCGCGTTCCACAGGCCGAGCGGTGTCACCCGGTAGGTGTGGATGTGCTCCGGAGCTCGTTCCAGCTCGGCGAACGGAGCGATGGCCCGGCGGCAGTCGTCGGCCTGCTCGTGGTCGACTTCGAGGAGCAGGGTCTTGTCGGACTGGACGATCAGCGGACCGTTCACTCGGGGCTGCCTTTCTGTATGGCGAGGCATGGCCAAACGTCCAGTGTGCCCTACTGGCGGTTGGAGTGGCCGGTCAGATCGCTGCGGTGGACCCGCGGACACGGCCCCCGGTCCTGACCTGAAGGATAGGTCGGCGCACGGCACGGAACCAGGGGCGAGCAGCTCACGGGCTGGTCACCCCTGCTCGTCCGCCAGCTCCGCCACCCCCGTGATCCGGTGCAGCGGAAAGGTGCGCACCTCGTCCGCCGTGTGGTCGTACGCCGTGACGAAGCCGCCCTCGACCCGGACCGGCGCGATCACGCGCTGGCTGGCCGCACCCTCGGCGTTGACGTAGCCGATCCACACGGCCTCGCCGGTGAGGACGGCGGCCTGCATGGTGGCGAGGGTCTCGGCGGAGCTGGTGCGGGGGAGTTCGCCACCGGTGGGCGGAGCGTCGGTGGACGTGGGTTTCCGGGGGGCCGTGGAGGCCAGGTCGCCCGCCCGGATCGCGCGGATCGCCGCCAGGAGCAGCGTGGCGTCGGGCACCGGCGGGCCGTCGGGGACCGGCTCGGGGGCCGTACGGGGCGGGGTGCGGTGGGCGTGCGCGCGGGCGATCAGCACATCGCCCTCGGCGGATTCGGCGGCCGGCGCGTATCCCATCGCCCGCAGGCCCTCCAGCAGCGTCGCCGGGTCGGCCTGGGTGGCCAGCACGGTCGGCGCGAGGCGGCGCAGGCGCAGGGCGGCGGCGCGCTTGTCGGCGACGATCTCGTTCAGCAGGGCGTCGTCGTCGCAGCGGACGTACGCCGAGGCCGCGCCGACCCGCAGATGACCGTGCCGACGGGCCACGTCGTCGATCAGGTAGGCGAGCGGCTGCGGGACCGGCGTACGGGAGTGGGTGGCGAGGAAGGCGTGCAGGTCGGTCGCGGTCCGGCCGGCGTCCAGCGCGCGTCGCACCGAGCCGGGCGTGAACCGGTACACCGTCGCCCCGCCCTTCGACTCGACGTCCGCGAGCACGTCCAGCATGTCGGCCAGCGGGCGTTGCAGGGGGCCGGGCGCCACCGCCGTGAGGTCGGCCTGGAGCAGGACGTGGTCCAGGGGCTCGGGAAGCAGCGGGGCGAGCAGCCGGGCCGCGGCCGCGGAGGCGACGGCCTGCTCGGGGGCGGAGAGGGGTTCGAGGGGGGCGGGCCGATGGTGGGGGAAGGGAAGCTTGTCGCCGGGGCCCGGGGAGCCGTCGTGGCCGGCGGCCTTCGGCTCCGCGGCTCCCAGCAGCGCCCGCCCGTGCGCCGACAGTGCGCCCCGGCCGGTCACGCCCAGCATCTCCGCCTCCGACAGCGTCCACTGAGCCAGCCGGGACCGCAGGTCGTCCTCCCCGCTCTCGGCTTCGCCCGAGCTCGAGCGGGCGGTGCCCGCACCGCCGCGGCCGCGCAGCGGGCGTTCCCAGCGCAGCCGGGCGAGGACCGACTCGGCGGACGGCGCGGCGCCCTCCGGGAGTCCCGCCAGCAGCGTCAGCACACGGTGCCGCACCTCGGGCGCGGCGGAACGGTCGAGCCCCGGCCCCAGCGCCGACAGCGCCCGCTCCTTCGCGTCCCGCCCGCCGACCACGCCGGAGGTCCGCGTCGCCGACAGCCACGCCTCGGCGAGCAGCACCCAGCGCTCCGCGGGGGGCCGCTCCAGCCACTCGTCGTAGGCCGGGGTGGCCGCGTACCGCTCGTCGGCCTCGCCGTCGGACGCCAGCAGCCCGGCCGCGTAGGCCAGTTCGACCCAGAACGCGGCCACGGGCTCGGACACGTCCAGGGCGACGGCGGTCCGCTTCAGGTCCCGCACGCTCAGCCCGCCCGCCCGCAGCACCGCGGGCCCGCCCTCGTCCCAGTCCTTCAGCAGCTCCTCCACGGTCGCCAGCGCCGTGTACGCCTGCCCGGCCGCGGTCGCGTCCACCACCGCCGGAGCGTGCGGGGCGGCCACCTCGACGGCGGGCGGCACGGGCTCCGGCGCGCGGTGCGCCCGCCCGGCGCGCAGATGCAGGGCGACCTCGCGGGGGAGCACGACCGTCCCCGGCGCCGTCGGCAGCAGCAGCCCACGGTCCAGCAGCCACCGCAGTCGCGCCGCCGGGTCGGCCGTGACCTGCCCGTACGGCGGCCCCCACACCAGGCGGTCCAGTACGTCGAGGGAGTCGGCCGGGGCCTGTCCGAGCAGCTCGTCCATCCGGGCGCGGTCCGCGAACAGGGCGCTGAGCGCGGCGGCCGCCGACACGGCGTCGTGCGTCGACGCCAGCCCGGCGGCGGCGACGATCTCCTGGATCCGGCCCGGCGACATGCCCGCCGTCACCTCCTGGACCGTCGGGCCCAGGCCGGTCGGGGACGGATGCTGCGGCGAGGGCACGAGCAGCTCACGGGCGGTGCGCACCAGGCGCAGCCGGTCGTCGGCGCCCCACACGAGCGCGCGCTCGCGCAGCACGGCCAGGGCACCGGGGAGAGCCGCGGCGACGGCCGGGTCACGGTCGGCGCCGGCCATCAGGCCGAGCAGTTCGCCGTACGACGCCGGGTCGCCCGCGACGGCCAGAGCCTCCGCCGTCTGCAGCGCGAACCGGTCCAGCCGCTCCAGCGCGCGCACCACGGAGGCACGGGTCCCCGCACGGGTCGCGAGCTGCGTGAGATCGGTGGGCACAGGGGTGATGAGGTCGGGGCGGCTGCGCAGGAGAGCGGCCAGGGAGGTGTCATCCCGTGCGCGGAGCGCTTCCGCGAGGGAGCGGGGGGCCGGGTGGTCCTCGGTGCTCATCTGACCCACGGTAGCGGGTCGCCTCCGGCAGTTGAGCCGGGTGCGGGCAGGTTGTGGCCGACGCCCCCGGCCGGGAGATGCCCGGCCCGCGCCGGGAGCGGTAACGTCTCTCACCACGGGGTCAGCCAACACACCCGCCCCGGAGGGGACTTCGTGGGGATCGAGAGCGACCAGGTCGTCTACGAGTATCTGAGCCGCGTCGGAGACGTGGCGCACCAGCGGCAGTTGCCGTCGTCCGCGCGGATGCGGCTCGTGTCGGAGCTGCGCAACGAGATCGACCGGCGGCGCGCCAGGACCCCCGTCGACAGCCCCGCCGCCGTCCGCCGCATCCTGGACCGCCTCGGCAGCCCCGACGACGTCGTCGCGGCCGCCGCCGACGGCAGCGGGGGCGCCCCGCAGGCACCGTCCGCGTCCGTGCCCGCACAGCGGGACCGGGAGGCTCCGGAGGGCGACGGACGGCCGAAAGGCCTGCGCCGGGTCGTACCGCGCCCCCGGCCGGCGCGCCCCGCCGGGACGGACGGACCGCACCCCTCGGACGGTCCGTCGCCGCCGCACCGCGCGGCCGCCCACGAGCTGGGCGACAGCGCGACGCAGCCCGACTGGATGGGGGTGCCCCCGGTCGAGCGAAGCCGAGACTGGGGGAGGACGGACAGCAGCCCCTTCGGGGTCGGCGACGAGGTGCCGGGATTCGTCGGGGGCGTGGAGATCCCGGAGCTGCTCAAGCCACCGCGCCGGCAGGAGCCGGAGAAGCGGACGGCACCGGTGGAACAGGCCGAGGAGATCGCGGAGGAGGTCCCGGAGGAACCGGTGCGCACCCGCCGCCGTTTTCCGTTCCTCAACACCGGCACCGGTGCCGGCGGCTGGAGCAATCCCCTCCTCCTGCTCGCCGCCTGCTGTCTCGTCGCCGGCGCGGTGCTCGGCAACTGGTTCGCGCTGCTGCTCGGCTGGCTGATCGCCTACGCCTCGCGCCGACTGACCCGGACGGAGACGAAGCTGGCGGTCATGGGCCTGCCCGGGCTGGCGGTCGTGGCCGGCGTCGTCTGGCTGTGGGGCAGGACCGACGGCCGCTGGGGCACCCCCATCGCCGACGGTCACATGAACGACGCCATCGCCCAGACCTGGCCGTGGGTGGTGCGGGGCGCGGCGGTGGCGTCGGCCCTGTTCCTGGTGTGGCGCTCACAGCGCCGGCGGTAGGACGGGCACGGCCCGGGCACTCGCCTGTCACACAGCCTGGGCACAATGGCGGGCATGCCCTCCACGACTGCTCCCGCGCTGACCGTCGGTTTCGACCTCGACATGACCCTGATCGACTCCCGGCCCGGCATCCACGCCTGCTACACGGCGCTCGCCGAGCGGACGGGGACGTACATCGACGCCGACCTGGCGGTCACGCGGCTCGGGCCGCCGCTGGCGGAGGAGCTGATCAACTGGTTCCCGGCGGAGGAGGTCCCGGCCGTCGCGGACCTGTACCGGGGGATGTATCCGGCCATCGCCGTCACCGCGACGCCCGCGCTGCCCGGCGCCCGCGAGGCGGTCGAGGCCGTGCGGGCGGCGGGCGGGCGGGCGATCGTCGTCACGGCGAAGTACGAGGCCAACGCCAGGCTGCACCTGGAGCACCTGGGTATCGACGCCGACGCGGTGATCGGCGGCCTGTGGGCGGAGCAGAAGGCGGAGGCGTTGCGTGAGCACGGCGCGGGCGTCTACGTGGGCGACCACGTCGGAGACGTACGCGGCGCGCGCACGGCCGGCACGCTGTCGGTCGCGGTCGTCACCGGGCCGTGCAGCACGGAGGAACTGCGCGAGGCCGGGGCGGACGTCGTCCTGCCGGACCTCACCCACTTCCCGCAGTGGCTTTCGGCCTATCGCCCGGCGGCGGCCCGCGCCTGACGGCGCCCGGCCGCGACCGACTGCAGCACCCCCGCGCCGGCGATCAGGAAACCGACGCCCATCAGCATGCTCAATCCGTATATGAACGTCGGGAAAGGCGTCGTCCCGAGCAGCAGCGGGGCCACCGTGACCAGAGTGGCCACGGCGCCGACGAAGAAGACGATGGCACCGGCACGGATCAGACGGTCGCCGGGCGCGGCGGAATTCGTTTGGGTTTTGTCACGCACCCGACCAGGGTAGTTCCCACCGCGAAGGAACAACCGGGCGACGTCTTGTCACCGGCCTCAAGACCATTAGCCTTGGTACCGGCGGGTCCCGACGACCCGCCCCAGTGCTATCAAGAGCCGTTTTCAGAAGCAGTTTTCCGACGAGTACGAGGACGAGGACAGACGTGCCTACCGGCAAGGTCAAGTGGTTCAACAGCGAGAAGGGCTTCGGCTTTCTCTCCCGCGACGACGGCGGTGACGTCTTCGTCCATTCCTCGGTCCTCCCCGCCGGAGTCGAGACACTCAAGCCGGGCCAGCGAGTGGAGTTCGGAGTCGTCGCCGGACAGCGCGGCGACCAGGCCCTTTCGGTCGTCCTTCTGGACCCGACCCCGTCCGTCGCCGCCGCCCAGCGCAAGAAGCCGGACGAACTGGCCTCCATCGTCCAGGACCTGACGACCCTCCTGGAGAACGTCACGCAGACCCTGGAGCGGGGCCGCTACCCCGACAAGACCTCCGGCAAGCAGGTCGCGGGCCTGCTCCGCGCGGTCGCCGACCAGTTGGACGTCTGACTCCCTAGGGAAATTCGAGCGCGTCCGGGCCGAGGGGCGGTACCAGTCCCTCGGCCGCCGCACGTGTCAGCAGTCCCCTGACCGCCGCGTAGCCGTCCTCGCCGAGATCTGCGGTGAACTCGTTGACGTACAGCCCGATGTGCTGGTCGGCGACGGCCGGGTCCATTTCCTGGGCGTGTGCCATGACGTACGGGCGGGAAACCTCGGGCTCGTCCCAGGCCGCGTGCACGGACGTACGAATGGAATCGGCGAGCAGCGTCAGCGCCTCCGCACCCAGTGAACGCTTTGCGATGATCGCGCCCAGCGGAATCGGCAGCCCGGTGGTGTTCTCCCAGTGTTCGCCCATGTCCGCGAGCTTGTGCAGCCCGTAGTTCTGGTAGGTGAATCGCGCTTCGTGGATCACGAGCCCCGCGTCGACCTTCCCGTCCCGCACCGCGGGCATGATCTCGTGGAAAGGCATCACGACGATCTCCCCGACCCCGCCGGGAACGGTGTCCGCGGCCCACAGCCGGAACAGCAGATATGCCGTCGATTTCTCGCTGGGCACGGCGACGGTACGGCCGGTCAGTCCCCCACTGCCCAAAGCGTGGGAGGTGCCCCCAGCGCCCGCCTCCCGCGTGAGCACCAGCGGCCCGCAGCCCCGCCCCAGCGCGCCGCCGCAGGGCAGCAGCGCGTACTCGTCGAGGACGTACGGCAGCACGGCGTACGACACCTTCAGCACGTCGGACTCGCCGCGCTCGGCCATGCCGTTGGTGATGTCGATGTCCGCGAAGGTCACGTCGAGGGCGGGGGCGCCGGGGACGCGGCCGTGGGCGAGGGCGTCGAAGACGAAGGTGTCGTTCGGGCAGGGGGAGTACGAGATCTGCAACGTCTGCGGGGACTGCACGGGCTCACCGGTCATGTGGGTTCCAACTTTCCAGGACGGGCGTCAGCTTCCTGAAGCCCTCGGTGAGGGCCGCGAGGGCGTCGCCGATGCGCCAGGCGGCACGGTCGCGCGGGCCGACAGGGTTGGAGACGGCGCGTATCTCCATTACGGGGGTGCCGTGCGCGGCGGCGGCCTCGGCGACCCCGAAGCCCTCCATGGCCTCGGCGAGGGCCCGGGGGTGACGGGCACGGAGCGCGGCGGCGCCGTAGGCGGTCCCGGTCACGGTCGAGACGGTCAGTACGGTCCCGGCGCGGGCGCCCAGCGCCGCCGTGAGGTCTCGTACGAGTGTTTCCGGCGGACGGTGGGTGACGGTCCCGAAGCCGAGCTCGGTGACCGGCAGGAACCCGTCGGCGGTCTCGGCGCCCAGGTCGGCCGCCGTGATCTCGTCGGCGACGACGAGCGAGCCGACCGGCGCGCCGGGCAGGAACCCGCCGCCGATACCGGCGGAGACGACAAGGCCGTAGGGGGCGCCTTCGAGGGCGGCGGCGGTGAGGGCGCTCGCGGTGGAGGCGGCGGCCAGGGCGGGACCGACACCGGCGGCCAGGAGGTCGACGACGGCTACCGCTGGGCCCGGATCAACAGGCCCCAGGGTCAGCTGACGCAGGTTCACCCCAGGAAGCCGCACCTCACGAACGGCCCCGGCAAACGCCTGTGCCACCGCGTCCCGCTCCGCAGGAACCGCGGTGGCCACAAGTACGCGCAGCCCAGCGGCAGCGATCAGGCGTCCTTCTTGAGCTTGAAGGACCACAGGCCCGTCACGTCCTTCTCGCCCTCCTTGATCGACACCAGCGTGGAGTTGCCGCTGGCGCCGTACTGGGCGTTGAAGAACACGCTGCCGGGGATCGTGCGGTAGGTCTTGGTGCTGGAGTCGGTCAGTGCCTGACCGTTCATCAGGATCGTCCAGCCGTTGTCCGCGATCTCCGGGTCGACACCGAAGCGCACGGTCTCGTCCGGGTCGACCTTGATGGACTTGATGTCGGTGTCCTTCAGGCACGCGGCCAGCGCCTGGGTGTCCAGCGCCTTGCCGTCGTTGTAGCAGGTGGCCTGGGAGTTGACCGAGTTGGTTCCGACGGTGATCGTCGAGATCGGCGTCGGCTTGTCGCAGGCGGACAGAACGAGCAGTCCGGCGGAAACGGCGCCGGCGGCTGCGACGGCGCGGCGGCGTCGCACAACGGATTGCAGCGTCTTCATGGGCGAAGGCTATCGGGCAGGTCCAGTGCTCTCCCCATGTGGGGTGCGGCGTGGCCGCGGGTTACGCCAGTCGCGGCCCGCCGTCACGCCGGTCACGGCCCGCCGTCACGCCAGTTTCGTGCGGCCCGCGCCGCCGTGCCGCGCCGAGGCCAGCAGTCCGCGTACGGTCGCCAGCCAGCCGACGGCCACGATGGCTGCGCCCACCGCGAGGCCCAGCGAGCCGTTGAGCGGCATCACGATCCCCACCGCGCCGCCGAACACCCAGGACACCTGGAGCAGCGTCTCGGAGCGCGCGAACGCCGACGTACGGACCAGTTCGGGCACGTCCCGCTGGATCAGCGCGTCCAGCGACAGCTTGGCCAGCGCCTGCGCGAACCCGGCGACCGCGGCCAGGCAGGCCACCAGGAACGCGCCGAAGAACACCGCGGCCGTGATCGCCGTACCCAACACGAACGCCACGACCGTGACGATGATGATCTCCGGCGCCCGTGACCTGAGCCAGGCCCCGACCGCCGTCCCGAGCGCGTTGCCCGCGCCCGCCGAGACGCCGACTATCCCCAGCGACACGGCCGCGCTCTCGCCGGTCAGCGGATGCTCGCGCAGCAGGAAGGCCAGGAAGAAGATCAGGAAGCCGGTCAGGCAGCGCAGCGAGGCGTTGGCGCCCAGGGCGTGGATGACGGCCGGCCCGACGGTCCGCAGGCCGGGGCGCTTGACCGGCCGCAGATGAGGCCCGTGCAGGTGTGCTTCGTCCGAGGCCAGCAGCGCGGTGTCCTCGCCCTTGGCCGAGTCGACCTTCGGCGGCAGGGAGAAGGACAGGACCGTCCCCGCGACGAAGATCACAAAGGCGCCGTAGAGGGGCCAGCGCGGGCCGAGCGCGTGCAGCCCCGCCCCGATCGGCGCGGCGACACCGGTCGCGAGCAGCCCGCCGAGGGTGACCCGTGAGTTCGCCTTCACCAGGGAGAACCCCGGCGGCAGGAGCCGTGGCACGACCGCGCTTCTGACGACCCCGTACGCCTTCGACGCGACGAGCACGCCGAGCGCGGCCGGATACATCTCGATGCTGCCGGTGATGACCGCCCCGGACAGCACCAGTGCCAGCAGCGCGCGGGCGAGCATCGCGCCCGCCATCGCCGCGCGGCGGCCGTGCGGCACGCGGTCCAGGAGGGGGCCGATCACCGGCGCGAGGACCGTGAAGGGCGCCATCGTGATCGCGAGGTAGAGCGCGACGCGGCCACGCGCCTCGTCGGTCGGTACGGAGAAGAACACGGTGGAGGCGAGGGCGACCGTGATCATGACGTCGCCGGCGCCGTTCACGCCGTGCAGTTCGATCAGCTTGCCGAGACCGGACTCACCGGCGCCGTGCGCGTGCGTGGCCTTGCGGATGCCGCGGGCGGTTCCGGTGAACGGGAAGTGCAGGGCACGGCCGACCGCGCGGACGGACCCGCGAACCCGGCCCGAACCGCCACCTCGTCTGCTGCCCCTGACCCCACCGATTTTGGTGGTGCCCTGGGACGACCTCGCGGCTGCCACGACGTCATAGTGCCCCGATAAAGCTGTGCCTAGTGCGGTTACCGCGCGTATGGGCGTGCACTTTGTGGCTGAACGGCACGGTCGGGTGGCCGGGAAGCGACCGGCGAGCCGCGCGAAACATCACCGTGAGGCGGCGAAGAGTCCCGTCGGTGTAGGCCAACCGCACGCGAGCAGGTAGCGTGCGTAGCGCGTCGTGGCGAACGTTCTCGGCCGCGCGCCTCTCGGACATCCCGCAGAATGGATGACGTAGGTGCGCCCGAGCGCGTCGGGCGCGGACGTCGACGCGGCCCTCCGGTCCGCTCCGTTCGCCCTGCCGCCTTCAGGCCGGCGCACCCGAGAGACGGCGTAGGAGAGAAGCGATACCTGTGAGCGCAGCGACAACGCGAAGCCGCACCCCCGACCGCCTGTGCGCCGAGGCGATCGACCTCGCCCGCGGCGCCGCCGAGGAGGCTGCCGCGCCAGGCGTGGTCGGCGAGCACGTGGGGCTGGTGTCCGAGGGCGACCGTGTTGTCACGCACTTCTTCGGGTGCAAGGAACTCGGGTACCGGGGCTGGCGCTGGGCCGTGACCGTGGCCCGGGCGTCGCGCGCCAAGGTCGTCACCCTCGACGAGGTGGTCCTGCTGCCGGGGCCCGACGCGGTGCTGGCGCCGGAGTGGGTGCCGTGGAGCGAGCGGCTCCGCCCCGGGGACATGGGTCCCGGCGACCTCCTCCCGACCGAGGCCGACGATCTCCGTCTGGAGCCGGGCTACTCCGGCGAGGACGAGCCCCCGCCGAACGCGCCCGTCTCGCACGAGATGGCCGAGCTGGTGGAGGCGGAGGACGCGGAGGTCACGGCCGGGCCGCCGGCGAGCCTGCCCATCGCCCCCTCCCGCGGTTCCCTCGCGGCGGTGGCCGAGGAACTCGGTATGCGCCGGGCGCGGGTCCTGTCCCGGTACGGCCTGCACACCGGCGCCGACCGCTGGGAAGAGGCGTTCGGGCCGAAGACACCCATGGCCCAGGCGGCTCCCGCGGCCTGCGTGACCTGCGGCTTCCTGGTGGCGATCGGCGGCTCCCTCGGGCAGGCGTTCGGCGTCTGCGCCAACGAGTTCTCCCCGGCCGACGGCCGGGTCGTCTCCCTCGCCTACGGCTGTGGCGGCCACTCCGAGGCCGCGGTCATGCCGAAGCCGCCCCGCCCGGCCGAGCCGGTGATCGACGAGACGCGGGTGGACCCCTTCCCGCTGCGTCCGGCGCCGGACTCGGGGTCGGTGCCGGCGGTGACGGCGGACGAGGAGACGGCGGAGCTGGGGCACTCGTAAGGAGTGGGGGTAGGGACCGCTGACGTCCTGCCCTTCCCGTCCCCGGGGGGCTCCGCCCCTGGACCCCGCTCTCCGAACGCCGGAGGGGCTGCGTTTTCGCCGACCGGCGCGGCGGAGGGGGCTCGACCTCGCGGTACCTTCGACCTCACGGCGATGAGGAGAGTGGGAACGTGAGCAAGTTCGTGCGGCCGGCACCCGAGGGCGCGGACCCCTTCGGAACGGCCCGTCTGCGCCGCGGTGTACTCGACGCCTGGGCCACCAGCCCGGCCCGCTTCCGCGAGGACGCCAATGCCGAGGAGGACCTCGTCCTCGGCGGCTACCGCGACCGGCTCGTGGTCGAGCTCGCCCAGAACGCCGCCGACGCCGCGGCCCGCGCGGGCGTGCCCGGCCGCCTCCGCCTCACCCTCCGCGACGGCGTCCTCGCCGCCGCCAACACCGGCGCCCCCCTGGACGCGGCCGGCGTCGAGTCGCTGTCCACCCTGCGCGCCTCCGCGAAACGCGGCGCCCACGACACCGCTGTCGGCCGCTTCGGCGTCGGTTTCGCCGCCGTCCTCGCCGTCACCGACGAACCCGCGGTCCTCGCCCGCCACGGCGGCGTCCGCTGGTCCCTCGCCGAGGCTCGCGAGCTGGCCGCGGACACGGCCCGTCACAGCCCCGGTCTCGGCGACGAGATCCGCCGCCGGGACGGTCACGTCCCCCTCCTGCGCCTGCCGTTCCCCGCCGAGGGCACCGCCCCCGACCCGTACGACACGGTCGTCGTCCTCCCGCTGCGCGACGCGGCCGCCGCCGACCTCGCCGAACGCCTCCTCGACGCCGTCGACGACGCCCTCCTCCTCGCCCTGCCCGGCCTGGAGGAAGTCGTGGTGGAGATCGGCGAGGGCAGCCCCCGTACGCTGCTCCGCCGCACCGACGACGTCCACACCGTCGTGCAGGACTCCCGCGAGGGCACCACCCGCTGGCGCACCGTCGCCGCCCACGGCCCCCTCACCCCGGACCTGCTCGCCGACCGCCCCGTGGAGGAGCGCCTGCGCCCCCACTGGTCGCTCACCTGGGCCGTGCCCGTGGCCGGGGACGGCAGCCCCGCCTACCCCCGCACCAGCCCCTTCGTCCACGCCCCCACGCCCAGCGACGAGCCCCTCGGCGTCCCCGCCCTGCTCATCGCCTCCCTGCCGCTGGACACCACCCGCCGCCACGCCGCGCCCGGCCCGCTGACCGACTTCCTCGTGCAGCGCGCGGCCGACGCGTACACCGAACTCCTCGCCGGCTGGCGCCCGGTGAGCGAGGACATCATCGACCTCGTGCCCGGCCCGCTCGGCAAGGGCGAACTCGACGGCGCCCTGCGCCAGGCGATCCTCGAACGCCTGCCCCGCACGGCCTTCCTGCCGCCCGCGTTCGAACCGGACGACACCCCCGACTCCGAGCTTCCGGAGGTCCTCCGCCCGCGCGACGCCGAAGTCGTCGAGGGCGCCGGCGGCGACACCGTCCGGGTCCTCGCCGAGGTGCTCCCCACCCTCCTGCCCGCCGGCCTGGAACGCCGCGTCGAGCTGCGCACGCTGGGCGTCGCCCGGGTCCCGCTCGCCGACGCGATCGACCGGCTGGCCGGCCTGGAGAAGGAGCCCGACTGGTGGCGGCGGCTGTACGACAGCCTCGCCGGGGTCGACCCCGACCGGCTCTCCGGCCTGCCCGTGCCGCTCGCGGACGGGCGTACGGCCGTCGGCCCCCGGCAGGTGCTGCTGCCCACCCCGGACGGCGCCCGTATCGACCCCGAGGTGCTGGCACGACTCGGCCTCAAGGTCGCCCACCCTGACGCCGCCCACCCCCTCCTGGAGAAGCTCGGCGCGCTGCCCGCCACGCCCCGCGCCGTCCTCACCACCCCCCAGGTCCGCGCCGCCGTCGCCGCCTCCCTCGACGACGAGGGCGGAGCGTGGGAGGAGGACACCCTGGATGCCGAGGAACTGGCCGACACGGTCCTCGGGCTCGTACGGGACGCGGGTCTCGAACCCGGCGACGAACCCTGGCTCGGCGCCCTCGCCCTCTCCGACGAGGACGGCGAACTCGCCCCCGCCGGTGAGCTGGTCCTGCCCGGCAGCCCCTTCGCGCAGGTGATGCGCGAGGACGAACTGGCCTTCGTCGACGCCGAACTGGCCGAGAAGTGGGGCGAACAGCCGCTGGCCGCCTGCGGCGTGCTCGCCGGCTTCGCCCTCGTCCGCGCCGAGGACATCGTCCTCGACCCGGACGAACTGGAGCCCCGCGAAGGGGACTTCGCCGAACCCGACGACGCCGGTCTGCTGGACGCCGTGGACGTGTGGTGCGAGGACATCCTCGACCGGTTCCCGGACACCCCCGTGCCGCCCGTCGCCACCGAACTCGTCGCCGTACGCGACCTCGACCTCGTCGACGACGACCGCTGGCCGCAGGCCCTCGCCCTGCTCGCCCAGCCGCCGCTGCGCGACGCGCTCATCCAGCCCCTGCGGATCCTGCTGCCCGACGGCACCCACGAGGTCGTACGGTCGTACACGGCCTGGTGGCTGCGCGGGCACCCGGTGATCGACGGCCGCCGCCCGGCCGGCCTGCTCGCCGCCGGCGGGGACCCGCTCCTGCGCGGCCTGTACGACGAGGCCGACGCGACCGGATTCGACGACGAGCAGGTGCTGCGGGCGCTCGGCGTACGCACCTCCGTGGCCGCGCTGCTCGACGAGCCCGGCGGCGCCGCCGAACTGCTCGACCGGCTCGCCGACCCGGAGCGTTCCGTCACCGCGGCCCAACTGCACGGCCTCTACAGCGCGTTGGCCGATCTGGACCCCGGCCAGGTGACCCTGCCGGACGAGGTGCGGGCGGTCGTCGACGGGCGGATGGAGGTGGTGGACGCGGCTGACGCCGTGGTTGTCGACTCGCCGGACCTGCTGCCCTTCACCGGGGGCGTCCCCCTGCTGCCGGTCCGCCCGGCGCGGGCCGCTCAGCTGGCCGAGCTGTTCCAGGTGCGGCGGCTGAGCGAGTCCGTCACCGGTGGGGTGGACTCCGAGGGCACCGAACACGACGTGCCGGATTCGGTGCGGGTGCTGCTCGGGCCGCGGACCCCCGAGGTGTACGTCGAGCACGAGGAGCTCGTCGTCGACGGCGTGGAGATCGACTGGCGGCTCACCGCCGACGGTGTCCTGCACGCCTCGACCCTGGAGGGCGTCGCCGCCGGACTCGCCTGGGCGGCCGGTCAGTGGCCGCGCCGCTTCGAGGTCGCGGCGCTGCTCGAAGACGCTTCGCGGACCGAGGAGTTGGCGCGCGACCGCTGGTTCGACTGAGCTCGTCGGTCTCGTCGGTCTCGTCGGTTCCGTTGGTTCCGTCGAGATCGCCGATCGCCGATCGTAGATCCATCGATCTCGCCGATTCGCACGAAAGTTTCACCGGTCGTACAACCAATCACCTGTGTCACGCATCTGATCACGTGAGTCAAAAAGACTCCACGATCGATCGGGTCCCGTCGTCCTCACGAGCCAAACTCGACGACGGGTGTCGGGGCCCATCTCCTAACGGGGGAGCGCATGCGCATCCGAGCCACCGTGGCCGCCGTCACCGGCGCCCTCGCCCTGTCCGCTCTCGCCGTGCCGGCCGCGCAGGCGGGCACCGCGAGCGACGCGAGCCTGTCCAAGCCGTCCGCCGCCGAGCGCTTCGGCCTCTCGTCGGCGAAGTCGGGACTCCGTGCGACGGTCGCCGCGGACGACGAAGAGCTGCCGAAGGTCTCCAAGCTCACGGTCAACTCCGGCAAGAACATCGTCGTCGGCACGACGTACGCCAAGACCTTCACCGTGTCGGTGACCGCGAGCCACTCCACCGGCATCGCGGACGCCTACATCGACCTGTGGCACGGCACGAACGTCGACTCCGGCCTCGACGGTCTGCTGCTGCCGAACCAGGACGCGGCGACCTGCACCGCGGCCAACGCCACCACGTCGACCTGCAAGCTCACCATCACGGCCGCGCCCGGCTCCGACCTGTACAAGAACGCGCTGGCCGGCACCTGGCACGTGGCGGTGGGTGTGCTCGCCGGTGACGCCACCAGCGTCTACTGGAACGACTACCAGGCGACCCAGCGGGTCCAGCGCAACTCGACGCTGACCGTCAATGCCGCCCCGGAGCCGGTGAAGAAGGGCAAGACCATCACGGTCACGGGCAAGCTGGCCCGCGCCAACTGGGAGACCTTCAAGTACGCGGGTTACACCGTCCAGCCGGTGAAGCTGCAGTTCCGTAAGAAGGGCTCCAACACCTACACCACGCTCAAGACCATCAAGACCAACTCGACGGGCAACCTGAGCACCACGGTCAAGGCCTCCGTCGACGGCTACTTCCGCTACAGCTTCGCCGGTACCTCGACGACCCCGGCGATCACCACCGCCGGCGACTTCGTCGACGTGAGGTAAGCCGGCGGCAGCCAGCAGTACCGCTACGCGGGAAAGCGGCGGTCGACCCACTTCCACAGCAGTTCCAGGGTGACCGCCGCCACCGCCGCGATGCCCACCGCGACCCACGGCATCTCCATCCCCACCAGCTTCAGCGCGAAGAAGTGCTGGAGCCACGGCACGGCCAGCACCAGCAGGAACGCCGCGCCCATCGAGGCGACCAGGGCGATCCGCCACCAGGTGTAGGGGCGGGCGATGATCGCCAGCACCCACATCGAGATCAGGAACAGGGTCAGGGTGGCCGCGCTCGTCTCGGCGCCCAGCGCGCCTGTGCCGGTGTAGTGGTGCCGGGCGATCAGGTAGGTCGCGAAGGTCGCCGCTCCTGCCACGACCCCGCCCGGGATCGAGTACCGCATGACCCGGCGGACGAAGTGGGGTCTGGCGCGTTCCTTGTTGGGGGCGAGGGCGAGGAAGAAGGCCGGGACGCCGATGGTCAGGGTGGACAGCAGGGTCAGGTGCCGGGGCAGGAAGGGGTACTCGACCCGCCAGCACACCACCAGCACGGCCAGCAGGACCGAGTAGACGGTCTTCACCAGGAAGAGCGTGGCCACGCGGGTGATGTTGCCGATGACCCGCCGCCCCTCCGCGACCACGGAGGGCAGCGTGGCGAAGCTGTTGTTCAGCAGCACGATCTGGGCGACGGCCCGGGTGGCCTCGGAACCGGATCCCATGGCCACGCCGATGTCGGCGTCCTTCAGGGCGAGCACGTCGTTGACGCCGTCGCCGGTCATCGCGACCGTGTGGCCGCGGTGCTGGAGGGCGCCCACCATGTCCCGCTTCTGCTGCGGGGTGACCCGTCCGAACACCGTGCCCTCGTCGAGGGCCCGCGCCATGTCCTCCTTGCCGGTGGGCAGCCGGCGTGCGTCGAGGGTGGTGCCGGTGAGCCCGAGCTTGCCCGCGACCGCCCCGACGGACACCGCGTTGTCGCCCGAGACGACCTTGGCGTGGACGTCCTGCTCGGCGAAGTAGCGCAGCGTGTCGGCCGCGTCCGGGCGCAGCCGCTGCTCCAGTACGACGAGGGCGGCGGGCCTGGCGCCCTTGGCCACGTCGGGACCGTCGAGGTCGCGCTCGGTCCGGGCGAGCAGCAGCACCCGCAGCCCCTCCTCGTTGAGCCGCTCGGTCTCGGCGAGGGCGGGGTCGCCGTCGGTCAGCAGGACGTCGGGCGCCCCCAGCAGCCACGTGCTGGACTCCCCGTTCCCCTCGCTGAAGGAGGCGCCGCTGTACTTGCGGGCCGAGGAGAAGGGCAGGGACTCGGTGCAGCGCCACTCCTCGGCGTCGGGATAGGCGTCGATGACGGCCTGGAGAGAGGCGTTGGGCCGCGGGTCGGACTCCCCGAGCGCCCCCAGCACTTTTCGTACGTATGTCTCGTCGTGGCCGTCGAGGGGCCGGAGCTCGGTGACGTCCATGCCGCCCTCGGTGAGGGTGCCGGTCTTGTCGAGGCAGACGGTGTCCACGCGGGCGAGGCCCTCGATGGCGGGCAGCTCCTGGACGAGGCACTGTTTTCGGCCGAGCCGGATGACGCCGATGGCGAAGGCGACGGAGGTGAGGAGCACGAGCCCCTCCGGGACCATCGGGACGATGCCGCCGACGGTCCGCGCGACCGAGTCCTTGAACCCGTGCTGCTTGACGACGAGCTGGCTGACGACCAGGCCGATCGCGGTCGGGATCATCATCCACGTCACGTACTTGAGGATCGTGGAGATGCCGGAGCGCAGCTCGGAGTGGACGAGCGTGAAGCGGGAGGCCTCCTCGGCGAGCTGGGCGGCGTAGGCCTCGCGCCCCACCTTGGTGGCCTTGAAGGCCCCGCCGCCGGCCACGACGAAGCTGCCGGACATGACCTGGTCCCCCGGTCGTTTGACGACCGGGTCGGCCTCACCGGTGAGCAGCGACTCGTCGATCTCCAGCCCGTCGACCTCGGCGCAGACGCCGTCGACGACCACCTTGTCGCCCGGCCCGATCTCGATCAGATCGTCGAGCACGATCTCCGAGGTGCCGATCTCGACGGCCGTACCCTCCCGCCGTACGGTCGGCCGGGCCTCCCCGATGACGGCGAGCGAGTCCAGGGTCTTCTTCGCCCGCCACTCCTGGATGATGCCGATCCCGGTGTTGGCGATGATCACGTACCCGAACAGGCTGTCCTGGAACGGCGCGACGAACAGCATGATCAGCCAGAGCACGCCGATGATCGCGTTGAACCGGGTGAAGACGTTCGCGCGGGCGATCTCGCCGAGGGAGCGGCTGCTGCGCACCGGCACGTCGTTGACCTGCCCACGCGCTATGCGCTCCGCGACCTGGGCCGCGCTCAGCCCGGTCGCCGGGGGCGCCGGGATGGGCATGGGATGCACGGGATCGAGCTCGGCGCCCGCGTCGATGTGCGTCATACATCGACGGTACGTGCGGATTTGGGGGTTCACCCGCCGAGTGGGCGGAAGATCCGACCAGAGGACGACGGGGCCTCGGCGGAGTGATGCGGTGGTTGTAGGCGGGGAGTGCGCCCGTATCACTCGGCCGCTGTCGCCGCTTCCGCCGCCGCCCTCTTGATCGCCGCGTCCCGCTTCCGTACGTACCAGATGCCGATCAGGCCCAGCCCTCCGCCGGCCAGGCAGGTCCACACCCACCACGCATGGCCGTGGTCGTCGAACCAGCCGTAGAACGGCACCTGCACGAGGAACAGAACGAACCAGACGATCGTGCCGCCGGTGATGGTGGCGACCACGGGGCCCTCCAGGGGCTCGGGCGCCTCGTGCTTGGGGGTCCACTTGGCCATGTGCACAGCTTACGAGGCGCTCCGGCAGCGCCCGCCCATGCCCGCGAATCCCTTGTATACCAGCGGTCTACGCGCGGAGATGGCCAATTCGGGTTCATATGTTCATACTGAAACGGTCCGAGTCTGGCTACTTCCATTCGTACGAAACACCAACAGCAACATGGGGGAAACCTGTTGGTGACCTGGAAGCGGCGAGACTCGATCATGTTCCCCACTCCTTTCACCCCCTGAGGTCCCGCATGTCCACCTCGGCTCCCGCCAAGGTTCCCGCGCCCGAGCAGCCGGGCGCCGCGCCCGCGTACGGCGCCCTCGACCGCTACTTCAAGATCTCCGAGCGCGGCAGCACGCTGGCCCGTGAGATCCGGGGCGGTTTCGCCACCTTCTTCGCGATGGCCTACATCATCGTGCTGAACCCGATCATCCTGGGCAGCGCGAAGGACATGTACGGGCACCAGCTCGACAACGGCCAGCTGGTCACGGCGACGGCGCTCACGGCCGCGTTCACCACGCTCCTCATGGGCGTCATCGGCAACGTGCCCATCGCGCTCGCCGCCGGCCTCGGTGTGAACTCCGTCGTCGCGCTCCAGCTCGCCCCGCGGATGTCCTGGCCGGACGCCATGGGCATGGTCGTGCTGGCCGGCTTCGTCGTGATGCTGCTCGTCGCCACGGGTCTGCGCGAGCGCGTCATGAACGCCGTCCCCTATGGCCTGCGCAAGGCCATCGCCATCGGTATCGGCCTGTTCATCATGCTGATCGGCCTGGTCGACTCCGGTTTCATCACCCGCATCCCGGACATCGCGCAGACCACCGTCCCGCTCCAGCTGGGCGCCGACGGTCACCTCAACGGCTGGCCCGTGCTGGTCTTCATCCTGGGCGCCCTGCTGACGCTGGCCCTCATCATGCGCAAGGTCTCCGGCGCGATCCTGATCTCGATCGTCGCGATGACCGTTCTCGCCGTGATCATCGACGCGGTCGCGAAGGTGCCGAGCTGGGGTCTGACCACGCCCAAGTGGCCCGGCAACCCCGTCGCCACCCCCGACTTCGGCCTGCTCGGCAAGGTCAGCCTGTTCGGCGGCTTCGACAAGGTCGGCGTCCTGACCGGCATCCTCTTCGTCTTCACGGTCCTGCTGTCGACCTTCTTCGACGCCATGGGCACGATCATGGGCGTCAGCGACGAGGCCAAGCTGACCGACGCGCAGGGCCAGATGCCCGGCATCAACAAGGTCCTCTTCGTCGACGGCATCGCCGTCGCCGCCGGCGGCGCCAGCTCCTCCTCGGCCACCACCTGCTTCGTGGAGTCCACGGCCGGCGTCGGCGAGGGCGCGCGCACCGGCTTCGCGAACGTGATCACCGGCGCGCTGTTCGCCGTGGCCCTGTTCCTGACCCCGGTCGCCACGATGGTCCCGTCCCAGGCGGCCACCCCGGCCCTGCTCGCGGTGGGCTTCCTGATCCTGGCCGGCTCGGTCAAGGAGATCGACTGGGCCGACTTCACCATCGCCATCCCGGCCTTCATCACGATGGTGATGATGCCGTTCACCTACTCGATCACCAACGGCATCGGCATGGGCTTCATCACCTTCGTGGTGCTGCGCCTGGCGGCCGGGCGGAGTCGTGAGGTCCCGGCCGCGATGTACGCGGTCGCGGCGGTGTTCGCCTTCTACTACCTGATGCCGGCGCTGGGTCTGACCTGACCGGTGGGTCACGTGACCCCGTGGAACTTCGTGGTCACGTGACCCCGTAGAACTTCTCCGTCTCCTCGACGGCGGTCTGGAACCGCTCGTCGAAGTCATCTCGAATGAGCGTCCGGACGACATAGTCCTGGACGCTCATTCCTCTTTTCGCCGCGTGGTGGCGGAGCCTTTCGAGCAGCTCCCCGTCCATCCGCAGGCTGAGCACGCTGGTCCCCATGCCCACGAGCGTCGCGGCACACTCCGGTGCGGCGCGTCACGTTCCGCACGTGGATCACCCATACGAGTGATATTCCGATCGAGTGGCCAGGGTCACGCGGCGTCGCCGCGTGTCTCCGCTGGTCTTTAGCGAGAGTAATGAGTTATGCTAAAGAACATGCCGGACCTTAACCATGGCGACGACGCTGCCGCCGTGAACTCCCTGCGATCCGCCGTCATGCGGCTGTCCCGTCGGCTCAAGCACCAGCGAGTCGACGAGTCGCTCAGCCCGACCGAGATGTCGGTGCTGGGCACCCTGTCCCAGTGCGGGAGTGCGACCCCGGGCGAACTCGCCCGCAAGGAGCACGTCCAGCCGCCGTCGATGACCCGCATCGTCGCGCTGCTCGAGGCCAAGGGACTGGTCCGGCTGGAGCCGCACCCCGAGGACCGGCGCCAGAAGGTCGTCACCCAGACCGAACAGGCCACGGAGATGCTCGCGGAGAGCCGCCGCAAGCGGAACGCCTTCCTGGCCACCCTCGTCGAGGGCCTGGACGAGGACGAGTGGGCGAAACTGCGCGCAGCCGCCCCCGTGCTGGAGAAGCTCGCACATCTGTAAAGCACAGCCGCAAGGAGGCGAACCCTTTTGAGTACGGGATCCGGAGCACCTTCCGCCCCCGCACCGACCGCCCACGACACCTCCCCCGGGAGGACCCGCAAGTCCTCGATGTTCAGCTCCTTGAAGATCAGGAACTACCGTCTGTTCTTCGTCGGTCAGGTCGTCTCCAACACCGGCACCTGGATGCAGCGCATCGCACAGGACTGGCTGGTCCTCAGCCTCACCGGCTCCTCCACGGCCGTCGGCTTCACGACGGCCCTGCAGTTCCTGCCGATGCTGCTCTTCGGCCTCTACGGCGGCGTCCTCGTCGACCGCCTCCCCAAGCGCGGCACGCTGCTCGTCACGCAGTCCGCGATGGCCCTCACCGGCCTCGCCCTCGCCTTCCTCACCCTCTCCGGCCACGTCCAGGTCTGGCACGTCTACCTCGCCGCCTTCGCCGTCGGCCTCGCCACGGTCATCGACAACCCGGCCCGCCAGTCCTTCGTCAACGAGATGGTCGGCCGCGACCAGCTGCAGAACGCGGTCAGCCTGAACTCCGCGAACTTCCAGTCCGCCCGGCTGGTCGGCCCCGCCGTCGCGGGCCTCATGATCACCGGCGTGGGCACGGGCTGGGCGTTCCTCGCCAACGGCCTGTCCTTCGTCGCGCCCCTCACGAGCCTGCTGCTGATGCGCGCCCGCGAACTGCACGTCGTCGAGCGTGCCCCGCGCGGCAAGGGCCAGCTGCGTGAGGGCCTGCGCTACGTCGCCGGGCGCCCCGAGCTGATCTGGACGATCGTCCTGGTCGGGTTCATCGGCACCTTCGGCTTCAACTTCCCCGTCTACCTGTCGGCCTTCGCCGACGACGTGTTCCACGCGGGGGCGGGCTCGTACAGCCTCTTCAACACGCTGATGGCGGTCGGCTCCCTGGTCGGCGCACTGCTCGCCGCCCGCCGGGGCACCGCCCGGATGCGTGTGCTGGTCGCGGCGGCGGTGGTCTTCGGCGCGCTCGAGACCGTCGCGGCCGTCGCCCCCTCCCTGTGGTTGTTCGCCCTGCTCATGGCCCCGATCGGGATGTTCGGCATGACGGTCAACGTCACCGCCAACACCAGCGTCCAGATGGCCACCGACCCGGCCATGCGGGGCCGGGTGATGGCCCTGTACATGATGGTGTTCATGGGCGGCTCGCCGGTGGGCGCGCCGATCGCCGGCTGGATCACGGACACGTACGGCGTCCGCGCGGGCCTCGCGGCGGGCGGCGCCGTCTCGGCCGCCGCGGCCGTCACCATCGGCCTGATCGTGGCCCGCATCGGCGGCCTGCGCCTGTCGGTCGGCTGGAACCATGGCCATCCCCGGGTGGGTTTCGTCCCGCGGGAGCGCCACGAGGAGCTGGCCACGGCGGTGTGAGCCGCCCCGGGGAAGCCGGCAGGGCGGTGTGAACACCCCCCGGGGAGCGCCCCGTATCCAGGGCTCACATGTACGTCCCTCGCGCGGGCCGCTCGCCGGGTGATCCGTTCCCTGGAAGGGTGACGCTCATGAGACTCTTCGCCGCCGTGCTGCCCCCGGAGGGCGTCATCCGTGAGCTGGCCGCCGAAGTCGCCGCGTTGCAGAAGCTGCCCGGCGCCGAGGGGCTGCGCTGGACGGGCCGCCCCGGCTGGCACTTCACGCTCGCGTTCTACGGCGAGGTCGACGACGACCTCGTACCGGATCTGTCGGCCCGCCTGGAGCGCGCGGCCCACCGGATGTCCCCCTTCCCGCTGGCCCTGCGCGGCGGCGGGCAGTTCGGGCACGGACGGGCGCTGTGGACGGGCGCGGAGGGTGACCTGGAGTCGCTGCGGCTGCTGGCCGACCGCAGTGACGCGGCGGCGCGAAAGGCGGGCGTGCGGATGGGCGAGCACCGCCGCTACAAGGCCCATCTGACGGTGGCCCGCAGCCGGGAGGCGGTGGCGGTGCCGGTACGCCCGTACGTCGAGGCCCTCGCCCCCTTCACCAGCAGCACCTGGACGGTGACGGACCTGTACCTGGTACGCAGCAACCTGCCGCGGTCGGGCGTGCCGGGCGAGCAGCCCCGGTACGAGGCGGTCGGCCGCTGGCCGCTGGGAGCTGCCCGGCGGACCGGGTCGGAGGGAAGCGACGCGGAATGCGGCGGGGCCTGATCGGCGTGGGTGGGGCGAGGCTGTCTGTCGGCGAATCCGGAGCGGCCGGTTCGCAGGTCCGCGCAGTGTGACACTTTTCGGGGATGTGTCACGCTCGCCGACGGCACACCCCGGGTCCCGGGCCTCGGTCCGGGCCCTCGGCGGGGCCGGTTACGCTCGTACGCGTGGACCCGAAAACCCGGAACCGGATCATGGCCGGTGCGCTTGTGCTGATGTTCGTCGTCGTCGCCCTGGCGGCCGCGCTCGGCAGGTGAGCGCGGCGCGGCCGCGAGGACAGGCCCTGGCACAGGCACGGAGAGACGCCCCGGGCGGCGACGACCACCCGGTGGCTACCAGGCGAAGGCCTCCGGCGACGGCCCCGGACCCGGGAAGATCTCGTCGAGA
This sequence comes from Streptomyces sp. NPDC001315, assembly GCF_042896175.1. NCBI lineage: Bacteria > Bacillati > Actinomycetota > Actinomycetes > Kitasatosporales > Streptomycetaceae > Streptomyces > Streptomyces sp. NPDC001315. Next base: position 301,039 of record NZ_JBIAWZ010000008.1, on the reverse strand, counting down.
CCGGCCAGCAGCTCCTCGCTCAGCTCCAGCTCGACGGCACGCAGCGCCGACGCGAGCTGCTCGGCGGTGCGCGGGCCGACGATCGGGCCGGTCACGCCGGGCCGGGTGAGCAGCCAGGCCAGTGCGGCCTCGCCGGGCTCGACGCCGTGCTTGTCGAGCAGATCCTCGTACGCCTGGATCTGCGCGCGCTGGGCTGTGTTGGCGAGCGCGTCGGCCGCGCGACCGGAGGCACGGCGGCCGCCCTCGACCTCCTTCTTGATCACCCCGCCCAGCAGCCCGCCGTGCAGCGGCGACCAGGGGATGACCCCGAGGCCGTAGTCCTGCGCGGCCGGGATGACCTCCATCTCGGCACGGCGCTCGGCGAGGTTGTAGAGGCACTGCTCGCTGACCAGCCCGATGGTGCCATGGCGCTTCGCTGCGATCTCGTTGGCCTGGGCGATCTTGTAGCCGGGGAAGTTGGAGGACCCGACGTAAAGGATCTTGCCCTGCTGCACCAGCACGTCGATCGCCTGCCAGATCTCCTCGAAGGGAGTGTGGCGGTCGATGTGGTGGAACTGGTAGACGTCGATGTAGTCGGTCTGCAGCCGCTTCAGGCTGGCCTCGACGCCGCGCCGGATGTTGAGCGCGGAGAGCTTGTCGTGGTTGGGCCAGGCGTCGCCGTCGGCGGCCATGTTCCCGTACACCTTGGTGGCGAGGACGACCTTGTCGCGCCGCTCACCGCCCTTGGCGAACCAGTTCCCGATGATCTCCTCGGTACGGCCCTTGTTCTCGCCCCAGCCATACACGTTGGCCGTGTCGAAGAAGTTGATCCCCGCGTCCAGCGCCGCGTCCATGATCGCGTGGCTGTCCGCCTCGTTCGTCTGCGGTCCGAAGTTCATCGTGCCGAGGACCAGTCGGCTGACCTTGAGGCCCGTGCGTCCGAGCTGCGTGTACTTCATGAGTATCTAGCCAACGGCTTGGAGTGCGCTCGAAGCAAGGGCGGCTGAGTCAGAACGCGGGCTTGACACGTCGCTCAGGTCGCGGGGGCGGCGTACAGGACGGCGAACAGAGCTTGGGCGCGGGGGCCCTCCGGTGTCCGCCAGGCGCCGGCGACGTGGCCCGTCGCCTCCTGGGGAGGGAGCGGAGGGACGTCCGGGGAGTGGGGGCGCAGGACCCGGTGGATGTGGAGGACCGCGCCGTCGGGGGTGGGCAGCTCGGTACCGGCCTGGGTGTCGGTGGGCGTGGGGGCGAAGGGCGTGGAGGGAAAGCCGTCGCCGGTGCAGGAGCGGACGACCTCGTGGTCGGGAGTGTCCGTGATGCTCTGGGCCATGGCCTGGGCGCGGCCCTCGATCAGGGCCAGGAGCTCGGCGTACAGCACCGGGTCGTGACAGCCGTCGTAGGCCCAGCGCGGTCCCAGCACGCCGTGCTCCATGGTGCCGACGAGGGCGTGTTCCGCGCCGGCGAGCGGGGCGCCGCGGTAGGTGAGGGGGACCAGATAGGCGGTGGGGGCGGGGCCGGCCGTGTCGACGGCCACCATGAACTCGATCCCGACCTCACCCTCCGGGTCGTCCAGCCGGAACCCGCCGGCCTTGGTCAACTCCGGTGCGCCGTCGCCGACGTACCACGGGCGGGTGGGCAGCCAGGTGGTGAGCAGTTCCAGCTTCGAGGGCTTGAGGGTGGTGTGGTGGATGATCGCCATGCGACGGGATTCTGCCAGCCGCGGGGCGACCCGGCGCGGTCCGCGCGAACCTTCTCGCCGTCAGTCCGTCGGGATGGAGTCCGTCTTCATGTCCGCGCGCATCGCTTCCATCGTCGCGCCGAGGGCGCCGGCCGCTGCCATGTGGAGGGCGCCCGGTCGTCGGCGTCGTTCAGTCGCGGGGGAACATGTCGGTGGCGAGCGTGAAGTCGAGGGGGGTGGCGGTCATGTCGACCACACCGCCGTAGGTGATGGAGAGGTCGCAGACGTAGTCGCCGTCCTTGGGCTGCGTGAACAGGCGGCACTTGCCGACGTAGGGGTCGGCGATGACGTAGACCGGGACCCCGGCCAGGGCGTAGGCGGTCTTCTTGGGCCCGTAGTCGTTCTTGGCCGTGTCCTTGGAGATGACCTCGGCGACGAATTCGACGTCCTCGTAGGCCCACCTGCCCTCGTCGTCCTTCTCGGCGCCGTCGCGCAGCTTGGCCACGTCCGGGCAGTAGCCGTTAAGGCAGCCGGGGAAGTCCATGCGGACGTCCGACAGCACCTTCGAACGCCTGCCGAACCGGTCCCTGAGCGCTTCGATGATCAGGAGAATGGTCTCCCAGTGCACGCCCCGCTGCGGCGACATGTAGATGGCCCCCTCGACGATCTCGACCTTGTAGCCCTCGGGGACGGGCATCTTCTCGAGCCGCTGGAACATCTCGTCGAGCCGGCGCGTGTTGTCGCTCTCGGCCATCGCGATCCTGTCTTCAAGGACGGTCATCGTGGCGCTCCTCCCCGGCTGCCTCACGGACGAGAGCAGCCGCGTAGTACAACGATACGCACGGTGACCAGGACACGCGGGCCCGGCGTCACCAGGGTTCAGCCCCGGTCGTACTCCCCACCCAGCCCCCACCCTTGGTACATCGCCTCCGCGAACGCCTCTGCGATCCGGTGCTCGCCGCTCGCATTCGGGTGCGTGCCGTCATACGTGTCGAGGTTGATGTCGTACGACGGCGGGGGCGAGGCCAGCAGGAAGGGCGAGCGGGGCTCGTCGAGGTCGGCGACGGCCTTGGCCAGGAGTTCGTTGAAGGCGGTGACCTCGGCGGCGAAGTCGGGGTCCTCCAGTGCGCGGGAGTTCGGGATCACCGGCAGTGCGACCATCCGCACGCGCGGGTTGGCCGCCCGTGCCTCGGCCACGAAGGCCCGTACGTTCTCCGCCGTCTGCTCCGCGTTCGTGTAGAAGCCCAGGTCGATCAGGCCGAGGGAGACGAGAAGGACATCGGCGCGACAGGTACGCACCGCCTCCCCGATCAGCGGCGCCATGTGCAGCCAGCCCTCGCCCCAGCCGGCCAGGTGGGCGCGCGGGAAGTCGGGGTCGGCGTACTCGTACGAGGTGGGCGCGTCCGTCGCCTTGTCGTACAGCGTCTCGCGCGGGCCGACGACGGCGAACGGGCGGCCGTACGACGTGCGCAGGTGCTGCCACATCCGGTAACGCCATGTGTGTTCGCCGGCGCTTCCGATCGTCTGGGAGTCGCCGACGGGCATGAACCTGAGCATCCGCTCATGATGGAGGATCAACGGACGATCGGCGGAACGGGCGGGGTGTGAGGCCTGCCACGCGCGCGTGCCGCACAGTCCGGGATGGCAGTCTTGGGGGCATGCGTCGACCGTTCGCCCTCCTCGCCGGGGCCCTGCTCGTGGGTGCGTTCACCGTGCCCGCCTCCGCCGCCGACGGTGACCAGGGGTTCACCATCCAGGACCCGCGCATCACCGAGTCCAGCGGGCTCGCGGCCTCCCACCTGCACCCCGGCATCTACTGGACGCACAACGACAGCGACGACGGGCCGTACATCTACGCCGTCGACAGCGGCACCGGGAAGACCGTCGCCCGCATCACCCTCAGCGGCATCGGCTCGCCCCGCGACGTCGAGGCCATCTCCATCGGCCCCGACAACCAGATCTACATCGGCGACATCGGCGACAACCTCGGCGGCAAGTGGCCCTATGTGTGGATCTATCAGCTGTCCGAGCCGAAGAAGCTGGTCGACCAGACGATCAGGGCCACGCAGTACGTGGTGAAGTACGCGGACGGCGCCCGCAACGCCGAGTCGCTCGCCGTCGACCCGAAGACCGGCCGCGCGTACATCATCGACAAGAACGAGGACGGCGGGCATCTGTACGAGGGCCCGGCCACCCTCTCCGCCTCCGGCACCAACATCTTCAAGCCCGTCGCCACCGTCGACCTCTGGGCCACCGACGCCGCCTTCTCCCCGGACGGCGAGCAGCTCGCCGTACGCGGCTACTTCGGGGGGATCGTCTACGACTGGAACGACGGGAAGATCAAGCGGCTGGGCCGTCTCGACGTGCCGTTGCAGCAGCAGGGGGAGTCCGTCAGCTACTCCGCCGACGGCACCAAGCTGATGTACGGCAGTGAAGGGGCCGACAGTTCCGTGAAGGCGGAGGACGCGCCCGAGGGGGGATCGGGCGGGAGCGGATCCGGCTCCAAGTCGCCCTCTGGTAGCGGCGGTTCAGGGGATTCGACGGCGAGCGGCGGGTCCGGCGACAGCGGCTTCAAGGTCGGCGCCGTCGCCGTCGCCGTCATCTGTGCCGCGCTGTTCGGCGTGCGACGGCTGGTGCGGCGGGACTGAGATGACGTCGAGGTGACGTCGAGTGTCTTGACGGGTTCATGAGAACTGGCTTCGATGGGGATGCGGTGTCGTGGGAGCGCTCCCACATGTTCCGGGCCCGCACTCCCGAGAGGAAGCAGCGACATGTTCCGCAGCTTGCGAAGAGCGCTGTGTGCTGCCGCCGCGGCGCTCCTGGTACCGCTGGCGGGTGCCCAGACCGCCCATGCGGCCGACCCCGGAGCCGGCTACTGGCACACCAGCGGCCGGCAGATCCTGGACGCGGCCGGGCAGCCCGTCCGGATCGCCGGCATCAACTGGTTCGGCTTCGAGACCAGCAACCACGTCGTTCACGGCCTCTGGTCGCGCGACTACAAGAGCATGATCGACCAGATGAAGTCGCTGGGGTACAACACCATCCGGCTCCCGTACAGCGACGACATCTTCAAGAGCGCGACCGTCCCGAACAGCATCGACTTCTCCAGCGGCAAGAACGCGGACCTCCAAGGGCTCAGCTCGCTGGGCGTCATGGACAAGATCGTGTCGTACGCCGGCCAGGACGGCCTGAAGGTCATCCTCGACCGGCACCGGCCGGACTCGGCCGGGCAGTCGGCCCTCTGGTACACGTCGGCCGTCCCGGAGTCGACCTGGATCGCCAACCTGAAGTCCCTGGCGGCTCGCTACGACGGCCAGGACACCGTCATCGGCATCGACCTGCACAACGAGCCGCACGACCCGGCCTGTTGGGGCTGCGGCGACACGGCGACGGACTGGCGGCTGGCGGCGCAGCGGGCGGGGAACGCCGTGCTGTCGGTCAACCCCGACCTGCTGATCTTCGTCGAGGGCGTGCAGACGTACAACGGCGTGTCCGGCTGGTGGGGCGGCAACCTGATGGGTGTCGCCCAGTACCCCGTCCAGCTCGACGTGGCCAACCGGGTCGTGTACTCCGCCCACGACTACGCGACCAGCGTGGCCCAGCAGAGCTGGTTCAGCGATCCGTCGTTCCCCGACAACATGCCGGGCGTCTGGGACAAGTACTGGGGCTACATCTTCAAGCAGAACATCGCCCCGGTGTGGGTGGGCGAGTTCGGTACGACGCTCCAGTCGACGGTGGACCAGAAGTGGCTGGCCGCGCTGGTGAGCTACCTGCGGCCGACGTCGACGTACGGGGCTGATTCCTTCCAGTGGACGTTCTGGTCGTGGAACCCCAACTCCGGGGACACCGGCGGAATCCTGAAGGACGACTGGGCGACCGTGGACACGGTGAAGGACGGGTACCTGGCGAGCGTCAAGGCGGCGGGATTCCCCTCGACCGGGACCGGCGGTGACGACGGCGGTGGCGACGACGGAGGCGGGAGCACGGCCGCGTGCAGCGCCGTGTACACCGTCAGCAGCGACTGGGGGAGCGGGTTCAACGCCGAGGTGAAGGTGACCAACACCGGGAGCGGCGCGATCAGTTCCTGGAAGGTGACCTGGACCTGGAGCGGCTCGCAGCAGATCACCAACATGTGGAACGCCTCGTACACCCGGAGCGGCTCGACCGTGACGGCGGTGAACGCCGCGCACAACGGCGCGGTCGCGGCGGGCGGTTCGGCGAGTTTCGGGTTCGGGGGTGCGCCGGGCGGCGGCGCGGTACCGAGCGTGAGCTGTACGGCGGCATGAGACGCGACGAGGGGCGCCCGGTTCGTCGCCGGGCGCCCCTCGTCGTCGTACGGGGACTGCTAGAGCTTCTCGATCACGTAGTCGATGCACTTCGTCAGCGCGTCGACGTCCGCCGGGTCGATCGCCGGGAACATCGCGACGCGGAGCTGGTTGCGGCCGAGCTTGCGGTAGGGCTCGGTGTCGACGATGCCGTTGGCGCGCAGGACCTTGGCGATGGCGGCGGCGTCGATGTCGTCCACGAAGTCGATCGTGCCGATGACCTGGGAGCGCTTGGCCGGGTCGGCGACGAAGGGGTTCGCGTACTTGATGTCCTCGGCCCAGCCGTACAGCGTGCGCGCGGAGGTGGCCGTGCGGCGGACCGACCAGTCCAGGCCGCCCTGGCCGTTGATCCACTCCAGCTGCTGGTTGAGCAGGAAGAGGGTGGCGAGAGCCGGGGTGTTGTACGTCTGGTTCTTGCGGGAGTTGTCGATCGCCGTCGGGAGGCTGAAGAACTCCGGGATGTGGCGGCCGGACGCGTGGATGCGCTCGGCGCGCTCGACGGCGGCCGGGGAGAACACGCCGATCCACAGGCCGCCGTCGGAGGCGAAGGACTTCTGCGGGGCGAAGTAGTAGACGTCGGTCTCGGCGATGTCGACCGGGAGGCCGCCGGCGCCGGAGGTGGCGTCGACCAGGACCAGCGCACCCTCGTCGGCGCCGGCCACGCGCTTGATGGGCATGGCGACGCCGGTCGAGGTCTCGTTGTGCGTGAAGGCGTACACGTCGACGCCCGCCTCGGCGACCGGTTCGGGGTGTGTGCCCGGGTCGGTGGAGATGACGTCCGGCTCGGCCAGCCAGGGGGCCAGCTTGGCGGCCTTGGCGAACTTGGAGCTGAACTCACCGAAGGTGAGGTGCTGCGACTTGTTCTCGATCAGGCCGTGGGTCGCGATGTCCCAGAACGCGGTGGAGCCGCCGTTGCCGAGGACGACCTCGTAGCCCTCGGGGAGCTGGAACAGCTCGGAGATGCCCTCGCGGACCTGGCCGACCAGGTTCTTGACCGGGGCCTGGCGGTGGGAGGTGCCGAGCAGGGACGTACCGGTGGCGGCCAGGGCGTCCAGCGCCTCCACCCGCACCTTGGAGGGACCCGCGCCGAATCGACCGTCCGCGGGCTTGATGTCAGCAGGAATCTGGATCTCAGCCACGAGCCGGAGGGTATCCCCTCGGCGAAACCGGACGGAAACGTGTCCGTTCGATGAGACGACTTCTCCGGCTTTTGGACCTGTGGGGATCTACGAAACCGTACCCGTCGCCGTCACTGTCAGTGGCCGAGTGCATTCTGGACGTATGACGGTTCGCGCTGCTCAGGAAGCTCATGCGGCTCGCGAAGCTCTCGAGGCGGAGCTGCGCGGGGTCGTCCGGGGTGAGGTCGGGTTCGATGTCACCTCCCGGGCGCTGGTGACGATGGACGCGTCCAACTACCGGCGTGTCCCGCTCGGGGTCGTGGCTCCGCGGGACGCCGACGACGTGGCGGCGGTGCTGGCGGTGTGCCGGTCGCGCGGGGTGCCGGTGGTGGCGCGGGGCGGGGGGACGTCGATCGCGGGGCAGGCGACGGGGACGGGGGTGGTGCTGGACTTCACCCGGCACATGAACCGGCTCGTCTCGCTGGACCCGGACGCGCGTACGGCCGTCGTGCAGCCGGGGCTCGTCCTCGACCGTCTTCAGGAGGCTGCCGCGCCGCACGGGCTGCGCTTCGGCCCCGACCCGTCCACCCACAGCAGGTGCACGCTCGGCGGGATGATCGGCAACAACTCCTGCGGCTCGCACTCGGTGGCCTGGGGGACGACGGCGGACAGCGTGCGCGAGCTGGACGTGGTCACCGCGCGCGGGCAGCGGTTGCGACTGGGGCAGGGGTGGGCGGGGGCACCGGAGGGCCTGCGCGGGCTGGTGGAGGGCGAGTTGGCGCGGCTGCGCACCGGCTTCCCCGAGCTGCCCCGCCGTATCTCCGGGTACGCCCTGGACGCGCTGCTGCCCGAGAAGGGCGCCGATGTCGCCCGCTCCTTCTGCGGTTCGGAGGGCACGCTGGGCGTGCTGACGGAGGCGGTCGTACGGCTCGTCGAGGCACCACGCGCGCGTGCCCTCGCCGTGCTGGGGTACGCCGACGAGAGCGCCGCCGCCGAGGCCGCCGCGGGGCTGCTGCCGCTCCGGCCGCTGACGGTGGAGGGAATGGCGGCCGACCTGGTGCCGACCGCGGCCGACCTGCCCCGGGGCGGTGCCTGGCTGTTCGTGGAGACGGGCGGGGAGACGGCGGCGCAGGCACGCGCGCGTGCGGAGGCGGTCGTGCGGGCGGCCGACGTCCTCGACTCGCTGGTGGTCACCGACCCGGCGGGACAGCGCGCGCTGTGGCGCGTCCGGGAGGACGCGAGCGGTACGGCGACCCGGATGCCGGACGGCTCCGAGGCCTGGCCCGGCTGGGAGGACTGCGCGGTGCCGCCCGCCCGGCTCGGCGCGTATCTGCGGGACTTCCGGGGACTGCTGTCCGCCCACGGCCTGCGCGGCACGCCGTACGGGCACTTCGGGGACGGCTGCATCCACGTCCGCATCGACTTCGACCTGCTGACGGAGCAGGGCGTGGTCCGCTTCCGCCGCTTCTCCGAGGAGCTCGCCGAGCTGGTCGTGGCGCACGGCGGCTCGCTGTCGGGCGAGCACGGCGACGGGCAGGCACGCGCGGAGCTGCTGCCGAAGATGTACGGCGCGGAGATGGTGGCGCTCTTCGAGCGGGCCAAGGCGGTGTGGGACCCGGACGACCTGCTCAACCCGGGGATGCTGGTCCGGCCCGAGCCCCTGGACGCGAACCTCCGCTTCGCCGTCCTCCCCCGCACGCCGGTGGACGTGGCCTTCGGCTACCCGGCAGACGGCGGCGACTTCTCGGCGGCGGTGCGCCGCTGCGTCGGGGTCGCGAAATGCCGTACGACGGAGGCGTCCGGCCCCGCCGTGATGTGCCCGTCCTTCCGGGCGACCGGCGAGGAGGCGCACTCCACGCGCGGACGCGCCCGCCTGCTGCACGAGATGCTGGCCGGCGAGCTGGTCGCGGACGGCTGGCGGTCACCGGAGGTCAGGGACGCGCTGGACCTGTGCCTGTCCTGCAAGGGGTGCCGCTCCGACTGCCCGGTCGAGGTCGACATGGCCACCTACAAGGCGGAGTTCCTGCACCACCACTACGCCGGGCGCCGCCGCCCCGCCGCCCACTACACCATGGGGTGGCTGCCGGTGTGGCTGCGCTGGGCGTCCCGTACGCGCGCGGTGGGGGTGGTGAACGCTCTCGCCTCCGTACGGCCGCTGGCGTGGACGGCGAAGCGGCTGGGCGGGATCGCGCCGGAGCGGGAGATCCCGCGGCTGGCGGGGGAGACGTTCAGCCGGTGGTGGGGTTCGAGGAAGGGGACGGTGCATTCGGGGAAGGGGACGGCGCTTTCGAGACAGGGGGCGGTGGAGGGTACCGGCGACCTGGTCGTCCTGTGGCCGGACACCTTCACCGAGTACCTCTCGCCGGCCGTGGGGCAGGCGGCCGTCCGGGTGCTGGAGGCGGCCGGGCTGCGGGTGGTGCTGCCGCCGACGCTGCGGATGCGCGGGCGGCCGGTCGGGGACGGCCGGTCGAAGTCCGCGGCCGCCCTGCTGACCGCCCGCCGAGGCCGCGTCTGCTGCGGCCTGACGTACATCTCCACGGGCCAGCTCGACCGCGCCCGCACGGTGCTGCGCCGGACCCTCGACCTCATGGCTCCGGTCCTGGAGACCGCCGCCCCGGTCGTCGTCCTGGAACCGAGCTGTGCGGCGGCCCTCCGCACCGACCTGCCCGAGCTGCTGCACGACGACCCGCGCGCGGCTCGCCTCGCCGCCCGCGTCCTGACCTTCGCGGAGGCTCTCGAACGCCACGCCCCCGACTGGACTCCGCCCCGAGTGGACCGCCCGGCCGTCGGCCAGACCCACTGCCACCAGCACGCGGTCCTGGGCGACGCCCCGGACCGCCGCCTGCGCACCGCGGCCGGACTGACCGGCGACCTCAGCGGCGGCTGCTGCGGCCTCGCCGGGAACTTCGGTTTCGAGAGAGGGCACTACGAGGTGTCGACGGCCTGCGCGGAGGATCAGCTTCTGCCGGCGGTGCGCGATGCGGGGCCCGGGGCGGTGGTCCTGGCGGACGGGTTCTCCTGCCGGACGCAGCTGGAGCAGCTGGCGGGGGTGCGGGGCAAGCATCTGGCGGAGGTGTTGGCAGAGGGGCTGGAGGAAAGGCCGGCCGACCGCGTGGCGCGGGACGCGGGGGGCGAGCCCTCCTAGGCTGGCGGATCAGCAACGAGTGCGGCCGCATCAGTCGCGAATGCGGCCGTATCGGCCACTGAGGCCGCCGCCGTATCAGTCACGAAAGCCGCACAAGGGAGCCCCGCGCATGACCTTCCGCGTCCAGCCCATCACCCGCTCCGAGCACTTGGCGTTCGTCGCGGCACGCCCGTCCGTCAGCCACATGCAGCTCCCCTCCTGGGGCGACGTGAAGCCCGACTGGCGGGCGGAGAGCCTGGGCTGGTTCGACGAGGAGGGGCGGCTCGTCGGGGCGGGACTCGTGCTGCTGCGGCCGCTGCCGAAGCTGAGGCGGTACCTCGCGTATCTGCCGGAGGGACCGGTGATCGACTGGTACGCGCCCGACCTGGAGCGCCGCCTGGAGGCGATGCTCGTCCATCTGAAGGCGCGGGGCGCGTTCTCGGTCAAGATGGGCCCGCCCGTAGTCGTACGCCGCTGGAACGCGGACGCGGTCAAGGCGGCGATCGCGGATCCCGGCGCGCGGCGGCTGCGGGACGCGGAGCCGACGTCGGACGAACCGCGCGCCCTCGACGTCGCGGACCGACTGCGCCGCATGGGCTGGCGGCAGACCGAACCCGGCGGTGAGGACGGCTTCGCCGCCGGACAACCCCGGTACGTCTTCCAGGTGCCGTTCGCCGGGCGGTCGCTGGACGACATCCACGGCGGCCTCAACCAGCAGTGGCGGCGCAACATCAAGAAGGCGGAGAAGGCCGGCGTGAAGGTCGTACGCGGCGGCCCCGAGGACCTGCCGGCGTTCTACGGGCTGTACACCGAGACCGCCGAGCGCGACCGCTTCATCCCGCGCCCGCTGTCCTACTTCCAGCGGATGTGGACCGCGCTCACCGCCGAGGACCCCGACCGCATGCGGCTCTACCTCGCCCATCACGACGGCGACGTCCTCGCCGCGGCCACCATGCTCACCGTGGGTGACCACGTCTGGTACTCCTACGGCGCCTCCACCGGTCGCAGACGCGAGGTCCAGCCCAACAACGCCATGCAGTGGCGCATGATGGCCGACGCCCACCGACTCGGCGCCACCGTCTACGACCTGCGGGGGATCACCGACACGCTGGAGGACTCCAACCACCTGCTCGGCCTGCTCCGCTTCAAGGTGGGCACCGGCGGGCAGGCCGTCGAGTACCTCGGCGAGTGGGACTTCCCGCTCAACAAGCTCCTGCACAGGGCGCTGAACGTCTATATGGCCCGTCGGTAGCCGCCCGACCTCCGGGACAGTCGCATACCGGGTTCACACGCCTGACTGAGTCCATTACCCTGGACTTGGTAGTACATCATGATGAACGAATCCCGCACCAAGCCCCTGGACCGCCCGTGACTCCGACCCCGACCTCGACGTCGACCCCGTCCCTGACCGGGGTCGCCTCCCCTGGGCACCGCCGGGGTTCCCTCGGTCCCATCGGCCTGGTGTTCGCCGGCGGGGTCTCGGTGCAGTTCGGCGGAGCCCTGGCGGTGACCCTGATGCCGCGGGCCGGCGCGCTCGGCGTGGTGAGCCTGCGGCTGCTGGTGGCGGCGGCGGTCCTGCTGCTGGTCTGCCGGCCGCGACTGCGCGGGCACTCCCGCGCCGACTGGGGCACGGTCGTCGTCTTCGGCATCACGATGGCCGCGATGAACGGCCTCTTCTACCAAGCGGTCGACCGCATTCCGCTGGGCCCCGCCGTCACCCTCGAGGTCCTCGGCCCCCTGGCCCTCTCCGTCCTCGCGTCCCGGCGCGCACTCAACGTCGTCTGGGCCGCTCTGGCCCTCACCGGCGTCTTCCTCCTCGGCGGCGGAGGCTTCGGCGACCTCGACCCCGCGGGCGTCGCCTTCGCCCTGAGCGCGGGCGCGATGTGGGCGGCGTACATCGTCTTCAGCGCCCGTACGGGCCGCCGCTTCCCGCAGGCCGACGGGCTCGCCCTCGCGATGGCGGTCGGGGCGGTGCTGTTCCTGCCGCTGGGGATCGCCGAGTCGGGCACGAAGCTCCTCGACCCGGTGACGTTCGCCCTCGGCGCCGGGGTGGCCCTCCTCTCCTCCGTCCTCCCGTACACGCTCGAACTCCTCGCCCTGCGCCGCCTGCCCGCCTCCACCTTCGCGATCCTGATGAGCCTTGAACCGGCGATCGCGGCAACAGCCGGCTTCCTCATCCTGGACCAGGCGCTTTCCGCCCTGCAGGCGGCGGCCATCGCCCTGGTCGTCGCGGCGAGCATGGGGGCGGTGCGGACGCAGGTGGGGCGGGGAAAGGTGAAGGGGCTGGACCCCGTTTCCTGAGCATTGTCGCGACGGGGCGAGGAGCGAGGGGACTGGAGTCGGGCTCGTGCCCTGACCCCCGGCACCGGCGCGCGGCCGGTCGGTCGGACGAGGACACGAAGGAAACGGCGGCCGTGGCCGGTGGCTTCTTCGTCTGCATGATCACGCCGCGCTCGGAACTCGTGAGCATCTGACAGATCACGCCCGAGCCCCTCGCCTGAGCGGACCGGCGGCGTCACGCATAGGCGGTCTCGACTCACACCATCCCCTGCCTGCTTCGGCATCGGTGAACGGCCGCCAAATTCATGCAAGCATGCTTGATTGTTTATGGTCGTGCTGCCATGCTCCTCACCACACCGCGCCGCACACCGCCGTGCCCGAGGGGAGCGCCATCGTGTCCGACCCCACGCCCGTGATCGACGACCTGCGCGAGGAGAGCGAGGAACTCGACCGGCTCGTGGGCGGGTTGAGCCCGCGGCAGTGGTCGCTCCCGACCCCCGCCCCCGGCTGGACCATCGCCCACCAGATCGCGCACCTCGCCTGGACCGACCGCTCGGCCCTGCTGTCCGTCACGGACGAGGACGGCTTCGGCGAGCTCGTCGAGAAGGCGCTCGCCGCGCCGGAGTCGTTCGTCGACGAGGGTGCGCAGGAGGGGGCTCGACTCCCGCCCGCCGAGTTGCTGTCGCAGTGGCGGGCAGGACGGGCCGCCCTGGACAAGGCGCTGCGCGCCGCCGCGGCCGACGCCCGTTTCCCCTGGTACGGCCCGCCCATGTCGGCCGCCTCCATGGCTACCGCCCGTCTGATGGAGACCTGGGCCCACAGCCAGGACGTGGCGGACACCCTCGGTGTGGTGCGCCCACCCACGGACCGGCTCAGGCATGTGGTGTGGCTCGGGGTGCGGACCCGGGACTTCGCCTTCGGCGTCCACGGAGTCACCCCGCCCGCCGACGCCTTCCGCGTCGAACTCGTCTCACCCGCCGGCGACCTGTGGGCGTACGGCCCCGAGGACGCCCCGCAGCGCGTCACCGGCCCCGCCCTCGACTTCTGCCTCCTGGTCACCCAGCGTGCCCACCGCTGCGACCTGGCGCTGCACAGCGAAGGCCCCGACGCCGACCGCTGGCTCGACATCGCCCAGGCCTTCGCCGGCCCGCCCGGCGCCGGGCGCCCACCGAAGGGGGAGGACGTCGCCCGGTGACGACCCTGCGCATCGGCAACGCCTCAGGCTTCTACGGCGACCGCTTCGACGCCCTGCGCGAGATGCTCACCGGCGGCGAACTCGACGTACTGACCGGCGACTACCTCGCCGAGCTGACCATGCTCATCCTGGGCCGCGACCGCCTCAAGGACCCGGCCGCCGGATACGCCCGCACCTTCCTGCGGCAGCTGGAGGAGTGCCTCGGCCTCGCCCACGAGCGAGGCGTACGCATCGTGACCAACGCCGGCGGGCTGAACCCGGCCGGACTCGCCGACGCCGTACGGCGGTTGGCCGACCGGATCGGCATCCCCGCGCGCGTCGCCCACGTCGAGGGCGACGACCTCAGGGCCCGCTGTCCCGACAGCCTCGCCGCCCACGCCTACCTCGGCGGCTTCGGCATCGCCGCCTGCCTGCGGGAGGGCGCGGACATCGTGGTCACCGGGCGGGTGACGGACGCGGCACTGGTCACCGGGCCCGCCGCCGCCCACTTCGGCTGGGCGGCGGACGACCACGACCGGCTGGCCGGTGCCGTCGTCGCCGGGCACATCCTGGAGTGCGGGACACAGGCGACCGGCGGCAACTACGCCTTCTTCAGCCAGGGCGACGGTGACGTCCGCCGACCCGGTTTCCCCCTCGCCGAACTCCACGCCGACGGCAGCTGCGTCATCACCAAGCACCCCGGCACCGGCGGTTTCGTCGACGTCGGCACGGTCACCGCCCAGCTGCTCTACGAGACCGGGGGCGCCCGGTACGCGGGACCCGACGTCACCGCCCGGCTGGACACCGTACGGCTCACCCAGAACGGGCCCGACCGGGTGCGCGTCGAGGGCGTCCGCGGGGAGGCCCCGCCGCCGACCCTCAAGGTCGGCCTCAACCGCCTCGGCGGCTTCCGCAACGAGGTCGTCTTCGTCCTCACCGGCCTCGACGTCGAGGCCAAGGCCGCGCTCGTGCGGGAGCAGATGACGGACGCGTTCGCCGAACACCCGCCCGCAGAGGTGCGTTGGGACCTCGTCCGCACCGACCGGACCGACGCCGACAGCGAGGAGACCGCCAGCGCGCTGCTGCGGCTCGTCGTGCACGACCCGGACCAGGCGGTCGTGGGACGGGCGCTGAGCGGGGCGGCGGTGGAGCTCGCGCTCGCCAGTTACCCGGGATTTCATGTGCTGGCGCCACCTGGAAAGGGCGCTCCCTATGGGGTCTTCGAGGCCGACCACGTCCCCCAGGACACCGTCGAGCACAGGGCGGTCCTCCATGACGGGCGCCGGATCCATGTGCCCGCCGCCCACGACACCCTCGTACTCCACGACGTGCCGGAGCCGCCCCCGCCCGAGCCGGTACCGCCGACGGCACCGACCCGACGCGCCCCTCTCGGTCTTGTCGCCGGTGCCCGCAGCGGAGACAAGGGCGGAGACGCCAATGTCGGGGTGTGGGTCCGTACGGACGACGCCTGGCGGTGGCTGGTGCACACCCTCACCGTCGAGCGGCTGCGCGAGCTCCTGCCGGAGACCGCCGAACTGACCGTCGTCCGGCACGTCCTGCCCAACCTGCGGGCCCTCAACTTCGTCGTCGAGGGGATCCTCGGCGCCGGCGTCGCCGCCCAGCACCGCTTCGACCCGCAGGCCAAGGCCCTCGGGGAGTGGCTGCGCTCCCGTCACCTGGACATACCGGAGGCTCTGCTGTGACGGTCCTGTCGTCCGCGCTGGACGTCAACAGCCCGGATCACCGGGCCCACCGCGAGGCCATGCTCGCCAAGCTCGCCGACCTCGACGCCGAGCACGCGAAGGCGCTGGCCGGGGGCGGCCCGAAGTACGTCGAGCGGCACCGCGGGCGCGGCAAGCTGCTCGCCCGGGAGCGCATCGAGCTGCTCCTCGACCCCGACACGCCGTTCCTGGAGCTGTCGCCGCTGGCCGCCTGGGGCAGCGCCTCCCCCGAGTACGCCGTGGGTGCCTCGCTCGTCACCGGCATCGGTGTCGTCGAGGGCGTGGAGTGCCTGATCACCGCCAACGACCCCACCGTGCGCGGCGGCGCCAGCAACCCGTGGAGCCTGAAGAAGGCCCTGCGTGCGAACGACATCGCGCTCGCCAACCGGCTGCCCTGCATCAGCCTCGTGGAGTCGGGCGGAGCCGATCTGCCGTCCCAGAAGGAGATCTTCATTCCCGGGGGCGCGATCTTCCGGGATCTGACGCGGCTGTCGGCCGCCGGAATCCCCACCCTCGCCGTCGTCTTCGGGAACTCGACCGCCGGGGGCGCCTACATCCCCGGCATGTCCGACCACGTGATCATGGTCAAGGAGCGGGCGAAGGTGTTCCTCGGCGGGCCGCCGCTGGTGAAGATGGCCACCGGGGAGGAGAGCGACGACGAGTCGCTCGGCGGAGCCGAGATGCACGCGCGCGTGTCGGGTCTCGCCGACTACTTCGCCGTCGACGAGCGGGACGCGCTGCGGCAGGCGCGGCGGGTCGTGGCCCGGCTCAACCACCGCAAGGCGTACGGCGACCCGGGGCCGGTGATCCCTCCCAAGTACGACGAGGAGGAACTCCTGGGAATCGTTCCGGGCGACCTCAAGATCCCCTTCGACCCGCGCGAGGTCATCGCCCGGATCGTCGACGCCTCCGACTTCGACGAGTTCAAGCCGCTGTACGGGACGAGCCTCGCCACCGGCTGGGCCACCCTGCACGGCTATCCCGTCGGGATCCTGGCGAACGCCCAGGGCGTGCTGTTCAGCGCGGAGTCCCAGAAGGCCGCCCAGTTCATCCAGCTGGCCAACCAGCGCGACATCCCCCTGCTGTTCCTGCACAACACCACCGGCTACATGGTCGGCCGGGAGTACGAGCAGGGCGGCATCATCAAGCACGGCGCGATGATGATCAACGCGGTCAGCAACTCCACGGTGCCCCACCTGTCCGTCCTGATGGGCGCCTCGTACGGTGCCGGGCACTACGGCATGTGCGGGCGGGCGTACGACCCGCGCTTCCTGTTCGCCTGGCCCAGCGCGAAATCGGCCGTGATGGGGCCGCAGCAGCTGGCCGGCGTGCTCTCGATCGTCGCCCGGCAGTCGGCCGCCGCGAAGGGGCAGCCGTACGACGACGACGCCGACGCGGCCCTGCGCGCCATGGTCGAGCAGCAGATCGAGTCCGAGTCCCTGCCGATGTTCCTGTCCGGGCGGCTGTACGACGACGGCGTCATCGACCCGCGCGACACCCGCACCGTCCTCGGCCTGTGCCTGTCGGCCGTCCACACCGCGCCCTACGAGGGCGCGCGCGGCGGCTTCGGCGTCTTCCGGATGTGAGGTCCCGAACGTGATTTCTTCCGTCCTCGTCGCCAACCGCGGCGAGATCGCCTGCCGCGTCTTCCGCACCTGCCGTGCGTCGGGAATCCGGACGGTCGCCGTGCACTCGGACGCCGACGACAACGCCCTCCACGCGCGCGTGGCGGACGTGGCGGTACGGCTGCCGGGGGCGACCCCCGCCGAGACGTACCTGCGCGGCGATCTGATCGTGAAGGCCGCGGTGGCGGCCGGCGCGGACGCGGTGCACCCCGGCTACGGCTTCCTCTCCGAGAACGCCGACTTCGCGCGCGCCGTCCTGGACGCGGGCCTCCTCTGGATCGGGCCGCCCCCGGAGGCGATCGAGGCCATGGCGTCCAAGACGCGCGCGAAGGAGCTGATGGGGCTCGCACCCCTGCGCGAGGTCACCGAGGCCGACCTGCCGGTGCTGGTGAAGGCGGCCGCGGGCGGCGGAGGCCGCGGCATGCGGATCGTGCGCCGTCTCGAGGAGCTCGACGGCGCGCTGCGGGGCGCCCGCGCGGAGGCCACGAGCGCCTTCGGGGACGGCGAGGTCTTCGTCGAGCCCTACGTCGAGAACGGGCGCCACGTGGAGGTGCAGATCCTCGCCGACACCCACGGCACGGTGTGGGCGCTCGGCACCCGCGACTGCTCCCTCCAGCGCCGCCACCAGAAGGTGATCGAGGAGGCCCCCGCACCCGGGCTCCCCGAGGAGCTCACGCGGGAACTCCACACGCTGGCCGTGCGCGCCGCCCGCGCGGTCGACTACGTGGGCGCCGGCACCGTCGAGTTCCTCGTCGCCGACGACACGGCGCACTTCCTGGAGATGAACACCCGCCTGCAGGTGGAACACCCCGTCACCGAGGCGGTGTTCGGCGTCGACCTGGTCGCCGAACAGATCAGGATCGCCGAGGGCCACGCCCTCGAAAGCGACCCTCCACGCGCGCGTGGCCACGCCGTCGAGGCCCGCCTCTACGCCGAGGACCCGGCCCACGACTGGGCCCCGCAGACCGGCACCCTGCACCGCCTCGCCGTACCCGACGGCGTCCGCCTCGACACCGGCTACACCGACGGCGACGAGATCGGTGTCCACTACGACCCCATGCTCGCCAAGGCCGTCGCCCACGCCCCCACACGCGCGGAAGCCCTCCGCAGCCTCGCCGGCGCCCTGGAACGGGCGACGATCCACGGCCCCACCACCAACCGGGACCTCCTCGTACGCTCCCTGCGCCACGAGGAGGTCACCACCGCCCGCATGGACACCGGCTTCTACGACCGCCACCTCACCACCCTCACCGAACCGGCCTCCGACCCCTACGCCCCGCTGGCCGCCGCCCTCGCCGACGCCCACGGCCGCTCCCGCTTCGGCGGCTGGCGCAACCTGCCCGCACAGCCCCAGACCAAGCGCTACGCCATGGCCGGCGAGGAACACGAGGTCCACTACCGGCACACCCGGACCGGCCTGACGGCCCAAGGGGTGCGCGTGGTGCAGGCCGACGCGCGTCTGGTCGTACTCGAAGTCGACGGCGTACAGCGGAAGTTCGAAGTGGCCCGCTACGGCGACCAGGTCCACGTCAACGCCACCACCCTGACCGCCCTGCCCCGCTTCCCCGACCCGACCGCGCAACGCGCCCCCGGCTCCCTCCTGGCACCTATGCCGGGCACGGTCGTACGCGTCGCCGAGGGGCTGGCGGTGGGAGCCGCCGTACGGGCCGGAGAGCCCCTGCTGTGGCTGGAGGCGATGAAGATGCAGCACCAGATCGCATCCCCGGTCACGGGCACGCTCAGCGCCCTGCAAGCCACACCTGGTCAACAGGTGGAGCTCGGCATGCTCCTGGCGGTCGTACAGGAAACCTAGGGGCGCGGGGCCGCATCGATATGCGGCTCCGCCGCGCGAGCGTGACCGGCCACAACGAACCCGCACCCGAAGGAGTCACGTGACCACCCTCGTCGAACCCGAAGAGCACAAGGACCTCCGCGCCGCCGTCGCGGCCTTCGGCAAGCGCTACGGCCGCGAATACCTCACCAAGATCGTCGCCGAGGGCGGCTACCCGACCGAGCTCTGGCAGGAAGCCGCCAAGCTCGGCTACTTGGGCGTCAACCTGCCGGCGGCACACGGCGGAGGCGGCGGCGGTATCGCCGAACTCTCCATCGTCCTCGAAGAGCTCGGCGCGGCCGGCGCCCCCCTCCTCATGATGATCGTCTCGCCCGCCATCTGCGGCACGGTCATCGCCCGCTTCGGCACCGAGGAGCAGAAGCGCGAGTGGCTCCCCGCCCTCGCCGACGGCACCCGCACCATGGCCTTCGGCATCACCGAACCCGACGCCGGCTCCAACTCCCACCGCATCACGACCACCGCCCGCCGCGACGGCGACAGCGGGGACTGGCTGCTGACCGGCCGCAAGGTCTTCGTCTCCGGCGTCGACATCGCCGACGCCACCCTCGTCGTCGGCCGCACCGCGGACGCGCGGACCGGCAGCCTCAAGCCCTGCCTGTTCATCGTCCCGCGCGACGCCGAGGGCTTCTCCCGCCGGCCCATCGACATGGAACTGCACGGCGCCGAGAAGCAGTTCGAGCTGCTCCTGGACGAGGTACGGCTGCCCGCCGAGGCCCTCGTCGGCGACGAGGACGCCGGTCTGCTCCAGCTGTTCGCCGGCCTCAACCCCGAGCGGATCATGACGGCGGCGTTCGCGATCGGCATGGGGCGTTACGCCGTGTCCCGGGCGATCGAGTACGCGCGCGACCGTACCGTCTGGAAGACCCCGATCGGCGCCCACCAGGCCATCGCACACCCCCTCGCCCAGGCGCACATCGACCTCGAACTCGCCCGCCTGATGATGCAGAAGGCCGCGTATCTGTACGACGCGGGTGACGACGTCGGCGCGGGCGAGGCCGCCAACATGGCGAAGTACGCGGCCGGGGAGGCCTGCGTGAAGGCCGTCGACCAGGCCGTGCACACCCTCGGCGGCAACGGCCTCACGCGTGAGTTCGGCCTCGCCTCATTGATAACCGCCGCGCGCGTGGCTCGTATTGCTCCGGTGAGCCGGGAGATGATTCTCAACTACGTCTCCCACCAGACCCTGGGTCTGCCCAAGTCGTACTGATCCAGCACGCCGTTGTGCGAGGAGGAACCGTGTCACGAGTGTTCCGCAGCGAGTACGCAGACATCACGCCCGTCGAACTCCCCATCCACGAGGCGGTGCTGGGCCGGGCCGCCGAATTCGGCGACACCCCCGCGCTCGTCGACGGCACCGACGGCACCACCCTCACGTACGAACAGGTCGACCGCTTCCACCGGCGGGTCGCCGCCGCGCTGGCCGAGGCGGGCGTACGCAAGGGCGACGTCCTCGCCCTGCACAGCCCCAACACGGTCGCCTTCCCGATCGCCTTCTACGCCGCCACGCGCGCGGGGGCCTCCGTCACCACCGTGCACCCGCTCGCCACGCCGGAGGAGTTCGCCAAGCAGCTGCGCGACTCCGCGGCCCGCTGGATCGTCACCGTGTCCCCGCTGCTGGAGAGCGCGCGCCGGGCCGCCGAACTCGCGGGCGGCGTCCGGGAGATCTTCGTCTGTGACGCCGCGCCCGGACACCGCTCGCTGATCGACATGCTCGGCTCGGCGGCTCCCGAGCCGCAGGTGGACATCGACCCGAACGACGACGTGGCCGCCCTGCCGTACTCCTCCGGCACCACCGGCGTCCCCAAGGGCGTGATGCTCACGCACCGGCAGATCGCCACCAACCTCGCCCAGCTCGAACCGGCGGTCACGGCGGGCCCGGACGACCGCATCCTCGCAGTCCTGCCCTTTTTTCACATCTACGGTCTTACCGCCCTGATGAACGCGCCCCTGCGCCAGGGCGCCACCGTCGTCGTACTCCAGCGCTTCGAGCTGGAGACCTTCCTCGCGGCCATCCAGACCCACCGCATCACCGGCCTGTACGTGGCCCCGCCGATAGTCCTCGCCCTCGCCAAGCACCCGGCGGTCGCCCAGTACGACCTGTCGTCCCTGAAGTACGTCATCAGCGCGGCCGCCCCCCTGGACGCCGACCTCGCCGCCGCCTGCGCCGAGCGCCTGAACCTCCCGCCGCTGGGCCAGGCGTACGGCATGACGGAGCTGTCCCCGGGCACCCACGTCGTCCCCCTCGACGCCATGCGCGACGCCCCCGCCGGGACCGTCGGCAGGCTCATCGCCGGCACCGAGATGCGCGTCGTCTCCCTCGACGACCCCGACAGCGACCTCGGCATCGGCGAGCCCGGCGAGATCCTCATCCGCGGACCCCAGGTCATGAAGGGCTACCTGGGCCGCCCCGACGCCACCGCCGACATGATCGACAAGGAGGGCTGGCTGCACACCGGCGACGTCGGCCATGTCGACGCCGACGGCTGGCTGTTCGTCGTCGACCGCGTCAAGGAGCTCATCAAGTACAAGGGCTTCCAGGTCGCCCCCGCCGAACTCGAGGCCCTCCTGCTCACCCACCCGGGCATCGCCGACGCCGCCGTCATCGGCGTCTACAACGACGAGGGCAACGAGGTCCCGCACGCGTACGTGGTCCCCCAGCCCACCGCCACCGACCTCTCCGAAGGAGAGGTCATGATGTACGTCGCCGAACGCGTCGCCCCCTACAAGCGCGTCCGGCAGGTCACCTTCATCGACGGGGTGCCGCGCGCCGCCTCCGGGAAGATACTGCGCCGACAGCTGAGGGAGCGGACATGACCCTGATCGGCCGTACCCGCGCGCGTGGCATCGACACGCTCAGCCTCGACTCCCCGGACAACCGCAACGCGCTCTCGGCGGCGCTCGTCGGCGAACTCGCGGACGCGCTGACCGGCTGCGCCAAGGACACCGACGTGCGCGCGGTCGTCCTGACCCACACCGGCAACACCTTCTGCGCCGGCGCCGACCTGCGCGACCCTCCGCACCCGGACGCGCTGGTCGGCCTGCTGCGGCAGATCGTCGAGCTGCGCAAACCGGTCGTCGCCCGGGTCACCGGCCACGTACGGGCGGGCGGCCTGGGACTGCTCGGCGCCTGCGACATCGCGGCCGCGTCGCGCGCGGCCACGTTCGCGTTCACCGAGGTGCGGATCGGGGTCGCCCCCGCCGTCATCTCGCTCACCCTGCTGCCCCGCACGGATCCGCGCGCCCTCGCCCGCTACTGCCTCACCGGCGAACGCTTCGACGCCGTCGAGGCGGCCCGTATCGGCCTGCTGACCGCGACCGGCGACGACGTGGACGACGTACTGGCCCCCGTCCTGGACGGCCTGCGAGGGTCCGCCCCGCAGGCCCTGGCCGAGACGAAACAGCTGCTCACGGCTAGGGTGCTGGAGGCATTCGACCAGGACGCGGCCGACCTCACCGCGCTCTCGGCCCGGCTGTTCTCCTCCGCACAGGCCCGCGAGGGGATGACGGCCTTCCTCGAACGACGGGATCCCTCATGGGTGGTGTGAGCACGGCCGGCGACCGTCTGGAACGTACTCCCAAGCAGGACCGCAGCCGAGCCACCCGGCAGCGCCTCCTGGAAGCCGCCGTGTCCTGCCTCGCCGAACACGGCTGGGCGGGTTCCACGGTCGCGGTCGTCGCCGAACGCGCCGGAGTCTCCCGCGGCGCTGCCCAACACCACTTCCCCACCCGCGAGGACCTCTTCACGGCGGCCGTCGAGTACGTTGCCGAGGAACGCTCGTCCGCGTTGCGCGCGCTGTTCCCCGAAGGCGGCGCCGAGCGCCACGCCGCCGTCGCCGCTCTCGTCGACCTCTACACCGGCCCCCTCTTCCGGGCCGCCCTGCACCTGTGGGTGGCCGCCTCCGACGAGGAACAGCTGCGCCCGCGCGTGACCGAGCTGGAGGCCCGAGTGGGCCGCGAGACCCACCGCATAGCCGTGGAACTCCTCGGCGCCGACGAGTCCGTGCCCGGTGTCCGCGAGACCGTCCAGGGGCTGCTCGACATGGCCCGCGGCCTGGGCCTCGCCAACCTCCTCACCGACGACACAGGCCGTCGGCAACGGGTGGTCGCGCAGTGGGCGGGGCTGCTGGAGGAGACTCTGGGCCGACCTCTGGCCGACCGCCTCAGGGACTGAGCCGTTCCGCCCGCCAGCTTCCGTCCGGCTCCGCCACGTACCGGAGCCGGTCGTGCAGCCGGTTCTCCCGGCCCTGCCAGAACTCCACCGTCTGTGGCGCCACCCGGAAGCCGCCCCAGTTCGGCGGCACCGGGACCTGCTCACCCTCCGGGTAACGCGCGGCCAGCTCGGTGTACGCGGCGTCGAGCTCGGCGCGGGAGAGGATGACGCTGGACTGGGCGCTGGCCCAGGCCCCCAGCTGGGAGCCGTGCGGCCGGCTACGGAAGTAGGCGGCCGTCTCGTCCCGCCCGGTGCGCCGTGCCACGCCCTGGACGATGACCTGGCGGGCCATCGGATGCCAGGGGAACAGCAGCGAGACGTACGGGTTCTCCGCCAGGTCACGGGCCTTGCGGGAGTCGTAGTTGGTGTAGAAGACGAAGCCCTGCTCGTCGAAGTGCTTCAGCAGCACCGTACGGGCACTGGGCCGCCCCTCGGCGTCCGCCGTCGAGACGATCATGGCGTTCGGTTCGAACAGGTGAGCCTCCGCCGCGGCCTGCTTGAACCAGCGTGCGAACTGCTCCACGGGCGTGGTGGCCAGATCGGACTCGGCGAGGCCCTCGGCCCGGTACTGCTTGCGCATCGAGGCGGGATCCGGCGGGGCGGCGTCGTGGGCGGCGTTCACGCGGTCATCTTGCCGTATGCGCGGGCGCCGCCGGGCGGTGTCCCGCATCATGGAGGTGGCACTGTAGGTGGCACTCAGTGCCGCAGGCTCTCCCCAAAGGTGACACCCAGGGATATGGTGCTGATGCCGTCCGGTCGGGGTGACCGCCGACCGCACGGGGCATCACCAGGGTGAGCGCTCAGGACCGCGAGTCTTCGGAGACGACCGTGGATCCGCAGGGCGTACGCCGATTCCCACCGACTCATCCGAGTTCCTGGTCCCCACAACATCATCTGTCGCACACATCATGAGGAGCCGCCTGATGTCCGACTTCGTACCCGGACTCGAAGGAGTCGTAGCGTTCGAGACGGAGATCGCCGAACCGGACAAGGAGGGCGGCGCGCTGCGGTACCGGGGCGTCGACATCGAGGACCTGGTCGGCCACGTCTCGTTCGGCAACGTCTGGGGCCTCCTCGTCGACGGCGCCTTCAATCCCGGCCTGCCGCCCGCCGAGCCGTTCCCGATCCCCGTGCACTCCGGCGACATCCGGGTGGACGTCCAGTCCGCGCTCGCCATGCTCGCGCCCGTCTGGGGCCTCAAACCCCTCCTCGACATCGACGCCGAGCAGGCCCGCGACGACCTCGCCCGCGCGGCCGTCATGGCCCTGTCCTACGTCGCCCAGTCCGCCCGCGGCCAGGGCCGGCCCATGGTCCCGCAGAGCGAGATCGACAAGGCGCAGTCCGTCGTCGAACGCTTCATGATCCGCTGGCGGGGCGAGCCCGACCCCAAGCACGTGGCGGCCGTCGACGCCTACTGGACGTCGGCAGCCGAGCACGGCATGAACGCCTCCACCTTCACCGCCCGCGTCATCGCCTCCACCGGCGCGGACGTGGCGGCCGCCCTCTCCGGCGCCGTAGGAGCCATGTCCGGCCCGCTGCACGGCGGCGCCCCCTCCCGCGTGCTCGGCATGATCGAGGAAATCGAACGTACGGGCGATGCCGGTGCGTATGTCAAGCAGGCCCTGGACCGGGGCGAGCGCCTCATGGGCTTCGGTCACCGCGTCTACCGCGCCGAGGACCCGCGCGCGCGAGTCCTGCGCCGTACGGCCCGGGAACTCGGTGCTCCCCGCTACGAGATCGCCGAAGCCCTGGAGAAGGCCGCCCTGGAGGAACTCCACAACCGCCGCCCGGACCGCGTCCTGGCGACCAACGTCGAGTTCTGGGCGGCCATCATCCTGGACTTCGCCGAGGTCCCGGCCCACATGTTCACGTCGATGTTCACCTGCGCCCGCACGGCCGGCTGGTCGGCGCACATCCTGGAGCAGAAGCGCACCGGCCGCCTGGTGCGCCCCTCCGCCCGCTACATCGGCCCGGGATCACGCGACCCGCGCGAGATCGAGGGCTACGCGGACATCGGTCGCTGAGGTCTCTGCGGCGGGGCATCACGCGGAGCTGAGCAGCTCCGCGTGATGCCGCTCGGCCACCAGCGGATGCGCCCGCAGCTTGCCCTTCAGCTCGTTGTAGCCGTACTCCGCGAACAGCGGATTGGCCGGATCGTCGGTCACACCGGGCGCGGCGGAGGCGTGCGGGAAGGGCAACGGCTCGACGCGCGCGTCCAGCCGCGGGTTGTAGAAGAACGGCACGGAGAACCGCTCGGTGGCTCCGGACGGCGACACGACCCGGTGGTTGGTGGCGACCAGATACCCGTTGGTCGCCACCTCCAGCAACTCGCCCAGATTCACGACGAACGCCCCCTCCAGCGGCGGCACATCATGGAACAGCCCGTCCGCACGCTGCACCTGGAGCCCGCCGACCCGGTCCTGGAGCAGCAGGGTCAGGAACCCGTAGTCCTTGTGGGCGCCCACCCCCTGATCTCCTCCGTCGCCCGCACTCCCCGGATACCGCACCAGCTTCAGATGCGGATGCGCCCGCTCCCCGAAGATGCCGTCGTAGAAGGTGACGGGAGCCCCGATGGCGTCGAGGAGCTCATGCAGCAGCCGCTCGGCGACGCCGCTCAGCCGCTCGATCCAGTGCAGCGCGGCGGCCCGCAGCTCCGGCAGCGCGGCCGGCCACTGGTTCGGCCCCTCCAGCCACCAGTAGGCCGGCTCACCGGGCCCGGGTGTCCGGGCCGGCCTCTCGGCCCCGATGTCCAGCTGATCCCGCCAGTCCCGCAGGCCGCCGGTCCGTTCGTCACCGGTCCTCGTGTAGCCCCGGAAATGCGGCGAGTGCACGTTGTCGATCGCGAGCCGCTCGCTCTCCGGCAGCGCGAAGAACCTCCGCATGGCGGAGAGGAGGGACCCGGTCTCCTGCTCCGTCACCCCGTGCCCCACGAGCTGGAAGAACCCCACGTCATGCGCGGCACTGTGCAACTGCGCGTGCAGCAGCGCACGGGCCTGTGGACCGTGGTCGGCGGCGGAGAGATCGATGATCGGAAGTTGCTGGTACGTCATGAGGTACGTCCGCGAGGGTGTACGGGCGAGCCCGGACCGCCGCGGGGACCTGGGGCGGGGGCACGGGTGCCGAATGAATGGAAGAAGGAGGGAGCGGTGTGAACCGCGGGGCCGGACTGCTCAGACCGAGCGTCGACAGCCCATGCTCGTGACGCGGACGTAGTCCACGTGGCGGCGCCTGACGAGCGAAAGCATGCCCACAGAGTACTGCCCGTCGAAAAATCTGTACGTGGCGCAGGTCACCGGCCGCAGATCCTCCGGACCACCGCAGGTCCTCCGGACCACACGCAAACGCAGACGACCCGCGAGTCTGGTCCTCCAGAGGAGGGGCCGGCCGGACGTACCGGCGACTCGCGGGTCGGGTGACTGCTTTGGATTGGGCCGGCCGCACGCATCTCACGCGCTGGTCCGGCACCGCACTCGGTGTGGTGACGGGCCGCTAGCCCGCAGCCACCTCACGCGTCCGGGTTTCACTCATGTACCCGATCACCTCCCTTCGGTGTAAGCCACACACTAAGAACCCTCCGGTCACCGTTCAACCCTTTTTTGGGCGTTCACGACGAGCCGAGGCGGCCGCCGCCGCATCGCACCCCAGCAGGAGTGACGTATCTGCGCTGCCCACCTACCGTTCCGCCCATGGAGAACACGGAGACGGTGGAGATGCCCGAGCGGCGCGCGATTCTCGGTGGGTCGGTTTTCGAGGAGCAGATCGGGTATGCCCGGGCCGTGGTCGACGGGGACTGGGTGCACGTGTCCGGGACGACGGGGTTCGACTACGGCAGCATGACGATCTCCGATGACGTCGTGGAGCAGGCCGAGCAGTGTCTGCGGAACATCGGGGCGGCGCTGACGGAGGCGGGGTGCGGGTTCGCGGATGTGGTGCGGGTGCGCTATCTGCTGCCCGAGCGGAATGACTTCGAGCCTTGCTGGCCCGTACTGCGGCGGTGTTTCGGGGAGGTGCGGCCGGCGGCGACGATGATGGTGTGCGGGCTGGCGGATCCGCGTATGAAGATCGAGATCGAGGTGTACGCGCGGAGGGGAGACGGGGCCGGGCAATCCCGTTGACCCGTTCGCCGGGGCGGGGTTTGCTGCCCGCATGACTGATCTTCGTATGGAGCCCGTGGCCGGCGACGAGATGGTGGAGCAGTGGCGGCATGTCCACAACGTCATCGTGCCGCCCGCCGCGATGTCCCTCGACGAGGCGCGGGAGCGGCTCGGGCGGAACCGGCTGGAGAACGCCTACCTCGGTGACGTGCTCGTCGGCTGCTCGACCGTACGGCCGCCCGAGGGCGAGGAGGCGGTGGCGACGGTCATCGCGCGCGTGCTGCCGGAGTACCGGGGGCAGGGGTTCGGCGCGGCACTGTACGAGAAGGGACTCGCTCACGCGCGCATGCTGGGTGCCCGGGTGATCGAGACCGTCGTGCTGGCCGTCAACGAGGACGGAGTCCGTTTCGCCGAGGCGCGTGGGTTCGTCGAGGTCGAGCGGTATGTGCTGGACGGTGAGACCGATCTGTGGCTGACGTTGCGGCTGGAGTCCGCCACCGCGTAGGCCCCCCGGACAACCATGCCGTACAACGATTCCTTCAATCTTGTGGGAACTTGGTGTGTGCTGCATCACGTTCGAGTTGAATGATTGCAAGTGACGCAGCCTGCAGGGGGTCCAGGTGAGTGCTTCCCGGCGTAGTGGGACCACCGACGAGCTGGGGCCGGACGAGCCCGAGCAGCCCGAGCGGGAGGCTTCGGACGGCTCGGATCTGCTCGCCGCGCTGCTGGACGGCATGGACGCGGCCCTGTGCGCCTTCGACGTGGACGGCGTCGTCACCCACTGGAACCGGGAGGCGGAGCGGATCCTGGGCTGGACGGCGGCCGAGGCCGTGGGGCGGCACGGGTTCGCCGGGTGGGCCGTGCGCAATGCGGACGCCGAGGAGGTCCAGGGGCGGCTGATGGGCGCCATGCAGGCCCCCGGCCGGCAGGTGCACGAGTTCGCGCTGCTGACCAAGGACGGTGGGCGGGTCCTCGTACGGACCCAGTCGGCCGCCGTGCGCGGGCCCGACGGGAAGCCCGCGGGCCTGTACTGCGCCTTCAGCGAGGTGCACGCGCAGATCGACCTGGAGCGGTCCATCGCGCTGAGCGAGGCACTGTTCGAGGACGCGAGCTGGGGTGTCGTCCTCGTCGACGCCGATCTGCGGCCCGCCGTGGTGAACGCGCACGCGGCCCGGGCGCTCGGCAGCGGGCGTACGGCGGCGCTGGGACGGCCGCTCGGTGAGCTGCTCGCCCAGGGTGTCGAGGAGCTGGAGGGCGCGCTCACGCACGTCCTGGCCGAGGGCGCGCCGCCCGCGCCCGCGGAGATCTGGGTGAGCGTACGCACCCAGGAGGGCGAGAAGCGGCGCTGCTGGCGCAGCGGCTTCCTGCGGCTGGCCTCGCCGCTCGCGGAGGAGCCGGTCCCACTCGGCGTCGGCTGGCTGTTCCAGGACGTCACCGAGTCCAAGCAGGGCGAGCAGGAGGCGGCACTGCTGCGGTTCCGCAGCAATCAGCTGCACCGGGCGGCTCGGGCGGCAGCCGAGTGCGAGGATCCGGCCGAGGCCGCCACCGTCCACCTCGACTTCGCGCTCGCCGGATTCGCCGACCACGGTCTGATCGACCGTGCGGCAGGCGGCGCGGTGGCCGACAGCGAGGCGGCCGCGGGTGCCGTACGGCTGGTAAGGATCGCCGAGACGCCCTCCGGCGCGCCGGGGCCGAGCACACTCACCGGGCAGGCCGGGCTGCCGGCCCGCTATGCCCAGGGGCACCCGGCGTTGCAGTGCGTGGAGCGTACCGGGTCCGTGCGGGCCAGCGTCGGTTCCGTCCCCGCCGAACAGGCGCGCGAGTGGGCCCTGGCCCGACAGTGGCCGGCGGACACGGTGCACGCGCTGTGCGCGGTGCTGCGCAGCCGGGGACGGACGCTGGGCGTCGTGACGTTCCTGCGCGCGGGCGGCCGTAGTGCCTTCGAGCGGTCCGACACGGCGTACGCGGAGGACGTGGCGGTACGGATCGCGGCCGCCCTGGATCTGGCGGGGCAGACCGGCGAGTAGCCGTCGGCCGCGGTGGCGGGTCAGTGCCGGTAGAAGATCCGGTCCCGGTACTCGTCCAGGATCCGGCTGTTCCAGTCGTGGCCGCCGTCGACGTTGCCGGAGCGCAGGAGCGGGGGTTCGATGCCCCGGTCGGCGAGGGCGCCGGCCGTGGTGGCCATGACCGCCTGGAGCAGGGCCGTGGTGACGACGGTGGAGGCCGGGGCGAACGGGGCCGGGATGGTGTCGAGGCTGAGCTCCGCGTCGCCGACCGCGATCTTCGAGTCGAGGACGAGGTCGCAGTGGTCCTTCAGGAACGTCCCCGAGGCGTGCCGGGACTTCGTCTCCGCGGCGTAGGCCACCGACGTCACGCCGATGACCTTCACACCGAGGGCGCGGGCGTTCATCGCCATCTCGACGGGGAGCGCGTTGCGGCCCGAGAGGGAGATGATCACGAGGGCGTCGCCCGCGCGGACGGGGGAGGAGTCCAGGACGGCGCTCGCCAGACCGTCGACGCGTTCCAGGGCGGAGCCGAGGGTGGCGGGCATGACGTCGACGCCTACGACACCCGGGACGGCGAGCAGGTTCATCAGGGCGAGGCCGCCGGCGCGATAGACGACGTCCTGGGCGGCGAGCGAGGAGTGTCCGGCGCCGAAGGCGAAGAGACGGCCGCCGGCGGCGACGGTGTCGGCGAGGAGCGTGCCGGCGGCCTCGATGGCCGCGGCCTCCTCGTCGCGGACCCGTTGCAACAGGGTGATCGCGGCGTCGAAGAACTGGCCGGCCGGTGTGCTGTCGCCCATGCGATGCCCCTTCGCAGCGTCTGGCGGCGTCTGTGCCGCGGATCACCGTGCGGTCTGGACCAGCGCCGTGTCAATACGGCGGTGAGGCGTGCGGGAGCGGGGGACCCCTGCGCGCCTGTCGCCGCATGCGCACGACTGCGGCGACCGCGCACAGCTGCCGTCGGACGCGCACGACTGTCGTCGCTCGGCCCCTCACTCGCGCCGAACGGTACTCGTCCGCCGACACGTGCGCGCCCGTCATCCGGCCCCCTCGTCAAGGCCACGCCCACGCACGCGCGCGTAACCGCCTCGTTTCAACGGCACGGCACGGTTGTCAGTGGTATGCGTCAGAATTGGAGCCAGGGCCAGCGCACGCGCCGCGGAGCCAGCCGCGCTTCCGGCAGATCTCATTTAGGGGCACGTATGTCCGGACTGATCGACACCACGGAGATGTATCTCCGCACCATCCTCGAGCTGGAGGAGGAAGGTGTGGTCCCCATGCGCGCCCGGATCGCCGAGCGGCTCGACCAGAGCGGACCGACCGTCAGCCAGACGGTGGCGCGAATGGAGCGCGACGGACTGGTGTCCGTGGCCAGCGACCGGCACCTGGAGCTGACGGACGAGGGCCGCAGACTGGCCACGCGCGTGATGCGCAAGCACCGGCTCGCCGAGTGTCTCCTCGTCGACGTGATCGGTCTGGAGTGGGAGCAGGTGCACGCCGAGGCGTGCCGCTGGGAGCACGTGATGAGCGAGGCCGTGGAGCGGCGCGTGCTCGAGCTGCTGCGCCACCCGACCGAGTCGCCGTACGGCAACCCGATCCCCGGCCTGGAGGAGCTCGGCGAGAAGGACGGCGCCGACCCGTTCCTGGACGAGGGCATGGTGTCCCTGGCCGATCTCGACCCGGGCCTGGACGGCAAGACGGTCGTGGTGCGTCGTATCGGCGAGCCGATCCAGACGGACGCGCAGCTCATGTACACGCTGCGCCGGGCGGGCGTGCAGCCCGGTTCGGTGGTGAGCGTGACGGAGTCCGCGGGCGGCGTGCTGGTGGGCAGTGGCGGCGAGGCCGCCGAGCTGGAGGCGGACGTCGCCTCCCACGTGTTCGTCGCCAAGCGCTGAGTGGGCCGAAGGCCGAGTGCGTCGAATCGCAGCGGTTCGGCGCTTTGCGTGCCAGGCTGTCGCATGAGGCATACGGCCTGAGGGGGGCGGGGAGGATGTGCCGCAGAAACGTGGATGGCCCCGGCGCCCGAAGGCGCCGGGGCCTGTCCTCCCCTGTACCGACCCGGAGCCCCGAGCTCTCAGGGTCAGTCCCCTCGGACCGTTTTCCCCGAGCGGTCCGCCCCCCGCTGAAGATCTCCCCTCGGTGGCGGCGATCATTCCTCAGGAGTGGTCACTCGAACGAGGGGTGTTGCCCACGGAGAAGGCATTTTTCGAATATGTATTCGATAGTCTGTGGATGAGTCCGCGGAGATTCCGTGGATGGGCCCGTGGATGAGCCTGCAGACGAGCCGGTGGACGGGCCGTAGATGAGCCCGTAGACGACGGACAGCGGCACCACGGCAACGACGGCAGGCAGCAAGCGGTTCACAGGACCGGCGGCTCGAGCGGTCCGAGCGGAGCTAGGGGGTGCCAGAACCTATGGCGCGACGCATCGACGTGACCGGGGCGGGCGGCGTACGCCTCGCCGCCTGGGAGTTCGGCGACCCTCCCAAGAACGACCCGGTGAAGCTCGTACCGGAACAGGCCGGATCGCCCGAGGAGAGCCCGGCGGAGACCGAGCCCACCCCCGGCGTGCTGTTACTGCACGGACTGATGGGCCGGGCCTCGCACTGGGCGTCCACCGCCCGCTGGCTCTCCGAGCGGCACCGCGCGGTCGCCCTCGACCAGCGCGGCCACGGACAGAGCGAGAAGCCCCCGCAGGCGTCCTTCACCCGCGAGGCGTACGTCGAGGACGCCGAGGCCGCCCTGGAACAGATCGGCCTCGCCCACACGGTCCTCATCGGCCATGCCATGGGCGCACTGACCGCCTGGCAGCTCGCCGCCAAACGCCCCGACCTGGTCCACGGCCTGATCATCTGTGACATGCGGGCCTCCGCGCTCGGCGCCGCCTCGCAGCGCGAGTGGGCCGACTGGTTCAAGTCCTGGCCCGCCCCCTTCGCCACCCTCGCCGACGTACGCAAGTGGTTCGGCGAGGACGACCCCTGGGTGGAGCGGCCCAACCCGGCCCGCGGCGAGTTCTACGCCGAGGTCATGCAGGAGTCCCCCGACGGCTGGCGCCCCGTCTTCGAGCCCGAGCAGATGCTGAAGTCCCGCGAGACCTGGGTGTACGACGCGCACTGGGAGGAACTCGCCCAGGTCCAGTGCCCCGCCCTGGTCGTCCGCGGCCTGGACGGCGAACTGGGGCGCGCCGAGGCGCAGGAGATGGTCCGGGTACTGCCCCGCGGGGAGTACGCGGAGGTGGCCGACGCCGGCCACCTCGTCCACTACGACCAGCCGGAGGCGTGGCGGACGGCGATCGAGCCGTTCCTGGACGGCGTACTCACCCCCTGAGGTCGCCCCCGGCCCCCCGGCCCCCCGGCAGCGCCCGGCCGGCCCCCACTACCCCTTGCTGACTGCGGTCAGGATCTCCGGCAGCCGCGCGGACGTGCGCGGCGCGGCCAGCCTCAGCCCCAGCACGGTGATCGCCGCCCCGTACACCGCCCCCACCGGCAGCAGCAGCCAGGTCCACGCGTCGCCGTCGGCGCTGACGTTCAGCCAGATCGTCAGCGCGATGACCGGGGCGCACAACAGGGCGGCGGCCACCATGCCGCCGAAGACGGCGATCCAGGCGAGTCCCGCCTGTCCGGGGGCCACGTTCTTGTAGCCCTCCTGCGGAATGGAGTACGGGAAACGGGCCGACGTCCAGGCGCCGGTCGCCAACATCGCCCCGAGCAGCGCGAACGACAGCCCCAGGACCTCGGGCAGGCGGGGCCAGTCGCCGAGCACGGCGGTCGTCAGGACGGTGACGAGGGTGGCGTACGGGAGGGTGATCAGCAGGAGCGCGAGCGCCCGCGCCCGCAGTTCGGCGTAGGCGTCGCGCGACGACGAGATCGTCATCGCGACCATCCAGAAGGCGGAGGTGTCCTGCCCGAACTGGTTGTACATCTGGATGCCGAGCATCCCCGCGGCGAAGCAGGCGAAGTAGATCGACCCGGTGCCCTGCAACGCGTTGAACACCGGCACGATCAGGCCGATGGCCAAGGACGTCACCCAGGCCGCCTTCGTCTTGGGGTCGCGCCAGATGTAGCGCAGGCTGCGCTCCATGACGGTGCCGGTCCGGCCGGCCGGCAGCAGCCGGGCGGGCCCCGACGACGTACCGTGCCGGCGCACACCCGACTCGGCGGCCTGCCACGTCGACCCGTCGGGTGCCGTCATCAGCCGGGCCAGACTGCGCGCCCACGCCGCCACGAGCAGCACCAGCGCGCCGATGGTCAGCGCGACCTGGGCGGCGGCAACGCCGTACGACCCCTCGCTCACCGCGTCCACCGCCCCGATCGCCGACGCGGGCGGCACCCATCGCAGCACGTCGTACACCGGGTCGAGTTGCGCGAGGCCCGACGAACCGAGCCGTTGCGCACCGAAGTTGACGACCTGCGCGCCGACCGCGATGACCAGACCGCTCAGCACCGCGAGATCGCGTCCCTTGCGGCTGGTCAGCAGCCGGATGTTGGCGGCGGCGACGGCCCGCGCGAGGGCCACGCAGACGAGCAGCGCGAGGCCGACGGCGCCGACCGCGGCGACCGAGGCGGCCGTCCCGTGCGCCACGGAGATCACGGAGCCCAGGAGCAGCAGGAGGGTGAAGAGCGGGCCGATGCCGACCAGTGAGGCCGCCAGCAGCGCCCCTACCAGCGGGCGGGGACGCAGCGGCAGCATCACCAGCCGGGTCGGGTCCAGGGTCTCGTCGCCGCTGGGGAAGAACAGCGGCATCACCGCCCAGCCCAGGCCCAGGACCGCCGTCAGCAGGACGACCAGGGACGCGGCGTGCGCGTGGCCGCGCAGCGCGATCAGGCCGAGCAGTTGCAGCGCGGCGAACAGGAGGGTGATGACGGCGGAGGCGATGTAGGCGGCCCGCCGCCCGCCGGACTGCCGCAGGCCGTTGCGCAGCAGGGACAGCTTCAGCCGGACGACGGTGGAGGTGAGGCCGGCGGAACCCACGGCGGCCGGGCTCGTCATCGGGCCCCGCCGCCCAGCCAGTCGAGGTCGGAGCCGGCGTCGCGGCTGCTCGCGCCGACGAGTTCGAGGAACGCCTGCTGGAGTGTGGGCGCCTCGCCGCGCACCTCGTCGAGCGTGCCGTGGGCGCGGATGCGGCCCGCGGCCATCACGGCCACCCAGTCGCACAGCGACTCGACCAGCTCCATGACGTGGGAGGAGAAGACGACCGTGGCGCCCGAGGCGGTGTACCGCTCCAGGACGCCCCGGATGGTCTGCGCGGACACGGGGTCCACGCCCTCGAACGGCTCGTCGAGGAAGAGGACTTCGGGATTGTGGAGGAGAGCGGCGGCGAGCCCGATCTTCTTGCGCATACCGGTCGAGTAGTCGACGACGAGCTTGTGCTGCGAGCCCGCCAGGTCGAGGACCTCGAGGAGCTGGGCGGCCCGCTTGTCGACCTCGGCACCGGGCAGCCCGCGCAACCTGCCGGAGTAGCCGAGCAGTTCCCGCCCCGACAGCCGCTCGAAGAGCCTGAGTCCCTCCGGCAGCACCCCGATCCGTGCCTTCACCTCGACCGGGTCCCGCCAGACGTCGTGCCCGACGACCTCGACGCTCCCCTGATCGGGCCGCAGCAGCCCGGTCACCATCGACAGGGTGGTGGTCTTCCCGGCGCCGTTCGGCCCCACGAGCCCGATGAACTTGCCCGCCGGCAACTCCAGATCGATTCCGGCGACAGCGACCTGCTGCCCGAACCGCTTCCAGAGCCCTCGTACGCGTACGGCACCAGCACCCACCGGTTCTCCCTCCGTCAGGAAGAACCCTACGGCGGAACAGCGTGCCGTCAGGGGCGCGCGACTGTGCCGGTATGCGGCTCCGCCGCCGGGGCGCGACCAGCCCGCACAACCCGCACCCGCCGAACCGCACGAACCACGCGGTACAGCAGGCGCTACCGATCCCGCCCGCACGCATAGGCAAGCGGCGAGATCAACTCCTCCGCATCCGGCAGCCACCGATTCGCCGGCGTGGGCCGGCAGGCCCACTGCACAGCCCCGCGCGACCCGAACCGGGTGGGCGGCGCAGCCACATACGCCCCTTCCCCGAGTGCCACCAGGTCCAGGGAAGCCATCGACCACCCCAGCTTGCGCACCAGATCAGGCACCTTCACCGACGCCCCGGGAAGAACGAAGAACTGCATCCGACGGTGCGGCGTCAACGTCACCGGCCCCAGTGTCAGCTCCATCCGCTCCATCCGGGCCAGCGCCAGGAACCCGGCCGTCTCCGACACGGAGATCGCGTCGAACGTACGCCCCGTCGGCAGCAGGATCGACGCCGTCGGCTGCTTCTGCCACATCCGGCGCGCGCCGGTCGCGCTGCCCGTCGCCTGTGTCGCCCAGTCCTCCCGCGCGGGATGCGCGCCGGGCGCGTCGCACGCGGCGACGCCGCAGGAGCAGCGCCACACCCCCTCGACGGCTTCGAGCCAGGTGCCGGGGAACACGTCCCAGTGGCGCTCCTCGGCGTAGCGAACGGCGGTCTCCAGCAGTGATTCCCCACGCTGCTTCGGAATCTGTGCGGCTTCGGTGGCCAGGATCGTCTCTTCCACGCTCACTCAACTCCCGCGCCCACCTCGGGTTACGGCCAGGCCTGGCGTTCGCGCGCGGGGGAGGAGCATCGATTCCGCCTCTGGGGCGCATGGATGCATGTGTGGGGGCGCGCGGGAGGATCCACGGCGGGAAGTGGGTAGCCACGAGTGGGGTCGGCTTCCGCCTTTACCCCGGCAATCCTCGCATGTCTCGCATTTTCGCCATGTCCGCGGGGCATTGATCTTCGAGGCCGGATCTTTCTGCTGGACCTGACTGGACCTGACGGGTCCGGCCGTGGAAGACACGTCAACTCGGTGCGCGGGCAGGCACCGCAGCCACAGGGGGTTAAGCCATGGCCGCAAGGCCTCTCGTCGCGCGGCAGCCGAACGAACGGCTGCAGGCGCTCATCCAGGAAGCGGGTTGCTCGAACGCCGGGCTGGCCCGCCGGGTCAACATGTGCGGCGCCGAGCACGGCCTCGACCTGCGCTACGACAAGACGTCCGTGGCCCGCTGGCTGCGCGGACAGCAGCCGCGGGGACGCGCCCCGGCGATCATCGCCGAGGCGCTCGGCCGCAAGCTGGGCCGTACGGTCACGATCGACGAGATCGGCATGGCCAACGGCAAGAACCTCGCGTCGGGTGTCGGTCTCCAGTTCTCGCCGACGGTACTGGGGGCCATCGAGCAGGTCTGTGAGCTGTGGCGCAGCGACGTCGGGCGCCGGGACTTCCTGTCCGGCTCGTCCGTCGCCGCGTCCGCGCTGGTCGAACCGAGCCGCGACTGGCTGATCTCCGCGCCGGACTCGCAGGTGGCGCGGGCGGCGGGGCCACGTGTGGGCCAGTCCGACGTGACGGCCGTACGCGCGATGACCCAGGCGCTGGTCGACCTGGACCACCAGTACGGCAGCGGGCATGTCCGCCCGGTCGTCGTGCACTACCTCAACAGCGTCGTCTCCGGGCTGCTCGCCGGCTCCTACCGGGAGGCGGTGGGCCGCGATCTGTTCGCCGCGGTGGCCCGGCTGACCGAACTCGCCGGATACATGGCCGTGGACACCGGACAGCCGGGCCTCGCCCAGCGCTACTACATCCAGTCGCTGCGGCTGGCGCAGGCGGCGGGCGACCGGGGGTACGGCGGTTACGTGCTCGCCGCGTCCATGAGTCACCTCGCCGCGCAGCTCGGAAACCCGCGGGAGATCGCGCAGTTGGCGCGGGCGGCGCAGGAAGGGGCGCGTGGGCGCGTGACACCGCGCGCGGAGGCGATGTTCTGTGCGGCGGAGGCACGCGGGCACGCGCTGATGGGTGACGTGCGGGCGGCGCAGGCGGCGTCGGGGCGCGCGGTGTCGGCACTGGAGCAGGCGGATCCGGCCGCCGGGGACGACCCGGCGTGGATCGCGCACTTCGACGAGGCGTATCTCGCCGACGAGTTGGCGCACTGCCACCGCGACCTGGGGCAGGCCGAGGCCGCGGCGCGGTGTGCGCAGGAGTCCCTGGCCGGGCACCCCGAGTCGCGGGCGCGCAGGCGGGCCATCGGCTATGTGCTGCTCGCCACGGCGCAGGTGCAGCAGCGCGAGATCGAACAGGCCTGCAACACGGGCCTGAAGGCGGTCGAGTTGCTGGAGACCCTGCGGTCCAACCGCGGCGCCGAGTACCTGGAGGACTTCCAGCAGCGACTGGAGCCGTACCGGGACGAGCCGACGGTAAGGGAGTTCGGGGCGCGGCTGGAGTTGCAGGTAGCTGCGTGAACACGCGGGGCGCCGGTGCGTGAACGCGCGGGAAACGGCCCGTCGGCGCACGGGAGGTGACATCAACAGCGCACGGCGCTCCGTATCTGTTACTGAGGTCACATGGAGGGAGGTCACGCCCTGAGCTGCGTAGCACCCGGTTCCGGGGACCCGGTAGCGTGAGCCGACGATTCCGAAGGTCCCCCATTCGTAGGAGTCCCGGTGACGCAGAGCGGACAGGGCGAGGAGCCCTCGGCGCGGCCCGCGCGCGAAGGCATCGTGCTGCCCTCCGACGGAGGTGAGCCGCTGCTGCCGGGTATGACGGCGGGACCCGCCGGTCAGCAGCACGGCTATCAGAACAACGGCTATCAGAACAACGGTCAGCAGTACGGCCCGGCGTACGGCCAGGACGCCGCCGGCGCGGCGCCGGCCGGTGGTCAGGCCTGGGGCCGGCCGTGGGGCCCCGAGCAGCAGCAGGGCGCGGCCCAGCCGCCCGCGGTGGCCTGGCCGTCCGCCGCGCCCCCCGAGACGGCCTGGGGCACGCCGGAGGCGGCGCCTCCCGGTCCGCCCTGGCAGCCGGGCCCCGGCGCGGGCCCGCTGCCGCCGGAGGGCGCACAGCCCACGGCGTACGGCGCACCGGGCGCCCCGCTGCCGCCCGCCGCCCACGAGGGCGCCACCCAGTACCTCCCGCCCGTCGCGGCCGCGCCCGGCGGCGCCGACAGGGCCGCCCAGCACCTGCCGCCCGTCGCCGTGCCGTCCGCGGACGAGGGGGCGACCCAGTACATACCGCCGGTGGGCCCCGGGGCCCTGCCCCCCGAGATGCCGGCCGCCGGGGCACCGTCCGAGTCCACCCAGTTCCTGGGCCGCGCTCCGCTCGCGGGCCCGCTGCCGAACGCCGCCGATCATCCCGACGCCCAGGCCACGCAGTACATCGCCCCGGTGCCCGCGCAGCCGGCCGCCGCATCGTACGGCGGCGGCCTGCCGGGCGAAGGCGGCGACCGGCAGCCGCCCGCCGAGTTCGACAACCTCTTCCGCAGCGACGCGGGCGGGGCGGGCGGCGAGAGCCAGGCGGGGGCCACGCAGCAGATGCCGCGCATCCCGCAGCACGACTCCGGATACGGCGGACCCGGCGGGTACGACGGCTACTCCGCTCAGCCGAATCCCGCGTACGCCCCGCCGGCCGGTCCCGGTGGCGGGCGGCGCGGGGCCCGGGACGACGACGGTGGGGGCCGAGAGGGCCGAACCGGTTCGCGTGTGCCGCTCATCGCCGGCGTCGGCATCGCCATCGCGGTGGTCGGCATCGGCGCGGGCGCGCTGCTCGGCGGCGGTGGGGGCGGCGACGACAAGGGCGACAACAGTACGACCGTCTCCGCCACGGCGCCCGCGACCGACGGTTCCGCCTCGGCGGCCGCCGATCCGGCCAAGGAGCAGGCCGTCGCGCTGGACAAGCTGCTGGCCGACAGCGGCACCAGCCGGAGCACGGTGATCAACGCGGTCGCCGACGTGAAGTCCTGCGACAACCTCGGCCAGGCGGCCTCCGACCTGCGTGCCGCGGCCAAGCAGCGCACCGACCTGGTCACCAGGCTGTCCGCGCTGTCCGTCGACAAGCTGCCCGATCACGCGGCGCTGACCACCGCCCTCACCGACGCGTGGAAGGCGTCCGCGTCGGCCGACAACCACTACGCGGCCTGGGCCGACCAGACCGCGAGCAACAAGAAGGCCTGCAAGAAGGGCCAGGCCCGCACCACCCCCCAGACCGACGCGGGCAACAAGGCGAGCGGCACGGCCAGCACACAGAAGAAGAAGGCCGCGCAGCTGTGGAACGCGATCGCGCAGAAGTACGGCCTGACCCAGCGCCAGCCGACCCAGCTGTGAGGAACGCGGGCCGGGACCACCCGGCCCGCCCCCGTCAGCTCAGGTCCCCGTGCTCCAGCGTCCCGGTCACGTCGACGAAGCCCTTCCTGGCCGCCACCAGCCGACCCTTGCGTACGACCTGAAGGGTCACGTCGGCGTTGGTCAGGCGCGGGAAGCCGACGGAGGCGAGCCGGTCCTGGAAGCGCCAGCGGAGCGTCGGGGTCAGGCCGCCGGTGCCGATCTCGAGCCCGTCGTCCAGCGCGCGCCGCACGGTGTCGGCGGACACCTCGCCGCCGGCCAGCGACTCGACGACCCGCTTGAACACGGTGTACGCGATCCAGGTGGTCTGCACTCCGGCGTCCGCGGCGTCGATACGGTTGTCGGAGAAGGCCTCCTCGCTGATCACCTTCTTCATCCCGTCCCAGCGCGCGTCGCTCGCCACCGGGTACCAGCCGGTGATGTACGACCCCTCGTACGGCCCCGACGTCCCGCCGGACGCGTCGATCACGGTCTGGTCCACGCTGCCGAGCACGGTGGCGGTCCGCACGGCCGGGTAGTCCTCGCGGGCGCGCCGGAAGGAGTCCATGAAGGTGCTGGTGGCGTCGCCGAGCGCGGGCACCACGCATCCCCGCTGCGCTGTCCCGTTGCCGGTCGCCCGTTGCAGGGCGCGCTCCGACTGCGTGGAGTACTCGGTGGCGTCCTCCACCGCCAGCACGTCGTCCGTCTTCGCGTGCTTGCCCGCCTTCAGTCCCGAGTTGAGCAGATCGGGCAGGGCGTCTCCCGCGATGGTGTCCGGGCGGACGAGCGCGACGGATCCGCACTTCGCGGCGAGCTCCTTGCCGAGGCCGGACAGCAGCGTGGGCTGGCCGCCGTTGACGGGGTAGGACAGGGGACTGGTGAACTCGGCGTTGGTGAGGCCGTAGCCGCCGATGTATGGGATGCCGGCGCCCTCCAGCGGC
This sequence comes from Streptomyces sp. NPDC001315, assembly GCF_042896175.1. Lineage (NCBI taxonomy): Bacteria > Bacillati > Actinomycetota > Actinomycetes > Kitasatosporales > Streptomycetaceae > Streptomyces > Streptomyces sp. NPDC001315. Next base: position 260,782 of record NZ_JBIAWZ010000008.1, on the reverse strand, counting down.
GGGAAGAACGAGTCGGCGTACTGGCTGTAGGAGCCGAGGACCGCGACGGCCTTCTCCTTGACGGCACGCCGGGCGCACTTCGCGGCGGCGACGCTGTCGTTGTGTTCGTTGCAGGTCAGCACCTTGAGCTTGCGGCCTCCGGCCAGGCCGCCGTGGGCGTTGATCCAACGGGCGTAAGCCAGGGCGAAGGCGGGCATTCCGGGCTTGTTGGTCGCGGTCGTGTCATCCGGTGCCCAGGTCATGACGGTGATCGGGTCGTCCCCTGAGCCCCCCGTGGCGCCGGGGACGACCCCGCATCCGACGGCGAGGGACGCACACGCCACCAGGACGCCCGCGGCGCGGCGGGCCGCTCTGGCGCGTCGGCTGGTGTTGGGGAGGAAGGTGCTGCGCGTGTGTCGCCTGCCAGTCATGGACACGCACGATTCCGTCACATTCCTAACCTGGGAGTGACCCTCGGTCAACGAAGGGTGACGCGAAGGTGAATTGCGGGGGCCGGTGAGGGGCGCGTGAAGAGGAACGTACGATCGATGACCGTGCAAGGTTCGGAGAACTCTTCCCGTCGCGGCCGTCGCTCCTCCACCATGGGCGGCATGCCACTGAACGACATGCCCTGGTGGCGCTGGCGCAGCAATGTGCGCTCCGCGCTGCACATGCTCTCCGATCCGGTGTTCCAGCGGGACGTCTGGCTGGCCGGCGTGGACGGATACGGAGACGTCACCGACGCCGTGTACCGCCTGGTCGAGGACACCTGGCTCGACAACTGGTCCGCGGAGAAGTACGTCGGCACGATATTCCGTGACTCGCAGGAGGCGGCGCTCGTCGACACCGCCGTCCTGCGCGTGCTGCGGATCATGCATCAGGTCGGCCCGGACGCACCCGTCTCCGCGTACGTCGACCACGAGGCGTGGCCGGAGGCGATACGGGCGGCGCGCGACGCGCATGTCCGGCTCGCGGTGAGCGACGGGGACGACCCGGACGCGCCCCCGCGGACGCTCGAGGTGCTGCGGATCCTGACACGGTCCGCTTAGCGGACGGAGTTCCGCCGGGGCCCGGCGGATATGGGACCCTGTCCTGCATGAGTGAGCAGTCCACCCGAGCCGCGGCCCCGGCCGACCAGTACGTCCTCACCCTGTCCTGCCCTGACAAGAAGGGCATCGTGCACGCCGTGTCGAGCTACCTCTTCATGACCGGCTGCAACATCGAGGACAGTCAGCAGTTCGGCGACCACGACACGGGTCTGTTCTTCATGCGCGTCCACTTCTCGGCGGATGCCCCGGTGACCGTGGACAAGCTGCGGGCCAGCTTCGCCGCGATCGGTGACTCCTTCCGCATGGACTGGCAGATCCACCGGGCCGAGGAGAAGATGCGGGTCGTCCTCATGGTCAGCAAGTTCGGGCACTGCCTGAACGACCTGCTGTTCCGGGCGAGCATCGGCGCGCTGCCGGTGGAGATCGCGGCCGTGGTGTCCAACCACACCGACTTCGCCGAGCTCGTGGGCTCGTACGACGTCCCCTTCCACCACATCCCGGTGACGAAGGACACCAAGTCCGAGGCGGAGGCGCGGTTCCTCGAGCTCGTGCGCGAGGAGAACGTCGAGCTCGTCGTCCTCGCCCGCTACATGCAGGTGCTGTCGGACGACCTGTGCAAGCAGCTCAGCGGGCGGATCATCAACATCCACCACTCCTTCCTGCCGAGCTTCAAGGGCGCGAAGCCGTACCACCAGGCGCATGCGCGGGGTGTGAAGCTGATCGGTGCGACGGCGCACTACGTGACCGCCGACCTGGACGAGGGTCCGATCATCGAGCAGGAGGTCGAGCGGGTCGGCCACGGCGTCACGCCGGACCAGTTGGTCGCGATCGGACGCGATGTCGAGTGCCAGGCGCTGGCGCGGGCCGTGAAGTGGCATGCGGAGCGCCGGATTCTGCTGAACGGCCGGCGGACGGTCGTCTTCGCGTAGACGTGCCGCTTGCCGCGTGCGGTCCCGGGTGGGTGATCCGAGCCAGTGCCTGTCGGGGTACTAGATACGGCTCAACGACGCCGCGGCCAGCAGCACGTCCCTGATCGCCTGCCGGTCTCCGACCTGCCCCGCGGCCGCCTCCTCCGGAGGGACATGTCCCGCCGCGAGTCGGCAGAACTCCACGCCGTCCAGGGCGACATGGGCCACCTCGTGGTCCGCGGAGCCGACCGCCGCCGGGGAGTCCAGCGGGATCAGCCACTCCCCGCCGCCATGCCCCTCGATCTCCAGCCGCAGACTGCGCCCGGGATCACCGGCCGGTACGAGGTGCCGCCCCCGGCCGGGCGCGGCGAGCCCGGCGCGGCGGCGCTCGGCCAGCGCGCTCGGCAGCATCCGGGCCGCGAGGTCGATCATTCGGTGCAGATGGCGCGGGGACGGCGGATCATAGGGGTAGTCCACGGCCTCCGCGATGTCCTCCGCGTGCACCCAGCACTCGAACGCACGGTCCAGCATCGCGTCCCGCAGCGGCAGTTCGACCTCGCCGCCGCCGTCACAGTCGCTCTGGCCGTAGGACACCGTCGGCTTCCCGGAGCCTCCGCCCGTGAACGACACCATCCGTACGATGCCGTGGCTCTGCTCCCGCCAGGGGGTGCGTACGGAGCGGGTGGGCGGGAAGTGGGACGTACGCCAGTACGCCTCCGTGCGGCCCGCCGGTGTCGGCGCCGTGCCGGCCGGGAGGTCCGCCAGCGGGTCGTCGAGACCGAGCGCGATCGCGACGAGACCGTCGACCGCCAGCAGATGCGCGATGACCCCGGCGACGGTCGTACGCCGGCTCGCCGCGGCGGCCCCGTCGAACCACCGCAGCCGCACGGGCGCGTGCCACTCGGCGTCCCCGAAGTCCTGGAGCAGCGCGTCGAGGCGGGCGGTCTCGGCGTCGTACGCGTGGGCCCAGTCGGGCACCGGGATGCGCGGCGGACGCCGGTCGAGGCAGCCCGCCAGGACGCGCGTGCGCAGCCCCGGGTCCAGGTCCAGGGGCTCGGGCGGGTGCAGCAGGCCGACCGCCTCGCGCAGCCGCCGTGCCTCGTCCGCGCAGGAGCCGCAGCTGCCGAGGTGCTCCTCGACGGCCGCCGTCTCCTCGGCCGAGCAGGCCGCCAGCGCCCAGGCACCCAGCAGCGCCTTCAGGACCGCGTGCTCCAGCGCGAGCGGCGCGGGGCCCGGCGACGGGGCGGCGAGGTCGGCGGGCGCGGGCAGCGGCAGTCCGGTGTCCTCGACGGAGGCACGTGGCATCGGTATGCGGGGCGGGGGCTCACCCGGGTCCTGGCCGTCACCGACGGCGGGACCGTCCGGTCCGCTGGGACCGGCCGGCCCGTCGGGGCCACCAGGTCCGGCGGCTCCCTCGGTGTCCGCGCGGTTCGGCGCTCCGAACCCGCCCCCCTCCTGATCCTTTTGACCCTCTTTGCCCTCTGGGTGCTTCTCGTGCTCGTCGTGTTCCTCGCGCTTGTCGTGATCGTCCTCGTCGTGCGCCTCGAAGCGGTCCGCCCCGGTCACGCCGCACCTCCGTATTCGGGTGGGGTCCCGGGTGCGCCGACGTCGTGGGCGGTGGACAGCAGCTGCAGGCCCAGGCGGAGCCGGCGGCGGGCCTCGTCCTCGGTGACGCCGAGGTCGGCGGCGGCCTGGCGGTAGTCGCGGCGCTGGAAGTAGGCCAGATCCAGGGCGGCCCGCAGCGGGGCCGGCATGGACTGGACGATGTAGTCGGCGCGGGCGGCGACCGAGGCGTGACGCACCTTGAGCTCCAGTTCCTCGGTGGAGCCGGGGCCGTCGCCGGTGAGGGCCGCGGTCTCGGTGGCGCGCAGGCGCTGCACGGCCAGACGATTGGTCAGGGCGGCCACCCAGGTGCGCAGGGGGCCCTCCTTCGGGTCGTACGCCTCCGGGTGTTCCCAGACGTGGGCGAAGACCTCCCGGGTGACACCGTCGGCGGCCCGATCGTCTCCGAGCACGCGATGGGCGAGACCGTGCACAAGCGATGCGAACCGGTCATAGAGCTCGCCGAGGGCGGCCGCCTCACCGCGTGCGAGCCGCTGTTGCATCTTGCGGTCCCAGCGGGGCGGTGCGTCCTTTTTCGCCATGCGGTCCCCTCACCGGTCCGTCCTGTTTTCCAGCGTGCGCCCACCTTCACTCCGAATGTAGTCGGCGCGTCCGGCAGTGCACGCCCCTTTGTTGCAATGTGCGCCCCTCGAAGAGCCGTGGGTGGTAGTGAACCGCCGAAGGGCCTCGGGAGAGTCTTGGAGGGCCATGGAATGGAGTCTCTGCTCACTCGGCTGCCCAACAACTCGGCGATCAGACACGATCGAACAGGATCGAATTCGATTGAAACAAGCCTTCTCTGATCGATATCCGTTTCTCGGGGAGTGTTTCAGGGAACAGCCGCTGGGCAGCCGCGCTGCAAGGAAGCGAAGGAGTTGCTTCCATTTGGCGAGCGAAGGGCGTGGTGGTGGCATTCAAAGTGACCGACGGCGAGCAAGGCGACTGGGCCGTGCTCCATGTGTCGGGCGAACTGGACCTGGTGACGTCGCCCACGCTGCGTCAGCGCGTGCACGACGTGGTGGCAGAGGGCCGGCACAGCCTCGTCCTCGATCTGTCCGAGGTGTTCTTCTGCGACTCCAGCGGCGTCGGCGTCCTCATCGCCGCCCGCCGTCTGCTGCGTTCCTGCCAGGGCAGCCTGCGGCTGGTCCTGCCGGCCCAGGGCGCGGTCGAGGGCTCCCATGTCAACCGGGTCTTCGGCGCGCTGGGTGTCCGCCGCCTGTTCGACGTCCACCCGGACCTCGCCACGGCCGTCACCGAGGAGTCACGCCCGCTGTCGGCGTGAGCGGCCTCACTTCCTTGCTCCATGCCACACCGTTGTCCCGGAATTCCCCCGGTCCTGGCACAAGCGTCGTTTTCCCCTCCCGGATGGCCCCCGGCGTCGTACGCTCCAGGTCAGATGCACCCAACGTGACGTAAGGCGGGCCGAGAAGACATGGTCAGCAGCGAGTACGAGCGCAGGATCGCCGCCCGGTTCGTCGTCTTCGACCAGGACGGCAGCGGCTACATCGACCGGGAGGACTTCAGCGTGGCGGCCAAGGCGCTGCTCGCGGAGTTCGGCACTCCGGCCCGCTCCGACAAGGGACAGGCCCTGTATGCCGGCGCCGAGGCGTTCTGGCAGGGCATGGCCGGAATGGCGGACCGGGACGGCGACCAGCGCATCACCCGGGAGGAGTTCGTCAACGGCGCGGTCAAGCGCCTGCGCGACAACCCCGACCGGTTCGGCGAGATCGCCCGGCCGTTCCTGCACGCGGCCCTGGACCTGGCGGCCGCACCGGACGGCACGGCCACCGTCGCGGACACCGTGCGCGTGCTCACGAACCTGGGCGTGCCCGAGGACATCGCGCGGACGGCAGCCGCCACGCTCGACACCGACGGCGACGGCCGGGTCGGTGAGGCGGAGATCGTGCCTGCCTTCGCCCGTTACTTCACCGTCCCCGAATAACGTTCCCTGAGCTGGTACTTCAGTACCTTTCGCAGGGTCTCGTTGCGCGGCAGGGCGTCCACCACCTCCAGCTGTTCCGGCAGCTTGTGGACCGAAAGCCCTTCCGCGCGGAGATACGACGTCACCACGTCCAGGGTCAGCCTCTCGGCTCCCGGCGGCTGTTCGACGACGGCACAGACCCGCTCTCCGCGCTCGGTGTCCGGCAGGCCGACGACCGCGACGTCACCGACCGCCGGGTGCCCGTGCAGCAGGTCCTCGATCTCCTTCGCCGAGATGTTCTCGCCCTTGCGGATGATGATGTCCTTGAGGCGGCCGGTGAGGACCAGATGCCCGCTGTCGGTGACGTGCCCGACATCGCCGGTGCGCAGGAACCCGTCCCCGTCGAAGGCGTCCGCCGTCTGGGCGGGGTCCAGATACCCCTGGCACACGGCCTCCCCCTTCAGCCGCACCTCCCCGTCCACGATCCGTATCTCCATTCCCTCCGGCGGCCGCCCCTCCGTCGTCGCCAGGTTCTCCACCGTGTCGTCCGGCGCCCCCATGGTGATCATCGGCACCTCGGTCATGCCGTACCCGTGGGTGAGCTGCACCTCCATCTCCCGTACGACGGCGTGGTACACCTCCGGCGGCTTGGGCGCCCCGCCGCCCGCGAGCAGTCGTAGGGTGGGGATGACCTTCGAACCCGGCTGTTTGCGCTGCTCGGCGAGGAACATCGAGTAGAACGCCGTGGACCCGCCCGCCACCGTCACCCCGTGCCTGCGGTACCCCTCCAGCGCGTCGGGCAGCGCGAACTGCTCGAACATCACCGCCGGGAAGCCGTACAGCAGCAGCATGACCGTGTAGTCGGGGCCGGCGATGTGAGCGTAGGGGAAGGCCATCGAGCCCACGTCGTCCGCCGACAGGTGCAGCGCGTGGGCGAGGCAGGAGCCGCCCGCGATCAGCGAACGGTCCGTGTGCAGTACCCCCTTGGGGTCGGAGGTGGTGCCCGAGGTCCAGTAGATCCAGCGCACCGACGTCCCCTCGGCGGGCGGCGGGGGCAGTACGGACGGATCCCCTTCGGGGAGGGTGTCGTACGCCTCGAAGATCCCCTTCGAACCCAGCCGCCGTGCCATCTCCGTGTGGTCGAAGCCCCGCCATGTCCCGGGTACGGCGAAGAACTCCGCCTTGGACTCACGCAGCGCGAAACCGACCTCCCGGTCCCGGTGGAAGGGGATGACCGGCGTCTGTACGGCGCCCAGGCGGGCCAGGGCGAAGGACAGCAGGGCCGTCTCGATGCGGGTGGGCAGCTGCCAGGCGACCACCGTGCCGGGGCGTACGCCCATCCCGTACAGCCCGGCCGCCACCCGTTCGGCCCGCTCACGCAGCTCTCCGAAGGTCAGCGCACGGTCGTCCTGGAGGAGGACGGGGCGGTCGGGGGTGAGGACGGCGCGGCGGACCACCAGTTCCCAGAGGGTGCGGGCGGAGCTCAGAGCGTGCGCGGTGTCGTTCACTTCGGACCCCTGTTCAGCTGACGGATAGTCAGATCGTGGGCAGAGCGTAGGGCCGACCGCCTTGTCGGTCCAGGGGTGCGCGGCTAGCCTGCCCCTCGGCAGTGAAAAACTGACGGCTCATCAGATGAGTGGCGGGACGAGTGCTCATGGACCTCTCCTACACGCCCGAGGAGGAGGAGTTCCGCGCGCGGCTGCGGGAATGGCTCGCGAGCGTGCTCCCGACGCTGCCGGCGAAGCCGTCCCCCGACGACTGGCCGGGGCGCAGGGCCTACGACCTCGGCTGGCAGCGGATGCTCCACGCCGCCGGGTACGCGGGGCTGCACTGGCCCGTGGACGCGGGCGGCCGGGGGGCCACCCCCACCCAGCACCTGATCTTCCTGGAGGAGACCGAGCGAGCGGGCGCACCCTACGTGGGGGCCAACTTCGTCGGGCTGCTGCACGCGGGGCCGACGATCGCCGCCGAGGGGACGGCCGAGCAGCGTGCCCGCTGGCTGCCGCCCGTCCTGCGCGGCGAGGAGGTCTGGTGCCAGGGCTTCAGCGAACCGGACGCCGGATCGGATCTGGCCGCGTTGCGCACCCGCGCGCGCAGGGACGGCGATCACTACGTGGTGAGCGGGTCCAAGATCTGGACCTCCCACGCCGAAGTGGCCGACTGGTGCGAGCTGTTGGTGCGGACCGACCCGTCGGCGCCCAAGCACCGCGGGATCACCTGGCTCGCCATGCCCATGGACGCGCCGGGCATCACCGTACGGCCGCTGCGGACGCTCGCCGGGTCCGCCGAGTTCGCCGAGGTGTTCCTCGACGAGGTGCGGGTGCCGGTCGCCAACCGGGTCGGGGAGGAGAACGACGGCTGGCGGGTGACGATGGTGACCCTGTCCTTCGAGCGCGGTACGGCGTTCGTGGGCGAGGTGGTGGCATGCCGACGCGTACTGGCCGAACTCGCCCGGGAGGCCCACAAGAACGGCCGGTGGGACGACCCGGCCCTGCGGCGCCGGCTGGGCGTGCTCAACGCCGAGTTCCGCGCCTTGTGGCGGCTGACGCAGTGGAACGTGAGCGAGGCGGAGGCCGGGGGCGGCGGGGTACCCGGCGTCGGGGGTTCGGTTTTCAAACTGAGGTACTCACACGCGCGACAGGAGCTCTACGACGCGGCGGCCGACGTCCTGGGAGTCGAGTCGCTCGATCTCGTCCGGCCCTGGGTGCTCGACCGGCTGTCCTCGCTGTCGTACACCATCGCGGCCGGCACCTCGCAGATCCAGCGCGACATCGTGGCCGAGCGGATCCTCGGACTGCCGAAGGGGCGGTGACTCTCCGGAATGCGTTTCCAACTCACGGAGGACCAGCGAGCGTTGCGGGCCGGCGTGCGAGAGCTGCTGGCCCGGCGCTTCGACCGCGCGGCGCTGCGGGCGGCCGTCGACCGGCGGGGCCTGGACCGGGCGCTGTGGCGGGAGTTGGGCGCCGCGGGGTTCTTCGCGCTGCGGGTGCCGGAGGCGGACGGCGGGGTGGGGCTGGGGCTGCCCGAGGCGGTGTTGGCGTTCGAGGAGGCGGGCCGGGTCCTGCTGCCGGGTCCCCTGGTGGCCACACATCTCGCGGCGGGCGCGGTGCCGGGAGCGGCCGCCGGGGAGGCCGTCGTGGCGGCCGTCGACGGCGGGCTCGTGGAATGGCTGGCGGAGGCGGACGTGGTGCGCGGGGACGCCTCCGGGGCCGTAGCACTGACGTCGGTGGACCCGCTGACGCCCCTGCACCGGGTGCCCGAGCCGACCGGGCCGGGTTCCGCCCCCGACCCCGTCGCCTTGCTCCTCACCGCCGCCGAGCAACTCGGCACGGCCACACGCGCGTGCGAGCTGGCGGCGCAACACGCCCGGACCCGTGAGCAGTTCGGGCAGCCGATCGGGGCCTTCCAGGCGGTCAAGCACCTGTGCGCGCAGATCCTGGTGCGGGCCGAGGTGGCCCGCGCGGCGGTCTACGCGGCCGCCGTCACCGCCGACCCGGTCGACATCGCCGCGGCCCGGCTGCTCGCCGACGAGGCCGCCGTACGCGGCGCCCGCGACTGCCTCCAGGTGCACGGCGGCATGGGCTTCACCTGGGAGTCCGAGGTGCATCTGCATCTCAAGCGGGCGTGGGTGCGGGCGCGGCGTGCGGGCGGCGTCACGGAGAGTGAGGAGCTGCTCGCGGCCGATCTGGCCGTCGGCACGGCATAGCGCCTGACCGGTGGGGTGCCGGCCGCGCGAGTGTCACGGATCGTGGCACGACGAAACTACGGAGCGTTGATATCGGGTTGTGTCCTGTGCCGGGACTCGTCACGGCCCGGAGTCGGCACCCCGCTCCGGTACCTTGTGTGGGATGCGAGTGGTTCCGGATATGAGCCATACCGGTGTTGCCCTTGGGGTGGCCCCGGATCAGGCGGTGCGCGCCGCTGCTCGCGGGACGGGAAGGGCTTGCTCCAGGCCGCGTTTCCCGGCCTGTTCGACTCCCCGCGGCATGGGTCGCACAGTATGCCGCACGGGTACTCCTTGGCGCTGGAATATGCCCGAAGCGCTTGTTGGGGTGACTGTACGTCAACCAAGCTGTCCTATAAGGGTTTCACGTTCCGTGATCCTGGCTCCGGCCATTGTCCTGGCCATGCCGAAAATGGCTACGATCGTGGCCCTCGTCATGGCCCTCGTCGTGGCGCTCGCGTGGCGCGAGTCCATGTGTCCGCCGGTTCGGATGGTGTGAGCGGTGCAGGTGCTACAAGTGCAGTTGGAGGTCCGGCCCGACCCCGCCGAAGTGGGGCGTGCTCGGAGATGGGCGCGCTCGCGGCTCGCCGGGTCCGGTATAGAGGCCGACGAACCGCTCGCCGAGACCCTCGTCCTCCTCGTCTCCGAACTGGTCACCAACGCCGTCGTGCACACCGGCTGTCCGGCTGTCCTGCGCCTGTCGCTGGCCGCCGTGGCGGCGGAGGTCGCCACCGTCCGCCTCGAGGTGGCCGACGCCAGCGTCCGGGCGCCGGTGCCCCGGTGTCCGGACGGCGACGAGACCGGCGGCCGTGGCCTGGCGCTCGTCGACGGCCTCGCCGACCGCTGGGGCTGGAGCCCCGAGGGCGCGGGCAAGCGCATCTGGTGCGAACTGGACCGCTGCGAGCGGCCCGAGGTGCCTGAGACGAGCTGCGGTGGCGTGGCGTCGCCGCACGAGGGGCTGGCGTACGGGGCGTACGAGGCCGTGTGACACGCGCCCATGACGGGTGTGTATGACGGGCGCACGGGTGCGGGAGTTCCGTCGCCCCTGGTGCACGGGTGCGGAAAGCGCTGTCGTGCGGTGAGGGCCGAGGCGTCGTGCGCCCGGACGTGCTTCCGTGCGCGCCCGCGGCGAATCAGGGCGTAAGTAATAAATCCCCGATCGGGTGTTGACGCGACGTGTCCGTTTGATCACGCTTGTGGCAGCGATTCGCCGCGAGGGGACGGCGAGGGTCCCGGTGACGGGGACCCTCGGCGAGTGTGGGTCGTGAATTCGGCGTCGTTTCCCTCAGGGTCAAGGGGAACCGGGGCGGGTACGCCGGAGTCGGATGGCGGCGCGCGGTGCCGTGCTCGGGGCGGGCAGCGGCGCGCCGCCAGCCGAACTCACTCCGAAGGCCCGCCCGGACTCACTCCGCGGGCCGGCCGGACTCGCCCGGCTCGCCTACAGGATCGCGACCGGCGCCACCGGGGTCCCCGTCGCTCCGACGAACGGCTCGGGCATCGCCGACAGCAGGAACGCGTAGCGCCGTTCTTCTCCACAGGCTGTGGACAACTTTTCGATATTCCAGTTCTGGCCCTGCAGCATGCCCATCTCCACGAGGTCGAGCGCGTGCACGGGCAGCCACAGATCCTCGATCTCGGGCGGAAATATCTCAAACGTGAGGGTGTCGTTCGCGACCGCCGCCACATCGCGCGCGTGGAACCACTCCGGCGTCCGGATCGACAGCCCCGGCGACGGATGGGCGTACGCGTGCTTGTCGCCCGCGAGACAGACCTGGATCTGCCCGGTCCGCACGAGCACGACGTCACCGGCACGCACCCGCGTGCCGGCCAGTTCCTCGGCGGCCTCCAGGTCCTCCGGAGTGACGGCGTGCCCGCCGTCCAGCCGCTCGACGCCACGCGCGCGTGCCACGTCCAGCAGCACCCCGCGCGAGACGACGTGCCGCGCCTTGTCGATGCCGCTGAACTCGGCGCCCCCGTGCGCGGTGACGGTGCCGGCCGGGCGGCCGTTGTAGAGCCTGCCCGAGTGCGAGACATGGGTCAGCGCGTCCCAGTGGGTGGCGGCCTGGAGCCCCATGGTCACGGCGTCGTCGCTGCACGCCACCGTCCCCGGCCCGAAGATCTCCTGGTTGATCTGCACCATGGTGTGCAGCGGGTTGACCCGCCCCGGGATCATCCCGGTCTGCACGCCGTCCTCCTGGAGGGGGAGGGCGAGGGGGACACGCCGTCCGGTGCGCACGCATCCGGCCGCCTCCCGGACGACCTCGTCGGTGATCAGGTTCAGGGTGCCGATCTCGTCATCGGCTCCCCAGCGCCCCCAGTTGTTGACGCGCTTGGCGATCTCGTGGAACTCGTCCGGCAGCGACATGAGTCCTCCCCGGGGCTTGTCTCCAGGCATCCGACCGGTCATAAAATCTAACGGTCCGTCAGATACCGCGGGAAGGGGCCGGGCGTGGGGAACTTCTTGGCAGGCAAGGTCGTCGCCGTGACGGGCGCGGGACGGGGCATAGGCCGGGCGGTGGCGCTGGCGGCGGCGGCCGAGGGCGCGCGGGTCGTCGTCAACGACTACGGCGTCGGCGTGGACGGCGCCTCACCGACCAGCGAGGTCGCCGAGGCCGTGGTCAAGGAGATCGAGGCCGCGGGCGGTGAGGCGGTCGCGGTGGCCGACGACATCTCCACCATGGCGGGCGGGCAGCGGGTGGCCGACACGGCCGTGTCGGCGTACGGGCGGCTGGACGGTGTCGTCTGCGTGGCCGGGATCCTGCGCGAGCGGATGCTGTTCAACATGTCCGAGGAGGAGTGGGACCCGGTCGTGGCCACCCACCTCAAGGGCACGTTCACCGTGTTCCGGGCGGCCTCCGCGGTGATGCGCGGCCAGCGCTCCGGCACCCTGATCGGCTTCACCAGCGGCAACCACCAGGGCTCCGTCTCCCAGGCCAACTACAGCGCCGCGAAGGGCGGCATCATCTCGCTGGTGCGCAGCGCCGCGCTGGGTCTGCACAAGTACGGGGTGACCGCCAACGCGGTGGCCCCGGTGGCCCGTACGCGGATGTCGGCGAACGTGCCCATGGAGCTGGCGGAGATCGGCGAACCGGAGGACGTGGCCGCGCTCGTGGTCTACCTGCTGTCCGACCGGGCGAAGGAGGAGCGGATCACCGGCCAGGTGTACACGATCGCCGGCCCCAAGATCGCGGTGTGGGCCCAGCCGAGGGAACTGCGGGCCGCGTACGCCGACGGCTCCTGGACCCCGGAGCGGATCGCGGACTTCCTGCCGGGGACGGTGGGGACGGATCCGATGCCGTTGCTGGAGCGGGTGGAGGCGATGGAGCGGGCGGCGAAGGACGGAGCCAGGCCGAACGCCTGAGCAACTCTTTCCGAGGAGGTCACCGTGGAGTTCGGGTTCACGCCGCAGGACGAGGCGTTCCGCGAGGAGGCACGGGCCTGGCTCGCCGCGCACGCCGACGACGCCCAGGACCGCCGTACCTGGGAGCGCACCCTCGGCAAGGCGGGCTGGATCGGCCTCGGCTGGCCCGAGGACGGCTACGGCAACCGCACGGCCACCCTCACCCGGCAGGTCGCCTGGGCCGAGGAGTACGCCCGCTCGTCCGCGCCCCCGCGCTCCGGGCACATCGGCGAGAACCTCCTCGCCCCCACCCTTCTCGCCCACGGCACCGACGACCAGAAGTCCCGCTTCCTCCCCCCGATCGCCGCCGGTGACGAACTCTGGTGCCAGGGCTACAGCGAACCGGGTGCCGGCTCCGACCTGGCCGGCGTGCGCACCACGGCCGAACGCGAGCCGGGGGGAACGTACTACCGGATCACGGGTCAGAAGATCTGGACGTCACTCGCGCACGAGGCGGACTGGTGCTTCGTGCTGGCGAGGACGGAACCGGGTGCGCGGCGTCACCACGGGTTGAGCTTCCTGCTCGTCCCCATGGACCAGCCGGGCGGTCGCGTCGAGGTCCGCCCCATCCGCCAGCTGACCGGCACGAGCGAGTTCAACGAGGTGTTCTTCGACGGGGCGCACGCGCGCGTGGAGCACGTCGTCGGCGGTGAGGGCGGCGGCTGGCGGGTCGCGATGAGCCTGCTCGGCTTCGAAAGGGGCGTCTCGACGCTCGCCCAGCAGATCGGGTTCGCCGCGGAGTTGGGGCGCGTGGTGCGTACCGCCGTGCAGACGGGGGCCGTGACCGATCCCGTCGTACGGGACCGGCTGGTGCGTCAGTGGGCCGAGTTGCGCACGATGCGCTGGAACGCCCTGCGCACGCTGGGACGGACCGGTGACGCGGGCGCGCCCAGCGTGACCAAGCTGCTGTGGGCCGGCTGGCACCAGCGGCTCGGGGAGCTGGCGATGCTGGTGCGTGGCGCGGCGGCGGGCGTCGGCCCGGCGGACTGGTCGCCCACGGCACCGTACGAACTCGACGCCCTGCAACACCTGTTCCTGTTCTCCCGGGCCGACACGATCTACGGCGGCTCGGACCAGATCCAGCGCACGATCATCGCCGAGCGCGTGCTCGGCCTGCCCAGGGAGCCCAAGGGAGCCGCGTGATGCGAGGCGTGATCTACGACGGGAAGCAGGTACGGGTCGTGGACGATCTGGAGGTACGGGATCCCGGACCCGGCGAGGTGCTGGTCGCGGTCTCCGCGGCGGGCCTGTGCCACAGCGACCTGTCCGTGGTGGACGGGACCATCCCCTTCCCCGTGCCCGTGGTGCTGGGGCACGAGGGCGCGGGCGTGGTGGAGGCGGTGGGCGCGGGCGTCACCCACGTCGCGCCCGGGGACCATGTGGCCCTTTCGACGCTCGCGAACTGCGGTGCGTGCGCGGAGTGCGACCGGGGCCGGCCGACGATGTGCCGGCAGGCGATCGGCCGGCCCGGGCAGCCGTTCTCCCGGGACGGCCGCCCGGTGTACCAGTTCGCCGCCAACTCGGCGTTCGCCGAACGGACCGTGGTGAAGGCCGTGCAGGCCGTCCGCATCCAGAAGGACATCCCGATGCCGTCCGCCGCGCTGATGGGGTGCGGGGTGCTGACCGGGCTGGGCGCCGTGCTCAACCGCGCGCGCGTGGACCGCGGGGACAGCGTGCTCGTGATCGGGACGGGCGGCATCGGCCTCAACGTCATCCAGGGCGCGCGGATCGCGGGCGCACTGCGGATCGTGGCGGTGGACGCGAATCCCGCGAAGGAGGCGGTGGCCCGGCAGTTCGGCGCGACGGACTTCCTGACCTCGACGGAGGGCGTGCGGAACGTCCTGCCGACCGGTGCGGACCACGCCTTCGAGTGCGTCGGCCGGGTCGAGCTCATCCGCGAGGCGATCGACCTGCTGGACCGCCACGGCCAGGCGGTCCTGCTCGGCGTGCCCCCGGCGACGGCGGAGGCGTCCTTCCGCGTCGCCTCCCTCTTCCTGGACAAGGCGATCCTCGGCTGCCGCTACGGCTCGTCCCGCCCGCAGCGGGACATCGCGCTGTACGCCGAGCTGTACCGGCAGGGCCGGCTGCTGCTCGACGAGCTGGTGACGGGGACGTACCCGGTGGAGGACTTCGAGAAGGCGCGGGCGGACGCGGAGGCGGGACGGGTGGCGAGGGGGGTCCTGACGTTCTGACCTGCGGAGTCCGGGCCAGTGGCGCGAGTTGTCCACAGGGTCGGGAAAACTCCTGGGGTGTTGTCGGTGCCGACCCCTAACGTCGTCGCATGACTTACCGCGACGTCGCCTCGAAACCGGTCCTGGCCTGGGCCGGTGTGGCCATCGGTGCCCGCATGCCGGTGGCCATGGCCCCGCTGGCCCTGGTCTTCCTGGTGCGCGAACGCCCCGGGGGCTACTCCCTGGGCGCGGTCCTCGCGGCGGCCTACGTGATCGGCGAGATCGTCGGCGCCCCCGTCCTGGGGATGCGGCTGCGCCCCGAACGGGCCCGGGTCCAGCTGGCCGTCGGCCTCGCGGCCGGAGCCGTCGGCTTCGCGGGGCCCGGGGCGTTCCCGGACGCGCACGCTGTCGTCCTCGCCACGTTCGCGTTCGTGGCCGGGGCCGCTCCGGCCGCCGCCACCGGTGGTCTGCGCACGCTGCTCACCGAGCTGGTCCCCGAGCGGGCCGCGGCACAGGCGCTGTCCATCGAGTCGATGCTGATGGCGGGCGTGTGGGCCGTCTCCCCGGCCGCGGTCGCCGGCCTCGCCCTCGGCGTCGCACCGCGCGTCCCGCTGCTCCTCGCCGCCGCCCTGATGGCGTCGTCGGTCGCGGGCCTGTGGCTGCTTCCGGCGGGTTGGGGCACGGACGACGCGGCAGGTGAAAGCCGGGCGGGCGGGTCGCTGCTCCGGGTGCTGACCGACGCCTGGCCGGTGTACGTCACGGGCGCGGCCAGCCTCACCCTGCTCGGTCTGGCCGAACTCGTCCTGCCCGCCCTGCTCGAACAGCGCGGCATCGGCGTCGGCTGGTCCGGTCCGCTGCTGACGGGGATGGCGGTGGGCGGCGGGCTCGGTGCGTTCGTCTACGGCCTTCGGGGCTGGCCGGGACGACTGCGCACCCGCAGCGTGGTGCTGATGGCGGGGACGTCCGTCTGCGTGACGCTCGCCGCGCTGATACCGGACACGGCGGGGATCGCGATGGCCCTGGCCGCGGGAGGCACGCTCCAGTCGGGCGCGATGCTCACCCGCAACCTCTCCCTGCGCGAGGCCCTCCCGCCGAGCGCCCTGGCCGCGGGCTACTGCGTGATGTACGCGGCGGCGGGCGCGGGCTATGCGGCGACGGGTTCCCTCGCCGGTGCGCTGCTCAAGGTGGTGGCCCCGTCGACGGCGATCCTGGCCGGCGTGGGTCTGACGCTCGCGCTGACCGCGGTCGGCTGGTGGGGCGAGGCGCGGCGCGACGGCCGTTCAGCGCAGGGTGCCGACATCGCCGTAGCGCTCGCTGTCGCGGAGTCCACCGCTCCTGACCCGGAACGTCCGCCGATACGTGGTGGGCGTGACCCCGAGCGCCGCCTGTAGGTGCTGCCGCATCGACTGGGCCGTGCCGAAGCCCGCGTCCCGGGCCACCTGGTCGACCGAAAGGTCGGTGGACTCCAGCAGGTGCCGGGCCCGTTCGACGCGCTGCTGGGTGAGCCACTGGCCCGGGCTGACGCCGACCTCCTCGCGGAAACGGCGGGTGAAGGTGCGTACGGACATGGATTCCTGGGTGGCCATGTCGCGCAGCTGGATGGGTTCGTGGAGGCGGCCGAGGGCCCAGGCGCGGGCGGCGGTCGTGGTGGCCAGCTGCGGGTCGGGCACGGGCCGGTCGATGTACTGGGCCTGCCCGCCGTCGCGGTGCGGCGGTACGACGGTGCGGCGGGCCACCTCGTTGGCGACCGCGGTGCCGTGGTCGCGGCGGACGATGTGCAGGCACAGGTCGATCCCGGCCGCGACGCCCGCCGAGGTCAGCACGTCGCCGTCGTCGACGAACAGCACGTTCGCGTCGACCTTGACCCGGGGGAAGAGCCGCTGGAGGCGTTCGGCGTCGGCCCAGTGCGTGGTCGCGGGGCGGCCGTCGAGGTGGCCGGCGGCGGCGAGGACGTACACGCCGGTGCAGATGGAGGCGAGCCGGGTGCCGGGCCGGATGCGCGCGAGAGCGGCGGCCAGTTCGTCGGTCAGTACGCCCTCCTCGAAGACCGGGCCGAGCTCGTACGACGCCGGGACGACGACCGTGTCGGCGGTGGCCAGGGCCTCCGGGCCGTGGGCGACCTGGACGGAGAAGTCGGCGTCGGTCCGGACGGGCCCCGGCGGCCGGACCGAGCAGGTGAGGACCTCGTACAGGTGCCGTCCCTCGGCGTCCTTGGGGCGCCCGAAGATCCGGTGCGGGATGCCCAGCTCGAAGGGGAGCAGCCCGTCGAGGGCGAGCACGACGACGCGGTGGGGGCGGAACGCACTCTCACTGGCCATGGCCCGATCCTAGCGAATGCTGTCTTTCGGGCCACTCGTTCGGGGCGCTCCCGTATCGGAAGCTTTATGGCGTGACCCAGACAACCGAAGCCGTAGACGCGGCCGCCACGGCGGAATCGCCGTCCGCCAGGAAGCCCCGCGTCCGCATCCACCGGGCGTGGTTCGTCGCCGCCGTCACCTTCGTCACGATCATCGGCGCGGCGGCCTTCCGCTC
Source organism: Streptomyces sp. NPDC001315 (assembly GCF_042896175.1). NCBI lineage: Bacteria > Bacillati > Actinomycetota > Actinomycetes > Kitasatosporales > Streptomycetaceae > Streptomyces > Streptomyces sp. NPDC001315. The sequence continues at coordinate 243,496 of NZ_JBIAWZ010000008.1, read as the reverse complement.
CCTGCCCGGGCTGCTCATCGACCCGCTGCACCAGGAGTTCGGCTGGTCGCGCGGCACGGTCGGCGCCGCCGTCTCCGTCAACCTCGCCCTCTACGGGCTCACCGCGCCGTTCGCCGCCGCGCTGATGGACCGTTTCGGCATCCGCCGGGTGGTCGCGGTCGCGCTGACCGTGATCGCGGTCGGCTCGGGGCTGACGGTGTGGATGACGGCGGCCTGGCAACTGCTGCTGTGCTGGGGCCTGCTGGTGGGCCTCGGCTCGGGGTCGATGGCGCTGGCGTTCGCGGCGACGGTGACCAATCGCTGGTTCACGACGCGCAAGGGCCTGGTGACCGGCATCCTCACCGCCGCCTCGGCCTCCGGCCAGCTGATCTTCCTGCCGCTGCTCTCCTGGATCGTCGAGAAGCACGACTGGCGCCCGGCGGCCGTCACCGTGGCCCTCGCGGCCCTGGCGGTCGTCCCCTTCGTCTGGCTGCTGCTGCGCGACCATCCGGCGGATGTGGGCCAGAAGCCGTACGGCGCCGAAGAATTCGTACCGAAGCCCGCTCCCGTCCAGGGTGCCGCCCGCCGTGCCGTGACCGTCCTCTTCTCGGCGGTCCGCACCGGCCCCTTCTGGCTGCTGGCCGGCACCTTCGCGATCTGCGGCGCCTCGACCAACGGCCTGGTCCAGACCCACTTCGTGCCCGCGGCCCACGACCACGGCATGCCCATCACGGCGGCGGCCTCGCTGCTGGCGGTCATCGGCGTGTTCGACGTGGTCGGCACGGTGGCCTCGGGCTGGTTCACCGACCGCTTCGAACCGCGCCGCCTGCTGGCCGTGTACTACGCGCTGCGCGGCATCTCGCTCCTCTTCCTCCCGCTGCTGCTGGCGTCCACCGTGCACCCCCCGATGATCTTCTTCATCGTCTTCTACGGCCTCGACTGGGTCGCCACCGTGCCGCCCACCCTGGCCCTGTGCCGGGAGCAGTACGGCGAGGACAGCGCCATCGTCTTCGGCTGGGTCCTCGCTTCCCACCAGATCGGCGCCGCGCTCGTCGCCTTCCTGGGCGGTGTCGCCCGGGACGTCTTCGGCTCGTACGACATGGTCTGGGTCGCGTCGGGCGCGCTGTGCGGGGCGGCGGCGCTGATGGCGCTGGTGATCAGGCGACGGCCGGTGGGGGCGCAGGTGGCGCCGGCCTGACGGTCAGCGTTCTTCCTGGAGCCGCGCGAAGCGCCCCCGGTGGAAGACGAGCGGGCTGCCGACGTCGCCGTCGCGGCCGCCGGTGCCGAGGGCGTCCACCCGCCCCACCACGATGAGGTGGTCGCCGCCGGTGTGCACGGCGTGGATGGTGCAGTCGATCCAGGCGAGGGCCCCGGTGAGGCGCGGCGCGCCGGAGACCGGGGCCGGTTCGTGCGCGACCCCCGCGAACTTGTCCGCACCGCTCACCGCGAAGGCGCGGCACAGCTCGCCCTGGCGCTCGTCCAGGACGTTGACGCAGAAGACGCCGGCCCGGGCGATGCGCGGCCATGTCGTCGACCTGCGGCCGACCATGAAGGCGACGAGGGGCGGGTCGAGGGAGAGGGAGGAGAAGGACTGGCAGGCGAAGCCGGCGGGGGAGTCCTCACCGTCGGCGGGTGGTGCCGTGACAACGGTCACGCCCGTCGCGAAGTTCCCCAGCACCCGCCGGAACTCGCCCTGGTCGACCGGCGCGCGCTCGTCCTCACCGACACACCGCAACTCCGGTCGCGGCAGCGCCTCGACGGGTGCCGGGGCCGAAGCCCCGGCCGACCTGAGGTAACGGACGGCGGCTGCCGCCATCCCTGCGTGTCCCATCACGTTCCCCATTGAAGCTGACGGTGCGTCAGATAGGAAGGGTTGCCGGCCCCCTGAACTGCCGGACCCGGAACACAGTCCGTGAACTACCGGCCCCTGAACTCGGGGCTCCTGCGCTCCACGAACGCCGTCACTCCCTCCCGCGCGTCCTCCGCCGCCATGTTGATCTCCTGCGCGGCGGCCTCCGCCGCGAAGGCGGTGGCGCGGTCGGTGTCGAGGGAGGCGTTGACGAGCTGCTTGGTGAGGGCGAGGGCGCGGGTCGGGCCGGCGGCGAGGCGTTCGGCCCACGCCCGGGACGCCTTGTCCAACTCCCCGTCCGGGACGACGCGGTTGACCAGGCCGAGGCGCTCGGCGTCCGGTGCGGTGAGGGCGTCGCCGAAGAACATCAGCTCCTTGGCACGCTGGGGTCCGACGAGGCGGGGGAGCAGGTAGGCCCCACCGCCGTCGGGGACCAGTCCGCGCCGTACGAACACCTCGATGAACCGCGCGGATTCCGCGGCGAGTACGAGGTCGCAGGCGAGGGCGAGGTGGGCGCCGAGGCCGGCCGCCGTACCGTTCACGGCGGCGATCACCGGCTTCTCGCAGTCGAGGACGGCGGCGACGAGCCGCTGGGCGCCGAGACGGAGGGTGCGGGCGACGTCGCCGGCGATCCGCTCTCCGGCCGTCGAGGCGCCCCGCAGGTCCGCTCCCGCGCAGAAGCCGCGGCCCGTTCCCGTGATGACCACCGCCCGCACCTCAGGGTCGGCGGAGGCGTCACAGAGCAGCCGGATGATGCGTTCCCGCTGGTCAGGGGTGAGGGCGTTGAGGGTTTCGGGTCGGTTGAGGGTGATGCGGGAGACGTGATTGTCAGTGGCGTGCAGTACCAATGACTCAGCGGATTTTTCGGGCTCACGGGTGGAATCCGTGGAGTTTTTGCGATCCGTGAAGTCCGTGCCATCCGTGGAATCGGGGGAACCGGGAGATTCGGGGGAATCGGTCATGTTCATCTCAGTGACACACCGCCAACGCGTCCAAGGCCACGGCACCCTGCCCCCTGGGCAGCACCATCAGCGGATTGATGTCGAGTTCGGCGAGCTCGTCCCCGAGTTCCAGTGCCAGGCGCTGCACGCGCAGGACGACCTCGACGAGGGCGTCGACGTCGGCCGGGGGACGGCCGCGGACCCCGTCCAGGAGGGCCCGGCCACGGAGTTCGGTGAGCATGGTCCTGGCCTGGTCCTCGCCGAAGGGCGGGACACGCACGGCCGCGTCCCGAAGGACCTCGACGAGCACGCCGCCGAGGCCGACGGTCACGGTCGGACCGAACAGGTCGTCGTGCGTGACGCCGACGACCATCTCGACGCCCCGCTCGACCATCTGGCACACCAGGACGCCGTCGAGCGAGACGCCCTCGTAGCGGGCGATCTCCGTCAGCTCACGGTAGGCGTCGCGGACCTGGCTGGCCGAGGTCAGGCCGATCTTCACCAGGCCCAGCTCGGTCTTGTGGGCGATCTGGGCGCCGGACGCCTTCATCACCACGGGGTAGCCGACGAGCCCCGCCGCGCGCACCGCGGCCGCCGCGCTGGTCACCAGCTGTTCGCGCGGCACACGGATGCCGTAGGCCCGCAGCAGCTGCTTCGCCGCGTGCTCGCTCAGCTGCTGCCCCGGCCGCATCAGGGCCCGGGCCTTGCGGAAAGAGGGGGAGAGGGTGCGCGGCGCCTCGTCGAAGGGGGAGCGGTAGCCGCGTACGAAGCGGTGGTGGTCGAGATGGGCGCGGACGGCCGCGAGGCAGTTGCCCACGGTGCGGAAGGTGGCCACGCGCGAGGAGCCGAGCAGCATCTCCCGGTAGGCCGGCTCGGTGCCGACCGGAGACCCCCACACCACGCACACCAGCTTGTCCGTCCCTTCGGCCGCGGCCACCAGGTCCTCGACCAGTCGGTCGCTCAGAGGTGGGAAGGGGCCGGTGATCGGGCAGATCAGTACTCCGACCTCGGGGTCTTCGAGGATCGCGTCAATGATCTTCCGGCCGCGCCGGTCACCGACCGGATGCCCGCCGTTGTCCACGGGGTTGGCCACGCTCAGGTACTCGGGTATCCACTGGTGCAGCTCGGCCTGTTTGGCGTCCGACAGCACGGGCAGTCTCAGGCCCGCCTCGGTCGCCAGGTCGGCGACGTGCGCGCCCGTGCCGCCCGAGATCGAATAGACGACGACCCCGTCGGAGAGCGGGGGGCGGGCCCGGGCCAGCAGGGCCGCGGTGTCCTGGAGTTCGTCGAGGCCGTCCACCCGGATCACGCCGAACTGCCGCATCGCCGCGTCCACCACCGCGTCCGCGCCGGTCAGCTTGCCGGTGTGTGAGGCGGCCGTGCGGGCACCGGTCTCCGTGCGGCCCACCTTGACCGCGACGACCGGCACGCCGCGCCGGGCGGCCCGGTCGGCGGCGAGCAGGAAGGACCGGCCGTCCTTCAGGCCCTCGACATAGCAGGCGATGGCACCGACCTCCGCCCGCTCGGCGAAGTAGGAGATGAAGTCGGAGGTCTCCAGGTCGGCCTCGTTGCCGGTGGGTGCCCAGTGGGAGAGGCGGATGCCGAGCTCCTGGAGGGCGAAGACGGGGCGGCCTTGGTGTCCCGACTGGGTGATGAGGGCGATCGCCGGTCCGTCGAGGTCGTCCCGGAAGCGTTCGAAGGCGTTGAGGTTGGTGTTGGGCCCGAGCAGCCGCAGCCCGGACCGCGCGACGGCGGCCGCGAGCCGGTCCTGCGCGGCCGCGCCGTCCGCGCCGGTCTCCGCGAACCCGGAGGCGAAGGCCACCGCGAACTTCACTTTGGCCTCGGAGAGTTGCTCCACGACGGGAAGGGGATCGGCGACCAGCAGTACGGCGAGGTCGACCTGCTCGGGCAGATCGGCGACGGAAGGAAGACAGGGGATGTCGAAGACCGATTCACGGGTGGGGTGGACGGGGTGCAGCCGTGCCCCCACCCGCTCGGCCCAGGTGATCAACTGCCGGGTGATACCGGTGTTGGGCCGCCCCTCGGTGTCCGAGGCGCCGATCACGGCGACGGATTCCGGCCGGAAGAAGCGGTCCAGGTCGGGGACGCCGGCGTACAGCGGACGGCCGCTGACGTCGAGGTCGTCCACGTCGGCCGGGCGGCCGTGGACGGCCGGTGCCGGAGGCTCGCCGCACGCGCTGACGCGGGCCCGGCGGGAGTCGGTGGTGAGGGTGCCGTGGGTTGATCCAAGCATCGGTCCGCCCGCTCCTGTGTGACAGCGAAATAACTGACGCTCTGTCAGATTACTGAACTGACGTTCCGTCAGGAACCGCTGTGCACGCAAAGAACCGAAGGACGGGCCGAGGAGGACGCTGCGCCGGCCGAGGCGGGTGCCGCGTCGGCCGGCGACGGTGCTGTTCCTCAGCCCGGGAGCCGGGACACCTGCCCCGCACCCGCCCCCTTGCCCGCGACGGCCTTCGCGATCTTCTCCGCGTCGATCGACAGTTCGCGGAGCATGCCGCTGATCGGGTTGGTGAAGCCGGTGAAGTACAGCCCGGGTGCGTTGCGCGGGGCGCGGGCGCCGTGGACGACCGGCTTGCCGCGGGCGTCGAGCACGTCGAGGTGACCGACCAGGTCTTCGAGGGCGCGGACGTAGCCGGTGGCGGCGACGACGGCGTCCGGCGAGATCCGGCTGCCGTCGGCGAGGGCGACCTTGCCGTCCTCGAAGCCGTCGACGGCGGCCACGATCTCGACCTGCCCCTTGCGTACGGCGTCGATGAGGCCGACGTCCTGGACCGGGATCGCCCCCGCGGTGACCCGGCTGTAGAGGCCGGTGTCGGGGCGGGGCAGCCCGTGGGCCGACAGGTCCGGCACGCTGAGCCTGGCCATCGGCTTCGCCAGCCGGTCGACGAGCCCGACCGGCAGGCGCCGTACCAGCACGCCCGTGTACTGCGCGGCCCATCCGGCGGTGGAGCGGCGCACGATGTGCGGTGCCGTGCGGACGGACAGCCGCACCCGGGACGCCCCGCCCTCCACCAGGTCAACGGCGATCTCGGCGCCGGTGTTGCCGACCCCGACGACGAGGACGTCCCGGCCGGCGTAGGGCTTGGCGTTGCGGTACTCGCCGGCGTGCCGGAGCTCGCCGGTGTAGGTGTCGCGGCCCGGCCAGTCGGGGACGCGGGGCGTGTGGTTGTATCCGGTGGCGACGACCACCGCGGCGCCGGTCAGCTCGCGGCCGCCGGTGGCGTGCAGCAGCCAGCCGGTGCCGTCGGGCGAGCGCTCGATGCGGGAGACCTCGACTCCGGTGACGATCTCCAGCTCGTGGTGCTCGGCGTACTTCTCCAGGTAGCGCACCACGTTGTCACGCGACACCCAGCGTCCGAACCGGCGCGGCATCGGCAGCCCCGGCAGGGCGGACAGACGTCGGGTGGTGTGCAGATGCAGCCGGTCGTAGTGGCGCCGCCAGGACGCGCCGACCCGGTCGGACTTCTCCAGGACGACGGCGCGGATGCCCTGGGCGCGCAGCGCGTACGCGACGGCGAGACCACCCGGGCCGCCGCCGACGACGTACACGGGGCGGTCGGCGGGTACCGCCGTGGGGGTCGCGGACGAGGTGGAGTCGGTGGAGTCGGCCATGAGCGCGAGCGTAATCACACACAGAATTGATGGGTCTCGGTCAAGACCGGAATTGGTTGCGGATTGATCACGCCTGTAGGAGAGGCGGGTGGGATCTGTGACGCAGGCCGCCCGACTGTGAATGCGCGGTGGGCGGAAAGCCCGCGACGCCGGGCCCAGGTGCGTGTGGGCCCGGCGTCGGGAGTGAGCGGCGCCCGATCGGACAGACGGGAAGATCGGACGCCGCGTTCAGGGGGCAGGCGGCAACCGCCGGTCGGTCACGGGCTACTTGCCTTCGCGGTATTCATCGTCGACACACAGCTTTGTGGGGCTGCGCAGGGTTTCCCGGGGATCCCTCCAGTCGGCGTCTTGCGAAAGCGCCGGCCATCCGCTGAACTGACATACCGTCAGATGGCGGTGGCGTGGCACGCGTCGACGGGGAGAGTGGATCCGGGACATGGACACGATCTGGCTCAGCGGGGCGGAATGGCTGGCGGTACTGCGGATCGGGCTCGGGCTGTGGTGGCTGGAGAGCTGGCGGCACAAGGACCGCAAGGACTGGTTCGAGCGCGGTACCGGGATCGAGTGGGCGGCGGGCGTCGCGGCGAAGCACCGATGGCACGCGGTCCGCTCCGGCTTCGAGACCGTGGTCGCGCCCAGACCACGCACGATGGCATACGTCGTCGTCTACGCGGAACTCGCCCTGGGCCTCGGCCTGATCGCGGGCTTCCTGACCCCCGTCGCCCTGGTCGGCGGGCTGCTGCTCAACGCTCTCTACTTCATCCTCATGATCCACGACTGGGCGGAGCAGGGGCAGAACTCGATGATGGGGCTGATCTCGGTGGTGGCCCTGTTCGGGATGTCGTGGCAGACGTGGTCACTGGACGGAGCGCTCGGATGGTTCCAATGAGCGGCGCCCCGCGCTACGACCTCCCCGAGCCGGACGCCTTCACGCGCACCTACTGGGAGGCGGCCGCACAGGGGCGCCTGCTGATCCGCCGCTGCGGGGCGTGCGCGCGGGCCCACCACTACCCCCGCGAGTTCTGCCCGCACTGCTGGAGCGACGACGTCACCTGGCAGGAGGCGAGCGGCCGGGCCATGCTCTACACCTGGTCCGTCGTCCACCGCAACGACCTCCCGCCCTTCAGGGAGCGCACACCGTACGTCGCCGCAGTCGTCGACCTCGCCGAGGGCCCGCGGATGATGACCGAGGTCGTGGAGTGCGGGGAGGGTGAGTTGCGGGCGAACGCGGAGCTGGAGGTCGCCTTCCGGGAGGGGGTGCCGGTGTTCCGGCCCAGGGATTCAGGGTCCGTAAGGTTCGAAGGACCGTAGGGATTCAACAGGACCGTAGAGATCCAAAGGTCCATCAAGCAGCTGCCGGCGCCCCGGCCCACCGGCTTCAATGGCCTGATGGCCCACATGAGCGAGCGCCCCCTCGGCTCCCCTTTCCCCGAACTCCAAGGCCACGGACTGCGCCTGACCCACTGGCGCGCGGCGTACGCCGCCGACGTCGCGGCCTGGCTGCGCGGTATGTCCGACCCGGAGTTCCGGCGCTGGAACACCCCGCTCAGGTTCGTCACGGACCTCGACAGCGCCCGGGCCTCGCTGCGGGCCAAGGAGGCGTACGCGGCGGACGGCAGCAGCGCGTCGTTCCGGATCACGGACGCGGCGAGCGGTACGACGCTGGGGCACATCGGCGTCAACGCGATCAGCCCCACCTTCCGCTCCGCCCGGGTCGGCTACTGGGTCCTGCCCGAGGCCCGCGGCCGCGGCGTCGCCACCCGTGCCCTCGCCCTCGCCGCCCACTGGGCCCACACCGACCTCGACCTGCACCGACTGGAACTCGACCACGCCCTGGGCCACGACGCCTCCTGCCGGATCGCCGAGCGGTGCGGCTTCCGCTACGAGGGCACGCTGCGGGGTGCGATGTTCGACGAGGGCCGCCATGACGCGTTCCGCGACATGCACCTGCACGCCCGCCTGTCGACCGATCCGGAGGCGGAACTGTCATGACGGGGCACACATGGCGGTACGTCGACGGCGTGGACGCCTTCCTCGACCGCGCCGGAACCTTCCTGCACGCACGGCCCGCCCTGCACACGGTCTTCCTGACGGTGACCGAGGCACTGCGCACGCGGGGACCGTACGTCTACGGGGACGAGGCGCCCGTCTTTGGCGTCCTGGAGGGGACGAAGGGGGAGGTAGGGGCCGCGTTCTTCCGTACACCACCGCAACGCCTGACCCTCACCCCGCTCGCGAAGGAGCGGACCGGGACACTCGCGCGGTGGCTCGCGGAAGCCGGTCACCCCCTACCCGGCGTCTCCGCGGACCGGGCCACCGCGGAGGCCTTCACGGAGGCGTGGCGGCACGCCACCGGCGCCACCGCCACGCTTCACCGGAGCCAGCGCCTCTACCGCCTCGGCACGCTCACGCCCCCGCGGCCCGCCCCGCTCGGCCGAGCCAGGATCGCCACGGCCCGTGACCGCGACCACCTCGCCCGCTGGCACGTCGAGTTCGCCGAGTCGGTCGGCGCGGCGCCCCAACGCGACCCGGGCGCCTGGGTGGACGCCCGCCTCGCCCACGACGGCCTCACCCTCTGGGAGACCCCCGACGGCACCCCCGTCGCCATGGCGGGCGGGACCCCACAGGTCGCCGGCCAGGTGCGCGTGGCCCCCGTCTACACCCCCGCGCCGCTGCGGGGCCGGGGTTACGCGGGCGCCGTGACGGCCGAGGTCAGCCGCGCCGCAGTGGCGAAGGGCGCGGAGGAGGTGCTGCTCTTCACCGATCTGGCGAACCCGACGAGCAACGGCCTCTACCGGCGGATCGGCTACGAGCCGGTGCGGGACTTCGCGGTGTACGACTTCGACGGGCCGGGACCGGGGCGGTGAGGGCCGGACGTGAACCTCAGGGCCACAGCAGCTCCCTGACCCAGCCCGCGCCCCCGCCCTCCCGCCGGTACCGCAGCCGTAGGTGCCGCCGCCGCTCGTCCCCCTGGAAGAACTCCACCTCCTCCGGCCGCAGACGGTAGAGCGTCCACGTCGGGGATTCGGTGTCCGGTTCCCGCCGGGCCAGCTCCCAGGCGTCCTCCGAGGCCCGCCTCAACTCTTCCACCGAGCCCAGGACTTCGCTCTGTCGCCCGGTCAGCGCGGCGGCCAACGCCCCGGTGGAGCGGGCGTGCAGGTCGGCCCGCGCCGCAGCGGACGGGGCGACGGTCACCGGGCCGCGCACGCGCACCTGGCGGCCCTGGGCGGGCCAGTAGAAGCCGAGGGCGGCGTACGGGCGGGCGGCGAGCTGGCGGCCCTTGCGGCTGCTCGCGTGGGTCGCGAAGGCCCAGCCGTCCGCGTCGGCGCCGTGCAGCATCACGGTCCGTACGTCCGGGCGGCCCTCCTCGTCGGACGTCGCCAGCGACATGGTGTGCGGCTCGGGCTGCCCGGCTGCCACCACCTCCGCGAACCATGCCGTGAACAGCGCGAGGGGCTCGGCGGGCGCGGCGGCCGGGTCGAAGGGCGGCAGCTCGGTCGCCTCCGGGTCCCACACCCGCAGTGACCTCAGCAGCTCGTGAAGATCCGTTCCCATGCCCCGAGTATCACCGACCGCACGACGTGCGCACGCCCGGACCACGGGGGCCGATGCGGTTGATGAACACGGAAGGGCGTCCGTCACGGGCGGCCCGTAGTGGCTCGGGCCGCCTCATTCCCGGCCCAGCACGACCGTCCCCGAGGAGCAGAACCAGCCCCCCGTGCCGGAGGCGACCGCCAGGTGGGGCACATCGCCGTCCCGCCGCCGTACTTGGCGCGCTCCTGCCTCCCCTCGCAGCTGCCGCACCGCCTCCACCAGCAGGAACAGCCCCCGCATCCCCGGGTGCTGGGCCGAGAGCCCGCCGCCGTCCGTGTTCACGGGCAGCTCCCCGCCCGCCACCTTCAACCGGCCCTTCTCCACGAACGCCCCGCCCTCGCCCTTCCCGCAGAAGCCGAGGTCCTCCAGGGTCACCAGCGTCATGTAGGTGAAGGCGTCGTAGATCTCCGCGAAGTCGATCTCGTCCGGCCGCACCCCCGCCCGTTCGAAGGCGAGCCGTCCGCTCACCGCCGCCGGGGACACCGTGAAGTCGGGCCACTCCGACATGGCGGCGTGGGAGACGTGCTCCCCGGTGCCGAGGATCCACACGGGGGCCGTACGACAGTCCCGTACGTACTCCTCGGCGGCGAGCAGTACCGCCGCCCCGCCGTCGGACCGGATGCAGCAGTGCAGCTTGGTGAACGGGTCGGCGATCATCGGGCCGGACAGGACGTCGTCCACGGTGATCGGGTCGCGGAACATCGCCTCCGGGTTCAGGGCGGCGTTCGCCCGGGCCTGCACGGCGATCTCGGCCAACTGCTCGATGGTCGTGCCGTGTTCGAGCATGTGGCGACGGGCGGCCATGGCGTACTTGGCGATGAGGGTGTGGCCGTAGGGCGCCTCGAACTGGAGCGGGCCACGCGCGCCGAAGGAGAGGTCACCGGTGCGGCGGCCGGCCCTGATGTCGGCGCGGGCCGTCGAGCCGTAGACGAGGAGGACGGCGTCGGCGTGGCCCGCGGCGATCGCGTCCGCCGCGTGGGCCGCCATGACCTCCCAGGTGGAGCCGCCCACGGAGGTGGAGTCGACCCAGGTGGGACGCAGGCCCAGGTACTCGGCCACCTCGGCGGGGGCGAGGGTGCCCGTGCCCGCCGACGCGAAGCCGTCGACGAGCGAGCGGTCCAGGCCCGCGTCGTCGAGGGCGCGGCGGGCCGCCTGGGCGTGCAGCGTGTACGGGGTCGCGTCGTCCACGCGGCCGCAGGAAGAGAGCGCCACGCCGACGACGGCTGCTTTCCGGGTCCCTGGAGACATGAATCTGACGGTATATCAGATCGAGAGGGTCCGACAGGCGTTCCACCTCTGGGCATCCTCGCGCGCCCGCCTTAATATGACGCGCCGTCAGATCCGGAAAGAGGTGCCCCATGGACGCCGGCTTCACCGCGGAACAGGACGACATCCGCCGCACCCTCCGCGAGCTGCTGCGCAAGCGTTGCGGGCCGGAGGAGGTGCGGGCCGCCGTCGACAGCCCCGCCGGGCACGATCCCGGCCTCTGGACCGCCCTCGCCGCCCGGCTCGGCCTGCCCGGGCTCGCCCTCCCGGAGCGGTACGGCGGTGTCGGCTGTCCCGTCACCGACCTCGCGCTCGCCTGCGAGGAGACGGGACGATTCCTGGCCCCCTCGCCGCTGCTGACCACCGCCGCCCTCGCCGCCCCGCTCCTGCTCGCCCTCGGCACCGACGCCCAGCGCGCCGAACTGCTGCCCCGGATCGCCACCGGCGCCCTGACCGCCACCCTCGCCGTACCCGGCGCCGGCCTCGCCACCGCCCTCGCCCTGACCGGCACGAACGGCGGCGACTGGGCCGGGGGCGGCCGGGCCGGCGGGGTGCAGGCCCGGCGCGCCGACGGGCGGTGGCGGCTGTACGGGCAGGTCGACCAGGTCCTCGACGGGCACAGCGCCGGTCTCCTCGTCGTCGCCGCCCACACCGGCGGGTTCGCCCGCTCGCGCACCCTGCTGTTCCTCGTTCCCGGCGACGCGTCCGGACTGGTGCGAGTGCGGCAGACCGCGCTGGACGCCACGAGGTCACGGGCGCGCGTCCAGCTGCGGGAGACCGAAGCCCGGCTGCTCGGTGACGACGACCGGGCGGACGTCCTCTCCGCCCTCGCCGCCGTCGGCGACACCGCCGCCGCCGTCCTCGCCTGCGAGGCCGTCGGGGCCGCCGACCGGGCGCTGGAACGGACCGTGGAGTACGTCGGCCGGCGTGAGCAGTTCGGGCGGGCGATCGGCTCCTTCCAGGCGGTGAAGCACCGGCTGGCCGACGTGTACGTCCAGCTGCAGGCGGCACGCTCGGCCGCGTACTACGCGGCCTGGGCGACCGCCCACGAATCAGGAGGTGCGGCGCGAAGCGCCTCTTCGGAAGGGCGGTGGCGGGAGACGGGCGGGCGGGTGGGCGGGCTCGCCCTCGCGCAGGCCCTGGAGGCGCTGCGGACGGCCGCCTCCGAGGGCATCCAGCTGCACGGCGGCATCGGTTTCACCTGGGAGCACGAGGCCCACCTGTACTTCAAGCGGGCCGCGGGCGACGAACTGCTGTTCGGTCCGGTGCACCGCCTGCGGGCGCACGCCGCGGAAACGGCGCGTCTCTTCGAGGAGAGGGAGGTGGCGGTGTGATCACCGTCGGGGTGCGCATGGTGCAGAGGATGTCCTCCACGCGGGGCTTCGCGAAGGTCGCCCCGCACGTCATCCCCGCGCTGGACCGTGCCGTCCACCGCCTCACCCGCGGAAAGATGCTGCTCAGCGCGCAGATGCTGCCGGGCGTGATCCTGACCTCGACCGGCGCGCGCAGCGGACTGCCCCGGCGCGCTCCGCTCGCGTGCATGCCGGAGGGCGGCGGTCGCGGCTGGCTTCTGATCGGCTCCAACTTCGGCCGGAGCGGCCACCCGGCCTGGACCCACAACCTCCTCGCCCACCCCGACGCCGAGGTCAGCTGGAAGGGCGAGGACATCCCGGTCACGGCCCGGCTGCTGGAGGGCGAGGAACGCGCGGCGGCCTGGCGGACGGTACTGGCGTTCTGGCCGCCGTACGCGACGTACCAGGCGCGCGTGGAGCGGGAGATACGGCTCTTCAGGATCGTACGGAAATAGCCGGCAACAGCGCGGCAGGCGGTGGTTCACCCCGGTGACCGGGTGAACCACCGCCTGCCTGACAGGACTTGGTGTCTAAGGGGTTCCGAAAAGGGCCCGGGCTATTTCGTCGGCTTCTTGCCGGTCACGCCCAGGTGCACCAACAGGGCGAGGTTCGGCTTGAGTTCGGCCTGCTTGACGCCCCAGGACTGGAAGCCCTTCTGGTGCGCGGCGACCGCCGCGAGCATCGCGACCAGCGAACCGGCGACCGCGGCCGGGTTCACGTCCTTGTCGACCCTGCCCTTGGACTGCAACTCGGCGACGGCGTCCGAGATCGAGTTGTTCACCGAGTTCAGGATCTTCATGCGGAGCTTGTAGAACCGCTTGTCGCCCTCGGCGGCCCCGAGGTCGACGACCCTGAGGATCGCGTCGTTGCGGCGCCAGAACTCCAGGAATCCGTCGACGAGTTCCTGCGCGGTCTGCCAGCCGGCCTTGCCGACCCAGGAGCGCCCGGCGACCAGTCCGGTCAACTCGGCGCCCTCGGCCGCCATTTGCTCGGCGATCTCCAGGACGGCGCCCTCGACGTCCGGGAAGTACTGGTAGAAGGTGGCGGGCGAAGTGCCCGCCTTCCGGGCGACATCGATGACTTTGACGTCCCGGTACGGGGAGGAGCTGAGCATCTCGCTGAGGCAGTCGAGCAGCTTCTGCCGGGTCGCCTGCCCACGCCGGCCGGCCACCCGGCCGTCGACGGTACGCACTTGTCCTGTCATGTCGTCAGCTTACCGAGGGGTGATGGGAGCGCGATTCGGCCGACTGCAAATGGGGTGCGCGGGGGTGCGGAGGCTGGTGTGCCTGGTCTGCGGGGTGCGTGCCGCGCCGTTACTTTGGCGGTATGGCCGAAAACAGGGCATCGGGGTACGGAGGGGACGTCCGGGAGGGCGTCCCCTGCTGGGTGGACGCGCAGCTTCCCGACGTGGAGGCGGGCAGGCGGTTCTACGGTGAGCTCTTCGGGTGGACGTTCGAGGAGGCGTACGGCACCTACGTGTGGGCCCGCAAGGACGATGAGTCCGTCGCCGCGCTCGCGCACAAGACGGACGGCCGTATGCCCACGGTCTGGACGGTGTACTTCGCGACCCCGGACGCCGAGGCGCTGGTCAGGCGTGTCCGGGAGGCCGGCGGGCAGGTCGTCACGCCACCCGTGCCGATCGACGGCCTGGGTACCGCCGCCCTCGTCGCCGACCCCGAGGGCGCGGTCTTCGGCCTCTGGCAGCCCGGCACCCACCCGGGTTTCGCGACGCGCCACGAGCCCGGCACCTTCGCCTGGGCCCAGCTCTACGCCCGCGACACCGCTGCCGCCAACGCCTTCTACGGCGGCCTCTTCCACGACGCCCTCTTCGGCCGCGACGCCGAGCCCGACTTCGGCCGCGCCCCCGTCACCGACCTCTTCCCGGCCGAGATGCCGCCCCACTTCCTCGTGCACTTCCGGGTCGAGGACTGCGCGACCGCACTCGCCACCGTCAACCGGCTCGGCGGCCGGATCCAGGCCGGCCCCTTCGCCGCTTCGTACGGCACCGTGGCCGTTGTCACCGACAATCAGGGGGCGTCGTTCGCGCTGCTGGAGCGCTGATCGCCGCATATTTGTCCCGATATCGTCAGGGACACCCCGATTGTCACCGGGTTCGCAACCTGGTGTCCGGCCAGGAAGAATCAGGGTGCGTGCCGCCATGGCGGTGCGGTGGTGAGACGCTGCACGGGGTCGCGTACACACGCGGGTTGCGCGGCCCGTACGGGGAGGTGGCAGGGCAAGTGGTGGATCAGCTGACGCAGCACGATCCGCGGCGTATCGGGCCGTTCGAGGTGCTGGGACGGCTGGGTGCCGGCGGCATGGGGCTGGTCTATCTCGCGCGCTCGGCGTCCGGGCGGCGCGTGGCGATCAAGACGGTCCGCACGGAGCTCGCCGAGGACCAGCTCTTCCGCGTCCGTTTCACGCGGGAGGTGGAGGCGGCCCGGGCGGTCTCCGGCTTCTACACGGCCGCGGTCGTCGACGCCGACCCGCGCGCCGCGGTGCCGTGGCTGGCCACGGCGTACGTCCCCGCGCCCTCCCTCGAGGAGATAGTGAACGACTGCGGGCCGCTTCCGGCCCAGGCGGTGCGCTGGCTGGCGGCGGGCGTCGCGGAGGCGCTCCAGTCCATCCATGGCGCCGGGCTCGTCCACCGCGACCTCAAGCCCTCGAACGTCCTTGTGGTCGAGGACGGTCCCCGGGTGATCGACTTCGGCATCGCATCCGGCGTCTCGAACACGCGTTTGACGATGACGAACGTGGCTGTCGGCACGCCCGCCTACATGTCCCCCGAGCAGGCGAAGGACTCCCGCAGCGTCACCGGCGCCAGCGACGTGTTCTCGCTGGGCTCGATGCTGGTCTTCGCCGCCACCGGACATCCGCCCTTCCACGGTGCCAACCCCGTCGAGACCGTCTTCATGCTGCTGCGCGAGGGCCCCGACCTCGAAGGCCTCCCGGACGAGCTGCGCCCGCTCATCGAGTCCTGCATGCAGATGGAGGCGACGGCCCGCCCGAACCCCGCCGACCTCCAGGCCCAACTGGCCCCGCACCTCTTCGGCTCCGGCTCCGACGACAGCGGCACCGCGTCCGCGTGGCTGCCCGAGAAGGCGGTGGGGCTCATCGAGACCCGCCGCGGCGGCCGCCCGCCGGTGAAACCGGCGTCGCCCGGCCCCCGCAGCGGCGGCCGGGCGCCCGTGCCGCCCCCGCCCTCCCGCGACCCCGTCATCCCGGCGCCGCCGCCCGTGCCGGCCCCCATGGGCGCCCCCGACACCGGACCCGTGCGGCTGGCGGGCGCGGCGGTGCCGATCGGGCCCGGCCCGCGCGTCGCCGACGCCCGCGCCGCCGCCGTCAAGGCACCCCCGCCGGAGGCCGGCCTGGTCGCCTCCTGGGCCAAGCCCCGCCCCGGCGTCAACGGCGCAGACCCTGCCGTAGGCCCTGCCGTACCCGCGCCGCCCCCGGCACCCCCGGAGGCGGCGGCCGGCTGGCGCCCCTGGCGGTTCCGCATGTCGAACGACGTGTGGGGCACCCCGGCGGTCGACGGCGACCTCGTCTACGTCACCTCCTTCGAGGTGCACGCCCTGGACGTGGCGACCGGCCGCCGCCGCTTCAAGACCCGGGACGTGGCCTGGTCGATGGCGGTCGCGGACGGCCGTATCCACGCCTCCGACGGCCCCACCCTGTTCGCGCTGGACGCCCGAGAGGGCGGCGACCTGTGGCGGCTGTCCACGGACGCCTGGGTGTACTCCCTGAAGGCCGACCGGGGCACGGTCGTCACCGGCACGCGCGGCGGCGGCGTCCAGGCCTGGGAGGCCTCGAACGGCCAGAAGCTGTGGGAGATCAGCGGCTGCCAGAGCGACTTCGAGTCCCCGGAGGCGGGCCCCGCCGTCCACGACGGCACGGTGTACGTCTGGCAGGACGCCCGGCTGCGCGCCCTGGACGCCCGCACGGGCGACGAGCGCTGGTCGTACCCGATCGGCGACGCCGCCTCCTGCGGCGGAGTGCCGGTCCGCGTCACCCGCGCCCAGGACGGCTACGTGTACCTCTCCGCGGGCACCCGCGTCCTGGCCGTCGACGTGTCCACCGGGATGGTGCGCTGGCACTTCGAGGCCCCGGCCGTCTTCCTCTCCCCGCCCACCTTCGTGCCCGGCCCCGCGGTGACGGGCGGCGGGGTGTACCTGGCCGACTACCTCGGCACGGTGTACGCCCTGGACGCCGCCGACGGCCGCGACCGCTGGCGCATCGCCACCGAGGCCCGGTCGTCCGTCGAGCCGGTGCTGGTGGCCGCGGGTCACGTCCACGTCGGCAGCGGCAGCGGCCTGTACACCCTGGACGCCGTCACCGGCACGCCCAAGTGGCGCTTCCAGGCGGGTGGCGACATCGCGGGCGCCCCCGCGGTGGCCGAGGGCCGCATCCACTTCGGCTCCACCGACCACCTGCTCTACACCCTGAAGGCCGACGACGGCCGGCTGCGGTGGAAACTGGCGACGGGCGGCGAGATCACCGGATCGCCGGTGGTGAAGGACGGCGTCGTGTACGCGTGCAGCAAGGACCGCTGCGTGTACGCGCTGGACGCGGAGAAGGGGACGGGGACGGCGCGCACGGCGTAGGGGTGCTGTGCGCAGGATGCCGAGCGGGGGCGCTGCGCGCAGGGCGCGCGCCCTGGGACGGCCGTCGTACCAGATGCACGGAAGGGATCGGGACGGCGGCCGTCGCTGTGGGAAAGCGGCCCGTTCGCCGCCTTCGTCCCAGACGCTACGCCGGGTACGGGGCGGTCGCCAGGCAGTGACATGCTCGTGACACTGAACGGGCCGGGCGGGAGCGCCGGTCAGCGCGTCCGGAACTCCCCGGCCCCGGTCCGCCGGGCGGCGAACAGCTCCGCCTGGCGGTGTGTGGGCAGGTTGCCGAGCGCGATCAGGTGCGGTGCCTGTGCGAACGCCTGCGCTCGGGCCGCCTCCTCGGCCGCCCACAGCGCACGCACGGTCCCCTGCACGCCCTCCGTCGGACACCCGGCGATGACGGTGGCGCAGCGCACCGCCGCCGCCAACGCCTCGCCGGGCGCGGTGAGCTCGGAGACGAGCCCGATCTCGTACGCCCGCCGCGCCCCGATCCGCTCCGCGCTCCCCATCAGCATCATCCGGGCGACCTCCCCGTACGGCATCCGATGCGCCATGAGCACGGACTCGTAGGCGCTGACCATGCCGTAGGTGGTGTGCGGGTCGAAGAAGGTGGCGGTCGTGTCGGCGACGACGAACTCGCTCTCGCCGAGCAGATAGAAGGCCCCTCCGCAGGCCATCCCGCCCACGGCGGCGACGACCGGCTTCCACAGGTCGTTCGCCTTCGGCCCGACGCGCAGGAGCGGGTCGTCCTGCATGTACGGCGACCCGGGCTGCGGCACGACCGCGTCCCGGTCGAGCCCCGTGCAGAACGCCCGCTCGCCGGCCCCGGTGAGCACGACGGCCCGTACGGTGTCGTCGAACCGGAACGTGCGCCAGGCAGCGGCGAGTTCGGCGGCGGTGTCGAGGTCGACGGCGTTGAGCTTCCCGGGCCGGTCGAGGGTGACGACGGCGACGCCGGTGTCCTTGTCGGTGCTGACCCGCACGTTGCTCACGGCCGCTCCAGAACCCACTGGGGAAGGCCGTCGTCGCTGAAGACGACCTGCACCCTGGCGCCGATGCGGACGCGGTCGGGGGAGAGGGAGTTCAGTGGCGCGCCGGGCCGGCTGACGAGATTCCCCACCAGCCGTATCCGGGGGGCGTCGGCGAGTTCGACGACGACGACGTTGTACGGCGCCTGCTCCGCGTAGTCGGGCAGCAGCGGCGGATGGGCAACGACGTAGGACCAGACGCGCCCGCGCCCGCCGACCTTGCGCCAGGTCGTGCCGAACGACTGGCAGTGGGGGCAGCAGGGGCGGGGCGGGAAGCGGAGTTCGCCGCAGTCGGCGCAGGCCTGGATCCTCAGCTCGCCCTGCGCGGCGTACTGCCAGAAGGGGGCGCCGTCGGGGTCGATGACGGGGGTGAGCATGCTTCTCAACTCCTCGGCTTGCGGTCAGTTCCGCAGGAGCAGGGCGGAGGTGGGTACGCCCTCACCGGCGGTGACCAGGCAGGTGGCGGCGCCCGGGACCTGCGCGGTACTGGTTCCGCGCAGCTGCTTCACGCCCTCGTTGATGAGGTTGAAGCCGTGCACATAGGCCTCGCTGAGCCCGCCGCCGCCGGTGTTGAGGGGCAGCCGACCGCCGATCTCCAGCGCGCCCCCTTCCGTGAACGCCCCGCCCTCTCCGCGCCCGCAGAAGCCGTACCCCTCCAGGGAGAGGAGGATCAGCGGGGTGAACGCGTCGTAGATCTGGGCGACGTCCACGTCCTGCGGGGTGAGGTCGGCGTGCTTCCACAGGTGCCGGGCGGCGGTCCAGGCGGGGCCGGTGAGCGGGTCGTCGTTCCAGTAGTTGACCATTCCGTGGTGCTGGGCGGGCAGGCCCTGGGCGGCGGAGTGGATGTAGACGGGCGGCCGTCGGGAGTCACGCGCACGCTCACTGGACACCACCACACACGCCAGCGCCCCGTCCGTCTCCAGGCAGTTGTCGAAGAGGCAGAGGGGCTCGCTGATCCAGCGGGAGGTCATGTACATCTCCCGGGTGAGGGGCCGGTCGTACATGACGGCGGCGGGGTTCTGGTTGGCGCGGTTCCGGCAGGCGAGGGCGACGTTGAAGAGGTGGTCCCGGCCGGCCCCGTACTCGTGCAGGTACCGGCGGGTGAGCATGGCTATCTCGTCGGCCGGCCGCAGAAGCCCGAAGGGCCGGGTCCACTGGGCGGGGGTGGGGAGCTGGGCGGTCGTGTTCTTCCACGGCCGGGGCCCTGAGCCCCGCTTCCGCGACCGCCAGGCCACCCCGACCGTCGCCTGCCCGGAGGCGATGGCGGCGGCGAGATGGGCGACGGTTGCACACGAACCCCCGCCTCCGTAGCCGACCTTGCTGAAGAAGGTGAGGTCGCCGAGCCCGACCGCCTTCGCCAGCTCCACCTCGTCGGTTTCCTCCATGGTGTAGGAGGCGAGCGCGTCGACCTCGCCCGGGGAGATCCCGGCGTCGTCGAGGGCGGCGAGAACGGCACGGCAGGCGAGGGTCCGCTCGTCCTCGGGAAGGTGTTTGGCGAAGGCGGTCTGGCCGATCCCGACGATGGCGGTGGTGTCCTTGAGGCCGGGTCCCGCACCGCTGCCCACGCCTGTGTCGGCCATGCTGCACACACCTCCGTAGGGAACTGACGTGCTGACAGTTCGTCAGACTACAACTAATCTGACGGACAGTCAGCTACGAGGTGAGAGGCTGGTGGTGGTGATGCACGGTGACGCGGAGTGGGGCAGCATCCCGGGCCTGGTCCGTGCGGCGGCGGAGCGGTATGCGGACGCCGAGGCGGTGGTGGAGGGCCGTACGAGGATCTCGTACGCCGAACTGGCCGCCCGCGTCGACCGCGCGGCGGCGGCGTGCGTGGCGAGCGGGGTCGGTCTCGGCGACCGCGTCGCCGTCTGGGCCCCCAACACCCTCGACTGGATCGTCTCGGCGCTGGGCGCGGTGTCCGCGGGCGCGGTGCTGGTTCCGCTGAACACCCGCTTCAAGGGCGCGGAGGCGGCGGACGTGCTGCGGCGGAGCGGGGCGCGGCTGCTGTTCGTGACGGGGACGTTCCTGGGGACGTCGTATGTGGCGTCGCTGCGCAGGGCGGCGGGGGAGGGGGCGGGCGCCGGTCCCCTGCCGGGGTTGCCGCGGCTGGAGCAGGTGGTGGTGATGTCGGACGACGCGCCGGCCGACTTCCGCACCTGGAAGGACTTCCTGGCGAGCGGGGAGGGTGTGGGGGAGGCGGAGGTACGGACGCGGGCGGACTCCGTGGCCCCGTCCATGCCGTCGGACATCATCTTCACGTCCGGCACGACGGGCCGCCCGAAGGGCGCGGTGATC
The DNA here is from genome assembly GCF_042896175.1 of Streptomyces sp. NPDC001315. Classification (NCBI taxonomy): domain Bacteria; kingdom Bacillati; phylum Actinomycetota; class Actinomycetes; order Kitasatosporales; family Streptomycetaceae; genus Streptomyces; species Streptomyces sp. NPDC001315. The sequence goes on along the minus strand of NZ_JBIAWZ010000008.1, from coordinate 222,946 downwards.
ACCCACGCGCAGACGCTGCGGGGCTACGAGATCTGGGCCGATCTGGCGGGCCTGCGCCGGGACGACCGCTACCTGATCGTGAACCCCTTCTTCCACACCTTCGGCTACAAGGCGGGTGTGATCGCCTGCCTGACGCGCGGCGCGACGATGATCCCCCAGCCGGTGTTCGACGTGGACACGGTCCTGGCGAACATCGCCGCGGAGCGGATCTCGGTCCTCCCCGGACCGCCGACCCTCCACCAGTCCCTCCTGGACCACGCCTCCCGCGACGCCCACGACCTGTCGGCACTGCGGCTCGTGGTGACCGGCGCGGCGGTGGTACCGCTCCGCCTGGTGGAACGCCTGAAGGGAGAGCTGGGGGTGGACACGGTCCTGACGGCGTACGGGCTCTCGGAGGCGAGCGGCATCGTCACGATGTGCCGCCGCGGCGACGCCCCGTCGGTCGTCGCGTCGACCTCCGGCCGCGCGATCCCCGGGACGGAGGTGAGGGTCGCCGCAGCGACCCCGGGCACACCGGGCGAGGTGCTGGTCCGCGGCTTCAACGTCATGTGCGGCTACTACGAGGACGAGGCGGCGACCGCGGAGGTCCTGACGGACGACGGCTGGCTCCGCACCGGAGACGTGGGAGTCCTGGACGAGGCAGGCAACCTCCGTATCACCGACCGCCTCAAGGACATGTTCGTCGTCGGCGGCTTCAACGCGTACCCGGCGGAGATCGAACAACTCCTCGCCCTGCACCCCGCTGTGGCCGACGTGGCGGTGATCGGCATCCCGGACACCCGCCTGGGAGAGGTCGCCAAGGCCTTCGTGGTCCGCCACGAGGGCGCCCTGCTCACGTCCGACGACCTGATCGCGTGGTCCCGCCGAGAGATGGCGAACTACAAGGTGCCGAGGTCGGTGGCCTTCGTGCCGCAGCTCCCCCGAAACGCGAGCGGCAAGGTACTGAAGGGTGCCCTGCGGGGGTGAGGCGGGGGGGGTAATTGGTGGATGTGTTCCCGTACTGAGGTCGCTGACCTGGGGCTTCGCTGGAGCGGAGTGGGACACATGCACCATTTGCTGGTTCACGGGCTGTGGCGGGGCGCGGGGGGAGGGGCAGGGTGGTGTGGATGGCGCGAATTATTTCGGCGGGGCGGTGGAATACGTCCTCGGCGGTGTAGCGCAGCAGGGTTCGTACCTCCGGGCATTGGAGGACTTCGTTGAAGCGGGTGATGTCGCGGCGGTGTGCGTCGCGGGTGCCGTGGTAGGCGTATCCCTCGATCTCCACCGCCAGTCCCGCCTCCCGGAAGAGGAAGTCGAGGTAGCGGCGGCCGCCGCCGGGGAGGCGGAGTTCGACCTGGGACTCGGGGCGCAGGCCGGCATCGAGCATGTGCAGGCGGGCCACCGTTTCCGCGGGGGAGCCGGAGCGGCGGTCGGCGAGGCTCAGCCAGTGCCGGGCGCGGGTGCCGCCGCGAAGCGGGCCTTCGAGTGCGACGGAGAGCGCCGCCATGGAGGTGAGCGGCGCGCGACGTACGCCGTACACGGTGCGGTAGTTGATCGCCGACTCCACGGCCACGAGCGCGTCGTTCCTGGGCCCGGCGCGCAGGAGGTCGGCAAGGGTGCGGGGCACGTCCGTGACGGGCAGCCCGCGCAGCTGTACGACGTCGCCTTCGGCGAGGGGCATCCGGTGGACACGTACGCCTACAGGGCCCCGCACGACGCTGAGCCCGGGATCGGTGAACTCGACGTCCGATGGCTTCCCTTGGTCCCGCCGGCCTCCGTCCAGGATCTCGATCCGCCAGAGCCGGGCCGCCGACCGATGACTCACGACGAGCCGCGGCTTGAGCAGATGAACAGCCTTCAGCCGCATGGCCAGATCGACACTCCGCCCTGGCTCGGCCCAGGCGCCGCTCTGGACCCGCGTCCACCCTTCCGAGCCCAGCCGCCGGAAGAGCGGAGCCCGAGACCACCCCGCTTCCAGGGCCCGCGAGGTGAGCAGCACACCTCCCTCTACGAGCGCCCCCAACTCCGTCCGTTCCACGCCCCTACTGTCCCGGAGACGCTCCGGCCGTGCTCGCGCCTGTGGATAACCGCCGCGTCAGCGCTTCAGGGAGGCGAGGAAGGTGGTCCAGGCGGGGGTTCGGAAGAGGAGTACGGGGTCTGATGCCGCAATTGGTGTCAGGTGATAAGCCGATGGGGCCGAGCGTGGGCTCGGCCCCATTGTGTGGTGAGCTGGTTCGGTAGTCCGGAGTTACTCCGAGACGCCGGTGGCGTGAATGTCGTCCGTCGTGACGGGCGTGCTCGTGGCGTGAATGTCGGCAAAGGCCGGAGCCGACGCGCCGGCGGCAGCGGCAACAGCGATCGCGACGGTGACGAGGACCTTCTTGGTGCGAGTCATGTCAACTCCCCAAGGCGAGTGATCACGGGTGTGCAAGAAGTGACCCTAGTGATCACGGGCGATTGCTTGAGGTGATCGAACAGATCGCGTCAGTATTGGCTGGAACAGGATGCCGAGCATGACTCGGCCGCGGCGGCTCCCCCTCCGCGCCGCCGCGGCCGACTCCCCCGTCAGCGCTGGTTCAGGCGGTCTCGTCCGAGGCGTGGTTGTCCAGGAGTGTGAGCTCTTCACCCGAGGCGTGGTTGTCCAGGGTCGTTATCTGGCTCGCGGATGCCTCAGCCTTTGCGGCGTCGAGGAGGTTCGCCTCCACGACGGAGGCGTGGTTGTCGAGCGGCTTGACGACATCGTCGTTCTTCTCGGCCTGGCTCATGTTCATCAACTCCAGCAAAGTTGTGTAGCAAAGGGGCGGAGCTGCCCGTCCGACGACTCCCCCGAGGGCCGTCGGACGGGCGCGTACAGGCCGTTCACCTTAAGGTGTGGCCTCTCCGCGATCCGTCTGCCCCCCGACGCGACGGATCGGTGTATGTAAGAGTGCCGACCTGCGATAAACGAACGATGAACGAGGTCGGCGTTCCGCTTGTGCAGCAGTCCGGCGGCAACTATGCGGCCGCCGCCGGGGCCAGCAGCTCGCGAACTTCGCCTGCTTCCGAGGAACCCAACAGCTCGTAAATGGAGAGGGCTTCCCGCCAGCAGGCGCTCGCGCGGTCGGACTGGCCGAGGGTGGCGAGCGCCTTCCCCAGGACCGTGAGCACGGTTCCGCGCCGCCACTCCCCGCCTATGCCTCGCAGTGCTATCGCCTGTTCCGCGTGGCTCGCGGCGAGCGTGGGGCGATGGGCCGCGAGGTGAACCTCTGCGATGCGGAAGTGAGTTACGCCCTCCCAGAGAGGCTGTCGATTGTCGTGGAACAACGTCAGCGCATCGGTGAGCTGGTCGAGGGCCTCGGCGAACTGACCGGCTTGGGTCAGGGCGATACCGAGGGCGTATCGGCCGTTGGCGAGCCTCAGGGTGAGGCCCATCCGGTCGTAGATGTCGATGCCCTGCTGAGCGAGGTCTATGGCGCTGGCCGTACGTCCCATGGCCAGGTGGATCCGAGAGAGGTTGCACAGTGCACTGGCTTCACCGACGTCGTTGCCGTCAGCGCGGAAGTTGTCGATCGCCTGCTGGAGGTAGCGTTCGCCGTCGGCGTGCCGGTTTTCGTAAATGGCGATGATGCCCCGGTCGTTGGGGGCCCAGCAGCTGGGGAGCGGGTCATGGGCCTCGCTCGCGAGCTCCATGGCGAGTCGTGCTTTCTCGTCTGCCTCGCTGAAGCGGCCCGCGACAAGGTGGACGTTTGTCAGCGCGGTTAGGGCGCGGCCCTCGGCGCGGGCATCCCCGGCCGCGTGTGCAGCATCCCGGACCGACAGTGCCGCTACCTCGTACTCACGCGCGTTGGCACCCGACTCCGCCAGGTCCTTGGTGGCCCACAGCAGATCAACGGCCCTTCTCAGGCTCTTCGCGTTGCTGGACTGTCGTACGCACGCCAGGAGGCAGTTCGCCTCGGAGTAGAGCCAGTCCTGGGCAGCTCGCGGCGACTCGAACAACAGCCCCGGATACTCCGTCCCCGCCAGGTGATCCACCAGCCGATCCCCCGGCCGCTCGATCGCGTAGACCCCCGCCGCGGTCCCCAGATAGAAGTCCAGCAACCGCGACAGCGCCGCCTCCCGCTCGCTCGGCGGCTGCTCGTCCCGTTCCGCGCAGGCACGCGCGTAGAGCCGGACCAGGTCGTGGAACCGGTACCGACCGGGCGCCGCCGACTCCAGCAACGAGGTGTCCACCAGGGACTCCAGCAAGTCCTCCGACTCGTCCACAGGGAGGTCCAGGACCGCCGCGGCGGCGGCGAGCGAGATGTCCGGCCCGTCCGCCAGTCCCAGCAGCCGGAACGCCCGTGCCTGCGCCGGCTCCAGCGCGCCGTAGCCCAGTTCGAAGGTGGCCTTCACCGCCAGGTCTCCGGCCTGGAGCTCGTCCAGTCGGCGTCGCTCGTCCGCGAGCTTCGCCGCCAGGACCGAGACCGTCCAGGTGCGGCGGGCTGCCAGTCGGGACGCCGCGATGCGGATGGCCAGGGGCAGGAAACCGCACGCCGCCACCACGTCCAGGGCGGCCTCCCGCTCCGACGCCACCCGTTCCTTGCCCACGATCTTCGTGAACAGCGACAGGGCCTCGTCGGGGGACATGACGTCCAGGTCGACCAGGTGGGCCCCGGCCAGGTCCACCATGCGGACCCGGGAGGTCACCAGGGCCGCGCAGCCCTCCGTGCCCGGCAGCAGGGGGCGTACCTGGGCCGCGTCCCGTGCGTTGTCCAGCAGGACCAGGACACGGCGGCCGTCGAGGACCGAGCGGTACAGGGCCGAGCGTTCCTCCAGGGAGTCCGGGATCGCGGAGTCGGCCGTGCCCAGCGCGCGCAGGAAGGAACCCAGTACCGTCTCCGGCTCCGCCGACCGTGACCCCGCGCCCTGGAGGTCGACGTACAGCTGCCCGTCCGGGAAGGACGACCGCGCCTGGTGGGCCACGTGCACGGCGAGGGTCGTCTTGCCGACGCCTCCGATCCCCGCCAGTGCCGACACCGCCATCACCCGGCCCTCCGCCGAGGCCAGCACCTCGCCGAGTTCCGCGACGAAGGACGCCCGTCCGGTGAAGTCGGGGACGGTTGCCGGGAGCTGGGCCGGGCGGACCCGCGCCGCGGCGGGCTCCGTCACCGGGGCCGAGGGCTCGGCCAGGGTCGGGTCCGCCTGGAGGATGCGTTGCTGGAGGTCGCGGAGGCCGGTGCGGGGGTCGACGCCCAGTTCCTCGGCGAGCAGGCGGCGCGTGTCCGCGTACACCGCGAGCGCCTCCGCCTGACGGCCGCTGCGGTACAGCGCCAGCATCAGCAGTTCGCGCAGCCGCTCCCGCAGGGGGTGCGCCGCCGTCAGGGCGGTCAGTTCCGAGACGGCCTCCGCGTGGCAGCCCTGCTCCAGGTCCATGTCGAGACGGGATTCGAGGAGCTGGAGGCGCCACTCCTCCAGGCGGACCCGTTGGGCCTCCGCGTACGGGCCCGGCACCCCCGCCAGCGTCTCCCCGTCCCACAGCGCCAGCGCCCGCCCCAGCACCTCCCGCGCATGGCACAGGTCGCCGGTGTTCCGCGCCTTGTCCGCCTCCGCCGCCAGGTCCTGCGCCACCGCCAGGTCCAGGGCACCCTCGCCGAGCGAACGGATCGCGTAGCCACCCGACTCGCTCACCAGGACACCGGCGTCGAGCACCTTCCGCAACCGGGAGGCGTACGTCCGCAGCGCCGCCAGCGCCTGCGACGGCGGTTCCTCGCCCCACAGCGCGTCGATCAGTTCGGCCGCCGTCGCGGTACGGCCCTCGCGCAGCAGCAGGGCGGCGAGCAGCGCGCGCTGCTGGGGGGAACCCGTGGTGAGCGGCTCGTCGCCGCGCCAGGCGCGTACCGGACCGAGCACGCTGAAGCGCGGCGTCGCCGGCTCCTCGGAGGGGCCGGGACGCCTCTGCTCCGGCACGCGCGGTACACCGTCGTCCATCGGGTCCCCCTAGGCATCCTCAACAACTACGTCAGTTTGCCTTGTTCATGGCGGATGCGTCAGCCGGGCGAGACGCCGATCACAGGCATGGCACAGCCGGGCGCACGGGATATCACAAGGCCCTCACACCCTCTTCGCACAGTTGCGCACACACTCGATCACCGAGAGGTGCGATCCGCTTAGCTGACGCACCGTCAGATCAGCGCTACCGTGGGCGCCATGGAGACCAAGGAGACCCGTCCGACCTTCCCGCTGATCATCTCCGTCGACGACCACACCGTCGAGCCCGCCGATGTCTGGCAGGGCCGCCTCCCGAAGAAGTTCCTGGACACCGGCCCGCGGATCGTCCGCGCCCCGCTGAAGGAGATGTCCTTCCTCGGCGGCCGCTTCAAGCCCGTCATGGGCAGCCCGGGTGACGACGGCCCGCTCGGCGACTGGTGGATCTATGAGGACCTGCGCCGCCCGCTCACCCGACTCGACACAGCCGTCGGCTACAGCAGGGACGACATCAAGCTGGAGGTGATCACGTACGAGCAGATGCGGCCCGGCTCGTACGACGTCCCCCAGCGCCTCGCCGACATGGACGTCAACCACGTCCAGTCCGCCCTCTGCTTCCCCACCTTCCCCCGCTTCTGCGGCCAGACCTTCACCGAGGCCCGGGACCACGAACTGGGGCTGCTCTGCGTGCGCGCCTACAACGACTGGATGGTGGAGGAGTGGTGCGGACCGCAGGCGCGGGGCCGGCTCATCCCTCTCACCCTCATCCCGCTCTGGGACGCCGAGCTCGCCGCCGCCGAAGTACGGCGCAACGCCGCCCGCGGGGTCCGCGCCGTCGCGTTCTCCGAGATACCCCCGCACCTCGGCCTGCCCTCCGTCCACACCGATGCGTGGGACCCCTTCCTCGCCGCCTGCGACGAGACCGGCACCGTCATCGCCATGCACATCGGGTCGTCCAGCCGCATGCCGTCCACCTCCGCCGACGCCCCGCCCGCCGTCGGCTCCACCATCACCTTCGCCAACTGCTGCTTCTCGATGGTCGACTGGCTGATGAGCGGGAAGTTCGAACGCTTCCCCAACCTCAAGGTCATGTACGCCGAGGGGCAGATCGGGTGGATCCCCTACATCCTCGAGCGCGCCGACGTGGTGTGGGAGGAGAACCGGGGATGGGGCGGCGTCGCCGGCAAGGTGCACCGGCCGCCGTCCGAGCTGTTCGCCGACCACGTCCACGGCTGCTTCTTCGACGACGCCTTCGGGCTCAGGAACCTGGACGCCATCGGGGTCGGAAACGTCCTCTACGAGACCGACTACCCCCACTCCGACTCCACCTGGCCGAAGTCGCGGGAGGTCGGCGAGGCCCAGATGGGGCACCTGGACGTGGACGTCGTCGAGCGGATCGTACGGCGCAACGCGATCGAGCTGCTGGGGCTGACGGACGACGGGCTGTGGAGCGGGCGGCCATGAGCACCCCCCTCCGCTACGGGATGCAGCTCCCCGTCCAGTCCCAGAGCACCATCTACGCCGAACCCTGGGAAGCCGCCGCCGGCCCCGACGACCTCCTCGACATCGCCCGCACCGCCGACCGCGCCGGCTTCGACTACCTCGCGAGCTGCGACCACGTCGCCATCCCGCGCCGTCTCGCCCCGGCGATGAGCACGGTCTGGTACGACCCCGTCGCCACCCTCGCCTTCCTGGCGGGGGTGACCCGGCGGGTGCGGCTGTTGAGTCACGTCGCCGTCGTGGGACTACGGCACCCTCTCCTCACCGCCAAGCAGTACGCCACCCTCGACCACCTCAGCGGAGGGCGGCTGATCCTCGGCGTCGGGGCCGGTCATGTGCGGGAGGAGTTCGAGGCGCTCGGGGTGGACTTCGAGCGGCGCGGGGCCGTGCTCGACGAGTCCGTCGACGCCCTGCGCGCCGCCCTCGGCCCGGACGAGTTTCCCGAACACCACGGCAAGCTCTACGACTTCGAGGGGCTCGGACAGCGTCCCCGCCCCGCCCAACCCCGCATTCCCCTCTGGGTCGGCGGCTCCTCGCCCGCCGCCGTCCGCAGAGCCGCGCTCAAGGGGGACGGCTGGCTGCCGCAGGGCGATCCGCGGGACCGGATGCCCGGCCGGATCGACCGGCTGAAGCGGCTCCGGGCGAAGGCCGGCATCGAGGAGCCCCTCGTCGTCGGCGCCATCACCGAGCCGCTGTACGTGGGCGGGCCGCCCGCCTGGGACGTCGGCCGCCGCACCCTCACCGGACCGCCGGACGCGCTCGCCGAGTCCCTCCGGGCCTATCGCGCGATGGGCGTGGACCAGATCCAGGTGCGGTTCCGCAGCCGCGGTCGCACCGAACTCACCGACCAGATGGCCGCGTTCGGCGCCGAGGTGGCGCCCCACCTCTGAGACTCCAAGACCGCTCGGACCCCAAGGAGAACGGAATGGGCAAGCTGGACGGACGCGTCGTGATCGTCACCGGAGCGGCGCGCGGGCAGGGGGAGCAGGAGGCCCGCCTGTTCAAGGCGGAAGGGGCCGAGGTCGTGGTCGCCGATGTCCTCGACGACCAGGGCGGGGCCCTCGCGAAAGAGCTGGGCGCACGGTATGTCCATCTGGACGTGGGCCAGGAGGACCAGTGGCGGTCCGCCGTGAGCGCCGTCAAGAACGCGTTCGGCCGGATCGACGGCCTGGTCAACAACGCCGGCATCCTGCGCTTCAACTCCCTCCTCGACACGCCCCTCGACGAGTTCATGCAGGTCGTGCAGGTCAACCAGGTCGGCTGCTTCCTCGGCATCAAGACCGTCGCACCGGTGATGGAGGACGGCGGCACCATCGTCAACACCGCCTCCTACACGGCCGTCACCGGTATGGCGGCCGTGGGTACGTACGCCGCCACCAAGCACGCCGTCCTCGGTCTCACCCGCGTCGCCGCCCTGGAGCTCGCGGACCGGCGCATCCGGGTCAACGCGATGTGCCCCGGCGCCATCGACACGGCGATGTCCAACCCGGCCCGACTGGACCCGACGGCGGACGCACAGGAGACGAGCCGGGCGCTGGACGAGCTGTACCGCAAGCTCGTGCCGCTCGGGCGCATCGGGAAGCCGGAGGAGGTGGCCCGGCTGGCGCTCTTCCTCACCTCCGACGACTCCTCGTACATCACGGGGCAGCCGTTCGTGATCGACGGGGGCTGGCTGGCGGGGGTGGCGGTCGTCTGACCCCCGCATCTGACTGGCCGTCAGCTATTGACGGTGCATGCGGGCGGTGCAACAGTCGGGCGGCAGAGAAACTGACGGTGCGTCAGGAACCTAGGGATGGTGACCCGCCTTGGAATTCGGGCTCTTTGTACAGGGATACGTGGGCAAGCGCGCCGAGACCGACCCGCTCGCCGAGCACAAGGCGCTGATGGAGGAGACCGAGTACGTCATCCAGGCGGACAAGTCCGGCTTCAAGTACGCCTGGGCGTCCGAGCACCACTTCCTGGACGAGTACTCCCACCTCTCCGCCAACGACGTCTTCCTCGGCTACCTCGCCCACGCCACCGAGCGCATCCACCTCGGCTCCGGCATCTTCAACCCCCTCGCCCAGGTCAACCACCCCGTGAAGGTGGCCGAGAAGGTCGCCATGCTCGACCACCTCTCCGAGGGCCGCTTCGAGTTCGGCAGCGGACGCGGAGCCGGGTCGCACGAGATCCTCGGCTTCCTGCCCGGTATCACGGACATGAACTACACCAAGGAGATCTGGGAGGAGACGATCGCGGAGTTCCCCAAGATGTGGCTCCAGGACGAGTACGTCGGCTTCCAGGGCAAGCACTGGCAACTGCCGCCGAGGAAGGTCCTGCCGAAGCCGTACGGCAAGTCGCACCCGGCCATGTGGTACGCGGCCGGGTCGCCGCCGTCGTACGCCATGGCCGCGAGGAAGGGCCTCGGCGTCCTCGGCTTCAGCGTCCAGAAGGTGTCCGACATGGAGTGGGTGCTGGAGCAGTACAAGACGGCGGTCGTGAACGCCGAGCCGGTCGGGGATTTCGTCAACGACAACGTGATGGTGACGACGACGGCGATCTGCGCGCCCACGCACGACGAGGCGATCCGCATCGCGACCAGCGGCGGGCTGCACTACCTCCCCTCCCTCGTCTTCCGCTACCACGACACCTTCCCGCGCCCCGAGGGCTTCCCGGTCTGGCCGGAGACGCTGCCCGAGTACACACCCGAGTTCGTCGAACTCCTCGTCGAGGAGGAGCTGTTGATCTGCGGCGACCCGGACGAGGTGCTGCGCCAGTGCAAGCGCTGGGAGCAGGCGGGCGCGGATCAGCTGAGCTTCGGGCTGCCGGTGGGCGTGCCGAAGGAGGAGACACTCCAGACGATCCGGCTGATCGGCGAGCACGTGATCCCGAAGATCGACACGGATCCGGTCCACCGGACGACCCGGTTCCGCCAGTCCGCGTAGGGGGTGCTCGGTCATGCTCGACCACCTGATCAAGGGCGCGACCGTCGTCGACGGGACGGGCGCGCCGGCGTACACCGCCGACGTGGGTCTGCGGGACGGCCGTATCGCCGCCATCGGGTCGGTGACCGAGGGGGCCAGGACGCAGGAGGACGCGTCCGGCCTGGTCCTGGCCCCCGGCTTCGTCGACCCGCACACCCACTACGACGCCCAGCTGTTCTGGGACCCGTACGCGACCCCGTCCCTCAACCACGGGGTGACCACGGTCGCCGCCGGCAACTGCGGCTTCACGCTCGCGCCCCTCAACCCGGGCCGCCCCGAGGACGCCGACTACACCCGTCGGATGATGTCCAAGGTGGAGGGCATGTCCCTGGTGGCGCTGGAGGAGGGGGCGCCCTGGAGCTGGAATTCCTTCGGGGACTACCTGGACGCGCTGGAGGGACGGATCGCCGTCAACGCGGGCTTCATGGTGGGGCACTGCGCGCTGCGGCGGTACGTGATGGGGCCGGAGGCGGTCGGTGGTCAGCCGACGAAAGAGCAGCTGGACGCCATGCTCCACCTCTTCCACGAGGCGATGGAAGCCGGCGCCTGGGGCTTGTCCACCACCCAGTCGTCCACCCACTCCGACGGCGACGGACAGCCGGTGGCCTCCCGACACGCGCGCCCGGAGGAGCTGCTGGCCCTGTCCCGGGCCGTCGGTGAGCACGAGGGCACGCAGATCGAGGCGATCGTCGCGGGCTGCCTGGACCAGTTCAGCGACGCCGAGATCGACCTGTTCGTGGAGATGAGCGCGGCGGCCGGACGCCCCCTGAACTGGAACGTCCTCACGGTCGACGCGGCCGTGCCCGAGCGGGTGCCGAGGCAGCTGTCGGCGAGCGAGCGGGCCCGGAAGGCGGGCGGCCGGGTGGTGGCCCTGACCATGCCGATCCTCACACCGATGAACATGTCCCTGGGCACGTTCTGCGCGCTGAACCTGATCCCGGGGTGGGGCTCCGTCCTGGGCCTGCCCGTGCCGGAGCGGATCGCCCGGCTGCGGGAGCCGGAGGTGCGGGCCGAGATGCTCCGGCACGCCGACTCCAAGGAGGCGGGCGTCTTCCGGCGGCTGGTGAACTTCGGCCGGTACGTCATCGGCGACACGTACAGCCGGGCGAACGAGGGCCTCACCGGCCGGGTGGTCCAGGACATCGCGGCGGAACGCGGCCAGGACCCCTTCACCTGCCTGGTGGAGATCTGCGTGGCCGACGACCTGCGTACGGTCCTGTGGCCCATGCCCACCGACAACGACCCCGCGTCCTGGTCCCTGCGCGCCGAGACCTGGCAGCACGAGGACGTCCTGCTCGGCGGCTCCGACGCGGGCGCCCATCTGGACCGCATGTGCGGAGCCCCGTACACCACCCGCTTCCTCGGGGACTGCCTGCGCGGCCGGCAGCTGGTCGGCCTGGAGCAGGCGGTGAAGATGCTGACCGACGACCCGGCACGGCTGTTCGGCCTGCGCGAACGGGGCCGGATCCGGGAAGGCTGGCATGCGGACCTGGTCCTCTTCGACCCGGAGCGGATCGACGCGGGCAAGGCCACCCTGGTGCACGACCTGCCGGGAGACAGCCCGCGGCTGGACTCCAGGGCGATCGGAGTGCGGGCGGTCTGGGTCAACGGGGCGGCGGCGATCCGGGACGACGTGGTGACGGGCGCCGTACCGGGGAAGGTGCTGCGGTCCGGGCGGGACACGAGGACGGTGAGCACCAGGTGACGGACGGGGGGAGGGTGTCCGGCGGGGGACACCCGGCGGCAGCCGGCGGGAAGCTGTTCATCGGCGGCACCTGGGTCGAGCCGGACGGCGGCCACTACGAGGTGACCGACCCGGCGACCGAGGAGCCCGTCGGGTGGGCGCCGGAGGCCTCGCGGGATCAGGTGCGCGCGGCGTGCGCCGCGGCCCGCGAGGCCTTCGGTCCATGGTCGCGTACGACGCCGGAGGAGCGGGCGGCGGTGCTCGGCCGGGCGGCCGAGATCATCGGCAGTCACTTCGCGCCGTACGCCGAACTGGCGCGGGCGGAGACCGGGGCCACCACGGGGACCGCGCGGGCGATGCAGGTCGGGGTGGGCGTGGCCCGGTTCCGGCGGTACGCGCGCGTGGAGCCCGCCGAGTGGGCGATCCCGCCGCAGATCAACGAGGCCGGTGGGGGCACCTCCCACGCCCTTGAGGCAGTGGGGGCGGGGAAGGCCGGCGTGACGGGCGCGCTGGCCGTGCGCCAGCCGGTCGGGGTCGTCACCTGCATCACGTCGTACAACAACCCGTGGGCGAACCCGGCCGGCAAGATCGCCCCGGCGCTCGCGATGGGCAACACGGTGGTCGTGAAACCGGCCCCGCAGGATCCCCTGTCCGTCTACCGGATGGCGGAGGCCCTGGAGGCGGCGGGCGTGCCGCCCGGTGTGGTGAACGTGGTCTCCGGGCGGTCGGTGGAGGTCGGTGAGGCGGCCGTGGACTGCGACGACGTCGACATGGTGAGCTTCACCGGGTCCACGGCGGTGGGGCAGCGCATCGCCGAGGTGTGCGGACGGTCCATGAAGCGCCAGCTGATGGAGCTGGGCGGCAAGGGCGCGGCGGTCGTCTTCGACGACGCGGACGTGGGGTCGGCGGTGGCCGGGATCGGCACCACCTTCTCCTTCTACAGTGGGCAGATCTGCACGGCGCCGACACGGGTGCTGGTGCAGCGGGGACTGTACGACCGTCTGGTCGAGCAACTCGCTGGGTACGCCGGGCGGTTGAGGATCGGAGATCCCCGGATGCCGGAGACGGTGGTGGGGCCGGTGATCTCGGCGGAGCACCGGGCGCGGGTGGAGTCCTACGTCGAACTGGCCCGCAAGGAGGGCGCCACGGTGGTCGTCGGCGGTGAACGCCCCCCGCTCGACCGGGGTTTCTACGTCTCGCCGACCCTGCTGGCCGACTGCACGAACGACATGCGGGTGGCCCGGGAGGAGATCTTCGGCCCCGTGGTGTCGGTGATCCCCTTCGACGACGAGGAAGAGGGCGTGGCCCTCGCCAACGACTCCGACTACGGCCTGATCGACTACGTCTGGTCGGGAGACGTGGCTCGCGCCTTCCGCGTGGCGCGGCGGCTGCGGGCGGGCGGGGTGGGCGTGAACACCGTCGGCCGCAACATGGAGGCGCCGTTCGGAGGGTTCAAGAGGAGCGGGGTCGGACGGGACGTCGGCTCGTACGCGCTGCACGCGTACAGCGAGGTGCAGGCGATCGTGTGGCCGGGGTGAGGCGACTCATGCTCCTTCCTTGACAGTCGGGGATGGTAAATCTCAAGATGGACTGCTGAAAAGTGAGGCTTATGGAAAACAGAGATCATTGAAAAACCGGGGGAAATCGGGGGAGCGCCCGTGGTCGCTCTGTTCTTCGGGGATTCCAGCGTCACTTTGGTGGTCGAACGCGGCAACCGTATCGATCGTACGCAGTTCCGCTTACGCCCCACTCATACCCTGCGGTCCCTACGGCCACCTGCGGATCCCTCCGTGCGTCCGGTGGGGCGGGGAGAGACGCGAGCGGGAATCTGGGCCGGAATTCACGCCAGGATGCCCGTCGAGGTGCATGCGCCCTGTGGTTTCGGCAAGACGGAACTTCTGCGGAGTATCGCGGAGAGCGAGGTCGGTCCTGACGGCCGGAGGCTCGCGATTCCGCGCGTCTATTTCGAAGTGGGGGCGAAAACGAGCGGGGATGTGCTGTACCTGCTCGTGCACAAGCTCTACGCCACCGATGCCCCGGTCAAGCTGTCGCGGGCGGAGTGTGCGCGGCTCGTGAGCGGTTCGAGGGCGCTGTTGCTGCTTGACGACGTTCCGGCCGATCCCTCGTTCGCCGGTTCGCTCGTCGATGAGCTGCCCGGCTGCGGGCTGGTGTTCGCCGGTGAGCGGCCGGTGCTGGGCGGCCGTGCGACGCCTCTTCCGCTGGCCGGGCTCTCCGAGGAGGCCGCCCTGAACCTGCTCTCCCGGGATCTCGGGAGGCGGATCCACGACCACGAACTTCCCCTCGCGCGACGGCTGGTGACCGCCGTGGACGGCAGCCCGCTGCAGCTCAGACAGGCGGCGGCCCTGGAACGCGAGGACCCGCGGCGGTTCGGCCTGGACCGGCTGGCCGCCATCGCCGAGCGCGACGCCGCCGCGCTCGACCGGTACTGCTTCGGCCAGATGTCCGAGGGGGAGCGCCGTGCGCTCGCGGTCCTGGCGGCGGTCGGGGGCGCCGGGCTGCCCCCGGCGGTGATCGGAGCCATGGGCGACATCGCGTACGTCGCCGACTTCCTCGCCGTGCTGCACGGCCGGGGCGTGGTCGAACGCGCCGACGACCGCTTCGGGCTGCCTGTCTGCCGGGCCGAGTCCTTTTGGCCGACGCTCTCCCGCTATGTCCAACTGGCATCGGCCGTACGTGCGTTGGCCGACTGGATCCGTTCCATGGACCCCACCGGTCCGACGGCCGGGTCCGCCGTCGAGGCCGCGGTCGGGTTGCTCGGCGTGGCGGGCGAACGGCGCGAGTGGGCCCTCGTCGTCCGGCTGGTGAAGGTAGCCGAGCCGGTGCTGTTCGCACAGGGGCGCTGGGAGGACTGGCGCAAGGCCCTGGACCAGGGCATCGACGCGGCGCAGCAGCTGGGCGACCGCGCATCCGAGGCGTTCCTCACCCACCAGAAGGGCACCCTGGAGTACGCCGAGGACCGCGCCGAAGAGGCGTACCGGTTGCTGAGCCGGGCCCTGGAGCTGCGCAGCTTGGCCGGCGACGGCCAGGACCCCGAACTGACCCGGCACAACCTCGCCATCGTCTCCCCGCCCGCCGGTGCCGGGACCCGCGCCTGGCGGCAACGGGCGCGCAAGACCCTGACGTACGTGGGCACGGCGTTGGCGGTCATCGCGCTGGTGGTGGGCGTCCAGCAAGGCGTGAGCGCGCTGCTGGGCAGGGGCTCGCCCGGTTCGGGTTCGTCGTCGCCCCCGACCGGCACCGATGTAGGTACGGGGCAGTCGGGCGACAATGACAACGGCGGTAACGAGAACGGTCAGACTTCTGTGGGCCAGGACGGTCAGACGAGCGTGGGCCAGGACGGTCAGACGAGCGTGGGCCAGGACGGTCAGACGAGCGTGGGCCAGATCGGCCAGACAACCGACGGCCTGGGCAAGAAGCCGACTGCCAAGATCACGCCGCCGACCGAACTGACCATCGCCGAAACGACCGTGGGAGAGCAGACGTCCTCCGACACGGTCACCCTCACCAACATCGGCGACGCCGCGCTCTCCGTCCAGACCGCCGCCATCACGGGACCAGACGCCACCGAATTCACGGTGGCCGACGTCGACTGCGCCGACGCGAGCCTCGAGCCCCAGGAGTCCTGCACACTCGCCGTGACCTTTGCCCCGCAGACGGTCGGCATCAAGTCGGCGACCCTGACGATTCCGCACTCCGCGTTGACCAGCCCGGCCCAACTGACCCTCACAGCCTCGGCGGTCGAACGTCCGGACCTGCTCATCTCCGCTGTGGAATTCACGGACGGCAACGAGTCGGCGACCATCACCGTGCACAACGACGGAGGCTCGGAGGCTCCGGCGTCGCTGACGGCGGGCACGTTCGACGGAGTGCCCCTGGACTCTCGTCCGACCGGCCCGATCCCCGCACACGGCAACACCAAGGTCACCTTCAGCCTCCCCGAGGGCTGCGCCGAAGGCTGCTATTACTCGGTGGCGGCCGACTCGGACAAAAAGATCACGGAGCTCAACGAGGAGAACAACGTGAAGGCCATTTACCCTCCAAGGCTGACCGCCCTCGGCCCTACTGGAGGAGGGTGACTTTCGCCGTCGGGATGGCATCATGACCGCCATGACGATGATCTGCCGAAAGGCCGATGCCGCGTAGACGGCCCGGCGCGGTCCGCGCCGCGCGGAGACTGGGAGAACGCCGACTGCCCGACTGGGCAAGGGACTTCCCGCCCATCGACCGCCTGTCGCTGGAGACCAGCGCCGCGATCCGCTTCGCCGAGCACAGCGGTGCTGGCGAACACCTACGACCGGGTGGCACCGCGCGATTCCTGCGCAGTTACCGGGCGTTCCTGCGCCGACCCGGTCGGACACTGAGGCTGATCGCCTCGCAGTGCCCCGCCTGCCCGGGCTGTCAGTACGACGACGTGGCCGTCGTCAGAGACGCGTTGGGGGATGTCATGCGGCTGCTCCCTCCGCGAGCGCGAACTGAACTGAGGGAAGTGCTCACGGTTGTCGACACCGAGTTCCGCCGCCGCACGCTTCCGGACCCCGATCCGGCCCACTGGACGGACTGGATCGGACGGCCGTACGCGTGGTGGCATCGGCGGTTGTACGAGGGTGAGTAGCGGCCGAAGCGGGCGCGGGCACATATCGCCGGGATCTTCCTCCCCTCAAGGCGGCGTGAGGGCCGGCGGAATCGGCCTGGGGGTGCTGGCGGTCCTCACGGTGACGCGGCTGGCCCTCGGCCAGTGATCCGTTCAGCCGCTGTTGTTGCTCTTGAGTGCCCGGAGAAGGGTGCCGAAAGCGGCGGGGGTGGTGGTGAGGACGGCGTGAGCCGGATCGGCGGATTCGGTGAGGTGGATGGAGTCGGGGGTGGCGGATATGTGGACGCAAGCCTCCCCTTCTTGGCAGTAGGACGACTTCTGCCAGGCGGGAGTGGACATGTTGGCTCCTTCACAGGTTCTGGGCGATGGAATGGATCAGGTCGCGCGACTTCTCGGGGCTGAGGGCGGTGGTTTCGACGACGTCCAGGAGGCGGCGGTACTTCTCAAGGTGGGCCTGGGCATCGAGGAGCACGGGGCCGTGGAACTGGTCCAGCTGGACGGTGTCCAGCTCCGGCACCGCGCCGCACAGGTAGTTGATGGACTGGCCTGAACCAGGGAACGCACCGACGTCGAAGGGCAGCACCCGAAGGGTGATGTGGTCCCGCTCGCTCATGCCGAGCAGGTGCCGGAGTTGTTCACGGGCCACGCGCAGGCCGCCGACCCGCATGTGCAGGGCGGCTTCATGGATGACGGTGCTGTACGGATTCGGATCCTCCCGGAACACGACGTCCTGCCGCTTGATGCGGTGCGAGACGCGATGCTCGACCTCGGGCGGAGTGGGTGCCGGGATGGCGTGGCTGAAGATCTCGCGGGCGTGCTCGGTGGTTTGGAGCATGCCGGGGATGTGCGCGGTGAAGGCGGTACGGATGGCTGTGGCGTGATGCTCGAGCTCGGCGAGGGTGAGCAGCCCTGAGGGGAGCACCTCGCGGTACGCGTCCCACCACCAGCCACGCGTCTTCTCCGTGGCCATGTCGGCGAGGGCGTCGATATAGGGCTGGTTCGTGCAGGAATAGATGTTGGCCATCGCCCGGACGCGATCCGGACTCACCCCGAACCGGGCCGACTCGACGTTGCTGAGTTGACCCGAACTACTGCCGAGCAACTGTGCGGCCTCGGTCGAGGTCAGGCCGGCCCGCTCGCGGAGTTTGCGCAGCTCAGTGGCGAGCCGGACGCGTCGGGCCGTTGGCGCGGGCCTTGGCGTCATGAGAGCTCCTCTTGCCGGGCACCCAAAGAGCTTGTCACCCACATGGGGGAGAAAGCGCCGAGATTCTTCGAATGCTCGCAAAGCAGCTTTGCGAAGCCCCTAGATTCATCACCAGGGCCCCCGCCCGGAAGCGCACCGTGGGACGCCACGGCAGAGACACCAGGCACCCTTCCAACCCCCCTCAGTGATCGGAGACTTCCGATGGCAACCGTATCCCCGTCGTGGAACTACACCCTGCATCTTCCGCGCGATCCACGTGCCCCGGGTATCGCAAGGGGCGCCCTCAGGCTGATTCTGGCCGCCCATGAGATGCCCGAGCTGACCCCCACGGCAGAACTGCTGGCAGCCGAACTGCTGACGAACTCGCACTGCCACACCAAGGGCACCTACGCCCTGCGCGTCCTGTCGTCAGAACCCGGTCGGCTACGCGTGGCCGTCTGGGACACGGATCCACGGGTCCCGCCCGGCTTCTCCGAGCGGAGCGCCACCGCACCCCCGCCCGACGACGAGCACGGTCGCGGACTGCGCCTCGTACAGGCCTGCGCGGACGCGTGGGGCGTGTCCGTGCTCCGGGAACTGGGCGCGTCGAGGGGCGGCAAGCTGCTGTGGGCGGAGTGCGGGGGCGGGGCGGCGTGGTGAGCATGCGATGTCCGTCCCGGCAGGGCGGCGCCATACTGGGAGGAGGAGCCATGCCCGTTCATCAGGAGCAGACCATGAGCGCACAGCCTGAGCACGGCTGGGGAGCGATGCCCCTCCCGGAGATCCGGACCGTGGACGACCTGCGCAGTGCGCTCAGCCGCTACGGCTTCCCGGGGGACCGGGAGCGGTTCGAAGAGGAGCTGGCGGCGGCCATAGGAGCTTCCCCGACCGACGACCTCACGGCGGCCGCCACTGTGGTCAGGGCCTATCGCCACCGCGTCCTGATCAGGAACTCGCCGGAAATCATGGCGGCCCTTGAGGACGCCCGCCCAGGGGGAAGCACTACGTGAACGAAATCCCGTTGGAGGAGGCCGAGCCCGCCAGGAAGGCGTTCGGTGACCTGACTGAGGGGGAGCGGGAAGTCGTTCGGGACGCCCTCGCCGTCATCGCGGGCGGCCCGGCGGCGGGGCGGGAGATCCCGGGCTGGCGTCCTCCATCCGTCGAGTACACGTACACAACACGTCTCGCCCGGGACTCGGCCGAGGCAATCACCGGTGTGTACACGTACACACCGGGCATGGGGGTGACGGTCGTCTACTACTTCCGTGACCCGCAGGTCGTGGACTGAGCGAGAGCACCCTCACCCCTGCAGATCCACCCGCACCGTAAGCAACTCCGTCCCCAGCACCCGTACCGCCGCGCTGTTCATGCGAGGCAGGCTGCGCAGGCGGGCCACCGGGTCGTCGTCGGGCATCAGGTGGGCCGTGCCCTCGTGCCAGCGGCCCCCGATACGGACCCGTACCCGCGGGTTCGCCTTGATGTTGCGGACGTACTGCGAACGCTCCCCGAACTCCGAGACCAGCCAGAAGGAGTCGCCGACGCGGCGGCCGCCGACCGGGGTCTGGCGGGGCAGGCCGGAGACACGCCCCGTGGTCTCCAGGACGGTTTGGAGGGGGAGGCGGCGCAGGAGCGGGTTGCCGATGTGGCGCTGGAACGTGGTGGCGGTGCGGAATCTGAGGTCGTCGAGGCGGGACATCGTCCGTGGGGCTCCTGTCTGGTGCGTGACGCAAGGGAGTTGCTTCAATGGTCCTTGATGCCGCGCGAGGAAAGCAGGTGGCTGCGGATGCGAGTCGTGACCTGGAACCTGTGGTGGCGGTTCGGGCCCTGGGAGACGCGGCAGAAGGCGATCCTGGCCACGCTGCGGGAGCTGCGGCCCGACGTCGTCGGGTTGCAGGAGGTGTGGGAGTGCGGCGGCGAGAACCTCGCGGGGTGGCTGGCGGCCGAGCTCGGGATGCACTGGACCTGGGCCGCTTCCGACGCGTCGGACCGGTGGCAGCGGCGGATAGGGGACGCGACGGTCGACGTCGGCAACGCCGTGCTGAGCCGCTGGCCGGTCGTCGAGCAGGACGTGCTGCGGCTGCCCGTCCCCGAGGAACTGGACGACGGACGGCTGGCCCTCTACACCCGCCTCGCCGCGCCCACCCACCCCGTCCCCTTCTTCACCACCCACCTGACCTCGGCCGTCCACGCCTCGGCCGTACGCCGCGAACAGGTCACGGCCCTCGCCGGGTTCGTCGCCGCGCACCGGGGCGGGACGGACTTTCCCCCCGTCGTCACGGGGGACTTCAACGCCTGGCCCGACTCCGACGAGGTACGGCTGTTCGGGGGGTACAAGACGGCACCCGTCGTGCCCGGACAGGTCCTCCTCGACGCCTGGGAGTACGCCGATCCGGCGGCCCCCTCCGCCACCTGGGACCCGGCGAACCCCTACGTCGGCCGGAGCCCCGCCGTGCGGATCGACTACATCCACGTGGGGACCGGCCCCGGCGGCCTGGGAGACGTGCGGGCCGTACGGCGCGCCGGTGACGGGCCGGTCGACGGGGTGTGGCCCTCCGACCACGCGGCGGTCGTCGCCGACCTCGTCGCCGGCCCGCCCGGCTCGTCACCTCACTGACGCCCCAGGAAGACCGGGTTGGTGAACGCCGCCAGCGCCCCCGGCAGCGGTCCCGCAGCCGTCTCGTGCCGCAGCTCCGCCCGTACGTACGCCGCGTACGAAGGCGTCGTACGCCACTCGACCGTCCCGGCGCCGGACACCGGCAGCGGGGCGCTCGTGAACAGCACCCCCTGGTCGGTGACGAACCGGACCGTGCAGCGCGGGGCGCCCGTCACTTCGAGCCGGACCGTCACCGGGGTGTCGCCGGACACCTCCAGGCGCTCGCCGATGCCCGCGTGTTCGCCGCGGGAGCCGGCCGCCGTGAAGGACAGGGACAGCCTGCTCGACTCGGCGACGTAGCAGCGGCCCGCGCGGATGCCCTCCTGGACGGCCTCGCGGGTCAGGTCGTCGGCCAGGACCACCGTCTGGGGGGAGCCGACCACGTCCGGGTCGCGGTGCGCGTCGCTGTTGCCCATCGCCGGGATCCAGTCCCGGCCGCCCGACCGCACCGACGCGACCAGCATCCCGTCCCAGTCCGCGAGCGCCACCTCGTCGTCCGGCGTGTACGGGCCGTTCCACACCTCGACCGCGTCCGCCTCGCCGAAGCCGAACTTCCAGTTGCAGCCGATGCAGGTGGCGTGCGGGTGCGCGGGGACGACCAGGCCCCCGGCGCGGCGGATCTGACGGGCGAACCGGCCGAAGCGGTTGTCCCGCGCCCGGTAGCGCCAGTCGACGAACGTCCCCGGCTCCGTGCCGAGGGCCAGCACGTGACCGTTCCTCGTCGTGACCTCTTCGCCCAGCATGACCAGCAGGTCGTCGCCGGCCACGTCCGCCCAGTGCGGGTGCGCCGAGTGCGTGTTGTGGTCCGAGGAGTTGATGAAGTCCAGGCCCGCCGCCCGCGCCAGCGCCGCGATCTCCGCCGGCGTGCGACGGCCGTCGGAGTGCCAGGAGTGCAGATGGCAGTCCCCCCGGTACCAGGCCCGGCCCCGCCCCTTGGCACGCGAGGGCGGATACACCGGCTCCGGCGTCGCGCCCGGCTCCCCGTAGGTCAGCGTGACCGTGATCTCGTACGACAGTCCCTGCGGCGCCACCGTGTAAGGGCCGAGGGCGAGGTGCCAGGTGCCCTCGCGCACCGGCCCCGGCAGGTAGCCCGGCGTCGCGTCGTCCGCCCGGATGAAGAACTCCGTGCGCGCCCCGCCCGACCAGCCCCGGAAGCCCCGGCCGCCCAGCTCGGTGCCGTGCTCGTCGAAGACGCCGATGTCGAGCGCGTTGCCCGCGGTGCCGGCCGGTACGGGCGGCTTGTCGTAGGTGTACGCGACCCTGAGCTCCCGTACACCGGAAGGGACTTCGAGGGGGACGTACACGAAGTCGGGCGAGCCGGTGGGCAGCGTGCCGCGCACCGTCCTCGTCTCCTGGCCCTGGCCTTCCGCTGAAGCGAAGCTCACGCTTCCCAACGTAAGCGCGGCGGCCGCGCCCGTCACGAACAGCGACCGTCTGCCGATCCCGCCGGTTCCGCTGTGACTGTCCTCGCACATGCTGCTGCTCCCAAGGTGTCGTGAGTGACATGGCATGGGTGGTGCAGGGGTGGCGCGTGCAACTGTCGTATTCAGCCGTGAACTCCCGTGCAAGGGAAGGGGATCGGCAGCTTTCGGTAAGGAACCGGCCGCGCGGCACGAACATGATCCCGACCGGTCGGTATGGACATTCGGGTCGGGGCGCGGTAGAGATTCGGCCATGCGTATCGCTGTCACGATCTTCCTCACCGACGAGACCATCACCCCCACCCGGCTCGCCCGTGAGCTGGAGCAGCGCGGGTTCGCCGGGCTCTATCTGCCCGAGCACACACACATCCCGGTCGAGCGGACCACCCCGTACCCGGCGGGCGGCGAGCTGCCGCGCGAGTACGGCCGCACCCTCGACCCCTTCGTCGCGCTCGGGCAGGCCGCCGCCGTCACGGAGCGCCTGGGCCTGGGCACGGGCATCACGCTCGTCGCCCAGCACGACCCGATCGACCTCGCCAAGCAGATCGCGACCGTCGACCACCTCTCCGGCGGGCGCCTCACCCTCGGCCTCGGCTACGGCTGGAACGTCGAGGAGGCCGCCGACCATGGAGTGGAGTGGCGGACGCGCCGGGAGCTGGTGCGGGACCGGATGGCGCTGATGCGGGCGCTGTGGGCGGAGGAACCGACCGCCTACGAAGGGCGGTTCGGGAGTGTGCGGGCCAGCCACGCCCACCCCAAGCCGGTGCAGAAGCCGCGCGGGCCGGTCGTCGGGCCCCGCACGCTCGTCGGCGGAGCGGCCGGGCCGAAGCTGTTCGCGCACATCAGCGAGTTCGCCGACGGCTGGTTGCCGATCGGCGGCCGCGGCCTGACCGAGAACCTCCCGCTGCTGCGCGCCGCCTGGGCCGACGCGGGCCGCGACCCGGCCGCGCTCCAGGTCGTGCCGTACGCCGTCCACCCCAGCCCGGGCAAGCTCGCGCACTACGCCGAACTCGGCATCGAGGAGGTCGTGGTGCAGCTGCCGTCGGCCGGGGAGGCGGAGGTGCTGCGGCTGCTCGACGGGTACGCGCACCACGTGGCCGGAACCGGCGCTTCAAGTGACACCGTGTAACGAGCGGCGGCCGGGGGCGATTCGGGCGTCGCTTGTTCGACCTGATCAACGCGATCGTATGCTCGAAGGATGACGACTCCCGCGACCTCCGGAACCGGCCCCACCGGCCCCACCGAGAACTCCATGCGTCGCGCCCTCAAACGCGCCCGGGACGGCGTCGCCCTCGACGTCGGCGAGGCAGCGGTGCTGCTCCAGGCCCGCGGCGAGGCCCTCGAGGACCTCGCCGCGTCCGCCGCCCGGGTGCGGGACGCGGGTCTCGAGGCGGCCGGCCGGGCCGGCGTCATCACCTACTCGAAGAGCGTCTTCATCCCCCTCACCCGGCTGTGCCGGGACAAGTGCCACTACTGCACCTTCGTCACCGTCCCCGGCAAGCTGCGCCGCGCCGGCCACGGAATGTTCATGTCGCCCGACGAGGTGCTCGACGTGGCCCGTCGCGGCGCCGCCCTCGGCTGCAAGGAAGCCCTCATCACCCTCGGCGACAAGCCCGAGGACCGCTGGCCGGAGGCGCGCGAGTGGCTCGACGCGCACGGCTACGACGACACCATCGCGTACGTCCGGGCGATCTCGATCCGCATCCTGGAGGAGACGGGCCTGCTGCCCCACCTCAACCCGGGCGTCATGACGTGGACCGACTTCCAGCGCCTGAAGCCGGTCGCGCCCAGCATGGGCATGATGCTGGAGACCACCGCCACCCGCCTCTGGTCCGAGCCCGGCGGCCCGCACCACGGCTCCCCGGACAAGGAACCGGCCGTCCGGCTGCGCGTCCTGGAGGACGCGGGCCGCTCCTCCGTCCCCTTCACGTCCGGGCTCCTGATCGGGATCGGCGAGACGTACGAGGAGCGCGCGGAGTCCCTGTTCGCGCTCCGCAAGATCTCGCGGGCCTACCACGGCATCCAGGAACTGATCATCCAGAACTTCCGCGCCAAACCGGACACGGCGATGCGCGGCATGCCGGACGCGGAACTGGACGAACTCATCGCCACGGTGGCCGTGGCCCGGCACATCATGGGCCCGTCCGCCTGCCTCCAGGCGCCGCCGAACCTCGTGGACTCGGAGTACGCGCGGCTGATCGGCGCCGGTGTCGACGACTGGGGCGGGGTCTCCCCGCTCACCATCGACCACGTCAACCCCGAGCGCCCCTGGCCGCAGATCGAGGAACTCGCCGAGAAGTCCGCGGCGGCCGGTTTCGAACTGCGCGAACGCCTCTGCGTCTACCCGGAGTTCGTCCGGCGCGGCGAGCCCTGGCTGGACCCGCGGCTGCTGCCGCACGTACGGGCGCTCGCGGACCCGGAGACCGGCCTCGCCCTGCCGGACGCGGTGGTCGAGGGCCACCCGTGGCAGGAGCCGGAGGAGGCGTTCGTGGCGTCCGGCCGTACGGACCTGCACCACACCATCGACACCGACGGCCGTACGTCCGACCGGCGCGACGACTTCGACGAGGTCTACGGCGACTGGGGCGCCCTGCGCGAGGCGGCCGCGCCCGGCATGGCCCCGGAGCGCATCGACACGGACGTACGCGCGGCCCTGGCGACGGCGGCCGACGACCCGACGAAGCTGACGGACGACGAGGCGCTGGCCCTGCTGCACGCGGACGGCCCGGCACTGGACGCGCTGTGCGGGATCGCGGACGACGTCCGCAAGTCGATGGTCGGCGACGACGTCACGTACATCGTGACGAGGAACATCAACTTCACCAACGTCTGCTACACCGGCTGCCGCTTCTGCGCCTTCGCCCAGCGCCGCACGGACGCCGACGCCTACACGCTCTCCCTCGACCAGGTCGCGGACCGCGCGCAGCAGGCGTGGGAGGTGGGCGCGGTGGAGGTCTGCATGCAGGGCGGCATCCACCCGGACCTCCCGGGCACGGCGTACTTCGACATCGCGAAGGCGGTCAAGGAGCGCGTCCCCGGCATGCACGTCCACGCCTTCTCCCCCATGGAGGTGGTGAACGGCGCGACGCGTACGGGGATGTCCGTCCGGGAGTGGCTGAGCGCGGCGAAGGAAGCCGGCCTGGACTCCATCCCCGGCACGGCGGCGGAGATCCTCGACGACGAGGTCCGCTGGGTCCTGACCAAGGGCAAGCTGCCGACGGCGACGTGGATCGAGGTGGTGTCCACGGCGCACGAGCTGGGCATCCGCTCCTCCTCGACGATGATGTACGGCCATGTGGACCAGCCCCGTCACTGGCTGGGCCACCTGCGCACGCTGGCGGGGATCCAGCAGCGGACGGGCGGGTTCACGGAGTTCGTGACGCTCCCGTTCATCCACACGAACGCCCCGGTGTACCTGGCCGGAATCGCCCGCCCCGGCCCCACCATGCGGGACAACCGCGCGGTGACGGCGATGGCGAGGCTGCTGCTGCACCCGCACATCCCGAACATCCAGACCAGCTGGGTGAAGCTGGGCACGGAGGGCGCGGCGGAGATGCTCCGCTCCGGGGCGAACGACCTCGGCGGCACGCTCATGGAGGAGACGATCTCGCGCATGGCGGGCTCCTCCTACGGCTCCTACAAGTCGGTCAAGGACCTGATCGCGGTGGCGGAGGCGGCCGGCCGCCCGGCGAAGCCGCGCACCACCCTGTACGGGGAGGTGCCGGAGGAACGGCAGCGGGCGGCACGCGCGTCGGACGGGCATCTGCCGGAGCTGCTGCCGGTACTGGACTGACCTCCGGAGAGCCCGCAGTACGATGATCCGACCCCCGGCACCGGGGGTCGGAGACTGAGGAGATGCGTGCCCGTGCCTGCCCGACGGCTTCCCTCGTGGGCCTGGGTCACCGGCCTGACGGCCGGGGCGATCGCCATCGTCACCGTCCTGGCCATGCAGGCGGACCAGGGTTCGCAGCCCGTGGCCGAGGCGTCTCCCCGCCCGGGCGCCTCGGCGTCGGCGAGCGCGCACCCCACACCCAAGCCGACGAAGACCGCCGCCGTGCCCGACGGCTCGGGCACCGGGCGCCGGATCGTCTACTCCCTCGGGCAGCGGCGCGTCTGGCTGGTCGACGCGAGCGACGCCACGAGCCGCACCTTCACGGTCTGGCCGGGCACGGTGAGCCCCGCCGCGGGCAGCTACACCGTCTCGACCCGCAAGGACGCCACCATCGGCTCCGACGGCGTCCAGATCGAGCACATCATCTACTTCGCCGCCACGTCCGGCGTCAACATCGCCTTCTCCAACGCGGTGGACGGCTCCTCACCGCCGCCCGCCTCGGGCACCCGGACCGGCGGAATCCGCATGCCGAAGGCCGACGGCACGGCGCTGTGGGCGTTCGGGACGGCGGGCACGAAGGTGTCCGTCGTCGACTAGCGCCGGTCGGACAGCGTCGGTCAGACGGCGCCGTCCGTCTCCTGCCCGTGCTCACGCAACGGCAGCTGGACGACGAGCAGCACGACGCCACTGAGGAGAAACACCCGGGTCGCGGCGTCCAGCCCGTTCCAGTCCTCCGACTGCCACATCGCGAACCACTCCCCGCCGATCGCGATGAACCCGGCCCCGAAGAGCAGCATCAGCAGCCCGTACGTGGAGAATCGCCGCGCCCGGCCGTAGTCCCGCCGCCCCCAGAACCACGTCCCGGCGACGAGCACGAGCGCCGCGACCGTCTCCCACACGATGATCGCGACGTATGCCGCGTCCTGAAGCCCCTTGCTGGTGACGGCCCGCCACATCAGGTCGTCGTCCTTGAACGTCGTGTCCATGGCCAGAACGTGCCGTACGAACTGCTGGTTGGTCCCGAAGTCGGTGATGTTCCCGAAGGCGACCAGGGCCGTGTAGAGGGCGACGGTGGCGGTGAGGAAGGTGGCGGTGAGGGTGAGGGTGCGGGAGGTGGCGGTGGGAGAGGTGGGGGTGGTCATGCCCATGATTCTTCCCGCCCGGGACGGCCGCCTCGCGTCGCCATTGAGCCAGATTCGCGCCAGGCATGCCCCGTCCTTCGCGCCGACTGCGCCCTTTCCGTCATGTGACCTGTTCCTGCCGAAAGCTGACCACAAAGGACCACTCAGGTCACTCCCCGCATACCGATCCGCCCCCTGATCCGCCCGTTCCAGGTCGATTACAGTGCTGAGCTGTCGTACATGCGGACGGTGCCACGGGAGGTCTTGGTGGGTGCGACGACCGGCGCTGTCTGGGGCCGTGCCGAGCAGCAGGACTTCCGTGGGCGGGTGCGGGGCACCTTGCTCGGCGCGGCCCTCGGAGACGCGCTGGGGGCGCCGGTCGACGGGCTCGGGATCGACGGGATCCGGGAGGCCCACGGGGCGGAGGGCGTCGTCGATCTGGCGCCTGCCTACGGGCGGCGCGGTGCCGTCACGCATCTCACGCAGCTCACGCTGTTCACGGTGGACGGCCTGATACGGGCGCAGGTACGGCGCGACACCGGAGCCTGGCATCCGCCGACCGATCTGCACCGGGCGTATCTGCGCTGGGCCGCGACCCAGCGCGACTGGGGGCCCGACGAGCGCCGCAAGGACGACGGGTGGCTCGCGCGCGAGGAGTGGCTGTATGCGCGACGGGACCCGGCCCAGGCCCTGCTGCTGGGCCTCGGCGACGAGACCATGGGCACGCTGGAGGCGCCCAAGAACCCCGGCGAGCCCGGTCCGGAGGCGGCCGCCCGTTCGGCGCCCTTCGGGCTGCTGGTGGGCTGGGAGCCGCAGTTGGTCGTGCAGCTCGCCGTGGAGTGCGCGGCGCAGACCCACGGGCATCCCACCGCCTGCCTCACGGCCGGCGCGTACGCCGTGATCGTGCACGGGCTCGCCCGGGGCGAGAGCCTCGACGGGGCCGTGCAGCACACGCTCGCCCTGCTCGCCGCGCGCCCCGGACACCAGCCGGTCTCCAGCGCGTTGCAGCATGCGCTGGGCGCGGTGCGGCAGGGGATCCCGACGCCGGGGAGGGTGGAGGAGCTGGCGGGCGACGGTACGGCGGAGGGGCTGCTGGCCGTCGCCGTCTACTGTGCGCTGGTCGGGGAGGACGTCCGGCACGGGCTGCGCCTTGCCGTGAATCAAGGGGGTCCCTCCGGGGCCGCGGGTGCGCTGACCGGCGGGCTCCTCGGTGCCCTGCACGGCGAAACGGCCCTCCCCCCGGCCTGGCTGGCCGAGCTGGAGGGCCGTCCCACGATCCTGGAACTCGCCGACGACTTCGCGATGGAGATGACCCAGGGGCCCGCGCTGCACGGCCCGGCGGGGGCGTCCCCGGGGTGGCTGGCGCGTTACCCGAGGGGAGCCCAGTAGACCCGTCGAACCTCACAGGCCGGCGTCGTCCTTCACCGTCGTACCGACACCTCCGCTCGCCGGAGCCGGCACCGGAGCCGCGGCAGCCGCCCCGTCCCCGTCCGTGTTGATCCGCTCGATGACGGCCAGCCGCTCCGGGGTGTCCTCCGGCTTCAGGTAGCCGATCAGGATGTAGAGGACCAGGGACACCGCCAGCGGGACCGACACCTGGTACTGCAACGGCACCCCGCCGTCGACGTTCCAGTTGATCGGGTAGTTGACCAGCCAGAAGGCCAGCAGGCCCAGCGCCCAGCTGGTGAGCGCGGCCGTCGGGCCGGAGCGGCGGAACGGACGCAGCAGACCCAGCATCATCGGGATCGCGATCGGGCCCATCAGACCGGCCACCCACTTGATGACGACCGTGATGATGTCCTTGAAGGTGGGGGAGTTGACCTGCGTGGCCACCGCCATCGACAGGCCTAGGAACACCACCGTCGTGACCCGCGCGGCGATCAGGCCCGACCGCTCGCCCCACGCCCGCGCCTTCGACGACAGCACCGGCGCCACGTCCCGCGTGAACACGGCCGCGATCGCGTTGGCGTCGGACGAGCACATGGCCATCGTGTGCGAGAAGAAGCCGACGATGACCAGACCCAACAGCCCGTGTGGCAACAGCTGTTCGGTCATCAGGCCGTAGGAGTCGGAGCCGTCCGGCTTCTGCGCGGTGACCAGCAGCGGCGACATCCACATGGGGAAGAAGAGGACGACCGGCCACACCAGCCACAGGACGGCGGACAGGCGGGCCCCGCGTTCGGCCTCCCGGGGAGTGGCCGTGGCCATGTAGCGCTGGGCCTGGTTGAGCATGCCGCCGTTGTACTCGAAGAGCTTGATGAAGAGGAAGGCGAGCAGGAACACCGTGCCGTACGGGCCGACCAGCGGCTTGCCGTGGCCGTGCAGCGCCGGCTCGTCCCAGGCGTCGAAGAACCCGATCCCCTTGTCGTTCAGCTTCAGCACCACCGCGACGAACATCGAGACGCCGGCCAGCAACTGGATGACGAACTGCCCCAGTTCGGTCAGCGCGTCCGCCCACAGACCGCCGATCGTGCAGTACACGGCCGTGATCGCACCGGTGATCAGGATGCCCTGGTTCAGCGACACCCCGGTGAAGACGGACAGCAGGGTCGCGATCGCCGCCCACTTCGCGCCCACGTCCACGATCTTCAGCAGCATGCCGGACCAGGCCAGCGCCTGCTGCGTGGACAGGTTGTAACGGTTCTTCAGGTACTCCAGCGGAGAAGCCACATGCAGCCGCGACCGCAGCCGGTTGACGCGCGGCGCGAACAGCTTCGATCCGATGGCGATGCCGAGCGCGATCGGGAAGGACCACGTCACGAAGGACGTCACGCCGTAGGTGTAGGCGATGCCCGCGTACCCGGTGAACATCACCGCGCTGTAGCCCGACATGTGGTGCGAGATGCCGGAGAGCCACCACGGCATCTTCCCGCCGGCGGTGAAGAAGTCGCTGACGTCGTCCACCCGCTTGTGCGACCAGACGCCGATCGCGACCATCACGCCGAAGTAGCCGACGAGCACGGCCCAGTCGAGACCGTTCATGAGCCCCCTTCCAGAGTCCGTCGCCAGGGTCAGGCATGTGAACTCTGGGTTCGTGGGCATGTGCACGGCAAGGATGGGGTAGGTCAAGGGAAAGTAAATTCGTTCTTTTGGGTGACCTGAGTTTATGGATGTGAACTCGCCATTGCCGGAAGGAGCCCTCAGCGCATCAGCTCCCCCGCGTTGACCAGCAGCGACTGCCCCGTGATCGCCCGCGCCCGGTCGGACGCCAGGAACACCACCGCGTCCGCCACGTCCCCGTCCGACGCCAGCTCCGGCAGCGCCATCCGCTCGGTCAGCCGCGCGAGCACCTCACCCTCCGGCACGCCTTCGGTCTGCGCGGTGAACTGCACGTAGGCCCGCACCGGCGGCCCCCACATCCAGCCCGGCAGCACGGTGTTGACCCGGATCCGGTACGGCCCCAGCTCCCGCGCCAGCGAGTACATCGCGCTCGTCAGCGCCCCCTTCGACGCCGCGTACGCCGCCTGACGCACCTGCGAGGGCGCGGCCACGGCCGACTGGGTCCCGATGAACACCACCGAGCCGCCGCCCCCGCCCCCGCCCGCCTTCAGTCCCGGCAGACACGCCCGTGTCATCCGCAGCGAGCCCAGCAGGTTCACGTCGAGCACCGACTGCCAGGTCGCGAAGTCCGCGTCCTCGAGGCCGCCGAAGCAGGAGTCCCAGGCCGCCACGTGCACCACGGCGTCGATCCCCCCGAACCGTTCCGACGCCAGTCCGGCCAGCGCCGCGCACTGCCCCTCGTCGGTGATGTCGGTGGCCCGGTAGGCCGTGTGCGCTCCGTCCGGATCGATCTCGGCGGCGCTCTTGGCGAGGTTCGCCTCGGTGCGCGCGCCGAGGACCGCGTTCCCGCCGTCCCGTACGACGGCGGCGGCGACCTGATGGCCGAGACCGGCCCCCACCCCCGACACGACGACGGTCTTGCCCGCGAGCAGTGACATGAGAGCCCTCCTTGACCCCTGGCGCATTACCTGACGGGGCGTCAGAGTATGGGCGAGCCGCCCAGGAAGGGGAAGAGCATGAGCGAGGAGACCCGCAGCGAGACGTACGCCGAACTGGCCGCCGTAGGACCGTACGGTGTCCGCCCCGGCCACGCCCTGATCACCATGGTCGAGCCGCACCCGGGCCACGAGTACGCCTACAACCGCTGGTACGAGGACGACCACTACTACGCCGGCGCGATGGCCATGCCCTGGATGTACGCCGGCCGCCGCTGGGTCGCGACCCGGGACCTGCAACTCCTGCGCTACCCGGAGAAGTCGGCGATCGCCCAGCCGGTGACCGCCGGCTGCTACCTCTCGACGTACTGGATCACCGCAGGCCGCTACGACGAGCACATGAAGTGGACCGTCGCGATCAACAAGCGGCTCAACCGGGACGCCCGCGTCTACCACGACCGTACGCACGTCTTCACGGCGTTCCAGGACCACGAGACGACGGTGTACCGCGACGGAGCGGCGGGTCCGAGGGACTACCACGCCCTCGACCACCCCTACGCGGGCCTGGTGCTGCAGGTGATCGACGCCGGGTCCGCGGAGCGGCGTGCCGAACTGGTGGACCGGCTCCGCACCCGCCACCTGCCCAGGCGGATCGCGGGCTCCCCGGCCGCCATGGTGACCGTCTTCCGCCCGACCCCCCTGCCCGGCGACCGCATGACCTACGTCAAGCAGGTCGAGGGCGTCGACACCCGGCTGACCCTGCTGTGGTTCCTGGAGACGGATCCACGGGAGTGCTGGGAGGACCACTTCACCGACCTCGACCCGGTGGTCACCGAGTCGGGGCTGGGGACGGTGGAGCTGGTGGCACCCTTCATCCCCACGGTGCCGGGCACGGACCGGTACGTCGACCGACTGCGTTGATCACGCCGGTCCGCGGCACGGTCACTTCAGCTCGTCCGGACACGGCGTGCCCCGCGGCAGCTGATACGGCGCCGCCAACCGGTACGTCCCCGTCTTCGGCGCCACCAGCACCGTCCACTTGTCGCCCTCCGTGTCCTCCTCCGTCTCGATCAGGCAGCCGTTGACGTTGTCGTACGTCTTCGGCGTGTCCTCGGCCCGGCGCTTGGACGCCTCCGTCTCCTGCGGCGGCTGGAGCTTCTTGCCGTCGGCGTCGACGATGCTCAGCCACGGCGAGTACGGGATGCGGATGAGGATGCGGCCCGCCTTCTTCACCTCGATCGTCAGCTCGACCTGCTCGGCCCGGTCGACGACGGCGTTCGGCTCGGCGAGCGGCGCCGGGTCGGTCACCTGGAACAGCTGCCAGTTGGCGTCGCCCCAGACCTGCTTCAGATACGGCAGCCCGCGCTGCACCAGTTGCAGCTCGCGCTGCCCGCCGTCGCCGTCGGGCTCGTCCTTGGGTACGACGACGAAGTGCACGGCCCACCGCTGGAGCCACTCGTGGTAGTTCGCGGAGTTGAGCGTGTCGTCGTAGAAGAGGGGGTTGCGCTCCATGTCGGCCTGGCGGTTCCAGCCGCGGGCCAGGTTGACGTACGGGGCGAGGGCGGAGGCCTCGCGGTGGGAGCGGGCCGGTACGACCTCCACGCGGCCCTTCTCGGCGCCGACCTCCTGGAGCTGGTTGACGAGCGGCGCCAGCTCGCGCGCCCAGGACGCCGCCGGGGTCGTATGGATGATGTCGTCGACCGACTTGAAGCCGATCCAGCCGGCGAAGCCGGCGAGGGCCACCACGATCGCGTACCACTTGCGTGAGCGCGGGACCACGAAGGGCAGGGCCGCCACCAGGGTCACGCCCGCGAACAGCATCGCCAGCCGGGTGATGTTGGAGCCGATCTGCGAGCTGATCAGCCACACCAGCAGCACCGCGAGCCCGTACACCGCGGCCGTGATCCGGACGGTCGTCCACTCGCGCGGGACGACGGCGAAGACGACCGCCGAGAACAGCAGCGGCAGCGACGCCGAGCCGAAGGACATCGGCTGGGTGCCGGAGAAGGGGAACAGCCAGGCGGAGAGGGCGACGACCGCCGTAGGGGCGAGGCCCAGCGCCCACGCGCCCGGCCGCCGCTTCTGCAGGAACAGCGCGGCGGCGACGATGCCCACGAAGAGCCCCGCCACCGGCGAGCCCATCGTGGCCAGCGCGGCGAGGGGTGCCGCGCACAGCGCCTTCGCCCACCGCTTGTAGCGCCAGCGGTACGGCCAGCAGAACACGACGGCGACCGCGCCCAGCGCGAACATGGTGCCGAGCCCGAACGTCACGCGCCCGGAAATCGCGTTGCAGAGGAGAGCGAGGACACCGGCCAGCGAGGCCCACAGGGGGTTGCGGACCGACCGGCTGCGCACGAGGACCAGGGTCAGCAGCCCGGCCGACACGGTCCCGGCGATCATCATCGTCGTACGGACGCCGAGCACCGACATCAGATACGGCGACACCACGCTGTACGACACCGCGTGCATCCCGCCGTACCAGGCGAGGTTGTACGCCGAGTCCGGGTAGCGGCCGACGAACTCGGCCCACGCGTCCTGCGCCGCGAGGTCTCCGCCGCTGTTCGCGAACGTGAAGAACCAGGCGATGTGCAGGACCCCGGCGAGGGCGGTGACGGACAGGACGGGGTGCTGGAGCAGACGCTGCCGGAGGACGTAGGCGGCGGCCCGCACCCGGGCGCCCCTGTCCCTGCCGCCGTTGCCGCGGGGGGCGCTCGTCCCGGTTTCAGGCGGTGGTATTCGCGGGCCGGCGTCCGTTCCCGGAGCGGTGTCCGTACCCGGGCGCGTGTCTGCTCCCGGGCCGTCCGTTGCCGGACCGGTGTCGTCGGCGCGTGTCGGCTCCACTGTGGTCACCTGAAGGCACTCCCCGTGTCCCGTCTTCTGTTCTCGGCCGCGACCCGTTCTCCTCGGCTTCACGGCGGCGTTCCCGCGACAGGCGACCTGTCCTGTTTCGTGACGCTAGCACGCACCCCGCCGGTGGGCTCCCGGGCGGGGGCCACACGACGGGGTGCGCTGGTGCGGAGTTGAGGGCGCGCGACGGGCGCGATCAGCCGAGACGTGTCAACTTGTTCGTGAAGCCCGGTTCGGCCAGGTCCGTCTGCAGGGCCACGGGCACCTCGACCGCGTCGCCCGAGCCGTCGCCGACGGTGAGCGTGCCCACCTGGGTGCCGGCCTTCGCGGTATGCGGTACGTCACCGGAGTCGAAGGTCAGCTTCACCTTCAGCCCGGCCCAGCCGACCGCCGTGACGTCCTTGGCGACGACGACCGGCGTACGACCGCCGAGCTGGTCGTCGACGTACCCGACGACGTCGCCCTTCTTCAGGATCTTCGCCGAGGTCATCGCGTCCTGCGCGGCGAGCATCGCGGTCTTGCTGACCGCGTTGACGGTGTCGATGATCGGCGCCGTGTGCTGGCCGAGGACCGCGCCGACCAGAGTGACCGTTTCGCCGCCGACCTCCTTGGTAGCGGCGAACAGCAGGTTGCCGCCGGCCTTGGTGGTGGAGCCGGTCTTGATGCCGAGGGCGTTGTTGTAGGGGACCAGCGTGTTGTAGTTGCGGTGCTTCTGTCCCGACGGGTCGGTCCAGCTGGGCAGCTTGGTGATGTCCATCAGCGCCTGGATCTTCACCAGCTCGTGGCCCAGCTTCACCTGGTCCTCGGCGGTGGAGACGGTGGTCTCCTTCAGGCCGGAGGCGTCGGTGTACGTCGTGTTCGACATCCCGAGCTCCTTGGCGGTGGCGTTCATCTTCTTGATGAACGCCGTCTCGCTGCCCGCGTCCCAGCGGGCCAGCAGCCGCGCGATGTTGTTCGCCGACGGGATCATGACGGCCGACAGGGCCTGCTTCTCGGTGAGCTTGTCGCCCTCCTTGACGGTGTTGAGCGTGGACTCGCCGTCCTTGTCGTAGCCGCCCTCCTTCTCGGCGGTGGCGTCGACGGTGATGCTCGCGCCCTCCTCACCCGACTTCAGCGGGTGGTCCTTGAGCACGATGTACGCCGTCATCGCCTTGGCGACCGAGCCGATGGCGACCGGCGTCTGCTTGCCGAAGTCGCCCATCGAGCCGATGCCGTTGACGTCCATCCAGCCCTGGCCCTCGCTCGGCCACGGCAGGTCGACCTTGGCGCCGTCGAAGGTGTACGAGTCCTCGGCGGTGAGCGTGAGCGCGGTCGCGGGCAGCGGGCGTACGGCCTGCACGATCGCAAACACGATCGCCAGCAGGATGACCAGCGGCGTCCAGATCTTGACGCGACGGAAAGTCGTCCGCAGTGCCGTCTCCGGGGGCCGCGGAGTGTTCGTCAGCTCGGCCAGCAGATCCAGTGGCGGCTTCGGCGGCAGCGGCTGCTGCGTGGTCCGCTCCGGCCCGATCTGCGGTACGGCCGCGGTCTCGTCCGCGGGGGCCGGCGCGACGGGCTTCGGCTTACGGGTCTCCGGGGCGTCCAGCGGCTTGAGCGCGACGAACTTGCTGGTGCGCTCGGGGTCGGACTCGGGGGCCGTCGCCGGGGCCTTCGCGGGAGCCTTGGGGGGCTTTGCGGCCCCGCCCAGCTTCAGCATGGTCGTGGGCTGGTCGACGGCGGGCTTGTCGGGGCGTACGAGCTTGAAGACGGCGGTGGGCTGGTCCACGGGGGGTCCGGAGTCGGGTTCGGAGTCCGACTTGGCGTCGTTCCCGGGATCGGCCTTGGGGGTCGCGGAGTCTGACTTGGCGTCGGCCTTGGGGCCGGTCCCGGCGCCGGCCTTGGCGTCGGTCCCGGAGTCTGACTTGGCGTCGGTCTCGGCGTCGGCCTTGGAGCCGGTCCCGGAGTCCGACTTGGCCTCGGTCCCGGAGCCGGCCCTGGCGTCGGTCTCGGCGTCGGCCTTGGCGTCGGTCCCGGCGTCGACTTTGGAGCCGGTCGCGGAGTCCGACCGGGCGTCGGTCCCGGAGCCCGACTCGGCGTCAGTCCCGGAGCCGGTCCCGGAGTCGGTCCCAGAGTCCGTCGCCGCGGCCGGCTCGGAGTCGGCCTTCGGAGCGTGCTCGTCGGCGTCCTGGTCGGCGTTCTCGGCCTCGCCGGCGGAGGCGGCCACCTCTGAACCCTCGGAGGCGCCCTTCGAGGCGCTCTCGGGGCTCTCAGGGCCCTCGGTGGCACCTTCCGCGTCCTCGACCGCCCCGGCGTCCGCGACCGACGCCTCATCGGCCTTCCCGTCGGCCGTCTTCTGGTCGGCGGACCCCACCCAGGCGGCCACGGCGGCCCGCAGCCGCGCGTCACCGTCCACGTCGGTGCCGTGGCTGCTGCTGTCGTCGCCGCCGGAGGCGCCCGCGCCCTCGGCGTCCTCCGAGCCCGCCTCCTCCGCCGACTCCGCGACCGCCTCGTCGCCGGTTTCCTCGGCCGCGTCGGCCTCGGTCGTCTCGACGTCCGTAGCCGCGCCGCGTGTCGCCGATGCGTCAGCTGTCGCCGAGACGTCAGTCGTCTCCTCGGCGTCCGTCGCCAGCTCCCGTACGGAGAAGATCTTCGTCGCGGTGTCGACCCCGCCGGACGACGACTCCCGCGTCACCGAAAGCCGAGGATCACGCACCTCGCCCCGAGCCTCGGGAACCGCACCCGCGCTCCCCGACGTCGGTTTCGTCGACGACTCGCGCTGCTTCGACCTGTCGGGGGACTCGCCCGCCACCGATGCCTCCTCCATGCGCCGCACGCCGTCCGTGCGGCTACCGAACCGTGTGAACCGCCGCCCGTGACACCGCTCACCGCGCTGTCCGAACCATGTACCAGTGTCCTGTGTGAGGGCTTGGCTCCTGCGGTAGACGAGAACGACATACCTGCCGGTTCCCTCACGAACCGGTCACGCGCCCTCGACAGACCAATGTGAGAGGGGTCACCCTGTCATTCATCCACGCGGGGAGGCATGGATGGGCAGGAGCCGCAGAACAATTCCGGAGGAGCTTCTGCTGCTGGCACTGGACCCGGCCACGGGTACCACTGCACAGCCGCAGTCGCTCGACCTCGGTCTGGCCGGAGCACAGCTAGTGGAGCTGGCGCTGGCCGGACGGATAGCCCCAGACGGGGATCGTATCGCCGTGGTGGTACCACGGCCGACTGGAGATCCAACTTTGGACTGTGCGTTGGAGTTGCTGCGCAGGCGTGGCGCTCCCGTGCGGGCGGTCAACTGGATTGGCGGGCCACGACTGGGGCTCCGCCAGACCTACCTCTCGCATCTGGAGCGGTGCGGCATGGTGCATGCCGTGGCCGGTCAGATGTGCGGGGTGCTGCCGACGACTCGCTACCAGGCGACGGACACCGACATCAGCCGGGAGATCAGGGCCCGGCTGGACTCCGCGATCCGCACCGGCGTGCCGCCGGACCCGCGGACCGCGGCGCTCGCCGCACTGGCGCACGCGGTCGGCCTCGGCAAGCACCTGTATCCGGGGAACGAGGGACGTTCGTCCCGCTCCCGACTGCGGGACCTGATCAGGCACGACCCCATGGGCGGCCTCGTGGCGCACGCCGTGATGGACGTCCAGAGCGGCGTGGCGGCACAGCCGCGTCGCAACCCTGCCCCGGCCGGCCGCCAGGCCGGAGCGGGCGCCAGGTCCGCGCCGGAACCAGCTCGTGGCGTTCCGTCGCAACCACGCCATGGTTCCATGGCGCGCGCCGTGGCCCACTGAGCCGAAGTCCCACGGCACTCAGACCCGGTACGGGAGCCGCTGGTGGAGCGGGGGGGGGGGGGGGGGGGGGGGGGGGGCCCCCCCCCCCCCCCCCCCCCCCCCCCCCGCTCCATCGCATCCGGAACCGGTGCGTAACTGGCGCGTACCTGCCGCATATCCACCGTTTGCCAGCGGTAAGAAGCATCTTGGTGGCAATCTGCTCAGCAGCAGATAAGCAAAGTGGCAAGTTGAGGCACGCAGCCGGAGGTGCACGTCCCGTGGCGTCCAATGTCAATCCCACTGTCAGGCGACGCCGGCTGGGCCAGGAGCTGCGCCGGCTCCGTGAGCTCAAGGGCATGACGGCCGAAGAGGTGGCCGAGCGACTGCTGGTGTCGCAGTCGAAGATCAGCCGGCTGGAGAACGGCCGGCGCAGCATCAGCCAGCGTGACGTCCGCGACCTGTGCGGGGTCTACGAGGTGGAGGACGTCCGGATCGTCGACTCGCTGATGCAGATGGCCAAGGACTCCCGCCAGCAGGGCTGGTGGCATTCGTTCGGGGACATCCCGTACAGCGTCTACATCGGCCTGGAGACGGACGCGGCGAGCCTGCGGGTGTACGACCCCCAGGTCGTCCCGGGCCTCCTCCAGACCCGGCAGTACGCCGAGGCGCTCATCGCGGGCGCGCTGCCGGAGACGGCGTCGGCGGACATCGAGAAGCGCGTACAGGTACGAATGCGCCGACAGGAACGAATCTCCACCCCCGAGAACCCGCTGCGCCTGTGGACGGTACTGGACGAGGCGGCGCTGAAGCGGGTGGTCGGGAACAAGTCCCTGATGCGGGACCAGTTGGAGCATCTGGTCGAGCAGTCCCAACTCCCGCACGTCACCGTGCAGGTGATCCCCTTCGACATGGGCGCGCACCCGGGCCTGAACGGCCAGTACGCGATCCTGGAGTTTCCCGACGCGGCGGACTCCAGCGTGGTCTACATCGAGGGCGTCACCAGCGACCTGTACCTGGAGAAGGCGAACGACGTCCAGAAGTACAGCGTGATGTACGAGCACCTGCGGGCGCAGGCCCTCAACGTCGACCAGTCGCGCCAGTTCATCGCGGACATCGCCAAGGACTACGCGCGCTAGAGCCACGCGAGAGCGAAAGGCGCCGCACGGTACACCTTCCACCGTCCGGGATGGAAGGCCCCACTGGAATATGCCATCCAGTCGAGTGAATGGCCGCTTCGTGAGCGGATGTTGGCGAGTAGCGTCGATCACGCCATCAGCAAGAACGTTGGCGCAAACCGCGCTGTGGGTCCGGAGTCGGACGCGTCGTGCGGTGACAGAAACTCAACAACTGGCAATCCGGAGCAGAAATGGCAATTCGTCAGGGCGCCACGGACACGTGGACCAAGTCCTCCTACTCCACGGGGAACGGCGCGTGCGTCGAGGTCAAGTCACCGGTCGTCGCGGCCATGTCCGTACGTGACTCCAAGGTCCCCGAGGGTCCCGTGCTGGCCTTCCCCGCACAGTCGTGGAACGCCTTCGTCACCGAGGTCGCCAGGGGAGTGCTCGACCTCCACTGATGCACCACCACGACTCACAACTCCATAAGCACCGAAAGAGCCCTCTCGACCAGCTCGCCGTCCTTGCCGAGAGGGCTCGGCTTTTTCCCCGGCCCGACGGTGGCGCCCCGCCCCGCCCGGCCCGGCAGCGGCTCCCGCCCCTCCCTCACCTCACCGGAAACGCCACATCGCACACCACGTCATCCGGTCCCGCCGCGTCCCAGTCCGCGAAGTACACCTCGCGGCAGGGGCCGTCGTAGCGCAGCCCCTGGGCCCTGATCCACTCCTCCACCGCCTCGAACGCGGCCAGGATCTGGGGATGGGCCACCTGGGCCTTGGTGATGCGCGTGCGGGCGAGTCGGCGGGGCGGCTCGACGCGGACCTTCGTCTCCCAGGTCCGGCCGTGTGCCGCCGCCCATGCACGGGCCGCGGCCTCGTCGGCGACGGGGATGCACGACTCCGCGGGGCCGTCGCTCTCCATGGACACCTCGGAGTGGTAGACGACGAAGGGGGCGGCCACGGCACCTCCGCAGTCCCGGGCCGCCGCCTCCAGTCGGTCCAGTGACGAACCGATCCAGGCGGGCAGTTCGTCCGCCAGGGTGTGCCGGGTCATGGTGATCAGCACCTGCTCGGGCACGTCGACCGTATCGATCGCGAACTTTCCGTACATCTCGGAGCTCCTCCCCGACATCCGTCCACGGAGGTACGCGGCGAGCGTCCGCTGCCGGGCGATCCGCGCCTCGACGTCCGCCCAGTACGCGTCGAGCCGGTCCGCGGCCGCGCCGCCGTCCGACTCGAGCGCGTCGACCACCTCGGCGATCGCGGCGAGCGGCATGTCGAGCCGGCGCAGCAGCGCGACCGTGCGGGCGCGTTCCACCTGGCCGGCGCGGTAGTACCGGTAGCCGGTGGTCTCGTCGACGTGTGCCGGGGCGAGCAGGCCGAGGCGGTCGTACAGCCGTAGGGCCTTGGCCGAGAGCCGGGCCCGCGCGGCGAACGCCCCGATGGTGAGCAGTTCGTCGTTCACCGTGTCATCCTCCGTCACCGGGCACCGTCCGCCCGGTGACAAGGACGCTCACCCCTGCCCCAGGGGCAAGGTCAACCGGACCCCGGCGGCAAGGTCAGCCGGCCAGCTGGGCCTCCACCGCCGCCACGACCTCCGCCGCCTCCGGCTCGGTCTGCGGCGAGAACCGGGCGACGACCTTGCCGTCCCGGCCGATCAGGAACTTCTCGAAGTTCCAGCGGATGTCCCCGGTGTGGCCCTCGGCGTCGGCGAAGCCGACCAGGCGCTCGTACAGCGGGTGCCGGGCCTCCCCGTTCACCTCGACCTTCTCGGTCAGCGGGAACGTCACGCCGTACGTCGCCGAGCAGAACTCGGCGATCTCCTCGGCGGAGCCGGGTTCCTGTCCGAGGAACTGGTTGCAGGGCACGCCGAGGACGGTGAAGCCCTGGTCGGCGTAGCGCTCGTGGAGGCGCTCGAGGCCGGTGTACTGCGGGGTCAGCCCGCACTTGGAGGCCACGTTCACCACGAGCACCGCCTTGCCGGCGTACTGCGCGAGGTCCGCGGGACCGCCCTTGAGGGCACCGATTTCGACGTCGTGGAGAGTTGCGGATGCAGAAGAGTCAGCAGTCATGCCTGCGATGCTAACCAGCACGGAACGATCACCGTCCGGGCCCCGCGGACAGCGTGCTCCCGCTACGTTGGAGATCGGCAGAGCCACGGAGCCGGAGCTACAGGGCTGCAGAGCGCCGGAGCCGCAGAGCCGCAGAGCCGCACGAAGGAGAGCGAACCTTGTCCGGTCACATCCTCCACGGGCTGTACGAGATCCTGGACGACCGCTTCCGCACCGGCCGCTGCGCCAACGGCGACAGCAGGCTGGAGGTGCTGCACTCGGGCAGCCGCTGGGCCGAGGGACCGCTCTACGTTCCCGCCTGGCGTCAGCTGATCTGGAGCGACATCCCGAACGACCGGATCCTGCGCTGGGACGAGACCACCGGCACGGTCGGCGTCCTGCGTACCCCGGCCGGGAACAGCAACGGCAACACCCTCGACCGCCAGGGCCGCCTGATCTCCTGCGAGCAGGGCAACCGCCGCGTCACCCGAACCGAGCACGACGGCACGGTCACCGTCCTCGCCGACCGCTTCGCCGGCAAGCGCCTCAACAGCCCGAACGACTCCGTCGTACGCTCCGACGGCACGATCTGGTTCTCCGACCCCGACTTCGGTATCACCAGCGACTACGAGGGGCACCGCGCGGAGTCCGAGATCGGCGCGTGCAACCTCTACCGGATCGACCCGGCCACCGGAGAGGTCCACCTCGCCGCCGACGGCTTCGACGGGCCCAACGGTGTCATCCTCTCGCCCGACGAGAAGCAGCTGTACGTCTCCGACTCCCGTGCCGCCCGCATCAGCGTCCACGACGTCCGCGACGACGGCACCCTCTCGCCGGGGAAGGTCTTCGCCGAGGGAAAGGACGACGTCCACTTCGACAACATCCGCTTCGACGACGAGGGCCGCCTGTGGGCCGCCGCCCTGGAGGACGGCGTGCACTGCTACGACCCCGACGGCACCCTCATCGGCCGCCTGATCGTGCCCGAGACGGTCTCCAACATCACCTTCGGCGGCCCGAAGAACAACCGCATGTTCATCACCGCCTCCACCTCCCTGTACTCCCTGGTGATGTCGGTGACGGGCGCCCCGCGCATCTGAGCGCTCACCCTCGGCGGGCGGCCTTCACCAGAACCTCCCCGGCGGCAGTCCGCGAGTACAGCACGGACCGCCCCGCCCGCCGCCGCTCCACCAGCCCCGCGTCCAGCAGCACCCGCAGATGTCGCCCGACCGTCCCGAGCCCCTGCCCGGTCACGGCGACCAGCTGCGTCGTGCTCATCGGACCGCCGAGCAGCACGAGCACCCCCGCCCGCGCGGCCCCCAGCAGCGCGCCCAGGCCGGCGGGCACGGGCGGGCGGTCGTGGCCGTCGGCGAGGGCGCCCGCGCACGGGTAGACCACGGCGTACCGGTCGGACTCCTCCCACGACACCCAGCCGGTCTGCGGGGTGACCGGCACGAACACCAGCTCGGCCCCGGAGATCTCGCGCGGCGGGTACTCGTGCAGGTTGACCTGGAGCCGGTTCTCGCCGAGCCACCGCGTCCCGGGCCGCAGCGCGTCCAGTACGGCCGCCCAGCCGCCCCGGCTGACCTGAGCGGTCCGGGCGACGACATCGGCCTCCAGGACACGCCTGCG
Organism: Streptomyces sp. NPDC001315; assembly: GCF_042896175.1. Lineage (NCBI taxonomy): Bacteria > Bacillati > Actinomycetota > Actinomycetes > Kitasatosporales > Streptomycetaceae > Streptomyces > Streptomyces sp. NPDC001315. Next base: position 180,718 of record NZ_JBIAWZ010000008.1, on the reverse strand, counting down.
CCGCGCCCAGTACGGCCGTACGGTCCCGTCCCAGACCCACTCCAGCAGGGCCGCCGCCCGCTCGGGCAGGTCGTCGGTCCGCTCCAGGGCGGAGGGCAGCGGGCCCGCGAGGGAGACCCGCAGCTGCGCACGGGCCGCGGCGGCCGGAACCGCCCGTACCCGGGCGACACCCTCGCCGAAGGTCTCCCCGTCCCGCGGGGTGGGCGTGAGGAAGTCGGCGATCCAGTTCCGCCCGAGCCCGGCGTGCACCAGCAGCGCGGTGACCGGGTCGCCGGCGAGCCGCTCCCGGTAGGCGGGCAGGTGCGCCCGCAGCCAGGCCTGCTCCCCGGGATGCCGGCCCACGCCCGCGTGCAGCAGCTTCAGGCTCGCGAAGGTCTCGGCGAGCGGGGAGAGGACGAACCGGCTGCGGGCGAGTGTGTCGGCGTTGACCTGCCACCAGCCCATGGACCCCGCCCCCTCCAGGTTTCGCGCCTGCGCGAAACAATAACGACCGCTCACGGCCCGGCCCGAGACTCCGCCCATGACCGCAGACATCAGCCACAAGAGCTACAAGTCGCTCTTCCGCACCCCCGAGTTCACCCCCCTCTTCCTCTCCTCCTCCGTCGGCATCGCGGCCCAGACGGTGAGCGGTCTGGCGCTCGGCACGCTGGTGTACCGGGCGACGGGCTCCCCGCTCCTCTCGGCGGTGAGCATGTTCGGCCCTTCCCTGGCCCAGGTGGTGGGCGCGACCTTTCTGCTCTCGGGCGCCGACCGGCTGCCCCCGCGCACGACCCTGGCGGGCATCGCGCTCTCCTTCGCGGCGGCGACCGCTGTGCTGGCCGTCCCGGGCCTGCCGATGTGGGCGGTCCTCACCGTCGTACTCGTTCAGGGCCTGATCGCCTCGCTCGGCGGCGGGGTCCGCTGGGGCCTGCTGAACGAGATCCTGTCCAAGGGCGGCTACCTGCTGGGCCGCTCGGTGTTCAACATGATGGTCGGGATCATGCAGATCACCGGTTACGGCATGGGCGGCATCCTGGTCGCCACTCTTTCCCCGCGGCCGGCGCTCCTCCTCGCGGCGGCGCTGTACGCCGTCTCGGCCGCCGGACTCCGTCTCGGCCTGACCCACCGCCCGCCCCGGGCCGGCGGCCGCCCCTCCGTCGCCGCGACCTGGCGCACCAACGCCCTGCTGTGGTCCTCCCGCCCGCGCCGCCTGGTCTACCTGGGCCTGTGGCTCCCCAACGGCCTGATCGTGGGCTGCGAGTCCCTCTACGTGCCCTACGCCCCCGACGCGGCCGGGCCGCTGTTCGCCTGCGCGGCGCTCGGCATGCTGGCGGGCGATGTCACGGTCGGCCGCCTTCTCCCGCCCGCCGTCCGCCCTCGCCTGATCACCCCGCTGCTCCTCCTGCTGGCGACGCCGTACGTGCTCTTCGCCCTGCACCCGGCCGTGCCCGTGGCCGCCGTTCTCGTGACCCTGGCCTCCGCGGGCTTCGGCGCGAGCCTGCTCCAGCAGGAGCGGCTGATGACCCTCACCCCGGACGAACTGAGCGGCCACGCCCTCGGGCTGCACTCCGCCGGGATGCTCACGATGCAGGGCGTGAGCGCCGCACTGGCGGGCTCGATGGCCCAACTCACCTCGCCCGCGACGGCGATGACGACGATGGCGACCGCGTCGATCGCGGTGACGGCGACCCTGGCCATGGCCCGGCCCCGCGCCACAGCGCCCCTCGGCGCTACCGGCTGACCGGCCCGAGCCGCCTAGCGACGGGCGAGCGGCAGGAACGCGGTCCAGGTGGCGGGGGTGACGGTGAGGGTGGGGCCGGTGCCGGGGGATTGCTTGGAGTCGCGGATGTGGATGGTGGCGGGGGTGGTGGCTACTTCGAGGCACGCCCCGCCCTGCTCGCTGCTGTAGCTCGACTTGCGCCAGGAGTAGGCGACTTCCAGGCAGTTGCCGCCCTGCTCCGTGCTGTAGCTGGACTTGAACCACTCCAGTGGGGTGCTCATTGCTCTCCTAGCAAACGGTCCAACAAGCTCTTGGTCTCCTGGGGGTTCAGAGCCTGTGTTCGCAGCATCGCATACTTGCGCTCCAGGGTGGACACTTCGTCCGGGTCGGCGATCACCCAGCCTTTGCGCTGCCCCTCGACGTAGGCAACGCGCTGGTGGTCGGGGGTCTCGATGAGCACGAATGGGCCGGAGAGCCCCGCGTGGAATTCGCGCCCAACAGGCATCACCTGGAGGGTGACTCCGGGGAGGAAGGCCCATTCCTGTAGGCGCTTCAGCTGCTCGAAGTGCACCTCACGGCCGCCCAGTCGGTCCATGAGGGTCACCTCGGAGATGATGAAGGTCGCCGTCGGAGGCACCTTCCGCTGGAGGATCTCCTGACGTTCCATGCGTGCCCCGACACGCTGCTCGATCTCGTCGGCGGTCAGCACCGGGACTTCGTTGAGGAAGATCGCGCGAGCGTACGCCGGAGTCTGGAGCAGGCCGGGCAGGGCCTGGTTCTCGAACGACGAGAACGCGAGCGCCTCCCGCTCAAGATCAATGAATTCCTCCGCCCACCGCGGAAACAGATCCACCTCGGGCATGTTGGCCACCGCGACCTCCAACGCCCCCTTCGTCTCCAGGAGTTCATCCAGCGCCGCCGCCAGATCCTCCTTCAGCATCCTCCGCCCCTGCTCGATCGACGCGATCGTCTCCTCGTCGACGAGCAGCCGCTCGGCGAGAGCCCGTTGGGTGAAACCGGCCGCTCGTCGGAAGGTGCCGACGAGTGAGCCGACCATCTTCATCGCGGACGCGTTCTTCCTGCGGCGCCTGCCGCTGCTGCCGTTGTTCATGCCGCCGAACTCCCCACCGCAGGACGTGCCTTCACCGCGCGGGACCCGTACAAAAAAATCTGTACGGGCTCGCGCACTGCACCATCATGACCACGGAGCGTTACGTTCGCCTCGTGAACGCCGAAACACCGCCCGGCGTGGGAATACTGATGCCAACCATGCGGCGAGGGGGGCATGTTGAAGGCGTACGCAGTCGTGCTCATGGCGGTGTTGCTGGGGCTCTTCGCCGTGCCCGAGCAGGCACGCGCCGCGGACGACGTCTGCCGGAGTGAGGGCCTCGTGGGCGGACGGGCGAGTACATCCGTCCGGCTGGACGACCACCACCGTACGCAGACCAAGATCGTCAGTCGGCTGACCGTTCATGTCCCGTCCAAGTGGCCGTATGCCACCGGGCTGCTCCTGGGGGAGGACTCCGAGGAGTATCGGCGGGCGATGCGCTGCCTGATGAGGGGTTCGTCGGAGGTGCCGTATGAGTGGTGGGACGAATGGCGCTCGCACCGTCCGGAGATCGCGGCGGAGAAGAACGGCGTCGAGGTGCGGGTCGACACCTATGCCTGGGCCGACGATGAAGGACTGACCTATGTCGGTCCCTGGGACGTCGTCATCGGGCACGACCACTGGAGCATTCGTCTGCATCCTGCCGAGGCGCTGACACAGGTCACGTGGTCGTCCGTCGTCGTGGATCCGGGCTCTGCCAGCGCCATCTCCGCCGAGCCCCGGCCGACGACCGGCAAGGGCGAGGCCGGTGTGGTGTGGCAGCGGAAGTCCGGCCAGGCCATGCCGGCCGTGGATGTGCGTCTGGATCCCGGCTGGCAGCGTTCGTGGGCGGCGCAGGACGACCGTCTGCGCTTCCTCACCAGCAGCTCGGTCGGCGCGATGATCTGGAGCTGGTCCCTGGGCGCCATGCTGATCTACTCGGCCCGCAGGGCCAGGCGGGCAGGGCCCCTGCCACCGGTCGAGGCCGAGCGAGTCACCACGGCGGCCCGGTGGGGTTGGGTCATCCTGCTGGTGTCGCTGCTCACCTGGGGCGACAACGTGTTCTACACCGTGATGGAACGGCACTTCCACGACGATGAATGGGCCGACCGGCACGCACACCACGGTCTCCTCATCAGCATCGCGTTGGGCTGGATCCTTCTCGTCTTCGGTCTCCCCAGGCGGTGGACGATCTGGAGTGCCGGCGCCGTGCTCACTGTGCCCGGCGTGGTGGTGGCATACAGTCCCGAGAGATTCGGGCTGACCGAGCACACCTTCCTCGACGACTACGCCCCGGACAAGGCGGTCCTGGCTCTCTTCACCGCCGCAGGCTGCGTCTTCGCCCTCCTCCTCATGGGGTCGGTGGCGAGCGGGTGGCGGCTGGCGCGTTTCGCCGGGCTCATTCGTCCTCGCCCGCCCGCGACGCCTGGTGGGCCGCCCGAACCGCGTGAACTCCGCCTGCGCTACACGGCACCGCCGGTCACCCTCGCCGTCGCCGTGATCGGTCTCTGCGTGGCGAACACCCGCGAGCGGGACTGGCAGCGCGCCTCCTGGCTGAGCCGGCACGTGGACGACCAATACGGAATCAGCCATCTCAAGGCGCTGCGGAGTGAACTCACCTGGTTCTCCGTCAACAGCGAGGACTGGTGGGTGCTTTACCAATGGCTGTTCGCCGGTCTGGTGATTCTCGCCGTTCTGCGGGTCCGAGCCGCTGGGGCGACGGCTTCCGCGGCTTCCTCCGATCCCGACCGGTTCGACGAGCTGTGGATGCTCGTCTTCTTTCCGGCCATGGTCGGAATGGGCCTCGGGTGGTACGTCGGGAACGGCGCTCTGAGCTGGTTGTGGTTCTTCGCGAACCTCGGCGCCCTCGGCCTCGTCATCCGATTCGGCCGAGGGAGATCCGTACTCGACAGGACCCTGCAGAAGCACGGTGCTTCGCTGGCCGAGGCGATCGGCCCGTCGCGGCGACACGAACTGCTCGACCGTGCCCGCAGGTACAGAGAGATCCACGCGAAACTCCGCCGCCTCGACCAGGGGCAGTCGGACGACGAGGCGCTCAGCCGGCGAGCCTACGAACGGGAACTGCGACGCCTGCACAACTGGAGAGACCCGTCCTCCGGCGCCCCCGACAAACTTCCCGCGGACATCTCGGTCGTCGACGCGGCGCTCGCTCTCGGGCCGTATGACAAGTGGTGGGACAACGGCCGGCGCGCCGCCAGGCTCGCCGGGCTCATAGGGCTGCCTGCCACCGTGCTGATCGTCTGGGCCGAGCAGTTCAGGGGGGAGTCGATGACGTCGACCCTCTACTACGGCTTCGGGCTGCCGGGCGTACTGATGGACGTCCTCTACTGGGAGGTGACATGGGCCGGGGCCGGATTCCTGCTCGGTGCGCTCTGGCGCAGGCTCCCGGGACGCCGAGGGCCGGTGCGGAGCCTCAGTATTGCGGCTGCGTTCGCCCTGCCCATAGGGCTCGACGCCGTCGGTAACTGGTTCACCCGGGAGGCCCAGACGAACCTCGCCCTGTACGCCGCGGCGATGCTGCTGGTCCTGACGCTCACCGGCATGGCCCTCGACCTGGAGACCTTTCGCGACGAACGCCGCTACTGGCAGAGCCGCCTGGGTCTGCTGCTGTCCGTCTACCAGATGCGTTATTTCTCCTTGCAGATGGCCTACTTGCTGGCTCAGCTCATTGCCGTCTTCACTCTCTGGCAGTTCTTCACGGACGGGGGCGGACCTCCGGAGCAGGGCGCTGACGCCGGGGGAGGCGGAGCCGGTCAGTAGAACGTAGTGTGACCGTCGTGTCTGCTGCCGAACAGACGGGAATTCCAAGGGGGTTGGGCGACGCTCCGGACGTGGTCGTGGTGGACGGCCGGGCGCAGTCCTACAGCGGCAATGTCCACGAGGAGCTCAAGCTGGTCCTCGTGCTCGGCTCCGGCTTCACCGTGCGCAGGCGCGGTACGACGTTCCGGGCGGCTCCGGGTCAGCTGGTCGCGCTCCATCCGGACGACGCGCACTCCGGGGCGCCGGACGATCCCGGCTCGGCGCGCTGGCTGATCATGTGCGTGTCGCCGTCGCTGATCGCGGAGGTCGCCGCACCGGAGGCGGTCCGGTTCGGGGACCCGGTGATCCGGGACGCCGGGTCGGCCGAACGCTTCCGGGCCGTGCACGGTTCCCTCTACCGGCCGTCCGGGCCGCCGGGCTCGGCGCTGACGCACGAGACGGGCGTACTGGAGCTCGTCTCGACGCTGGCCGGTCACGCGCCCGGCGGCGCGGAGGACGAGCGGGGTGTGGCGCGGCGGGTCCCCGAGACCGTACGCGAGTATCTGCGGGAGAACCTGGCGCGCAATGTGACGCTGGACGAGCTCAGCGCGGTGGCGGGGCTGAGCAAGTACCGGCTCGTGCACGTCTGCAAGGCATGGTTCGGACTGCCGCCGCACAAACTGCACCTGCGGCTGCGCCTCGACCGCTCCAGGCAGCTGCTGCGGCGGGACATGGGCATCGCGGAGGTCGCGTTCGAGACGGGCTTCCATGACCAGCCGCATCTGACCCGGGCGTTCTCCCAGGCGTACGGGATGACCCCGGCCGTCTACCAGGCGGCGTTCCGCGGCGCGGGGTGGCGGGGCCTTCGCAGCAAGAACGTGCAATACGCGGGGCGCGTCCCCGAATAGCGTTCCTTTCACGAAGACGCCAACGCGTCACATTCACAGGGGGATTGACGATGCAGATCGAGAAGATCGAGTTCCTCGGCGACGGCTACCGGCTGGCCGGTGACCTCCATCTGCCCGAGTCGGGGACCGCGCGCGGCGCGGTGGTGCTGACCGGCCCGTTCTCCGGGGTGAAGGAGCAGGTCACCGGCTACTACGCGGAGCGGTTCGCGCAGCGCGGGTACATCGCCCTGGCCTTCGATCACCGCAACTGGGGCGACAGCGAGGGGGAGCAGCGCCAGCACGAGGACGCCACGGCCAAGGTCGCCGACCTGCGCGCCGCGGTCGGGTACCTGGCCGCGCGGCCGGAGGTCGACCCGGAGAAGATCGCGGTGTGCGGGGTGTGCCTGGGCGGTATCTACTCGGTGCAGCTGGCCGCGTTCGACCCGAGGGTGAAGGCCGTGGCGCTGGTCGCCGCCGCCTACAACAACCCCAAGCTGATCCACGACCGCTTCGGCGCGGACAACTTCGCCGCCCTGATGGGCCAGTTCGCGCAGATCGCGCAGCGGCAGGCGGAGAGCGGTGAGGTCGAGTACTGGCCGGCCGTCAACCCCGAGGGCATGCCCGCGGGCAACCCGGGCCCGGAGCCGTACGCGTACTACGGAACCGAGCGGGGTGCCCGCCCCGGCTGGGAGAACCGCTGCACGGCCCTGTCGGTCCTCCAGGAACTGACCCTGGACGTCGACGCCTACCTCCCTCTTCTCACCACCCCCCTCCTCATCGTCCACGGGCGCGGCGACCAGGCCATCCCGCTGACCGACGCGGAGGCGGCGTTCGCGGCGGCGCCCGAGCCGAAGGAGCTGGTGGTGCTGGACACGAGCAACCACATCGACCTCTACGACGACGACACGTATGTGGTGCCGGCCGTGGAACGGGCCGTCGACTTCTTCGACCGGAGCTTGTGAGGCGCTCGCGCACACAGGGGCCATCGGGGCGAAGGGTTCCTCAACAGGCAACCCGGACCCACCTTTTACCTCTCTCACAGGATGCACACAGATTTCGCATCGCAGACGAGGAACCGATGACCAGTCAGGAACAACGCCACCGTCTGAAGCGCTCGACGCTCGCCTTAGGCGCCGCGCTCACCGTCGTCGTCACCGCGGCCGGGGCCGCTCCCGGAGCCGGAGCGGCCTCGGCCACACCCGGGAAACCGAAGCTCAAGCTGATCGCCGCGTCGAACTCCGTGACGCTCGACCGCTGGGAGGGGGACCCCGGGGTCTACCTGGACCTCGGCACGTACGTCACGGTCGACAACGCGCCGCTGGAGCTCAAGGTGACGCGGAAGTCGTACAAGGACCCGGTGGTCGCGCAGCAGATCCTCCGCAACGGCAGGAGCACGCAGACCAAGACCCTCCCCGCCGGCCTGGTGAAGGACTTCTCCGGCCTTCCCGGCTTCCTCGAGGTGTCGATCAAGAACGCGGCGGGCCAGGAGGTGTCGAAGAACAAGGGGACCTTCTGCCCGAACAACGCCTCGGGCCGGCTCCGCCCCGACGCGCCGGCGACCTCGCACTACCCGGAGAGCTGCTCCACCAATCCGTTCACGCTGGGCTCGGTGTGGGGCGTCGAGAAGGGCTGGGCGTCGAACTCCAGCACGGTCGACTACGACAAGCCGGTGGACCTGCCGGCGGGCGAGTACACGGCCAAGGTCTCGGTGGCCAAGAAGTACCGCGACCTGTTCGGCATCCCGAACGATCAGCCGACGGTCAAGGTGACGGTACGGCAGATCAGTGACGAGGGCGGCGGCCAGGGCCTGACGGCCGGCCACGACGCGCACTCCGGGCACTCCGGGCACATGGCGCCCGCCGTCGGCTCGGCCCACCAGCACGGCCCCCGCGGCGCCGACGCACCCACCCCGCCCGCCCTCTCCCACGCACTCGAGGACCGCGGCCTGGCGCACCACCTGGGTGACGCCCCCGGCCACACCGACGGCTCGCGCATCGCGCCCGCGCTCACGCCCAACGCCAGGCGGCCCTTCGGCCGGGCGGGCGCCCCCGCGAACGTGCCCAAGCCCGATCTGCGTTCGCTCCCGGCCTGGGACATCGCCATCACGGACGGCGAGGACGGGGACGTGCCGGGCAAGGACTACCTCGCCTTCAGCGCGAACGTCTGGAACGCGGGCCCCGCTCCCCTCGTCGTGGACGGCTTCCGCAGCCCAGGCAAGGACGTGATGGACGCGTACCAGTACTTCTACGACGCGAACGGCAAGCAGGTCGGCTACACCCCCACCGGCACCATGGAGTGGGACCCCCGGATCGGCCACGAACACTGGCACTTCACCGACTTCGCGAGCTACCGCCTGCTGAGCGAGGACAAGACCAAGGAGGTGCGCAGCGGCAAGGAGGCGTTCTGCCTGGCCAACACCGACGCCATCGACTACACGGTCAAGAACGCCAACTGGCACCCGTACAACACCGACCTGTCGACCGCCTGCGGCCGGCAGAACTCGATCTCCGTACGTGAGGTCCTCGACGTCGGCTCCGGCGACACGTACACCCAGTACCGCCCCGGCCAGTCCTTCGACATCACCGGCCTGCCCAACGGTACGTACTACATCGAGGTCATCGCCAACCCGGAGAAGCGTCTCCAGGAAACCAACCTCAACAACAACGTCGCCCTGCGCAAGGTCGTCCTGGGCGGCACGCCGGACGCCCGCACGGTGACCGTACCGCCGCACGACCTGATCGACGTCCATTAGTGACGCGGTGAGCCACGACATCCCGGGCTCGCTGCCACGATGCGGGCCCGGGGTGATCTTCCTGGACAGCAGAAGTCGATATTGAAGTCGTAAGACCGACCGAGGCCCTCCGGCGGAATATCTTTCTCCTGTCCGAAGAGAACTCAAAAGACAAACCGCTCGACTCCTTACGTGCTGAACGCAGGCCCGGCCGGTTCTAATGACAAACGCCCTCGTCAATGATTGCGCCGCATTACGCTCACTCTTTTGCCGCGCATCTGGATGAGTCGAGCGGCGTTAGCGAGATATGACGAAAGCAAGGCTCTTTGGCTCGCACCGCACCGGAGCGGCGGCGGAGGATCTGCCCGCGGCCCATGGTGTGACAGTCGGGCAATACACCTACACGCCCGCGGCGGCGTATTCGTCGCCTGATGCCAGCGGCACGCTGCACGTGGACGGTGCAGCGGTGGAACTGCGGGTCACTGAGTCGCTGCTCAGTGATTTTCTGACGCTGCTGGACGCGGCCCAGGAGGAACTCGGCCGGCGGTGGAACGGTCAGGGACTTTCCGGTTGCCACGCGCCCCGCACGTGACGGGGGCACATTTTCGTGAATGACGACTACCCGGATATCTCCTTCGGCCGACATGAACGGTATCCCGGCGGATACGCCACCGGAGTGTCCACCGGTCGGCACAGGGGCCCTGACGATGCCCTGCACTCGGCGGCCCCTTTGGAAGGCTGGGACCCGGTCGAGGAACTCACCTATCTCTTGCAGGACGCCGCGACGGCGGATCAGGCGGCTGCCGTGCCGCCACCTCGTAGCGAGCCGTCGGCCGACGCGGGCTTCGCCGGCGATCCGATGGACAACCTGGTGCAGATCACTGCCGAGTTGCCGCCCATCCGGCGCTTCTCGGCCGGCCATCGGAAGGTGCGAGCCCGCAAACTGCGCTTCACGTGGTTGCAGACGGTCAGCTTCGTGATGGCCGCAGTTGCCGCTGTCATCGTGTCGATGGTGAGTGTCTTCGGCGGCATGGTGGCCTACGCACCTCTGCGGCACATCGCATCCGGTACGCAGGGCGGAGCGGTTCCCTGGTGGCCCCTTCTGATCTACGGCCCCTGGATGGTGGCCTCGCTCTCCATCCTGCGGACCGCCCTGCACCAACGCCGCGCCCTGCACTCCTGGTTCGTCGTTCTGCTGTTTTCCTCCCTCGCGATGATGCTCTGCGTGGCCGAGGCCGACAGGACCTTCACGAGTATCGCCGCAGCAGCCTTGCCGGCCGTCGCGTCCCTGGCCTGCTTCCAGCAACTGGTCCGTCAAATCACACTGACCCGCCCACCGCGCCAGCGGATCTCCCGCCACCGGCACTCCGACAACCAGCTCCGCAATGCTCGCAGCCAGTCGGCTTCGCCTCCCCAGCCATGAACCCGTCGGGCCGCAGGGCGGGCAATCGCGGCACAGCGACCGGATCCTGCTGTTCGGCGTTGTGCGGCGCGAAGCTCAGCCGGGGGCGCGGAAGGAAACCTGCCGGCGGGTGGCCTCGTCGATCTCGGCGAGGGTGAGGAGGGGGGTGGCCCGGGTGTGCAGGGCGCCGCTGGCCTTGACGGCGAGGCTGATGGCGGCCATGGAGACCGGGTCGGGGAGGTCGATGATGAGCACGATGTCCTCCTCCCCGAAGGCGAAGTACATGGCCTCGACCTTCCCGCCGAGGTCGGAGACGACCTGGTCGACGGCAGCCCGGCGGCCACTGGCGCCTTCATTGAGCAGCCCCTTGGTGCCCTCGGGCGTATAGGTGGCCTGGATGAGGAACTTCGGCATCGGGACGCTCCCTGCACATCGCATGTCCGGTATGCAGAATGGCCTTCCCGTGTCGCCCGGGCCGGCACTCACCGAGCGGTCCGATTCACTCGTTGGAAGCCAATCCGCTTTCGGCTGATCACGGAGGGTGTGGCTGTCGGTCCGGGGGCGTCGAACCTGCCGTTCAGTCCCCCGAGTGGCCCCAGAAGCGGATTTCTCGCGGCGTGCCCTCGTCGTCGTGCAGCACCGCGCACCGTCCGATCCATCGCGACCGGGGGAAGACGTCGAAGTCCTCGACGTGCGCACGGGTCAGCTTCTCCGTCCCCAGCAACTCGAGTGCCTCGTCGGCCGTCACGGGTTCCACGGTGCAGTAGTCCGGGGTGTCGTCAGGCCCCACGACACTGAAGACGTCCAGGATCGAGTGTGTGCCGGTCTCCTGGACCGACTCGTCCGCCCACAGCTCCTCCAGCGACCGCGGCCGAGGCTCCCGTTCCTCCTCCGGTCGCCAGTCGCCACCGTTCACCCAGTAGTAGTCCCCTGTTTCGAACACCTCTCGCCGCAACTGCTGAAGCGCGGCGTTCAGGTCTTCCTGGTACGGCACGTAGTAGTCCCAGTCCGAAGCCCCCACCAGAGCCTCCTTCCCTTCCGGTCTTTCTTGAACGGCGGAAGGTAGCAGCCGGCTCTGACATCCGGGCCCTCAGCTCGGGGAGCTCACCCGAGGAGGGGCCGATGCCGCATGGCCCGACATCACCGCGAGGGCGAGAACGCCTTCACTCGTACCCCGGTGTCGCAGATGCGCGCCGCCTTCTTCTTCCCGCCCGTGGTGGTGAAAGCGGGGGTGAGGGACCGGGATTCGCCGGGAGGGACGACGTCGAGGCCGGTGACCACCTCGCACTCGTCGAGGCTGGTGAAGGTGAGCGTGGCGGCAGCGGAATCGCCGGGAGCGAGCGTGAGCTTCGTGGCGTCGGCGGCTGCCCCGGCCCAGTCCACCGGCAGTTCGGTCCGGCCGCCCTCGCTGATGAAGAGAAGGGAGGGGAAGCCACGCACCGTGCAGGAGCCGTCCCCCTTGTTGGTGATCACGACCGAGGCTCGGCCCTGCCCGGTGCCGCGTGCCACGGCCGTCAGGTTCTTCGTACGGCAGTGGTCGGCGGCGGGGCTGGGAAGCGAGTCGGCTCCCAAGAGCACCCCGGCGGGCGGGGCGGACGCGCCGCCACTGCCGCCGTTCTTGCCGGAGGCCCCGTTCCCGCCGGCGCTCGGCGAGCCGCCGCTCTGTGACCCGCCGCCGGCCACGGTGCTCGACGAGCCCGAACCGGAACCGCCTCCCGCACTCTCCTCGCCGCCGGACGACGAGGAGGCGGACGACGAACACCCTGCCGCGCCGACGAGGAGCAGGACCGTGACTGCGGAGATCAATGGTCGGCGCATGGCTCCCGCTGGTTGTTCGAACGGATTGACGGACCCGGTGCCGCATGCGTGAGGGTATTGCATAGAATCCACGGCGATCACGTTCACCGGCGCTGCGCAGCGCACCGCCTCTGGGGGGAAAGGCGCGCGTGTGCACCCGAGCGGCAACGACAACGGCATCAACGGGGTACGCCGTAGGCGGTTCCTGGGCGCGGGAGCTGTCACCCTGGGGGCCGCGGGTGCCGTAGCCGCCGGGCAGCTCCTGACGGGCAGCGCCTCGGCCTCCGTGAGCGGGGGGACCGCCACGGCCGGTGCCGGTGCGTCGGTGAGCGGCACGGTCTTCAAGCTGGGCGTCGCCTCCGGCGACCCGCTGCCCACCGCGATCGTGCTGTGGACCAGGGTGGTGCCCGCCAACCAGGGCAGCTCCGGCATCCTGGCCCCCACCGTCGCGGTGACCTGGGAACTCGCCTCGGACAGCGGCTTCACCAAGATCGTCAAGAGCGGTACGGCGACGGCGAGCAGCGGCCTCGGCTACAGCGTCCACGTGGACGTCACCGGGCTGACCCCGGCCACCGACTACTGGTACCGGTTCAAAGCGCTGGGCCGCACCTCCATCACCGGCCGCACCCGCACCGCCCCCGCTGCCGGAAGCACCCCCGAGAACCTGCGGATCGCGCTCGCCTCCTGCCAGAACTGGCAGCACGGCTACTTCACCCCCTACCGGGACATGCGCGAACAGAAGCCGGACCTCGTGCTGTTCGTGGGCGACTACATCTACGAGAGCTCGGCCTACTCCTACCGCGTACGCCGTCACGAAGGCACGGGCCAGCCCGTCACGCTCGCCCAGTACCGTGCCCGCCACGAGCAGTACAACACCGACCCGGACCTGCAGGCGATGCGCGCCGCCGCCCCCTTCGTGGTCGTCTTCGACGATCACGAGGTGGAACAGGACTGGGCGGGCGACGTGGCGAACGACCCGGTCGCCTGGCCCACCGCGAAGTTCCTGGCCCGCCGGGCCGCCGCCTTCCAGGCCTTCTACGAGCACATGCCGATCCGGGCCGCGCAGAAGCCCAGCGGTCCGGACGTCCTGATGTACCGCAAGCTCGACTTCGGCACCCTGGCCCGGCTGCACGTCCTGGACACCCGGCAGTACCGCGACGACCAGGCGACCACCCCCGACGCGGCGTCCGAGACCGGCCGCGTCATCATGGGCGACACCCAGCGGAACTGGCTGGTGAACAGCATGCGCACCTCCGGCGCGCGGTGGAACCTGGTCGCCTCGCAGGTGATGATGGCCGAGACCGACTTCCTCGCCGGTGAGGGCAAGGAGTGGTCGTACGACGCCTGGGACGGTTACCGGAAGGAACGCGCCGCCCTGCTCGCCGAGTTCCAGGACGTCCGCAACCCCGTGGTGCTGTCCGGCGACCGGCATCGCACCATCGTCAGCGACCTCAAGCTGGACTTCGACGACGCGGACTCGGCGGTGGTCGGCGCGGAGTTCGTCGGGACCTCCATTTCCAGCAACGGCGACGAGGATCTGGTGGCCTTCGCCGCCGAGTGGGCGCCCAAGCTGGCGGACAATCCGCACTGGAAGATCATCGACGCCCGGCGCGGCTATCTGCTCTTCGACATCACCGCGGACAGCGTCGAGGCACAACTGCGGGCGATCTCCACCGTGGTGACCAAGAACGGTACGACCGCCACAGCCGCGACCTTCCGAGTGGAGGACGGTGTGCCGGGCGTGTACCAGGTCGGCGTCCAGCCCGAGCCCTCAGCGAGTACGAGTGAGAGCGCGGAGGAGTCCGCGGGGGCGGCGGACACGGCCACTCCGGCGGACACGGCCACTCCGGTGGACGCGACGGCGACGACGGACTCGGCGGATCCCACACAGTCACCGGCCTCGGCGGAAGCGACCGCCGCCCCGGCCACGGCGACCGACCCCGCGTCGCCTTCCACCGCCGAGTCCCCGAGCGACGCCTCCACCGCCGTCTCCACCACCCCCTGACCCACCGGGAGAGAACGTGTTCACCACCCGACCCCGGCGGCGCGACGGGAGCCACGCACACCGGCGCTCCTCTGCCGTGAAGGCATCCGTGCTGGCCGGCGCGGCGGCGGTACTCGCGGCAGGCGTCTTCGTGATGCTGCCCACCAGCGCGGACGCGACCACCCCGGCGCGCGGCGACTTCGACGGAGACGGCACGTCCGACCTGGTCTACCGCAACGTCGCGGGCCAGTTGTACGTCAACACCGGCTCGGCGGAGACCATGGTCCTCGACTCGGACGTCGCGAAGGTCAAGGACGTACTGACCCCGGGCGACCTCGACTCGGACGGGGTGCAGGATGTGCTGACCCTCAGTCCGAGCGGCGTGCTGTACTTCCACACCGGCCTGTACGCACGCACCCCGGGCGGCCTGGGCTCGTACCGTACGGTCGCGTCCGGCTGGCAGGTCTACAACAAGGTCACCGCCCCCGGGGACCTGAACGGCGACGGCAAGGCCGACCTGCTGGCCCGCACCCCGGCCGGCTCGCTCTACTACTACCCCGGCAAGGGCACCGGCGCCTTCGGCAGCCGCGTGCTGGTCGGAACCGGCTGGCAGCAGTACGACCAGCTGATCGGTGCCGGCGACCTCAACGGCGACGGGGTCGGCGACCTCCTGGCCCGCACCCCGGCCGGTGTCCTCTACCGCTACCAGGGCAGGAAGGGCGGCACCTTCAGCACCCGGGTCAAGGACCCCAAGACCGAGTGGGCGTCGTACAACCAGATCATCGGCGGCGGAGACTGGGACGGCAACGGCAAGGCCGACCTGTTGGCCAGGGACTTCTCCGGCGCTCTGTGGTTCTACCCGGGCAACGGCAAGGGCACCTTCGGTACCCGGTCCGCCCGTAGCAAGGGCTGGGGCAACGTCACGCAGTTCGCGGGAGCCGGCAACAACCCGCACTTCGGCAAGTTCGGGACCATGGCCCGTACGTCCGCCGGAAGCGTCTACAGCTACCAGGTCACCGGCACCGGCACGCTGACCAGCAAGCTTCTGGTCGGTGCGGCCTGGCCGTCCGCCACCACCCGCCTCGCGTACGCCTCCTCGCTCCGTCAGAACGGCCTCGCCGACCTGGTCGTCCAGTCCGTCAGCACCGGCAAGCTGACCAACCCGGCGTTCTACGCCCTCTCCGACCCCACACTCGCCACCGGATCGACCTCCTACAACCGGATCGTCGGCCCCGGCGACGTGACCGGAGACGGCAAGGGCGACCTGCTGGCCGTGACCACCGCCGGCACGCTCTACCTCTACCCGGGCGACGGCACCGGCACCTCTGTCGGCTCCCGCGTCAAGATCAGCACCGGCTGGGAGCGCTACAACGCCGTCGTCGGCGCGGGCGACTTCACCGGCGACGGCCGCCCCGACCTGATGGCCCGGGACACCTCCGGCGTCCTGTGGCGCTACGCGGGCACCGGCGTCGCGTCCGCCCCGTTCTCGGCCCGGGTGAAGGTCGGCACCGGCTGGCAGCAGTACAAGAAGCTGTTCTCGCCCGGCGACGCCAACGGCGACGGCAAGGCCGACCTCATGGCCACGAACTCCACCGGTGCCCTGTACTTCTACGCCGGCACCGGCACCGGCGGCTTCAAAACCCGCGTCACGAAGGCCACCAGCGGCTGGAGCGGCTGGACCGACCTGCTGTGAGCTCCGCCCGGCCGGACACCCACGGGAAGCCATGAGCCACATGGACCGGCCCGCGAGCATCACCAGTCGATGTCTTCGTACCCCTCCGGCGGTACGCCCACGTCCGAGAAGATGTCCGACGCCTGCTGCCGCATGAGGTCAGCGGCAGCGCTGTCGGTCTTCTGGAGGGCGCGGGCGAGTGCCACGAGCGCGCGGGCTTCGCCGAGCCGGTGGCCGGTCCCACGGTGTACGGCCAGCGCCTCCCGGCCGAGAGCGACGGCTGTGGCATACGCCGACTCGGACTCCGCCGTACCGCACAGGACGGTCAGGGCCTGCCCCTCCACCACTCGGAAGCCGTACTCACGTGCCAGGCGCAGGGCCTCCTCGGCATGGCGGCGGGCATCCTCGTGGCGGCCGAACCGCCGGTGGGTGAGGGACAGCCCCAGGACGCTGTCCGCCTCAGCTCGTCTGAACCTCGCCTCCCGGGCCAGGGCGAGGGCGTGTGTGTCAGCCTGAAGGGCTCGGTCGAGGTGGGCCAGATGCCGGTGGGCGGCGGCGACCGTGTTGAGGATGCCGGACTGGATCCACGGCCGTCCCGGGGCCTTGACCATGGCGAAGGCGCGCTCGGTTTGCGTCAGCGCCTCGTCGTGACGGCCGAGCTCGATGTTCATCTTCGCGATGGCGTCGAGCATCATCGCGCGGCCGTTGCGGTATCCGCCCCTCTCGTCGGCGGTCACCTTGGGGCCGAGGACGGCCAGGCCGTCGGCGAGACGGCCGAGCTCCCAGTAGACCCCGCCCAGAATCTGCAGCGCCAGGCTGTCGTCCCACCAGCCCGTCTCCGCGTTGCGGCTGATGACCAGTTCGAGGTGATCCGCGGCCTCCCGCAGCCGGCCCAGATCCCGGCAGGTCAGACCGAGACCGAGCAGCCCGAAGGTCTCGAGGGACCGGTTTCCGGTTTCATGGGTGATCCGCACGCCGGCGGTGAGGCGCTCGTACGCACTGTCGAGGCGCGCCATACTCCATTCCACGCAGCCGCCGACGCCGAGAGCCGCGGCTTCCCCGATCGGCCAACCGAGCTCCCGGCTGATGTCCAGTACACGGGTGTGGTGTTCCGTCGCCTCCCTGGGCTGTCCCCAGTCCCAATGGATCACTCCGAGGTTGGTGTGCATGGCGGCCTGGCCGGGCAGGTCGCCCTCGGTCACGGCCGCTTCCAGCGCCGTCTGTGCGATGGCCTGCCACGTCGCCCGCGGCAGATGAAGCCAGAAATGGCCGAACAGCGCGGAGATCAGATGCCTGGCAACGAGGCGGGGACCGTGGCGGCCCGCATGGTTGATGACCGCGAGCAGATTCGCCCGCTCCGCCTCCAGCCACTGTCCGGCTCCGCCGGCGGACGGCATGCCCTGCTGATCACCTGGGTCGAGGGCGCCGGGCAGCTCCGGGAAGAGCCAGGTCCCCGCGGCGGCGCGAGTGGCGTGCAGGTACCAGATCAGGACACGTTCCAGCGCGGCGTCACGATCCGCCGCCGTCTCCTCGGCCTGCGCACACTCCTGGCCGTATTCGCGAAGAAGATCGTGGAACCGGTACCGGCCCACCGTCACCGGTTCGATCAGGTGGGCGGCGGCCAGCGCGCCGAGCAGACGCCGGGCCTGCGGCAGCGGCGCGCCCAGGAGGCCCGCCGCGGCCTCGGCGGTGAACTCCGGACCGGGAAACAGGCTGAGCAACCGGAACAGCCGGCGCGCCGCGGGCACCAGCACCCGGTACGACACGGAAAAGGCCGTCCGCAAAGGGGAGTTCTCGTAGCCGTCCGGCTCCAGCGCCTGAAGCCGGTTGCCCTCGGACATCTCCGTGACCAGATCGGCCAGGCGCAGACCCGGATCGCCCGCCAGCCTGGCGGCGGCCACGCGCAGTGCCAGCGGAAGGCTGCCGCACAGCCGTATCAGTTCGTCGACCGCGTGCGGTTCGGCGGACAGCCGGTCCGCGCCGAGTGCCTCGCTCAGCAGCGCGCGGGCCTCGGCCGGCAGGAGGAGGTCCAACGGCAGGGCGTGCGCCCCGTCACGGGCCACGAGATCCCCGAGCCGGTTACGGCTGGTGACGACGACACAGCAGGACGGGCTGCCCGGCAGCAGCGGACGGACCTGCTCCGCCGAGGCCGCGTTGTCCAGCAGGACGAGCAGGCGTCGGCCGGCCAGCAGGGTCCGGTACACCCGCGCCTGGGCCTCGTCGTTCGCGGGGATCTCCGACGCCTCGAGCCCCAGGCTGCGCAGCAGCAGCTCAAGGGCTTCGCCGGCCTTGAGCGGCTGCCGATCGTGATCGAAACCGTGCAGGTTCACATACAGCTGACCGTCCGGGAAGCGATCACGCACCTGGTGCGCCCAGTGCACCGCCAGAGCGGTCTTGCCGATGCCGGCGGCACCGCCGATGGCGGAGATGACCACCGTCTTCGCCGGCCCCGGCCCCCGCTCCGGCGGGAGCAACGCGTGCAGTTGGGCGAGTTCGTCGGCGCGGCCGGCGAACCCCGCGGCATCGTGCGGCAACTCGGCCGGCGCCGACGGAGCACTGTCGCGTGGCGGGGGAGCGGACCGCCCCGATGACGACCCGGGTCGCCTCGGCACGGCCGCCGCCAGTCCATCGCGGAGGGGGAGCTTCAAGAGCGTTCGCGCGGCAGGATCCACCGGACCGAGGAGGCCGGAGTCGTCCTGGTGCAGCACGGCCTCGTGCACCCGGCGGAGCTCCTCACCGGGATCGACGCCGAGCTCGTCACGCAGTCGTACGCGCATGTCCTCATAGGCGCTCAGCGCCTCCGCCTGACGTTCGCAGCCGTACAGAGCCCGCATCCGCAAGGCCAGCAGCGACTCGTCATACGGATCGGACGCGGACAGCGCGGCGAGGTCGTCCAGGGCATCGGCGAACCGGCCGAGCAGGACCAGGCACTCGAGTCTCTCCAGCCGGAGCGTTCGCCGACGTTCCGACAGCCGCTCCCGCTCGGCCTGCGCGAACGGTCCCGGCACGTTGGCCAAGGGCTCGCCCCGGAACAGGGCGAGCGCTGCCGAGAACTGGTCCGTCGCGGTGGCCAGGTCGCCGGACGCCTTGGTGCGCAGCGCCTCATCGGCCCGCTCGGCCAGGTCCGCCAGATCGAGCCGGACCTCGTCGACGACGAAGCGGTACCAGCCCTTGCCGCTGCGGATCACCGACTCCGTATGCCGGGTGCCTGCCGCGTCGAGCGCCCTGCGCAGCGGGTTGACGTGACTGGCCAGCACCTTCTGACCGGACGCGGGCGGCTCCGACCCCCATACCCCGTCGAGCAGCTGCTCATGGCTCACCACGGCCCCCCGACGCAGCAGCAACGCGGCCAGCACGGCCTGCCGCTTGACGGGCCCCAGATCCAGTGGTGCCGCGCCCCGCCAGGCCCGCAACGGCCCGAGCACCTCGATCCGAAGCCGCTGAGGAGATCCCCCGCCCACCCCGAGCCTCCGCTCCCGCACTTCATCGGAATTTCATCAGCATTGCAGCACCTTCGGCCAGGGTGATGGACGCCAGATCGCACAACCCGCACAACTGAAGGGGGCCCGAGTGGCCGAAGTGGATGTGGTGGCCACCGCGTTGGCCACCGGGGTGGCGGCCGGACTCACGGACTCCGGGCGCGGAGCCGTTCACGATCTCCACGCCGCGCTGAGTCAGGCGGTCCGCCGACGGTTGCGCGGGGGCAGCGGCTACGGCGTACGGGTGCTGGAGGCGTACGAGACGGACCCCGACGTGTGGCGGAACCGGCTCCTCAAGGTCCTGACGGGATCCGGGGTGGAGACGGACGAGGAGATCCTCGCGGCGGCCCGCGCCGTGCTCCGCGCGGAGCACCGGACCTGGCACAGCCGGGTGGGCGCCCCCAACGGATCGTGACAGTCGTTGCGCAGGCCGGCCCGGCTCGGCCAAGGGGTGTGCCATCCCCCGGCCCGGCTCGGCCAGGGGGGTGCCGCCCCGCGCAGGTTCCGCCGGATCGCAGACCGCGGAGCTAGGCTCGCCGAGTGGGTCGATCCGAGCAGCGTGGCGAGGGCGCGGGACCGTTCACGACCCGGCTCACATGGGCCCTTCCTGAGGGCGGTACCGCGGTCTGGGAGTCTCGTCCCGCGCGTAAGCGCGGAACGCTGACTGTGCGCGCCGAAGGGGCTGCCGAGGGCCGCCTGCGCACCGCGGGCACGGTGTCACTCGTACGCCTGCGCAGGTTGAACACCGTCGCGGCTGTCTCGTTCTGCATCGGCGGACTCCTGTTCGCCCTCGGTGGCGGTCTTTCGCAGTTCGGCCCCGGCAGCCCGATGACGAGTGCCTCGATCTACTTCACAGGGGGCCTGTTCTTCACCGCCGGTGGTTACGCCTCCTTGCTGCAGGCGATCAACACGCCACGCAGGGCCGACCACGGTGTCCTGCTGACTCCCGGCTGGAGATGGTGGAGCTACGAGCCGCACCGGATCGACTGGCTGAGCACCTTCGTCCTCTTCGCAGGAACACTCGTCTTCGGCATCAACCTCCTCGATTCGTTCCTGCGCGGACTCACCGTCCAGCAGACCAACCGGCTGATCTGGGCCCCGGACATGATCGGATGCACGCTGTTCCTCATCTCCGGACACCTCGCCTTCGGCGAGGTCTGTCATGGGTGGCCATGGCCTTGGCCCTGTCTGCACACACGGAGTCTCGGCTGGTGGATCGTCGCGATCAACCAGTTCGGCTCCTGGCTCTTCCTGATCTCCGCCCTGGCCGCATTCACCCGCCCGGTGACCGGGAGCCAGATCAACACCGGTACCGCCAACTGGGGAACCCTTACCGGCGCACTGTGTTTCACCGTCGGTGGAGTCCTGCAGTACCTCGAGCGGCCGAAGCCGGACGAGTCGACGTGATCGGTGACCGCAGCCGTGCAGTTCTGACCAGAGGGAATCAGCAGCGCGCGGCAGCGCCAGGCACCACCCGGCACTTGATCCGGCTCATGCCGCCCTGTGCCGGGCTGTCCGCTCACGCGTCGCTCACGCGCTGCCGGCTGCTGATCAGCGCCAGGTCAGACCTGCCCGAGGTCGATCTCCACCGGGAAGGGGGCCACTGCCTTGAGGACACCGGTGAACAGGTCTCCGTCCCGGTAGGTCTTCGTCGCGGGGTCGAGAACGTAGGTGTACACGAGAGGAACGCCTGTCGCGGCCTGCTCGATCCGCCAGTAGAAGCCGATGCCTGCCTTGGCGTACTGGTCGACCTTCACGATCCGGTCGGTGGTCTCCGAGCCTGGCGACACCACCTCCGCGACCAGCAGCACGTGCTCAGGGCGGGTGGGGGTGATGTCGATCGTGTCCGCGCGGTACACGACGACGTCCGGACGGCGATTGGTGAGCGGGACGTCCTGAAGCCGGACGTCGAAGTCCGTGTCGGCGTTCCACTCCGGGCCCGCGGCGCCATCCAGGGCGTTGGCCAGAATGCGAGCCAGCCGGTTGTGCCGCTTGGACGCGCTCGGACTCACGACGACCATCCCGTCCACGATCTCGATGCCCACACACTGCTCCTCGGACCAGGACTCGTACTCCTCCACCGTGATCTGCTCATGCATCCACGCCGGGGCCATCATCTCGGCCGTCATGAAGCACCTCCTGGACACTGTGCTGCGGTCCCGTTCCCGCTGGATTCAGCGTACTGTCCGCCGTCCTTCCGGCACCCTGGTCTCGCTCACGCCCCTCCCCGGCGGCCGGCATCCGACACCAGCGCGCCCACGACAAGAGTGAGGTACCGGCACGGTGGCCTCGTCACCAGGGGACCGGGCGGGCCGGCGGCACCACTCGGTGAGGATCCTTCGCATGGCGGTGCCGACCTGTCCGGTGGCTCCGACGATTCCGACCTTCATGAGAGTTCCTCCTGGCTCATGTATGCGTCGTGTGCTGAGGGCTCTGCGTTGAGGCGGCCGGACGAGAGCCGGCTTGAGAGGTCATGGCACGCACCGGGGGCCGTGTCGGGCCCGGACCGTACGAGCCAGGCGACGAAGTCGTCGACCATGGCGATCTGTACGTCCTCGGGGAAGCGCCCGGGGTCGAAGAGCGCCTGGACGACGAGTCCGTGGACGAAGGCGACGGCAGCGGCGGCCAGTTGGCCGGGGTCGGCGTTCGTGGGGATCTCCCCGAGGCCGCGTGCCCTTTCGAGGTGAGGGCGGAAGCTGTCGCGCAACCTCGTGTATCGGTCGCCCTGTTGGGCGGCCAGCGCGTCGTCGGCGAGGGAGAGGTCCCAGGAACTGACCCAGATGCGGTTGCGTGCCGTGTCGGCCGGGGTGAGCGGCAGGATGTCGAGCAGCATGGCCCGCACGGTGGGCAGGCCATCGGCGGGAGGCGTCCGGCGCGGGCGTCCAGCGGTGTCCTGTTCCAGCAGGTCCAGCGCGTGCGTGACAAGGGCCCGTTTGCTGGGGAAGTAGTGCGTCAGCATGCCGGTCGAGACGCCCATCTCCGTGGCGACGGCGCGCAGCGTCAGGCCGCCGAACCCCTTGGCGGCAAGGACCTGCCACACCGCCTCGGAAACGTCCTTGCGGCGGGCTTCGTGATCTCCGGGTGCGGGTGGCGGCATGCTGCTAGCGTACGTACCAAACGCTTGTTACGTACCCCCTTCGCCATGTGGTCTGCCGACGGCCTCCGTGACACAGTCTCCGCGCCACGGCTTTCGTGCCGGCAGCCTCGTCCCGTTTTCTCACCGGCCCAGACCTGGAGGGCGGAACGCCCATGTTCACTCTCGCGCTCGGCGACCACGCTCAACTCCGCCCTCTGGAGCCCTGGCAGGCACCGGAGTTCCTCGCGCACATCGACCGGGCCCGCCCCCTGGTCGACCCGTGGATCCCATGGGCGTCGCTCACCACCGACCTGCCCTCGGCCACGACGACCCTCCAGCGCTACGCCGACCTCCTGGCCTCCGACAGCGGCCGGATATACGGGATATGGCTGGACGGTGAGCTGGTCGGCGGCGTCATGTTCACCCGCTTCGACACCGCTTCGGGAGTGTGCGAGATCGGCTGCTGGCTGGAGGAGGCCGGGCAGGGTCACGGGCTGGTGACCCGCGCGTGCCGGGCGCTGATCGACTGGGCCTTCGCCGAACGCGGGATGAGCCGGGTCGAGTGGTGGGTCGCCTCGGGCAACACCCGCAGTATCGCGGCTGCGCGCCGCCTGGGCATGACCCGGGACGGCGTGCTCCGGCAGCGTTATCCGTACCGCGGGCTGCGGCACGACAGCGAGGTCTGGTCCGTCCTGGCGGAGGAGTGGCCGCCGACGGAGGGACCGGCCGCGTCCGGATCAGGAGTCCAGGCCGAACTCGACCGACTGATGGGTCTGTTCATGAACTCGTTCACCAACACCGGCGGCAGGCGACCCGATCTGGATACCATCCGCGACCTGTTCGTCCCGGATGGGAGGATCATCTCGAACGCCGGGGCCGCACCCGTGATCATGGACGTGGACGCGTTCATCGAACCGCGCCAGAAGATGCTCACCGACGGAACGCTGACGGAGTTCTCCGAGTGGGAGGTCTCCGAGCGCACGGAGATCTTCGGATCGGTCGCTCACCGGTTCAGCCGGTACGGCAAGTCAGGTGTCCAGGACGGAGAGCGCTTCGAGGCACATGGTCACAAGACCACCCAGTTCCTTCGCACCCGGGCAGGCTGGAGGATGTCCTCGATGGCCTGGGACGACGAACCCGTCCGTCCTCCGGAGTGACGAGCATCCGGGTCGGCTCACGCCGAGCTGGCGTCGGCGGACGTGTTGGGCGTACCGCTGCACAGTGCGGGGCGGGAGGACGGCGATCGCCGTCAGCATGTGAGCCCTATGTGTGCCGCAAGCGCGGGAGCCCTCCCGTCCGCTGGACGGAAGGGCTCCTGACCTGGTGTTTCTCTGTGCCCCCGGCAGGAACCTGCGACACCCGCTTTAGGAGTTCGATCCACGCCCGCCCCTGATGCCGTCATCGGCAGGTTTGGCGGTCGTGCGAGGGTGCTGGCGTATGCCGCCGTCCGGCCTCGTTGATGTCAGCCATGGATGTCAGACCGCCATGACATCCTGCGTCCGTGCCAATGACATGGGCCGACTTCTGGGCGCTGATAGCGATCTTGGAGGGTCAAGCCACCCAAGTGAACTGCGAGCGCCTCGCTGAAGAGTTGAGCCGCCGCTCCGTCCCCGACATCGTCGGCTTCGCGGAACGCCATGCCGAGGCGCTCTACCGTCTGGACCAAGAACGGTTCGGCACCCTCCCCGTCGTCGACCTGACCGCCAGGTACGGCAGCCCCTTCCCGCAGTCGGACGACGGGTTCCTGTACGCACGGTGCGCTGTGGTGGCCGCGGGACGGGACGTGTGGGAGAGCGTCTTCTTCGATGTCGACAAGTTCGTCCCGTACACCTCCACCGAGCGCGACGGCGAATGGCTCCTGTACGTGCCGGACAAGGCGTACGAACTGGCCGTCGGCGAGGAGTGGGACCACCTGACCCGGTACTCCTTCGAGAGCTGCTCCAACCTGGACGGCTGGCCGCACCTGCGGGACTGAGCCGGGCTACCGCTTGACCGGGATTTCGTAAACGATCTCGCTCAGGGCGGCCAGCCCAGAGATGGCCCAACTTCAGTCCGATCGGCTGACAGCCAGGCCTTTCGACGCGCTTCGCCTGAACCTCAGCCGACGACAGTCAGCCACGACGGCGGGTGCGCCACCCGACCACGCACGCGTATGCCTCGCTCCGCCTCCACGAGCCTCAGCCACGCCGCCGGTCCCGTTGACCAGAGCAGGCTGTGACGGCTGGCTCGTGACCGCATCGCTGAGCCCTCAGCTTGGGAAGCTGCGCGCCTCTGCGGGCGCCTTGAGCGCTGACCTTGGCGAACAGCCGGGGTGCGGCATCGGCGGGCTCGACTGCTTTCACCGTGGTGCCCCGGTGTTCCCCGCTCGATCTGGTGTGGTTGTGGTGCAGCTGTTCAGAGAGCGGGGGCGCGGGCGTTCAGTGCTCACGCAGGCCGCATTCCGCCGAGTACAGGGTTGATCCCGGGATGATCTTGGTGGCGAATGAGACCAGAACTGAGACCGCCGACGTGAGTTGCGCTTGTGGTGGCGCTGCGGTGCGTGGGCGTAGGGTGCCGGCTACCCGTAATGATCTACGCTGCGCTTTGGAGTTCTTCGTGCGAATACGGCCATTGGCGGCCTTCGCTGTCATTGCCCTGGCCGGCGGGACGGCCGTGTGCGTGCAGCCCGCCGTCGCGGCCCCGGACACCCTTTACGTGAACAACGCAACTCGGGCCAACTGCTCAGACGCCGGGTCTGGCACCCAGGATCAGCCCTACTGCACTCTGCAGACCGCCGCGGCGGCCGTACAGCCGGGACAGACCGTCGAGGTCACGGGCGGTACGTACAAGGGCGAGGTGGACATCACACGGTCGGGTACCCCGGATGCGCCGATCACCTTTACTGCGGCCAAGAGGTGGACGGCGTTCGTCCATGGCGACCCTCACGCGTTTACGGTCTCAGGAGCACACGACATTGTCATCCGCGGCTTCTCCATGTCCAGCAGTGCCGAGGACGTAGTCGTCACCGATTCGAGCCGCATCACGATCGACCAGAACCGGGTCCCCAGTATCGGCATCCGGGGCACCGGGAGTCGAATCCCCGGCATCAGGATCACCGGGCAGAGCGGTGACGTGACGGTCAGCCGCAACCTGATGTACAGCTCCGCGGCGGAGGAGGTCCTTGTCGCGCCCGGCGTCACCGGTACGGTGATCACGACCAACCAGCTCAGCGGCTACGGGGGCAGCGCCGTACTTGCGACGGACGCGCCGGGCACTGTGGTGACCAGCAACAGCATCTCTGGCGACTGCACTCCCCAGATCGCACTGGCTGGCGCCTCGACAGGTTCCACCCTCGAGAACAACGTCCTGGTGGATGGCATCGACGACGACAAACTGTGTGCGTCGGCCCCCGCAGCACACGCGAAGATCTCGATTTCGTCGGACTCGGCGACACAGGCCATCAGTGACTACAACGTGATCCAGCCGCCGGGGTCCGGCGCCGCACCGTACGACTGGGCCGGAGTCTCGTACGCCGACCCTGAATCGCTGCTGGCGGCGACCGGCCAGGGCGGCCACGACCTTGTGGCGCAGCCAGACTCGTCGTCGGACGGTAGTCCGGCCTTTGACTCGGCTGATGCCGACGCTCCCGGCGAGTTGCCCACCGACATGTACGGATACACCTCTGTCGACGACCCGCTCGTGGCGGACACGGGGGCGGGAACCGTCATTTTCCGGGATCGCGGCGCCAGCGAGTTCCAGGACCCGTACAACATCAGCTCGGTCACGGTCACTCCGGATCAGGGGCCGTACCCGCTGCCGGTCACGGCGACCGCCGTGGAGCTGAACCCGTGGTCCACGCCGGTGGAGTCCTACACCTTTGACTTCGGTGACGGCAGCGCACCGGTGGTCACCACCACGCCGAGCGCACAGCACACCTACACCGCGCGGCCTGCCAACGGCAGCTACTACACGGTGAGCGTGATTGCCACGACCGCCACCCGGACGCTAGTGCCCCGGATCGGTCACGTCTGGGTCAACGAGCCCGCCCCGTTGGTACCGGCGCTGAAGCTGACCACACCTCCTTCTGCCATCGGCTGGCTGACCGTTACGGCGGACACTTCCGCCTCGACCGATGCGTGGGCCATCACCAACCGCAAGATCGACTTCGGTGACGGCAGCGCGCCCGTCGACGAGGGCACCACCACCACGGACACCCACACCTACGCCAAGCCCGGCACCTACGCGGTCAGGCTCACCGAGACGGACTGGGCCGGCAACACCGCGTCCACGACCACCTCGATGACCGTCCCGACGGTCCGCTTCAGCACGGCCCTGTCGCTGACCACCAATGCCTCCTCGTATGCGTACGGCGCGACGGCGACGGTCACTGCGCACCTCGGCACGACGTACAGCAACCGCACCGTCTCGATCTACGCTCAGCCGTACGGCGGTACGAAGACGCTGGTCAAGACGGGCACGGTGGACAGCCACGGCAACCTGGTGGCCTCGTACAAGGTCACCCGGAACACCGTCTTCACCACCGCCTTCTCCGGCGACCTCGAGTACGCCCCAGCGACGGCGTCCAGGACCGCCTACGGCTATGCGAGGGTGGCGGAGTCGCAGTCGGGCTACTACACCAGCACCTACTACGGCAGCACCCGCTACCGCGTCTACCACCACACCGCGAAGGCCCAGTTCAACGCCGCGGTCACGCCCAACAAGGCCGGCCAGTGCCTGATCTTCCGGCTGCAGAAGTACTACAGCGGCGCCTGGCACACCCAGTCCACCTCCTCCTGCCACACCCTGAGCTCCACAAGCACCGGATACCTGAAGCTGACCCTCACCAGCGGCGCGATCAATGGCAAATACCGGATGGCCTCCGAATACGTCCACAGCACCAAGGACAACACCAACCTCAACACTTGGAGCTCCTGGCAGTACTTCACTGTCAGGAAGTAAGCGAGGCAATCCCGGCTCTGCCGGGACCGGAACGACGTGAAGTCTGACTGGGCTGCCCGAACGAGAACACAGGGTGGGGGCCGGACGGGAGACCGTCCGGCCCCCACCTTCATGTCAGGCTCAGAGCGAGCTGCACTCCACGCTTTCGAGGGTCTGCGATCGCTTCCTCCCCAGAGACTGCCGCGATGCCAGCGACGGGTACGGACACCGGCTGGGTCGCCCACGCGGTCGGCGTAGCGACTTTGAGGCACTGTTCTGACCTCAACTGCCCGCCGTGCGGTAACCAGTTCATGGTTCTCGGCTCATCAGCCTGAGGGCAGCTGCGGCGCAGCAACTTCCGGGACGACTGGGTCAAGGCTCGGAAGGATGCGGGCGTCACGGCCGAGCTTCACTTTCACGATCTGCGGCACACGGGCAACACGCTCGCCTCCACGGCTGGGGCAGCACGCGTGAGCTGATGACCCGCATGGGACACAGCAGCTCACGCGCGGCGCTGATCTATCAGCACATGACCAGTGATCGTGACCGGGCCATTGCCGATCGGCTCGGGGCCATGATCCGGGGCGGTGGGGGAGCGGCCTCGGGGTCCGCCGGAGAGGGTGCCGAGCGGTCATAGTGGCACGCGTGTGGCACGGCGCCTGATACGGCGAAGGGCCAGCCCGGGAGGAAACCCCTCCTGGACTGGCCCTTTTCTCTGTGCCCCCGGCAGGATTCGAACCTGCGACACCCGCTTTAGGAGAGCGGTGCTCTATCCCCTGAGCTACGAAGGCGGAGGTGCTCCCCCAGAGTGTAGCGGCTGGTGGTGGGGCGGCGGGTGGGTCGGGGCCGGAGGGGGGATCCGGGATGTGGGGGCAGGGGGAGTGCGGGGGCTCAAGAGGTCGTGGTCAGCACGAGGCTTACGGTGTGGCCGCCGAAGCCGAACGAGTTCGCGAGGGCGGCGGGCCAGTGGCCGGTGCGGTTGGTGGCCTGGACGAGGTCCAGGTGGATCCGGGGTGCCCGGGGAGCCGGGCCCGCCCCGCCGGACACGTCCGGGCCCTGAACACCGCCGGGCCGGATCAGGACAGCGCGACGCGCGTGAACCGGGACGCGGTGCGCAGGTCCGCCTGGATCAGGTCGGCCGCCGCCCGCAGTTCGGGCAGGACCTGCGTCACGCACTCCTCCAGGCTGCGGCGGGCCGCGTGGGTGGCCACGTTCACCGCGGCGACCGCCCGGCCCGTACGGTCGCGGACCGGCACCGCGATCGAGCGCAGCCCCGACTCCAGCTCCTCGTCCACCAGGGCGTATCCGCGCGCCCGGACCTCCGCGAGCTCTGCCGGCAGGACCTCCGGGCGGTCCGGGACGTCCGCGAGGAGCACCCGGCCCAGGGAGGTCGACCGGGCGGGCAGCCGGCTGCCCACGGTGACGTCCACGGTCAGCACGCGGCTCGCGACGGCGCCGGCGGTGTACTGGATCTCGGTGTCCGACGCCAGCACCGCCAGCGCCGTCGGCTCGTGCAACAGGTCGGCCAGCGCCCGCAGATGGGGCGCGGCCAGCCGGGGCAGCGTCGTCCGGGACAGCGGCGGGAAGCCCAGCCCCAGCACCCGGGGCGTGAGGGTGAACGTACGGTCGGGACCCGGGGCCACCAACCCCAGGTGCTCGTAGGTGATCAGCGCCCGGCGGGCCGTCGCCCGGGCCAGTCCCGTCGCCTTCGCGACCTCCGTCAGGGTCAGCGCCGACCGGCTCTCGCCGAACGCGGTCAGTACGGTCAGGCCCCGCGCCAGCGACTCGACGAACTCCCGGCCCAGCTCGTGCTTCGAGGCGGTCGTCCAGGTCGCCAGACCCGACGGCGCCGGCCCCGCGTGGGGCGGCGGCGCCTGGCGCAGGTCGTCCTCCATCGCCGCCACCGCCGTACGCAGCCGGGGCAGCAGTGTCTCGCGCAGGTCGTCGGCCGAGTGCCGGCTGGTGTGGCTCACCACGCTCGCCACGCACACCACCCGCCCGGAGCCGGGATCCCGCACCGGCACGGAGACCGCGACCAGCCCGGGTTCGATGAGCTGGTCGTCCAGCGCCCAGCCGTCCCGTCCCGCCCGCCGGGCCCGCCGCTCGAAGTCGTCGCCGGCGGACGGTTCCCGGGGCGGTACGGCGGTGAAGCCCGCGTCCCGCGGGTCAGCGGCCCGGCGCTCCCGCCACCGGTCCCAGTCCGCGTCCGTCCACTCGGCCGCGAACAGCGGGCCCGGCGCGGTGCGTTCGGCCGGGAGCAGGTCGCCGATGCGGAAGCTCAGGGACATCGCGCGGCGCCGGGTGGCCTGGTGGATGAAGCGGATGCCGTCGAGGTCGGCGACCGCCAGCGACACCGACTCGTCCAGCGCGTCGGCGAGCGCGTCCGCGCGGGCGTCCAGCAGCGCGGGCAGCCGGAGCGCGGCCAGATAGGCGTTGCCCAGCTCCATCACCCTGGGCGCGAGCACCGCGTCCCGGCCGTCGAGCCGGACGTACCCCATGCGGGCGAGGGTGGCGGTGATCCGGTCGACCGTGGACCGCGCGAGCCCGGTCGAGCGCTCCAGGGCGGTGGGGCCGGCCGTTCCGCCCGCCTCGGTCAGGTGCCGCAGCACGGCGATCCCCCGGATCAGCGGCGCGACCGCCTCGTCCGGCGGTGCGCCCTGGGCGTGCGGTGCGGTGGTGACGGGCATCGGCTCTCCGGTACGGCGGTCGGGGCACGCCTACCGTAAACCCGGTCCCACCTGCCTATCGCCGGGTCACCCGCACCCGGTAGTGCCCGGCCAGGTCCGCCCCGGACACCTGGATCACGATCCCCTTGCCCGGGTCCTTGAAGGTCTCGCCCGGGGTGAAGGCGGCGTCGGAGAGTTCCGCGTGCACGTTCGGGCTGCGGGTGCAGCCGCCGGAGTCACGCCGGGAGTCGTACACCTTGACCGGCCCCATACCGGTGTCGACGTCCGCGTCGACCTTGTAGATCAGCACGCCCGGCCGGCACACCGCTTGGTCGTTGCCCTCGCGGGTGCGCAGCTCGAGGGCGTACCCGGTGCGTTCGCTGAGGGGGACGAAGACGAGCTTCGGGCCGCCCTTGCGGGCCAGCGGCGTCAGTGTGTACTCGGCCGTCCCGTGCCGCGCCGCGCAGCTGACCTGCGAGGCGTCCAGCCAGCCGAGCTTCCACTTGTGCCAGCCGAGCAGGTCGTTGTCGGCGCCCCAGTCCTCGCTCATGATGTCCCAGTGGCCGACCGCGCCCCCGCCGTCCTGGGTGTAGAGGTCGGGCAGGCCGAAGACGTGGCCGTTCTCGTGGGGCAGGACGCGGTAGCCGGTGCGGTCGTAGGAGCCGGAGCCGTCGTCCTGGCGGGAGTAGACGAAGGAGGCGTTGGCCACCGGGACGCCGTCCGCGACCGGCGCCTGCTTGTTGCCGGCGAAGGTCACCGACAGGACGGTGTCCAGGGCGGAGGGGCCGGCGTTGGGGGTCATCAGCACGTTCAGGAGGTCGTACGAGCGGAAGTCGACCTTCGGGTCGGCGGTGGCCACGATGTCCTGGACCAGCTCGCGGTAGCCGGGGTCGAACGGTGCGCCGCGCTCTATGCCGTACGCCTTGAAGGGCTTGGGCATGCGCAGCCAGTGGGTGACCGGCGTCTCCGGGCGGTAGTCGAGGTGGCCGTAGGAGCTGGTGCGGAACCACTCCTGGGTCTGCGGGAAGAACTCGTGGTAGCGGTCCATCGCGTCGCCCGGGCCCACCGCGTCGGAGAAGTCGATCATCAGGGTCAGGGCGTGCACGGTGCCGGTGGAGCGGGAGTAGTCGCGGGGGGTCGGGACGCCTTCCGACATCTGGATGGTCTTGTCGCCGCGGATCATGCAGGGGCTGAGGGCGGCGGAGGCGCGGCCCAGGGAGAACGGGCCCGCCCCGGCCCGCTGGGACAGGGTGAGGTGTCCGGTGCCCGCCGAGGTGCTGACCACGAAGGTCAGGACGGTCACGGACGCGAGTGCGGCCACGCGGCGCGGGCGTATCCGACGGCCGATTATCCGACGGTCCGGCTGCGGCTGCATGGACGGGCCCTTCACTCCAGGCAGCCGCCGGTTCCAGGCTGCACCCCTGCGATCACCCTGTGTCGGTGGCCTCGCGGGCGCGCGCTGGAGGGGCCGATCGTGGGTTTCTCGCCGGTAGGAGGGACCATGAGAGTGTGATGCCGGTCACAGTAGATGGAGCAGGGGAGCGCGTGTGACTCAGGTCACATGAAAACTCCTCAAGTGCGGGAAATAACCGGGGATCGTTTCCCCGTTTAGTCCTGTGTCCGGGCGAAACGGGGAGAGCTTCCCCGGATCGCGCCTCTGGGTCACTTCCCCGGACCGCAGCCCTGTTCGATCCCTACTCGACTCATGGAGTACGCCGTGCACACCGCGACCCCCGTGCAGCGCAAGACGCCCCGGCCCCGCGCCGATGCCCTGCGCAACCGGGAGCGGATCGTCACCGCCGCCCAGGAGATGTTCGTGGAGTTCGGGCCCGACGTGCCCCTCGACGAAGTCGCCCGCCGGGCCGGCGTCGGCAATGCCACGGTGTACCGCAACTTTCCGGACCGCGACGCCCTCGTCCGCGAGGTCGTCTGCTCGGTCATGGACCGTACCGTGCGGGCCGGCGAGCTCGCGCTCGCCGAGACCGGTGACGCCTTCGCGGCGCTGGAGCATTTCGTGCACGTCGCCGCCGACGAGCGGATCAGCGCGCTGTGCCCGATGGTCTCCAGCACGTTCGACAAGAACCACCCCGACCTGGAAGCCGCGCGCGAGCGCGTCGAGCGGGTCATCGAAGAGGTCATGGACCGCGCCAGGGCGGCCGGGCAGCTCCGCCCCGACGTGGGTGTCGGCGACCTGATGGTCGCCGTGGCCCAGCTCAGCAGGCCCCCGGCCGGTACGGGGTGCCTCAGCGCCGACCGCTTCGTGCACCGCCATCTGCAACTGTTCCTGGACGGTCTGCGGGCCCCGGCCCCATCCGTCCTGCCAGGCACCGCCGTGACCATGGAGGACCTGCGCCAGGCCTGAGCGATACAGCGATCCCGAGACCCGAATCCGAGACCCGATCCCGAGACCCGATCTCGAGACCGGCGATCCCGAGGCCAGTGATCCCGAGACCAGTGATCCCGAGACCGGCGATCCCGATACCCCGGTGACGCGACGCGATCGGTTCCGCGCGCTCCACCCGTCTGAAGACCGTTGATCCGAGGCCGTCTGAACAGCGCAGTGCAGACGGTCCGTCCCTTCTCCTTGCCTTTTTCCGTCACGAAGTCCCGAAGTGGGTACCCCCATGTCTCAAACAGCCCGGAGCGTCCCCGACGCCACCGACGCGCACTCCAACCGCTGGAAAGCGCTCACCTTCATCGCGCTCGCCCAGCTGATGGTCGTCCTCGACGCGACCATCGTGAACATCGCGCTGCCGTCCGCCCAGCAGGACCTGGGCATATCCGACGGCAACCGCCAGTGGGTCATCACCGCCTACGCGCTGGCCTTCGGCGGCCTGCTGCTCTTCGGCGGCCGTATCGCCGACATCTGGGGCCGCAAGCGCACCTTTGTGACCGGCCTGATCGGCTTCGCCGCCGCGTCCGCCCTCGGCGGCGCCGCGCAGAGCGAGGCGATGCTGCTCGGCGCCCGCGCCCTGCAGGGTGCCTTCGGCGCACTGCTCGCACCGGCCGCGCTGTCCCTGCTCGCGGTGATGTTCACCGACGCCAAGGAGCGCGCCAAGGCGTTCGGCATCTACGGTGCGATCGCCGGCGGCGGCGGTGCCGTCGGCCTGATCCTCGGCGGCTTCCTCACCGAGTACCTGGACTGGCGCTGGACGTTCTTCGTGAACATCCCGTTCGCGATCGTCGCCGCCGCCGGTGCGTACTTCGTCATCCGTGAGCCGGCCGGTGGCCGCAACCGCTCGCCGCTCGACATCCCGGGTGTCGTCCTGTCCACCCTGGGTCTGGTCTCCCTCGTCTACGGTTTCACCCGCGCCGAGTCCGAGGGCTGGAGCGACTCGACGACGATCGGCCTGTTCGTCGCCTCGGTGCTGCTGCTCGCGTCCTTCGTGTTCGTCGAGTCCAAGGTCAAGGCTCCGCTGCTGCCGCTGCGCGTGATCACCGACCGCAACCGTGGTGGCGTGTACCTCTCGCTCGGCCTCGCGATCATCGCGATGTTCGGCCTGTTCCTCTTCCTGACCTACTACCTGCAGATCGTGAAGGGCTACTCGCCGGTCAAGACCGGCTTCGCCTTCCTGCCGATGATCGTGGGCATGATCACGGGCTCCACCCAGATCGGCGCCCGTCTGATGACCCGCGTTCCGGCGCGGCTGCTGATGGGCCCCGGCTTCCTGACCGCCGCGGTCGGCATGCTGCTGCTGACCCAGATGGAGATCGGCTCCTCGTACGCGACTCTGCTGCTGCCGGCCATGCTGCTGCTCGGCCTCGGCATGGGTACGGCGTTCATGCCGGCGATGTCCCTGGCCACCCTGGGCGTCGAGCCGCGTGATGCGGGTGTCGCCTCCGCGATGGTCAACACCTCGCAGCAGGTGGGCGGCGCGATCGGTACCGCCCTGCTGAACACGGTCGCCGCCTCGGCCACCACGTCCTACATCAAGGACCACATCGCCTCTGCCGCTTCCAAGCCGCAGCAGCAGCTGGTCCAGCTGGAGGGCATGGTGCACGGCTACACCAGCGCCATCTGGTTCGCCGTCGGCATCCTGGTCGTCGCCGCGGGCATCGCTTTCACCCTGGTCAACGCGGGCCGTCCGGACATCACGGCGGTGAGCGGTTCCGGCGAGGGCGTCGAGGACGAGCTGCCGGTACCCGTGATCGCCCACTGACGACGGCCGTCCCGGCCGTACCCCTTCGGAACTCGCGTACGTACGAGGAAGGGGACGCCTCGTACGTACGACTTCCGGACCTGCCCCGGTCGCGTGAGCCGCGTGCTCAGCGCAGCCAGGGCAGGTCCGCACCCGCTTCGTTCGGCTGGAGTCCCTCGGCGACGATCTGCATGATCTCGCCGAGGGACTTCTGCTGTTCCGGGGTCAGCCGGTCGAACAGCGCCTGGCGTACGGCTGCTACGTGGCCCGGCGCGGTGCGTCGCAGCACCTCGAGGCCGGCGTCCGTGAGCACCGCGAACTGGCCCCGCTTGTCGGAGGGGCAGTCCTCGCGGCGGACCCAGCCGTTCTTCTCCAGGCGGGCGATCGCGTGGGAGAGACGGGAGCGGGTGATCTTCGCCTTCATGGCCAGTTCGGTCATCCGCAGCCGGCGGCCCGGGGCCTCGGCGAGCGCGACGACGAGACCGTAGTAGATGTGCGGCATGCCCGCGTCCCGCTGGAGCTGGCGGTCGAGGTGGTCCTCGAGCAGCGTGGTGGCCTGCACGTAGGAGCGCCAGACGCGCTGCTCCTCGGAGGTGAGCCACTGGGGCTCCTCGGCGGGTGATGTGGATGCCGTGTTCATGGATTCCACTGTACGAGCACTCTCCTTGAAACTTAAACAAATGGAGGCTACAGTCTTCGCGTAAGCTTGAGAGTTCAAACATTCGGACAGCTTCTCGAACGACTTCCGGAGGGAGCCGCCGTCATGTCCGCCGCCACCCACGAGCGCATGCCCGCCCTGTACCTCAGCCACGGCGCCCCGCCGCTCGCGGACGACCCGGTCTGGCCCGGCCAGCTCGCCGCCTGGTCCGCCGACCTGCCCCGCCCCAAGGCGATCCTCATGGTCTCCGCCCACTGGGAGGAGGCCCCGCTCGCCCTCGGCGCCACCCGGCCCGTGCCGCTCGTCTACGACTTCTGGGGCTTCCCCGAGCACTACTACCAGGTGAAGTACGGGGCACCCGGCGCCCCCGAACTCGCCGAGTCCGTACGCAAGCTGCTGCGCGCCCCCGGCATCCCCGTGCAGGACATCCCGGACCGCGGCCTCGACCACGGCGCCTACGTCCCCCTGGTGGAGATGTTCCCCGACGCCGACATCCCGGTCCTCCAGGTCTCCATGCCGACCCTCGACCCGGTGAAGCTGATGGAGATCGGCCGTAAGCTCGCCCCGCTGCGCGACGAAGGCGTGCTGATCGTCGGCTCCGGCTTCTTCACCCACAACCTGGCCGCGCTGCGGCACGCCGGCGGGGGAGTGCCCACCTGGTCGTCCGAGTTCGACGACTGGGGTCGGCGCGCCCTGGAGGCGCGCGACTGGGACGGCCTGCTGGACTTCCTCCACAAGGCCCCGGCGGGCCGCTACGCCCACCCGCGCACCGAGCACTTCGCCCCGCTGTTCGTGACCATGGGCGCGGCGGACGTGGCCGGTGAGCTGGACGCCCAGCGGTCGGTGATCGACGGGTTCTGGATGGGGATGGCGAAGCGGTCGGTGCAGTTCGGGTGACCTTCACGAAGGGGAGCGGCCGTGGCTCCTCCTGGGGGAGGAGTCACAGCTCTTTCTCGTACCAGGCCACATCCCAGTACCGGCCGAACTTGCGGCCCACCTCCCGGTAGGTGCCGACATGCCGGAACCCGAAGCGTTCGTGCAGCCGCACGGACGCTTCGTTGGGCTGGGCGATGCCCGCGTAGGCGCGGTGCAGGTCCTCGTCGGCCAGGGCCTCGAAGAGGGCCTTGTAGAGGAGTGTGCCGATGCCGCGACCCCCGGCGTGCGGGGCGAGGTAGATCGTGACCTCGACGGAGGTCGAGTAGGCGGCCTTCGGGCGGTAAGGGCTGGACGTGGCGTAACCCAGAATCTCCTGTGAGTTCCCTCCGGGGCCGGCCTCCACGGCAACCATCAGCCGGTGCGGTCCGTCTTCAGGGTGGGAGAGCAGCCAAGGGCGGCGCTCTTCGGGAGTGAAGACGGCGGTATCGAATGTGATGGGCGTCACGCGTACATAGTGGTTGTAGAGGTCTGTGAGGGCCTCGAGGTCAGCCTCGACTCCTGGTCTGACCTGGATCTCTGTACGTTCCGAAACCATCCTGTCTCCCTCCGTGGCGGCAGAGGATACTGCATGATCAGAAAAATTGGGGGGCGGGTTGGGAATTCTGTCCTGATTCCAGTCGTTGTTTCCACTGGATGCAGGGCACCCGAGCAGAGTCCGGATAAACCCGCAAGAGTCCCGGACGCGGTGTCAGGCGTCCGAAGGACCACTCGCTGACCCCATCATCGCAAGGGAGCACGCATGGCAACCCGTGCCGTCGCCCGTCGTAAGTCCGCCACCGGCGAGACGGCCGACGCGGCAAGCAGTGTTCGCGCCCATGCCGGCGAGATCGCCGACCGCGACCTGGTTGGCATGTACCTCGACGAGATCGCGCGTACACCGCTGCTCGACGCCGCAAAGGAAGTCGAGCTGTCCCAGACCATCGAAGCGGGTGTGTTCGCACGACATGTCCTCGACGGCGAGGTGGAGTCCGGCACGGACGCCACCCGCGAGGAGCTCGAGGCACTGTTCGCCGCCGGAGAGCGGGCCAAGGACGTTTTCATCCGCTCGAACCTCCGTCTGGTCGTCGCCGTGGCGCGCCGCTACCCCCGCAGTGGCCTGCCCCTGCTCGACCTGATCCAGGAGGGCAACGCCGGCCTGGTGCGCGCGGTCGAGAAGTTCGACTACCGCAAGGGCTTCAAGTTCTCGACGTACGCGACCTGGTGGATCCGTCAGGCGATCACGCGCTCGATAGCCGACCAGTCCCGCACCATCCGCCTGCCCGTCCACCTGGTTGAGGAGCTGGGCCGGATCCGGCGCGTGCAGCGCGAGTTCAACCGTGAGCACGGTCGCGAGCCGGAGCCCGCGGAGGTCGCCGCCGAGCTGGGCTCGACGCCGGAGCGCGTCATCGACGTGCTCGACTGGGCCCGCGACCCGGTCTCGCTGAACATGGCGGTGGACGACGACGGCG
Organism: Streptomyces sp. NPDC001315; assembly: GCF_042896175.1. Lineage (NCBI taxonomy): Bacteria > Bacillati > Actinomycetota > Actinomycetes > Kitasatosporales > Streptomycetaceae > Streptomyces > Streptomyces sp. NPDC001315. The sequence continues at coordinate 143,380 of NZ_JBIAWZ010000008.1, read as the reverse complement.
ACACCCAGTTCGGTGACCTCCTCGAGGACACCTCGGCCGTGTCGCCGGAGCAGTCCGTCATGACGCTGCTGCGCAGCGAGGAACTCGACGACCTGATCGGCCGCCTCGACCAGCGCACGGCCTCCATCATCAAGATGCGCTACGGCATCGAGGACGGCCGCGAGCGCACGCTGACCGAGGTCGGCAAGGAGCACGGCCTGACGCGCGAACGCATCCGCCAGATCGAGAAGCACGCACTGCTGGAGCTGAAGAAGCTGGCACGCGACACCGGGTTCGACGCGGCGGCCTGACGCTCGTCGATGTGAGTGCGGGTTTTCGCCATCCGGCGTACGACCCCGGCGGTGGCGTACGCCGGGTGGCGAGAGCCCGCGCAAACATGGCGATGTAACGTCGCTTCAACCGGCAGTGCCCCGGGAACAAGACCTCAGGGCCCAGGAGTTCGGGCCGCGTGGGACATCTCGGTGGCCCGTCCTTGAACCAAGTCCCGACGCAATCCCCCCGGCGCCGGGACTCTCCCAGCCGGGCTTCGGCGCCCTCCCCCCGGGTGCCGGAGCTCGGCTCTCTCCGTGGGTTCGTGCAGGGGCACGTTCGTGTTCCAGGGCATGGCCCGCTTGGAGGGCGGGGCACCCCGTACCTGAACTCCGGGGTGGCCCGCCGAATGGCAGATTGTGCCACATGGGCATAGCCTGCCGAACGTGAGTACCACCCCCACACCAGCTTCTTCTGGCTCTTCCTCTTCCTCCGCTGCCCCCTCTTCCTCGTTGACCGAGCGGCGCAAGGCGGCGACTCGGATGGAGATCGCCCGGGCGGCAGCCGGCCTCTTTGTGACGCATGGCCTGCGGGCCACCCGGGCCGAGGACATCGCCCAGGCCGCCGGCATCGCCCCCCGCACCTTCTACCGCTACTTCGCCACCAAGGAAGAGGCCGTCGCCCCGCTCTACGCGGCCGGCGCCCAGCGCTGGGCGGAGGCGGTGCGCGAGGCGCCGGCCGAGCTCTCGTTGCCGCAGGCTCTCGAACACGCGGTACGGGACACCCTGACGCCCGGTATCGGAGTGTCGGCGGCCGCCTGGGAGTGGGCCCGCACCCTGATCCGCCTGGCCGAGGCCAGCCCCGCCCTGGGGAAGGTGTGGGCCGAGGTGTGCCACGACTCGGAGGGCGCGCTGACCGAGACCCTGGCGCGACGGCTGGCCCAGGGTGATGACATCGTTGCCACCCGGCTCACCACGTCCCCCCGCCTCCGGTTCGCCGCCGCCACGGCGAGCGCCGCGGTACGTGTGGCCGTCGAGGTCTGGGCGGTGGGGAGCGCGGCGCCCACCTCCGGCGAAGGGCCGGCGGCACTGGCGCTGGCGAACCTGGCGGCGCTACGAGGTTTTTCGTGGGAGGACGTCCAGTAAGGCCGGGGCAGGGGGACCGTGTCCGGCAGTGGTGCGGGGCAGGGGGACCGTGTCCACAGTGAGGTGCGGGGCACGGCGACCGCGTCCGGCAGTGAGAGGCGGGGCAGGGCGGCCGCGTCCGCAGAGCAGGGCGGGCAACAGGGCCACGTCCGGTAAGGGGCGGTCAGGGGGCTATCCGCCCCCGGCACGGCTGAGTCGCCCACCCAACTCCCGTACACACGCGAGCAGTTCCGCCGGCTCCCGCACCTCGAACTCGCACCCCGCCATCGCCAGCCGCACCGCCAGCCACTCGACGGGATCGCCGGTCGCGCCCCGCAGCCGGCACCCGCCCGCCTCCCACGGCTCCGGCACGCCGAGCGAGCCCGGCAGCCGTGCCGCGACGACCTCGGGCGGTGCGGCGAAGGTGACCTCGAACTCGTAGGCCTCCTGACGCCGTTGGATCGACCGCCGCAGATACTCCGCCGCACTCCCCGTCGGCAGTTCCCGCGGAGTGAACCGTGCCCCCGTCGCGAACGGCTCGCTCACCCGGTCGACCCGGAACGTGCGCCAGTCCTCACGGTCGAGGTCGTACGCGACGAGGTACCAGCGCCGTCCGGTCGACACCAGCCGGTACGGCTCGGTCACGCGCCGGGACCCGGTGCCGTCCGCCGCCTGGTAGGCGAACCGCAGCCGCTCGCGCCCGGCCACCGTCGAGGCCATGACGGTCAGCGTCTCGGGCGCGATGGTCGCCCCGTCCCCGCTGGTCAGTGGCGTGGTCGCGGCCTGGAGCGTGGCCACGCGGTGGCGCAGCCGGGACGGCAGTACCTGCTCCAGCTTGGCCAGCGCCCGCACCGACGCCTCGTCCACGCCCTCCAGTGCGTGCCCGGCGCCCGCCCGCAGCCCCACCGCGATCGCCACCGCCTCCTCGTCGTCGAGCACGAGCGGCGGCATCGCCTTGCCCGCGACCAACCGGTAGCCGCCGTCGGCGCCCTTGCTCGCCTGCACGGGATAGCCGAGCTCGCGCAGCCGGTCGATGTCCCGCCGGACCGTGCGGCGGGAGACCCCGAGCCGGTCGGCGAGCTCGCCGCCGGGCCATTCGCGGGGCGTCTGGAGGAGGGAGAGGAGCTGGAGGAGCCGGGCCGGAGTGTCCGTCGTCATGAGTTCGAGGATGCCGTAGAACTAGGACACGATCTGACCTAATAGGGCCATAGCTTCAAGGTATGACCTCCACCGAAACCCTTGTGGACAGCTCGGCTCCGGCAGGGGACCGCCGCCGCTGGTTCGCCCTCGCCATCGTGATGACCGCGGCCTTCATGGACCTTGTCGACGTCACGATCGTCAACATCGCCATCCCGTCGATCCAGCGGGACGAGGGCGCGTCGTTCAGCCAGATCCAGTGGATCACCGCCGGCTACGCGCTGGCCTTCGCCGCCGGACTCGTCACCGGCGGACGGCTCGGCGACATCCACGGCCGTAAGCGGCTCTTCCTCATCGGCATCGGCGGATTCACCCTCGCCTCGGCCCTCTGCGGCTTCGCCACGAACCCGGAGATGCTCGTGGCCTCGCGCATCCTGCAGGGCGGGATGGCGGCGATGATGGTGCCGCAGGTGCTGTCGATCGTGCACGCGACGTTCCCGGCGCACGAGCGGGGCAAGGTCTTCGGCATGTTCGGCGCGATCGTCGGACTGGGTGCCGTGTCCGGTCCGCTGCTCGGCGCGCTGCTGATCGAGTGGAACCTGTTCGGCCTGGAATGGCGGCCGATCTTCCTGATCAACCTGCCGGTCGGCATCGCGGGGCTGCTCCTGGGCCGGAAGTTCATCACCGAGTCGAAGGCCCCGAAGGCCCTGAAACTGGACCTCGTCGGCGTCGCCCTGGTCACCCTGGGGCTGCTGATGCTGCTCTACCCGCTGACGCGCGGCCGCGAGCTGGGCTGGCCGGTGTGGGGGTACGTGTCGATGGCCGGCGCGCTGGTCGTCTTCGCGGCGCTGGTGGCGTACGAGAAGAAGAAGACGGCGCGGGACGGTTCGCCGCTGGTCGAGCTGTCGCTCTTCAAGGTGAAGAGCTTCGCGGCGGGCATCGCCGTGCAGACGGTCTTCGGCGTCGGCCTCGGCATCTTCTTCCTGATCTGGACGCTCTACATGCAGAAGGGGCTCGGCTGGAGCGTGCTGCGGGCGGGTCTGACGGGGGTGCCGTTCTCGATCGCGGTGTCGGCGGCGGCCGGCATGTCGGTGCAGCTGCTGGTCCCGCGGTTCGGGCGCAAGGTGCTCCAGGCGGGCGCGCTGATCATGGCGGCGGGAGTGCTGCTCTACATCTGGGAGTCCGACCGGTACGGCATGTCCATCGCCTCCTGGCAGATGGCGCTTCCGCTGGTGGTCATGGGTGTGGGGATGGGCTTCATCGTGGCCCCGCTGACGGACGCGGTCCTGTCGGAGGTCCCGCGTGAGCACTCCGGCTCGGCCTCGGGTCTGATCAACACCGTCCAGCAGATGGGCAACGCGCTGGGGCTCGGCCTGGTCTCGGTGGTCTTCTTCGGCGAGATCGGCGACCGGCTGACCCCGGCGCAGGTCGGACCGGCCTTCGTGCACGCCTTCCAGCACGCCCTGGTCTGGGTCGCCGTGGTGATGGCCGCCATCTTCCTGCTGATGTTCGCCCTGCCGAAGCGGCCGGCGCAGCACATGGAAGGCGCGCCGGAGACGGCTGCCGCAGTGACGGACCGGGAGTCCGAGGGGACGGATCGGGAGCCCGAGCTGGTCTCCTGACCTGCTGGTTCGCGGCCCGACTCGGCCCGACTCGTCCCGATGTGAAACGGCGGTGCCTCCGGGCACCGCCGTTTCACATGACATCGACGCCCGTTTGCGTCCGACCTGTGTCCGAACCTGTTTACTTTCCGGAAATCCGGGCGTAGCCTCCAAGCGAAACCACAAGTTCGGGCATCAGTCGGAGGCAAACGGATATGTACGCACCGGAGCGGCAGCAGGAGATCCTCCGGCTCGCCCGTGACGGCGGCCGGGTGGACGTGGTGTCGCTGGCCGAGGAGTTCCAGGTCACGGCGGAAACGATCCGCCGGGACCTGAAGGCCCTCGACCGCGCCGGTCTCGTCCGCCGGGTCCACGGTGGTGCCATCCCGGCCGGACGCCTCGACTTCGAGCCGGACCTCGCCGAACGCGAGTCCACCTCGACGGACGAGAAGGACCGCATCGCCAAGGCGGCCCTCACGGAACTGCCGGGCGAGGGCACGATGATCCTCGACGCCGGTACGACGGTCGCCCGCCTCGCCGCGGCCATCCCGCTGGAGGCCTCGCTCACCGTCGTCACGCACAGCCTGCCGATCGCGGCCCGCCTCGCGGACCACCCCGGCATGCAGCTCCATCTCGTCGGGGGGCGCGTACGGCACCGTACGCGCGCCGCAGTCGACGCCTGGGCGCTGCGCGCGTACGGCGAGATCCGGGCGGACGTTCTCTTCGTGGCCGCCAACGGCTTCTCCGCCGAGCACGGTCTGACCACCCCCGACCTCGCCGAGGCCGCGGTGAAGCGGGCGGCGATGGCCGCCGCCCGCCGCGTGGTGCTGCTCGCCGACTCCGCCAAGCACGGCCAGGAGCACTTCGCCCGCTTCGGCGACCTGAGCGACGTGGACCTGCTGATCACCGACAGCGGGCTGAGCCCCGAAGACACCGCCGTCATCGAGCGCGGCGGCACGGAAGTAGTGCGCGCATGATCCTCACCGTCACCCCCAACCCGTCCCTCGACCGTACGTACGAGGTCCCCTCGCTGGAGCGTGGAGAGGTCATCCGTGCCACCGGCGAGCGTATGGACCCCGGTGGCAAGGGCGTGAACGTCTCGCGCGCCGTCGCGGCCGCCGGACGGCGCACGGTCGCCGTTCTGCCCCTGGGGGGTGCGCCGGGCGCGCTCGTCGCCGACCTGCTCGACGCGCAGGGTATCGAGGTGGCGCCGGTCCCGGTCGCCGGAGCCACCCGCTCGAACATCGCCCTCGCGGAGACGGACGGCGTCCTGACGAAGATCAACGCGCCGGGTCCCGAACTGTCCGTCGCCGAGCAGGAACTGCTCCTCGAGACGGTGCGGGCGCAGTCGCGCGACGCCGACTGGATCGCCTGCTGCGGGAGCCTGCCGCGGGGGCTCGCGCCGTCGTGGTACGCCGACCTGGTCGCGCGGGCGCACGCCGCGGGGGCGCGTATCGCACTGGACACCTCGGGGCCCGCGCTGCTCGAAGCGCTGCGCGAGCGGCCCGACGTGGTGAAGCCGAACGCCGAGGAGCTCGCCGAGGCCGTCGGGCGCCCCCTGGCGACCGTGGGCGACGCGCTGAAGGCGGCCGAGGAGTTGCGCGAGATGGGCGCACGCGCCGTGCTCGCGAGCCTGGGTGCCGACGGGCAACTGCTCGTGGACGGCGCGGGCGCCTGGTTCGCGAGCGCGCGCGTCGACGCCGTACGCAGCAACGTGGGCGCCGGCGACTCCTCGCTCGCCGGCTTCCTGATCGCCGGCGGCAGCGGCCCGGAGGCGCTCGCCTCCGCCGTCGCGCACGGCGCGGCCGCCGTCCAGTTGCCCGGCAGCATGATGCCGACGCCGGCCGACCTGGACCCGGCGGCGGTGACGGTGACGGCCGAGGTCCCCACGGACCGCGAACTGACGGAGCCGGTGTCATGAACGTTCGTACGACGTCTCTTGAGCCGTCTCGTGAGGCGGGCAGCCCGAGCCGCCTCGTCCTCCGGTGGAGGCGGGGTTTCCCCGGCCCCGCCTCCACCACCCCCGCTTCCCCCCACAGCACCCCCGTCCCCCTTTTCGCCCACCCCACTCCCCGGGCGATACGCGTGCGAAGGAGCCCGCGATGAGCGACATGATCACCGCGGACCTGGTCGATCTCGACCTGTCCGCCGATACCAAGGAAGCGGCGGCTCGTGCCCTCGCCGAGCGCATGGTCGACCTGGGCCGGGTGACCGACCTGGAGGGCTTCCTCGCCGACGTGGCCGCCCGTGAGGCGCAGATGCCGACCGGGCTCGACGGCGGCATCGGCATCCCGCACTGCCGCAGTGCGCATGTCACCGAGCCGACGCTCGCCTTCGGGCGCAGCGCCGCCGGGATCGACTTCGGCGCGCCGGACGGACCGGCCGACCTGATCTTCCTGATCGCGGCGCCCGCCGGCGCCGACGACGCCCACCTGACGATCCTGTCGTCGCTGGCCCGGCAGCTGATGAACGCCGAGTTCACCGACGCGCTGCGGTCGGCGGGCGACGCGGCGGCCGCGGCGGCGCTCATCCGCGGGGAGGAGGCACCGGCGGATGCGCAGGGCGCATCCGCGGACGCTTCAGAGGTGTCCACGGGTGTGTCCACGGGTGCTTCCGGGGGCGCTTCCGAAAGTGCGGAGGCCGCCGCGGGCGCCTCCGAAGGTTCCGCTGCGGCGTCGGTGGCGGCCTCCGCCGACGCCGCAGCGGGTGGTACGGCGACGGACGTCGCCTCCGGCGCGGGCGAGCGCCCCTTCCGTATCGTCGCCGTCACCTCCTGCCCGACCGGCATCGCGCACACGTACATGGCGGCCGAGTCGCTGGAGAACGCGGGCCGCGAAGCGGGCGTCGAGGTGGTCGTCGAGACGCAGGGCTCGGCCGGCTTCACCCGGCTCGACCCGGCGGCCATCGCGGCGGCGGACGGCGTGATCTTCGCGCACGACGTGCCCGTACGCGACAAGGACCGCTTCGCCGGCAAGCCGACCGTCGACGTCGGCGTGAAGGCGGGCATCAACCGTGCCGCCGAGCTCATCAGCGAGGTCCGTGGCAAGGCGGAGCGCGGTGAGGTCACCGCGGCGGCCGCCGCGGGCGGCACGCCGGTCGAGCGCGCCGGTGACTCCACCGAGGGCTACGGCACCAAGCTGCGCAAGTGGCTGATGAGCGGCGTCAGCTACATGGTCCCGTTCGTCGCCGCGGGCGGTCTGCTGATCGCCCTCGGCTTCGCGATCGGCGGCTACAAGATCAACAAGGCGCCGTCGGTCATGGACCACTTCGTGTGGACCCAGACGGACAGCTGGGCCGCGCTGCTCTTCCAGATCGGCGTCGTGTCCTTCGGCTTCCTGGTCCCGGTCCTGGCGGGCTACATCGCCTACGGCATGGCGGACCGCCCCGGTCTCGTTCCCGGCTTCGTCGGCGGCGCGATCTCGGTGACGATCAACGCGGGCTTCCTCGGTGGTCTCGCGGCCGGTCTGATCGCCGGTGGCGTGGTGCTCTCGATCCAGAAGGTGAAGATCCCGGCCGCGGTGCGCGGCATCATGCCGGTGGTCGTGATCCCGCTGATCTCCTCGGCGATCGTCGGATTCCTGATGTTCGTGGTGATCGGCAAGCCCATCGCCTCCGCGCAGAAGGGCCTGACCGACTGGCTCAACGGCCTCACCGGCACCAACGCCGTCCTGCTCGGCGCCCTGCTCGGCCTGATGATGTGCTTCGACCTCGGCGGCCCCGTCAACAAGGTCGCGTACACCTTCGCCACGGCCGGTATCGCGGTCGCCAGCCCGAGCGACTCGGCCATGAAGATCATGGCGGCCGTGATGGCGGCCGGTATGGTCCCGCCGCTGGCGATGGCGCTGGCCACGACCGTGCGCGGGAAGCTCTTCACGCAGACCGAGCGCGAGAACGGCAAGGCAGCCTGGGTCCTGGGCGCCTCCTTCATCTCGGAGGGCGCGATCCCGTTCGCGGCGGCCGACCCGCTGCGTGTCATTCCGTCCGCGATGGTGGGCGGCGCGATCACCGGCTCTCTGTCGATGGCCTTCGGCGCCACCCTGCGCGCCCCGCACGGCGGCATCTTCGTGGTCCCGCTGATCGGCAACCCGTTCCTCTACCTGGTCGCCATCGCCGCGGGCGTGTGCGTCACGACGGCCCTGGTCGTCGTCCTCAAGGGCCTGCGCAAGCCGGTCTCCGGGGCGACGGCGTCAGAGGCGCCCGAGGGCCCGGCCACGGCAGCGGCGCAGAAGAAGCAGCCGGTCGCGGCGTAAGGAACCGGCGGGACAACACTGACGGCCGCAGCCCACGCGGGACAGGGCTGCGGCCGTCGGCATGCCGCCGACGGCCTCTCAGGAACTCCGCGCCGCGCGCCGCTCCATCGCTTCCCGCGCCGCGTCCTCGGTCGGGTACACCTCGCACATGTGCCGCCCGTCGGGCGTCGCCGTGTGCTCGACCTCCCACAGGGCGATCTCCTGGCCGTCGCGCAGCAGGAACGCGTGTTCGTAGAGCGAGAAGCAGAGGCCGGCGCGGCCCGCGCGGCAGGGCCGGCCGAAGGCCTGGGTGATCTGGTGGGCGAACGCCGTCGCCAGCAGGTCGGCCGTGTCCGTGCCCGGCCGGTCCGCGTTCTCCGCCCGGCGCAGGAGCCGGCGCGCGTGGTCCGCCGAGTCGTCGGGGACGTAGGCGTGCCGCGGCTGCGGGACCGGCGACAGCTGGACCGTCACCGGCAGTTCGAAGTCCGGGGCGTCCGGCGGCAGGGGCAGCCGGGCCGTGGCGGCGCGCAGCTCCTCTTCGTCGACGTACACCTCGTGCTGCGGATCGCTGCCCGGCGCGGTGTTGTGGACGAGCTCCCACAACGTGAGCGCCGAGCCGTCGGCGAGCAGCCACGTGTGCCGGTACGTCTCCCGGTGCAGCCCCGCGCTGTGGTGCGCGGAGTGCAGCGAACTGTCGTGTGCCAGCGCGCAGTCGAGGCGCCGAATCGTCTCGTCGGGCAGCTCGAAGGAGTTCAGCGCACGGCCGAGGAGTCGCGCGAGGTGCTCCTCCGGAGACTCGGGCGACTCGGGTGGTTCGTACGCTGCCGTCTCGTACGGAACGCTCAAGGTTTCTCCCGGCGTTGCTGCATGTCACCTTGTGGGTGCATACCGTAGCCCCTCGGTCGGACATCATGTCCGGGAACCGAGAAAACGTACGCCGAGAAAACGCCCGGGCCGCGTGGGGAGTTCCCGCACGGCCCGAGGAACCGTCAGAAACCGCTGGTCAGCGGGAAGGTCTGTCATTTCCGCCAGTTCTGTGAAGTCGCCCGGCCAGGTCCGCTCGCCCGGTCAGGCGGCGCTGCCCGCGCCCCACTCGCTCCATGACATGTTCCAGCCGTTGAGCCCGTTGTCCGGCGCCACGGTCTTGTCGGGGGAGTTCTTGACGATCACGACGTCGCCGATGAGCGAGTTGTCGTAGAACCACTTCGCGGAGGTGTCGCCCTGCGCACCCTGGACGTCCGCGAGACCGACGCAGCCGTGGCTGGTGCCCGTGCGGCCGAAGGGCGGGTTGGACTTGCTGTACCAGTAGTTGCCGTGGATGAAGGTGCCGGACTGCGTCAGACGCATCGCGTGCGGCACGTCCGGGATGTTGTACTCGCCGCCCAGACCGACCGTCTGGCTGTTCATGCGGGTCTGCGTGAACTTCTCGGAGATCACCATCTGCCCGTTGTACGTGGTGTGCTGCGGGCTGCCCGACGAGATCGGGACCGTCTTGAGGGTCTTGCCGTCCCGCGCCACCGTCATGGTCTGCGTGTTCACGTCGACCGTGGAGACCTGCGAGCGGCCGATGGTGAAGGTGACGGTCTTCTTCTGCACCCCGTAGACGCCGTTCGCGCCCTGCACGCCGTCCAGGTCGATCTTCATCGTGACCTTGGAGCCGGCCTTCCAGTACTCCTGCGGCCGGAAGTCCAGCCGCTGCGCGCCGAACCAGTGCCCGAGGACCTGCTGCCCGCTGCTGGAGGTGACCGTGATGTGCGACTGCACGGCCTTCGTGTCGCTGATGGCCTTGTCGAAGGTGAACGACACCGGCATCCCGACGCCGACCGTCGTGCCGTTGTCGGGCGTGTACGTGCCGATGAAGCTGTTCGCCGACGAGACGGTGGTGAAGATGGAGTTGGCGGCGGCGGTCTTGCCGTTCGCGTCCTTCGCGGTCGCCGATATCTCGTACTTCGTCCCGCGCTCCAACTGCTCCTTCGGTTTCCAGCTGCTGCCGTCGGCCGACAGGGAGCCCTGTACGGCCTGCCCCGTCCCCGCCACGGTCATCTTCACGTCGGTCAGCGTGCCGTCGCTGACCCGCACGCCGGTCGTGTTGATCGACGCGCCGCTCGAACCGTCCTTGGCCGAGATGACGATCTTCGCCGTGGACGTCTTGGCGGAGTCCTTCCCGCCCTTGCCGTCGTCGTTCTTGGCGTTGGCGCTGCCACCGCAGGCGGTGAGGGTGAGGGCGCCGACCATCAGGGCGGCACAGGCCCCCAGTACGCGCCGCGCTGTCATGTCCGGCGTTGTCACGATCTGCTCCCGGTTCATGTGGTGTACGTGATCCGCTCCAGTACGTGGAGAAGGAGGGATCGGGCGGCAGTTCGGGTTCCCAACCGCTGCCTGGTACACCATCACGTGACAGAACCGGGACAATCGGATGCGCACCACGGCGCGGGGCTGCACCGCCAACTCCCTTGACTCCCTTGGCGCGCGGTGTGATGGCGCCTTCACGGCGCACCGCACCTCCGGCTAACGCCTCCCGTACAGCGACTCGTACGACGGCCACGCGCCGCCCGGCCCGTCCACCGACTCGGCGGCTCTTACGGCCCGTACGATCGCCCGCGTCACGAGGTCCGCGCCCGCTTCGAGGATCTCGTTCAGCGCGAGTGGGCGCTCGGCGTCGAGGGGACGCGCTCCTGTCGCCAGCGTGAACACGGTGTCCCCGTCGTTGAGCAGGTGCACCGGCCGTACGGCGCGCGCGATCCCGTCGTGCGCCGTGCCGGCCAGCTTCTGCGCCTGCGCCTTCGACAGCGCCGCGTCGGTCGCGACCACCGCGAGCGTGGTGTTCAGCAAAGGAGGCGTGTTCCTCGCCGCCGCCTCGGCGAGGCGGCGGCGCGCAGCCTCATGTACGCGCGCCTCCGGACAGTCCACGCGCCCCTGGAACAACTCCCCGTACAGAACGCCCGAATCCGGGTCCATCACGGACCCCACCGCGTTGGCCACCACCAGCGCGCCCACCGTGATTCCCGAGTCGAGGACGGTGCTCGCGGTGCCGACCCCGCCCTTCACCGGCCCGCACGCGGCTCCGGTACCGGCGCCCACGCAACCCTCCCGCACGCGGGCGCCGGGTGCGCTCGCCGCGGCCGCCTCGACCGCGGCCCGTCCGGTGGCCGCGTCCGGCCTGGCCCGGAAGTCGCCGCCCCGCCCCAGATCGAAGACGCAGGCGGCGGGCACCACCGGCACGACGTGCGTCGGATCCGCGCCGACGGACACCCCGCGCCCCTGTTCCTCCAGCCAGGCCATCACCCCCGACGCCGCGTCGAGCCCGTACGCGCTGCCACCGGTCAGCACGATCGCCTCGACCCTCTGCACCACGTTGCGCGGGTCCAGGGCGTCGGTCTCCTTCGTACCGGGGCCGCCACCGCGCACGTCCACGGCGGCAACGGCCCCGCCCTCCGGGGCGAGTACGACCGTGGTGCCCGTGAGCCACCCGTCGCCGGTGCGCGTCGCGTGTCCTACCCGCACACCGGCGACGTCCGTCAAAGCGTCAACTGTCATGGAGGTCAGTGTCGCTCTGCACGGGGCGTGTTCAGGTATGGGGCGTGTTCGGATACGGGGCGTGTTCAGCGGTGTCACGCTGCCGGGGCGGATGCTCTCGCCGCGCGGTCCTTGGCGATCGTGCGTGCCGTCAGTGTCGAGCCGACCACAACCGTCAGTGCCGACACCAGGCCCGCCGCGAGGACCGCCCAGTCGCCGAGGAAGGTGCAGCAGATCACCAGCAGCGACGTGGTCGGGAGCACCAACTGCTGGGAGATGCCCACCTTGAAGTGGCGCGAGTGCAGTGCCCAGAGGGTGATCAGGTAGAGCGCTGTCGGCAGCGTCACCGCGGCCGACGCGGCCAGGGTGGAGATGTGAGCCTTGCCGACCGCCTGCTCGACCGCCACCTCCAGGCCCGCGCCGATCGCGGCCGCCGAAGCGAAGATCAGGTAGTGGCCGTAACCCCAAAGGAACGCTTGCTTGCTGGTGCGCAGATGCCCGTGGATCGGTACCACGAAGTAGATCCACCAGGCGCAGAACACGATCAGCAGACCGCCGGCCGCGATCGGCAGCAACTCGCCCAGCGCTTGGTGTTCGTCCACGGCCGACTTCACGGCGACCGTGGCCGCGGCGATGGTCTCGCCGAGCACGATGATCGTGAACAGGCCGTACCGCTCGGCGATGTGGTGCGGATGCCACGACGTGGTGAAGTCCTTCTCCGCGAACACCGGCACGCACAGTTCCGCGAGCGCCATGACCAGGAACACCCAGGGGCGGGTGGGCTCCGGCAGGAACACCAGGCCCAGCCAGCCGATCTGGCACACCAGCACACCGCCCGCGTACCGCCGCGCGGTGCTTCTCTCCGCGGCCTCGGCGGAGCGCGCGGCCCGCAGCCACTGCGCCGCCATCGCCAGTCGCATGATCACATAGCCGAGCACGACCACGACGAAGTCGCGGTCGTCGAAGGCCCGCGACACCCCGGCGGCCAGCACCAGGACACCGGCGATCTGGACCAGGGTGACGACCCGGTAGAGGGCGTCGTCGTTGTCGTACGCCGAGGCGAACCAGGTGAAGTTCATCCAGGCCCACCAGATGGCGAAGAACACCATCGCGTAGTTCAGGATCCCCTCGCCGACGTGTCCTTCGGCAAGGGCGCGCACCAACTGAACGCCCGCCTGCGCGATGGCCACGACGAAACACAGGTCGAAGAAGAGCTCGAGCGGCGAGGCGACCCGGTGGGCCTCGTCGCGGCCGCGGGCGGTGAGCCTGCGCAGCGGTCTCTGGCGCGCGGGCTGCGGAGTCGAACTGGACGTCATGGGTCCAGCACAGCAGATAGGCCCCGAAAATTCTTGTGAACATATTCACAAATGGCGGGGGTTCCGTCGACGGGCGTCGAGGGCCCGGCCGCCGACCCCAGCACCGACCCGGGCGCCGACCCCAGTACTGGCCCCGTCGCCGACCCCGGCACTGGCCCCGGTGACGGCCCCAGGGCAGGCCCCGGCGACGGCGGTCGTCGGGGCCGTACCCTGGACGCATGACCACCGCCTCCGCCCCCGAGCCGCGCGACCCGAAGGCCGCGCTGATCTTCGACGACCCGCTGGACCGGCAGTCCTCGGACGACACGGACCGCGGGTGGGGGGAACGGCCGGGTACCGACGGCGGCAGCGCGGCCGACCTGAAGCGCTTCCTCGACGAGAAGCCGCCCCACCACATCTGAGCCACGCCGCCTGCCGCCGCTAGCGTGCGTCGTGGCCGGAGCCGCGCTGCGCGACCAGGGCGTCGCGGATCTCCTTGAGCACCTCCAGCTCGGTCACCTCGATGACCTCGTGCGTGCCCTCCCTCGCCTTCCTGCGGGCCTCCTGCCGGGCCAGGTACTTCGACATCGGCAGGACCATCAGGAAGTACACGACCGCCGCGGTGATCACGAAGCTGAGGGTGGCGCCGAGGACCGACCCCCACAGCAGCTGGATCCCCTGGTCGCCCTTGCAGGACGAACTCAGGCACGACCTGTAGGCGTCGAGGTTCTGCGTCCCGATCGCCCCGACCAGCGGGTTGATGATGCCCTTCACCAGCGAGTTGACGATGTTGGTGAAGGCGGCGCCGATCACCACCGCTACTGCCAGATCGACGACGTTGCCGCGCATCAGGAAGGCCTTGAAGCCCTGCCAGACGCTCGGTTCCTTCTTCTCGCTCACCTCGGGGCCTCTTCTCGCATGCACAGGGTGTGGAACAAAACGCTCCGCAACCTACGTCAGGGCCGACCCATCGTGCCCAACGGGGTCGCTCGAAGGAGGGAGTTGACGAGGATCCCCGCAAGGCGCGGACGGCGTGGCTCAGCACAGCGTCACCGCCAGCCGTGCCGTCGCGCCCGCTCCCACGAGGCGTGCCGCGATGACCCGCGGCACGGAGAGCACCACCAGGGCGCCGCCGTCGGCCGTGTCGTCCAGCGGCTCCGGAACCTTCGTCACCAGCGCCCCGCGGGCGACCACGCGTGCGTCACCCCCGGTCGCCGTCTGCGCGGCGGCGATGACGTCGACCCGGTCGCCGGGCCGCAGCAGCCGTACGGTGGCCGCGTCGGCGATCCGCACCGGAGCCGTCACCGTCTCGACGGCGCCATGCCTTCGTGCGGGGTCGTCGCTTGTCGACTCCGCGTGGGCCGGGGCCGCTCGCCCCGGATGCCCGCGGGCCTGCTCGGCGTCCCGAGGGCCCGCCGCCACGAGCGCGGCCGCGGTCACGGCGAGGCCGAGCGCGACGGCCCGCCTCCGGTGCCGCAGAAGTCGGTGCAGCTGGTACCGCGCGCCGCCTACGCGCACGGGAGCGAAGTGCGGCACCTCGCATGTGGCGGGAGCCTCGGTGCCGGGCGGGCGAGGAGAGGAAGAGAACGGAGAGGACGCAGGGGCCGGAGATGAAGGAGAGAAATGAGAGGAAGAAGAGAAAGGAGAGGGAGAGGAGGGGAGGAGAGGCGAAGAGGGATTGGGAGAGGGAGGGAGAGGCACGGGAATCACCACCTGCGACGAGGAATCGGCCTGCGACCCCACGATGAGGCTTCTCGTCGAAGCCCGCTGAGGCCGGTGCACTACCGGCGGGTTGTGGACAACTCCCTCACCCGAACGGGACGTTCCGCCGACGTCTCCGCCGACCTTCCACCTCCCCAGCCCCAGCCCTATCCCCGACCTCAGCCTCGGCCCCGACCCGACCTCAGCCCCGCCCCGCCTCGGCCCGACCCGACCTCAGCCCCGCCCCGCCTCGGCCCGGCCCGGCCCGGCCCCAGCCTCGCCCAGCCCTCGCTACGGCTGTTCGAACCCCGGCTCGCCCAGCCCTCGCTACGGCAGTTGGAACCCCGGATCCATCCCGCCCAGCGCCTTCGTGCACAGGCAGTCCCGCTCCTCGGCGGCGGGCAGCGCGGCCACCGCGTCGAACAGCACACCGCGCAGCCGGTCCACGTTCGCCGCGAACACCCGCAGCACCTCGTCGTGCGAGACGCCCTCCCCGGACTCGGCGCCGGCGTCCAGGTCGGTGACCAGGGTCATGGACGTGTAGCAGAGCTCGAGTTCACGGGCGAGCGCCGCCTCGGGGTGGCCGGTCATGCCCACCACCGACCAGCCCTGTGCCTGGTGCCACAGCGATTCGGCGCGGGTCGAGAAGCGCGGCCCCTCGACCACCACGAGCGTGCCGCCGTCCACCGGCTCCCAGTCCCGCCCGCGCGCGGCCTTCAGCGCGGCCGCACGCCCGGCGGGGCAGTACGGGTCGGCCAGTGACACGTGCACCACGTTCGACACCGTGCCGTCGGGCAGCGGCAGCCCGTCGAAGTACGTACCCACCCGGGACTTCGTACGGTCGACCAGCTGGTCCGGCACGAGCAGCGTGCCCGGCCCGTACTCGGGGCGCAGACCGCCCACCGCGCACGGGCCCAGGACCTGGCGCACGCCGACCGAGCGCAGCGCCCACAGGTTGGCCCGGTAGTTGATGCGGTGCGGCGGCAGATGGTGGCCGCGGCCGTGCCGGGGCAGGAAGACCACTCGCCGGCCGGCGATCTCGCCGAGGAAGAGGGAGTCGCTGGGCGGCCCGTAGGGGGTGTCCACCTGGAACTCGGACACGTCGTCGAGGAACGAGTAGAAGCCGGAGCCGCCGATTACACCGATCTCTGCGTTTCCACCGATCTCTGTGTTCGCCATGACCAGAACAGTAGCTGGCACCCCACGTACGTGGGGGACGGCATCGGAGACACCGAAGACCCTGCCGTCGGTCCTGCGACGACAGGGTCCCGCGAACGAGTCCTAGGCGGCGGAGCTGCCGGCCGAGGAGCTGGAGCTCGACGACTTCGAGTCCGACGACGACGAAGACGACGAGGTCGAAGAAGAGCTCGAGGACGAGGACGTCGACGGCTTCGACGTGGCCGGCGAGCTGCTCGACGAGGAGCCGCGGCTGTCGTTCCGGTAGAAGCCGGAGCCCTTGAAGACAATGCCGACGGCGGAGAACACCTTCTTCAGGCGGCCACCGCAGTTGGGGCACTCGGTCAGGGCGTCGTCAGTGAACTTCTGCACCGCCTCGAGGCCCTCGCCGCACTCGGTGCACTGGTACTGATAGGTGGGCACTGTCTTCCTCCTGGCACTCTCACTCGATGAGTGCTAACGACGATCCATACTGGCGTATTCCCGCGGATCAGTCCACCGTCACCGGCATGCGGTGACCGACGCCACGTGCGACGGTACGGCCGTGGGGCCGTGTCGCGAGCCGCGATCGCAGCGCCAGCAGGGTCGCCAGGGCGAGCACCGTGCCGCCCATCGGCACCAGGAATCCGGTGCCGTTCCCGAAGCGGTCCTCCAACTGTCCGGCGACCGTGACGGCGGCGGCCTGGCCGAGCGCCACCGCGCCGCTCAGCCAGGTGAAGGCCTCGGTGCGCGCTCCCGCCGGGACCAGGCCCTCGATCAGCGTGTAGCCGGTGATGAGGGCGGGCGCGATGCACATGCCGACCAGCAGGCCGAGCCCGGCGAGGACCAGGACCGAGTGCGCGGCCCAGAGGCCGGAGGCGGTCAGGGCGAGCGCCGTGTACCCGACGACCAGGCGCTGCTGCGGGGCGGCCCGCCAGGCGATCGCTCCGCACACGATGCCGGAGAGCATGTTGCCCGCGGCGAACACCCCGTACAGGACGCCGTTCAGGCCGGGCTCACCGATCGACTCGGTGAACGCGGCCAGCGAGACCTGCATACCGCCGAAGACGGAGCCGATGCCCAGGAAGGTCACGACCAGCACGCGTACGCCGGGGACGCGCAGGGCGGAGACGTGCTCCACGCGCGCGTGCCCTTCGGCGGTGACGGGAGGCTGAGTGCCCTTCTGCGCGGCGAACAGCAGACCGCCGACCAGGGTCAGCGAGGCCTCCGTGACCAGGCCCGCCGCCGGGGTCACGGTGGTGCACAGGGCGGTGGCCAGCAGCGGGCCGAAGACGAAGGTCAGCTCGTCCGTGACGGACTCGAAAGCAGCTGCCGTCGTCATCAGCGGGGAGTCCTGGAGCTTCACGCCCCAGCGGGCGCGCACCATGGGCCCGATCTGCGGCACCGAGGCGCCCGTGGGTACGGCCGCCGCGAACAGCGCCCACAGGGGCGCGTGTGCCAGCGCGAGTGCCATGAAGGTCAGACCCGAGAAGGAGTGGACGAGGACGCCGGGCAGCAGTACGGCGCGCTGTCCGTAGCGGTCGGCGAGGCGGCCGCTGTAGGGCGCGAACAGCGCCATGGAGACACCGGTGACGGCCGCGGCGGCGCCCGCCGCGCCGTACGAGCCGGTGGTGTGCTGTACGAGCAGCACGATGGAGATCGTGAGCATCGCGAACGGCTGGCGCGCCGCGAAGCCGGGGAGCAGGAACGTCCAGGCGCCGCGGGTACGCAGCAACTGCCCGTATCCGGGGCGGGAGGTGACCGTGGATGCCACGGCCCGTGCCTTTCTGCCGCCTGGTAGCGCGCCCGTGCGGGGGCACCGAGAGCTGTCCTCTTGCGCGGAACTGCGGTAGATGCCGGCGCCCACTGAGGGAGGCGTCCCGGCCGCCATACGGTCGCGCCAGCACTGCGTCAGGCAGAGTTGGTTCGATCAAGATGAGCGTTCATCGTACAGGGATCAATGCCTGACGCACCTGTGAAAACGAGCACCATGGGGGTGTTCGCCTGCGATTGGCAGGGGTGTGAACCGTATGAAACGCGCCCTTAACGATCGCGGCCCGAGCCGCCCGTACCGGGCGTGCCGTTCGCGCCCAGCCACCCGGCCAGCTTGCCGCCGTGGCCCACCGCGCGCAGTCGCTTCTCCGCCGCGTCGCGGACCGGATCCGTGGCGACCACGAGCAGCTCGTCGCCGCGCCGCAGCACCGTCGTCGGCAGCGGAACAAACGATTTTCCCTCGCGTACGACAAGGGTGACCGCGGCCCCGGCCGGCAGCCTCAGCTCGTTGACCTCGACGCCGTGCATCTTCGACTCCTCCGGGATGTCGACGGACAGCAGATGTCCGCGCAGCCGCTCCAGGGGAGCCGATTCGATACCGAGGTCGGCGGCCTCGGAGTCCTCACCGAGCCGCAGCTTGCGGGCCAGCCACGGCAGCGTCGGCCCCTGGACCAGGGTGTAGACGACGACCAGGACGAAGACGATGTTGAAGATGCGGCGGCTGGCGTCGACGCCGTTCACCATGGGGATCGTCGCCAGGATGATGGGCACGGCGCCGCGCAGTCCGGCCCAGGACATCAGTGTCTGCTCCTGCCACGGCACCCGGAACGGAGTGAGGCAGAGCACCACGCTCAGCGGGCGCGCGACCATCGTGAGCACGAGGCCGATGACGAGGGCGGGCCACACGTCGTCGCCCAGCTCGTGCGGGGTGACCAGAAGGCCGAGCAGGACGAACATGCCGATCTGGGCGATCCAGCCGAGCCCTTCGGCGAAACCGCGGGTGGCCGGCCAGTGCGGCAGCTTCGCGTTGCCCATCATCATCGAGGCCAGATAGACGCCCAGGAAGCCGCTGCCGTGCGCCAGGGAGCCCGCCGCGTAGGCCATGACGGCGATCGCCATGACGGCGATCGGGTAGAGGCCGGAGGCGGGCAGGGCGACGTGCCTGAGGCCCCAGGAGCCCAGCCAGCCCACCGCGAGGCCGATGGCGGCGCCGATGGCCAGCTCCAGCGTGATCTCGCCCAGCAGGACGTACCAGTGTTCGTACGGGCCCGCGGTCGAGAACGCGACGACCAGGATGACCACCGGGGCGTCGTTGAAGCCGGACTCCGCCTCCAGGGTGCCCGTCAC
The DNA here is from genome assembly GCF_042896175.1 of Streptomyces sp. NPDC001315. Taxonomy (NCBI): domain Bacteria; kingdom Bacillati; phylum Actinomycetota; class Actinomycetes; order Kitasatosporales; family Streptomycetaceae; genus Streptomyces; species Streptomyces sp. NPDC001315. The sequence continues at coordinate 124,253 of NZ_JBIAWZ010000008.1, read as the reverse complement.
GCGCGCGGGGAGCGGGATCTTCCGTAGCACGGAGAACACCGCCGCCGCGTCCGTCGAGGACACCACCGCCCCGATGATGAGCGCCTGCCGCCACTCGAGCCCGATCAGGTAGTGCGCGGCCGTTGCCGTGACCCCGACGCTCACCGCGACCCCGCCCAGCGCCAGCGCGGAGGCGGCCGGCAGGGCCGGTTTGATCTCCTTCCACTTCGTGCCCAGGCCACCCTCGGCCAGGATCACGACCAGCGCCGCGTATCCGATGACCTGGGTCAGTTCGGCATTGCTGAAGCGGATGCCGCCGATGCCGTCCTGGCCCATGAGGACGCCGATCCCCAGGTAGACGAGCAGGCTGGGGAGCCCGCTGCGCGAGGAGATCCGGACCGCTGCCACGGCGACGAGCAGGACGAGCGAGCAGACGAGCAGGAGCTGGTTGAGGTGGTGGACAGTCAGCGGCCGTTCCCTTCCTTGGCGCGCGCGGCGTGCGCGGGCGCTCACGTACATCGGACACGACGCTCGCGCGCCGTGCACCCAAGTACTTCGTTACCTTACCTAACTCTTGACGATTTCTTGACGCTTGCCGAGGCAAGATCGACCATCCGTCTCCGCCGGTTCCCGACTCCGCGTCAAGGGGCTCAGGGCCCTGCGCCTATGGTTGCTCCAGCACTCCAGGACCGCCTGCCGCTCGCGTTAGGACAGCAAGGACAGCGATGCCCCCCAACACCACCGCCACAACGGGTGACAAGCCCGGCAAGTCCGGCAGGAAGAAGGGGCGCAAAGGCCGCCTCGTCGTGCTCGTACTGGTGCTGGCCGTCATCGGAGGCATCGCTTTCGGGGCGTACTGGTCCATCAGCACCGTCCGTGCCTCCTTCCCGCAGACGACGGGATCGATCGCGCTCGACGGCCTCTCCGGACCCGTCGACGTCAAGCGCGACGGTTACGGCATCCCGCAGATCTACGCCTCCTCCGACGAGGACCTGTTCATGGCGCAGGGCTACGTCCAGGCGCAGGACCGGTTCTACGAGATGGACGTGCGCCGTCACATGACCTCCGGGCGTCTGTCGGAGATGTTCGGCAAGGGGCAGGTCGAGAACGACGAGTTCCTGCGCACCCTGGGCTGGGACCGGGTCGCCAAGCAGGAGTACGACTCCGAGCTGTCCGCTTCCACGAAGAGGTACCTCCAGGCGTACGCCAAGGGAGTCAACGCCTACCTCGAGGGCAAGGACGGCAAGGACATCTCCCTGGAGTACGCCGCCCTCGGGTTCACCAACGACTACAAGCCCCAGGAGTGGACCCCGGTCGACTCGGTCTCCTGGCTGAAGGCGATGGCCTGGGACCTGCGCGGCAACATGCAGGACGAGATCGACCGCGCCCTGATGACCAGCCGCCTCGACCCGAAGCAGATCGCCGACCTGTACCCGGACTACCCGTACGACCGGAACAAGGCGATCGTCCAGGAGGGTCAGTACGACGCGCTGACCGGGACCTTCGAGCAGGGCAGCGGCACGAGCGGCGCCGGCGGCACGTCCACGAGCGGTACGGGCACGTCCTCGTCCGCCTCCGGGACGGCCCTGCAGAGCCAGCTGTCGGGCCTCTACGACCTCCTGGACGACCTCCCCACGGCCGTCGGCGTGAACGGCAACGGCATCGGCTCCAACTCTTGGGTCGTCTCCGGCGAGCACACCATCACCGGCAAGCCGCTGCTGGCCAACGACCCGCACCTGTCGGCCTCGCTGCCGTCCGTCTGGTACCAGATGGGCCTGCACTGCCGCGCGGTCTCCAGCAAGTGCCAGTACGACGTCGCCGGCTACACCTTCGCGGGCATGCCGGGCGTGGTCATAGGTCACAACCAGGACATCGCCTGGGGCATGACCAACTCCGGTGTCGACGTCACCGACCTCTACCTGGAGAAGCTCAGTGGCGAGGGCTACCTGTACGACGGCAAGGTGAAGCCCTTCAAGACCCGCGAGGAGACCATCAAGGTCGCCGGCGGCACCGCCAAGAAGATCGTCGTCCGGGAGACCCGAGACGGGATGCCCCTGCTGTCCGACCGCGACGACGAACTCGTGAAGGTCGGCAAGAAGGCCACCGTCGACACGGAGGCCCCCGACCGGGGCGACGGCTACGCCATCGCGCTGAAGTGGACCGCCCTCGACCCTGGCACCTCCATGGACGCCGTCTTCGCGATGGACAAGGCGGCCGACTGGAGCGACTTCCGCGCCGCGGCCGAGAAGTTCGACGTGCCCTCGCAGAACCTGACGTACGCGGACAAGACCAACATCGGTTACACCCTGCCCGGAAAGATCCCCACGCGCGCGAAGGGCGACGACGGGTCCATCCCGGCGCCGGGCTGGGACTCCACGTACAAGTGGACCGGCTACATCGATCAGGACGAGCTGCCGTACGAGTACAACCCGAAGCGCGGCTACATCGTCACCGCCAACCAGGCCGTGATCGACGAGGACAAGTACCCCTACACGCTCACCACGGACTGGGGCTACGGCACCCGCAGCCAGCGGATCACCAGCCTGATCAAGCAGAAGATCGACGGCGGCGGCAAGATCTCCACCGACGACATGCGCCAGATGCAGCTGGACAACTCCAGCGAGATCGCCAAACTGGTCGTCCCGAAGCTGCTCAAGATCGACATCGACGACCCGGACGTCCGCGAGGCGCAGAAACTCCTCGAGGGCTGGGACTACACCCAGGACGCCGACTCGGCGGCGGCCGCCTACTTCAACTCGGTCTGGCGCAACATCCTCAAGCTCGCCTTCGGCAACAAGCTGCCCAAGGAGCTGCGCGTCAAGGGGCAGTGTCTGCTGGTCGATCCGGTCAACACCACCGGTCCCGCGGACGAGACCGCCAAGGTGCGCGAGTGCGGCCAGCGCGATGCCGACCAGGCGCAGCCGGACGGCGGTGACCGCTGGTTCGAGGTGGTCCGCAAGCTGATGGACGACGAGAACAGCCATTGGTGGACGACGCCCAAGTCGGGCACGCGCCCCGGAGCGACCGACAACCGCGACGACCTGTTCCGGCGCGCCCTGATCGACGCCCGCTGGGAGCTGACCTCCAAGCTCGGCAAGGACCTCGACACCTGGAGCTGGGGCCGGCTGCACCGCCTGTTCCTGAAGAACCAGACCCTGGGCACCGAGGGCCCCGGCATCCTGCAGTACGTCCTCAACCGCGGTCCCTGGAAGCTCAGCGGCGGCGAGGCGGCGGTCAACGCGACCGGCTGGAACGCGGCCGGCGGCTACGGCGTCGTGTGGGTGCCGTCGATGCGGATGGTGGTCAACCTCGACGACCTCGACAAGTCGAAGTGGATCAACCTCAGCGGCGCCTCCGGACACGCCTACAGCGCGCACTACACCGACCAGACGGACAAGTGGGCCGACGGCGAGCTGCTGCCCTGGTCCTTCTCGGACAAGGCGGTCGGCGACAGCACGAGCGACACCCTGGTGCTGAAACCGTGAGTCAGTCCGTCCCGAAGCGGCGCACGGCCGACGGTGTCACCACCGCGTGGACCGGCCGGTCGTGCGCCTCTTCGGGGACGTGCGCGACGACCTCGGAGTCGTAGAGGAGCACGACGAGCGCGGGGTGTGCGCCCGCGCGCTCCAGGCGGGCGAGCACGCGGTCGTACGAGCCTCCGCCGCGCCCCAGGCGCATGCCGCGCGCGTCGACGGCGAGCCCCGGCAGCAGCACGACGTCGGCGGTCGTCACGGCGTCCGGGCCCAGGCGTGCGCCGGCGGGTTCCAGCAATGCCATCTTGCCGCCGTGCCGCACGCGCGCGAGGGAGCCCGCACCGGCGTACGCCCCCCAGTCCAGGTCGTTGTCGGGCAACAGCGCCGGGAGCAGCACCCGCACGCCCCGCGTGCGCAGCGCGTCCAGGAGCGCGAGCGTTCCGGGTTCGCTCCCCACGGAGACGTACGCCGCCACCGTGTGTGCCTGCGCCAGCTCGGGCAGCTCCAGCGCCCGTTCCGCCAGCGCGGCCGCCGCCTCCCCCACGGCATCGGCCGTCAACCTGCTTCTCACCTCGAGGAGCTCTCGCCGCAACATACGCTTGTCAGACTCGGCTGCGGGGCTGCTGTGACTCACGTGGTGCTCCCGTAGGTTTCAATGTGCTCATATGAGCACGAATTAACCGGAGCCTCAGATTCGCTGCCAAGGCACCGGATAAGGTGTCGGCCATGACCCAGTCGCACCCCAGGATCAGCAAGGCTGTCATCCCCGCAGCCGGCCTCGGTACCCGGTTCCTGCCGGCGACCAAGGCCACTCCCAAGGAGATGCTGCCCGTCGTCGACAAGCCGGCGATCCAGTACGTGGTCGAAGAGGCCGTGTCCGCCGGTCTCGACGACGTCCTCATGATCACGGGCCGCAACAAGCGCCCGCTCGAGGACCACTTCGACCGCAACTACGAGCTCGAGTCCGCTCTGCAGAAGAAGGGTGACGCCGACCGGCTCGCCAAGGTCCAGGAGTCCAGCGACCTCGCGACCATGCACTACGTGCGTCAGGGCGACCCCAGGGGCCTCGGCCACGCCGTCCTGTGCGCCGCCCCGCACGTCGGTCACGAGCCCTTCGCGGTCCTGCTCGGCGACGACCTGATCGACCCGCGCGACCCGCTGCTCGCGCGCATGGTCGAGGTCCAGGAGCAGCGCGGCGGCAGCGTCGTCGCGCTCATGGAGGTCGCACCCGAGCAGATCCACCTCTACGGGTGCGCGGCCGTCGAGGCCACCGAGGACGGCGACGTCGTCAAGGTGTCCGGCCTGGTCGAGAAGCCCGACGCGAAGGACGCCCCCTCGAACTACGCCATCATCGGCCGCTACGTCCTCGACCCGCACATCTTCGACATACTGCGCACCACGGAGCCGGGCCGCGGCGGCGAGATCCAGCTCACCGACGCCCTCCAGCAGTTGGCGCAGGACGAGAAGGTCGGCGGACCGGTGCACGGCGTGGTCTTCAAGGGCCGCCGCTATGACACCGGCGACCGCGGCGACTACCTGCGTGCCATTGTCAGACTCGCGTGCGAACGTGAGGACCTGGGCCCGGACTTCCGGACCTGGCTTCGCAGTTACGTCACCGAGGAGATGTAGCAACCTTGAGCAGCGCCGCGCCCCACGCCACCGGCCAGGACCAGCTCTGGTCGGTGGACGAGCACCTGGAGGACATCCTCGCCGCCGTCCGCCCCCTCGAACCCATCGAGCTTCAGCTCCTCGACGCCCAGGGCTGCGTCCTGGTCGAGGACGTCACGGTGCCGGTGTCGCTGCCGCCGTTCGACAACAGCTCCATGGACGGGTACGCGGTGCGGGTCGCGGATGTCGTGGGCGCGAGCGAGGAGTTCCCGGCCGTCCTGGATGTCGTCGGGGACGTCGCGGCGGGCCAGGCCGACCTGCTCCGGGTGGGCCCGGGCCAGGCCGCCCGCATCATGACGGGCGCTCCGCTGCCGCCCGGCGCCGAGGCCGTCGTCCCCGTGGAGTGGACCGACGGCGGGCTCGGCGAGGGGCCGGTCAGCGGGATGCGCGCCCGTAGCCTCGCCCCCGAGGGCGCCTCCGGGCAGGTGCGCGTGCACCGGTCGGCGGAGGCACGCGCGCATGTGCGGGCGGAGGGCAGCGACGTGAAGGCGGGCGACCGCGCCCTGGAGGCGGGCACCGTCCTGGGGCCGTCGCAGATCGCCCTGCTCGCCGCGATCGGCCGCGGCACGGTCCGGGTGCGCCCGCGCCCGCGCGTGGTCGTCATGTCCACCGGCAGCGAACTCGTCCAGCCCGGCGAGGAGCTGGGCGGCGGACAGATCTACGACTCCAACAGCTTCGCCCTCACCGCGGCCGCCCGCGACGCCGGCGCGATCGCCTACCGGGTGGGCGCCGTCGCCGACGACGCCGAGACCCTCCGCTCCACCATCGAGGACCAGCTCGTCCGCGCCGACCTCGTGGTCACCACGGGCGGCGTCAGCGTCGGGGCGTACGACGTCGTCAAGGAGGCGCTGTCGCACGTCGGCGACGAGGACGAGGCGGGCAGCGGCATCGACTTCCGCAAGCTCGCCATGCAGCCCGGCAAGCCCCAGGGCTTCGGCACCATCGGCCCCGACCACACCCCGCTGCTGGCGCTGCCCGGCAACCCCGTGTCGTCGTACGTCTCCTTCGAGCTGTTCGTACGGCCGGCGATCCGCACCCTCATGGGGCTCGAGGACGTCCACCGGCCCACCACGCGCGCGACGCTCACCGCCGACAAGGCGCTGACCTCGCCGAAGGGCCGCAGACAGTTCCTGCGCGGCGTGTACGCCGACGGCGCCGTCAGGCCGGTCGGCGGTGCCGGATCCCACCTGGTCGCCGCCCTCGCGCACGCCGACGCACTGATCGTCGTCCCCGAGGACATGACGTCCGCCGAGCCCGGCACCCAGCTCGAGGTGGTCCTGCTCGGCTGAGCCCACGCGCGCGTACCTGCTCGCAGGACGGTCCTGCCCCGTTGCGCGCCCCGGCTTGGCGGTACCGTGTCGCGCACAACAGGCCCCCCGTGCGCCGCACCGCGACGGGCCCGGACCAGGAGCGCAACACCATGACTGTGCCTTCCCGGGGGGAGACCCCCGGACCCCCTGTGCAGGACCGACTGACGCACATCGACGACGCGGGTGCCGCCCGCATGGTCGACGTGTCCGACAAGGACGTCACCGCGCGCACCGCCCGCGCCAGCGGCCGCGTCCTCGTCTCGCCCCGCGTGGTCGAACTGCTGCGTGGCGAGGGGGTGCCCAAGGGCGACGCCCTGGCGACCGCGCGGATCGCGGGCATCATGGGAGCCAAGCGCACCCCCGACCTGATCCCGCTGTGCCACCCCTTGTCGGTGTCCGGTGTGAAACTGGATCTGTCGGTCGCGGACGACGCCGTGGAGATCCTGGCCACGGTGAAGACGACGGACCGCACGGGCGTCGAGATGGAGGCCCTCACCGCGGTCTCCGTCGCCGCGCTCACCGTGATCGACATGGTCAAGGCGGTCGACAAGGGAGCGGTCATCACGGACGTACGGGTGGAGGAGAAGACGGGCGGCAAGTCGGGCGACTGGAGCCGGACATGAGCGGCGGCCCCTACCGTGCGCTGGTCGTGACCGCCTCCAACCGCGCCGCCGCGGGCGTGTACGAGGACAAGGGTGGTCCGCGGATCGCCGACGGCCTCCAAGGCCTCGGGTTCGCCGTCGACGGGCCGCAGGTGGTCCCCGACGGGGACCCGGTGGAGGCCGCGTTGCGCGCTGCCGTGGCGGCCGGGTACGACGTCGTCGTCACCACCGGCGGCACCGGCATCTCGCCCACCGACCGCACCCCCGAGGCGACCCGCCGGGTGATCGACTACGAGGTGCCGGGCATCGCGGAGGCCATCCGGGCGTTCGGACGGGAGAAGGTGCCCACCGCGGCTCTCTCCCGAGGCCTGGCCGGAGTCGCGGGCGGGACGCTGATCGTCAACCTGCCGGGTTCGACCGGCGGCGTGAAGGACGGACTGGCCGTCCTCGAACCCCTGTTGGTCCACGCCGTCGACCAGATCCGCGGCGGCGACCACCCCAGACCCGGCGTCAGTCATGGGGGTGCGAGCTGAACAGCCCGTCCTGGCCTGTCGAGCTGGTGGACGGCGATGTCGTCCTCCGGCCGATAAAGCTGCGCGACCAGCGGATGTGGCGCGAGGTCAACCGGCGCAACCGTGACTGGCTGCGCCCCTGGGAGGCGACCATTCCGCCGCCCACGCCCAGCGGGCCGATCGCGCACCGGCCGACCTACCGCCAGATGGTCCGGCACCTGCGTTCGGAGGCGAACGCGGGCCGGATGCTGCCGTTCGTCATCGAGTACCAGGGGCGCCTCGTCGGGCAGTTGACGGTCGCGGGGATCACCTGGGGTTCGATGTGCTCGGGGCACGTCGGCTACTGGGTGGATCAGTCGGTGGCCGGTCGCGGGGTGATGCCGACGGCCGTGGCACTCGTCGTGGACCACTGTTTCCGGACCGTCGGACTGCACCGCGTCGAGGTCTGCATTCGGCCCGAGAACGGACCGAGCCGCCGGGTCGTGGAGAAACTGGGATTCCGCGAGGAGGGGCTCAGGCCCCGTTATCTCCACATCGACGGCGCCTGGCGCGACCACCTCGTCTTCGCGCTCACGGCGGAGGAAGTCCCGGAGGGCCTGCTGAGCCGCTGGCGGCGCACACGTCCGCAGAGCGCTCCCCGGGACCAGGGAATCCCGCACAGCCCGGGGAATTGAATATATGTTCGAAATTGATCGGCCGGTGACCGCCTCGGGGCATCAAATTCGCACCCGCGGCGGCTTGGTGATCGCATCGGTCACAAAAAAAGCTCGAAATATCAGCCGGATCGTGCGACACACCGGCCCAATTGGCGGATGGCCTCACGCAAACCCCTCTACCGTGTGAGTTGTGAGCAGCAGCGGCCTCATCTACGCAGTCATTGTCGGGGCCTGGGCCGCCTACTTGGTGCCGATGTGGCTCCGTAGGCAGGACGAGCTGAACGAGGCCCGTCCGACGGAGCGCTTCAGCACCGCCATCCGGTTGCTGTCCGGACGGGCGGGCATGGAGCGCCGATACGCCAAGGACCTGCGGGCGCGCTCCACCGAAGAGGGGGAGCCCGGCGCCGGTGTTCCGGACGCCGTCACCGACTCGGTGGACGTCCGGGCCTTCGCCATGCCTCCGACCCGCCCGCAGGCGCAGGCAGTGGTACAGGCGCAGGCGCCGGAGCCCGCGGAACCGACACGTGAACCGATGCGCGAACCGGCGCGCAAACAGCAGTCCGCGTCGGCACCCGAACCCGCCGGCGCGCCGGAGCGGAAGCGGGTGCCGGACGACCGGCGCTCACCCTCGGCACAGGCGGCCGCAGCGCGCGCCCAGCGCTCCAAGGCGCTTGCGCGCCGGAGGCGTACGACCGTCATGCTCTTCCTCGCGTTCACGCTCGGCGCGATCGCCGCGGCCGTCGGGGGGCTCGCGTTCCTGTGGGCGCCCGGCGTGCCCGCCGTGCTGCTCAGCGCGTACATCGGCTACCTGCGCGCCCAGGAGCGCCGGCGCTTCGCCTTCCAGATGGACCGGCGCCGCGCCGAGGTCGCGGCGCAGCGGCTGCGCGAGCGTGCGCGCCAGCCGCGCCGGCGCACGGCCATGGACACCGGCACGCATGCCCAGCCGGACGCCGACGAACCCGAGGAGGCGTACGAGGCGGAAGAGGACCCGGGGATGTCCGCGCTCGCCGCCGACCGGCGCGCGCTCGTCGAGCAGACCGACCACGCGGAGTGGGTCGACCAGCAGCGGGAGCGGCAGCGGCGGCCGGGCCGGGGAGAGAGCTGGGAGCCCGTGCCGGTGCCGTTGCCGACGTACGTGACCGCCCCGGTCGCTCCCCGGGCGACGGCCGACGTGGATCTCGGGGCGCCGGACGCGTGGAGTTCCGCACGGTCGAGCTCCGTCGCGCGGGAGCCGGAGTCCGGGGCCGACGGCGGTGCCGCGGCGGGCGAGGGGCCCGCCGACGCCGGGCAGGCGGAGGAGAAGGGCGACGGGGGCGGGCGGAGCGATGCCCGCCGGGCCGCGTCCGCTCGCCGGTCGCGGGAGCGCGGACGTACGCCGTTGTTCGACCAGTACGAGGACGGCGGGCGCCCTCGGGCCGCCAACGAGTGAAGCTCTGCCGGGGCGCCACGCATGTGCCCCCGTCTCACCTGCATGGTGTCCGCACGGGGGCCCCGGCAACGGATTTCCGAGCACGCCGATCGGGATGCTAGAGTTTCACTCGTTGCAAGGGCCTGTGGCGCAGTCCGGTAGCGCACCTCGTTCGCATCGAGGGGGCCAGGGGTTCGAATCCCCTCAGGTCCACTGCATCACGAGATCCCGTCCAGTTCATCGAACTGGGCGGGATCTCTTGCGTTCTGAGGCGTCGGCATCCGGCTGCCGGCTACAGCCCCTTGGCGTAGCAGCGGCTCGACTCGTAGAAGCGGTAGTGGCCGAACTTCGTGCACGGCTCGTAGCCGCTGGAGGTGTAGAGGCCGATGGCCTCGGGCTGCTCGACGCCGGTCTCCAGGACCATGCGGACGCGGCCTGCCGCGCGGGCGTCGTCCTCCAGGGCGGCGAGCATCCGGCGGGCGAGACCGCGGCCGCGCGCCTCCGCGACGACGTACATGCGCTTGAGCTCGGCGTCGCCGTCCTCGTTGCCCTGGTCGTTCTCGTCCTGGGTGCGCCAGCCGCCCGTCGCGAGGGGTCTGTCGTTCTCGTCGTACGCGATCAGGTACACGCCGTTCGGTGGCTGGAAGTCCGAGGCGTCCAAGGGTGTGGCGTCCCCGCCGTCGCCGTAGCGCACGTGGTACTCGGCCTGGACCTCGGCGTCGAGCTTGACGGCGTCGGGGTGGTCGTAGGGAACAATACGTATATTCATGCTGATCACTGTACATGTATGCGCAATTGAAGTACGGGCTCCGTACAGTGTGCCGGTATCGTGCCCGGGTGCTGACTGTGACCTCTGTGAACGTGAACGGCCTGCGGGCTGCCGCCAAGAAGGGCTTCGTGGAGTGGCTGGCGGACACCTCCGCCGACGTGCTCTGCCTCCAGGAGGTGCGCGCCGAGCCGCAGCAGCTGCCCGAGCCGGTGCGCGCCCCGGAGGGCTGGCACGTCGTACACGCTCCGGCCGCGGCCAAGGGGCGTGCGGGCGTCTCCCTCTACACCCGGCGTGAGCCCGACGCCGTCCGGGTCGGCTTCGGGTCGGCCGAGTTCGACGGCAGCGGACGGTACGTCGAGGCCGACCTGCCGGGCGTCACCGTCGCCTCGCTCTATCTGCCCTCCGGTGAGGTCGGCACGGAGCGGCAGGACGAGAAGGTCCGCTTCATGGGCGAGTTCCTCGCCCACCTGAAGGGGCTTCGCGAGCGGGCCGCCGCCGACGGGCGTGAGGTCGTCGTCTGCGGCGACTGGAACATCGCCCACCAGCAGGCCGACCTCAAGAACTGGCGTGGCAACACCAAGAACTCCGGCTTCCTGCCGGAGGAACGGGAGTGGCTGGGGCGGGTCCTCGACGCGGAGGAGGGCGGGTACGTCGATGTCGTACGGGCCCTGCATCCGGATGTGGAGGGGCCGTACTCGTGGTGGTCGTACCGGGGGCAGGCCTTCGACCGCGACACGGGATGGAGGATCGACTACCAGATCACGACCCCCGGGCTGGCGGCGAAGGCCGTCAAGGGGTTCGTCGAGCGGGCGGCCACGCACGCCGAGCGGTGGTCCGATCACGCGCCGGTGACGGTGGTCTACGACCTCTAGGACAGGCCCGAGTCCCGCTTGCGCAGGTGCCGGTCCAGTGCCAGGGACAGTTCCGCCTCCACCACGCTGCGGGCCAGTGGGCGCAGGCGCTGGAGGTCCTCCTCGGGGGCGTGACGCAGGACCAGGTTCCTGAAGAGTTCCGCCAGGGCGTCCGCGTGCTCGCGGACCTGCTTGGCAGCCGCCAGGACCTCCGCGAGGGGGATGCCCTCGCGGACCAGGGCCGAGGAGACGTCCAGCAGGCGGCGGCTGATGTGGACGATCTCGTCGCCGTCGGTGCCGAGGTAGCCGAGGTCCAGCGCGGCGGCGAGGTTCTCCGCGGTGACCTCGCCCTCGAAGCGGGCGGCGAGTTCCTCGGGGGTGAGGCGGACCGGCTCCTCCTCGGTGGGGGCGTCGAGGCCGATGAGCTCGGCCACGTCGCGGCCGTGGTCGAGGGCGTCCGCCAGTTCGGCGATGCCGTTGAGGGTGTGGCCGCGCTCCAGAAGGGCGGAGACGGTGCGCAGGCGGGCCAGGTGGCTGTCGTCGTACCAGGCGAGACGGCCCTCCCGGCGCGGTGGGTGGATCAGCTTGCGCTCGCGGTAGAAGCGCAGGGTGCGCACCGTGATCCCGGCCTCCCTGGCCAGCTCCTCCATGCGGTATTCACGCTTGTCAGCCACGCCCGCACTCTATGTCGTACCGCCGGTAACTTTCCTCGTTCGGCCCCTACCGCTCGGTACGCGGCTGCTCTACAGTCCGACCGTGCCAGTGTTTACTGGCGCGGTCGCAGGGGCAGCGTCGTAGGGCAGGAGGTGTGTCGGCATGACCGAACACGTACGGGTGGCGGTGATCGGGTCCGGGTTCGGCGGGCTGGGGGCCGCCGTGCGGCTGCGCCGGGAGGGGATCACCGACTTCGTGGTCCTGGAGCGCGCCGACAGCGTCGGCGGCACCTGGCGGGACAACACCTACCCGGGGTGCGCCTGTGACGTGCCCTCTCACCTGTACTCCTTCTCCTTCGCGCCCAACCCCGACTGGCCGCGCACCTTCTCCGGGCAGGAGCACATCCGCGCCTATCTGGAGCGCGTCACGGACGTCTTCCGGCTCCGTCCGCACATCCGTTTCGGCGCCGAGGTCCAGCGGATGACGTGGAACCCGCAGGAGCTGCGCTGGGACATCGAGACGGCGGCCGGCGCGTTCTCCGCCGACGTCGTCGTCTCCGCCACGGGCCCGCTGTCCGACCCGCGGATCCCGGACCTGCCGGGGCTGAACTCCTTCCCCGGCAAGGTCTTCCACTCGTCGCGCTGGGACCACGACCACGACCTGCGCGGCAAGCGGGTCGCGATGGTGGGGACGGGGGCGTCCGCCATTCAGATCGTGCCCGCCATCCAGCCGCAGGTCGGCCGTCTCACCCTCTTCCAGCGCACCCCGCCCTGGGTCATGCCCCGCGTCGACCGCGCCATCACCGGCGCCGAGCGCGCCCTGCACCGGGCCCTGCCCGTCACCTCCCAGCTGCGCCGCGGACTGCTGTGGGGCCTGAGAGAGTTGCAGGTCCAGGCCTTCACCAAGCATCCGAACGAGCTCGGCTTCGTCGAGCAGCTGGCCAAGCGCAACATGGCCCGCGCGATCAAGGACCCGGCGCTGCGGGCCAAGCTGACCCCCGACTACCGGATCGGCTGCAAGCGGATCCTGCTGTCCAGCGAGTACTACCCGGCCCTGGCCCGGCCCAACGTGGACGTAGTGGCGAGCGGGCTGCGCGAGGTCCGCGGCTCCACCCTCGTCGCCGCCGACGGCACCGAGACCGAGGCCGATGTGATCGTCTTCGGCACCGGTTTCCACGTCACCGACCTGCCGATCGCCGAGCGGGTCGTGGGTGCCGAGGGCAAGACGCTGGCCGAGTCCTGGAAGGACGGCATGGAGGCCCTGCGCGGCGCCTCCGCGGCCGGCTTCCCCAACTGGTTGACGATCATCGGGCCCAACACCGGCCTCGGGAACTCCTCCATGATCCTGGTGATCGAGTCCCAGCTGAACTACATGGCCGACTTCGTACGGCAGTTGGACGTGCTGGGCGGCCGCGCGGCCCTCGACGCCCGCCCGAGCGCCGTGCACGCGTGGAACCGCCGGGTGCAGGAGCGCATGAAGCGCACGGTGTGGAACACCGGCGGTTGCACCAGCTGGTACCTGGACGCGAACGGCCGCAACACCACCATCTGGCCGGGGACGACGAGCGAGTTCCGGCGGGCGACCCGGCGGGTGGACCTCGCGGAGTATCAAGTCCTGCGGGTTCCGGCCGGCAAGCGGGCCACGCAGGGCGAGAAGACGGAGGCGACCGCATGAGCCGCCTCACCCGCCTCAGCTCCGTCGCCTCCGGCCCCTACGCCCCGCCCGCCCCCGCCCGTGAGCTGACCGCCGTCTCCGCCGACGGCGCCCGCCTGCACGTCGAGGTCCACGGCCCCGACGGCGCCCCGCCCGTCGTCCTCGCCCACGGCTGGACCTGCTCCACCGCCTTCTGGGCGGCCCAGATACGCGAACTGGCCACCGACCACCAGGTGATCGCCTACGACCAGCGCGGCCACGGACGCAGCCCGGCGAGCCAGGCGTGCGGTACGGACGCGCTCGCCGACGACCTGGAAGCCGTACTGGAGGCGACCCTCGCGCCCGGCGAGAAGGCTGTGGTCGTCGGGCACTCCATGGGCGGCATGACGGTGTTGGCGGCCTCCGCCCGCCCCGCCTTCCGGGCGCACGCGGCGGCCGTCCTGCTGTGCAGCACGGGCAGTTCGCGGCTGGTCGCCGAGTCGACCGTCGTACCGATCCGGGCCGGACGGTTGCGGACCTGGCTGACCCGGCACATCCTCGGGTCGAGGGCGCCGCTCGGGCCGGTCACGCCACTGGCCCGGCGGATCCTCAAGTACGGCACGATGGGCGCCGGTTCGGCGCCGCACATGGTCGAGGCGTGCGCGCGGATCGTGCACGCGTGCCCGCGCAAGGTCAGATACGCCTGGTCGCAGGTGCTCGACCTGCTCGATCTCGACCAGGGAGTAAGGGAGTTGGCGGCGCCGACGGAGGTGGTCGTGGGCACGGCCGACCGGTTGACGCCGCCGGTGCACGCGCGCTCGCTGGCCGCCGCGCTGCCGCACTGCCTCGGTCTCACCGAGCTGCCCGGCCTCGGGCACATGACCCCGGTCGAGGCGCCCGAGCTGGTCACCGGAAAGATCCGGGAACTCGTCACCGCGTACGTACATGTCAAGGAGGGCGCATGAGCAGGGTCAGCCTCGAGGGGCAGGTCGCGGTCGTCACCGGAGCCGCGCGCGGCGTGGGGGAGCTGCTCGCGCGCAAGCTGTCCGCGCGTGGTGTCAAGGTGGCGCTGGTCGGACTGGAGCCGGACGCCCTCAAGCAGGTCTCGGAGCGGCTGCACAGCGACAGCGCCCACTGGTACGCCGACGTCACCGACCAGGAGGCCATGGCCCGGGTCGCGCGGGAGGTCAAGGAGCGGTTCGGGAAGGTCGACATCGTCGTCGCCAACGCCGGGGTCGCCACCGGCGGACCGTTCGTCGACTCCGACCCGGAGGCCTGGCGGCGGGTGATCGAGGTCAACCTGATCGGCTCGGCGGTGACGGCGCGCGCCTTCCTTCCGGCGTTGATCGAGAGCCGCGGGTATCTGCTCCAGATCGCGTCCCTGGCCGCCATCACGCCCGCGCCGATGATGACCGCGTACTGCGCGTCCAAGTCGGGCGTGGAGGCGTACGCGCACAGCCTGCGCGCCGAGGTCGGCTACAAGGGCGTGCGGGTGGGGGTGGGGTACCTGTCGTGGACCGACACGGACATGGTGCGCGGGGCGGACCAGGACGAGGTGATGCGGGAGCTGCGGCAGCGACTGCTGTGGCCGGCGAACAAGACCTATCCGCTGGGGCCCGCCGTCGACCGGATCGTCGCCGGCATCGAGCGGCGGTCCAGTCATGTGTACGCACAGTGGTGGCTGCGTGGGATGCAGGGGGTGCGCGGGCATCTGCCGGGCCTCATCGGGAGTGTGGGGCAGCGGGAGATGCGCAGGTTCGCGCCCAGGTTGCAGGGCATGCGGTCCGGGCTGGTGGGAGCGGGTGGGGCGGCCGACGAAGAGGCGCGCGCTACGCACCGTAACTGATCGAAATGCGCGCTGTGTTCCCCCATGCCAGGCTGGTCGAGGCTTAACCCCCTCACCCACAACAGGAGTGAACTGACATGGGTATGAAGGACAAGTTCCAGGAGCAGGCCGAGCAGATGCAGCAGAAGGGCAAGCAGAAGGCCCAACAGGGCAAGCAGAAGGCCGAGCAGGCCAAGCAGCAGGCCCAGCAGCAGCGCGGCAAGATCCAGGACGACGCCGAGCGCCAGCGCCAGCAGGAGCAGGACCGCTTCAACGAGGACTACGACGCCTGAAGCGCACTGCCTCGGTGAGCAATGAGTGAGGGGTGCCCCTGACGAGGGGCACCCCTTCCTCACGTCCGCGGTGGCTCAGGCCCGCGGCGGCAGCTTCGGCCGCGACCGGTCCGGTACGCGGCTGTAGTCCGGAGGGCTCGCGGGCGGGTTCGTGCCCAGGAGGTCCAGGGCGAGTCGCACCGCGTCGCCCAACTGGGCCTGCCGCCCCTCCGCCCAGTCCAGGGGCGTGCGGAGGATCTCCAGGTCGGGGAGCACCCCGTGGTTCTCGACGGTCCAGCCGTACGCCTCGAACCAGGCCGCGTTCATCGGCACCGTGATCACCGTGCCGTCGCCCAGCCGGTGCCGCCCGGTCATGCCGACCACCCCGCCCCAGGTCCGCTGGCCGACCACCGGGCCGAGCTTCAGCAGCTTGAAGGCGGCCGTGATCATGTCGCCGTCGGAGGACGTGGCCTCGTCGGCGAGGGCGACCACCGGGCCCCGGGGGGCGTTCGAGGCGTACGACACCGGCTGGGCGTCACGCGTCAGATCCCAGCCGATGATCTTGCGCGTGAGCTTCTCCACGACCAGCTCACTGATGTGGCCGCCGGCGTTGCCGCGCACGTCCACGAGGAGCGCGGGCCGGGACATCTCCATGCGCAGGTCCCGGTTGAACTGGGCCCAGCCGGAGCCGCCCATGTCGGGGATGTGCAGATAGCCGCAGTGGCCGCCGCTCAACTCCCGTACCACCTCGCGGCGTTTGGCCACCCAGTCCTGGTAGCGCAGCGGCCGCTCGTTGATCAGCGGCACCACGGCCACCCGACGGGGCCGGCCGGCCTCGCCCTCCGCCGAGTCGGAGGGTTGGGCGAAGGTCAGCTCCACCGTCGTACCGCCCGCGCCCGCCAGCAGCGGGTACGGTCCCGCCACCGGGTCCACCGGACGTCCGTCGACGTGGGTGAGGATCGCCCCCTCCCGGATGCCCGTGCCGGCCAGCGGTGAGCGGGCCTTGGAGTCGGAGGAGTCGCCCGCCAGGATCCGCTTGACGGTCCAACCGCCGTCCCGGCGCACGAAGTTGGCGCCCAGCAGGCCCTGCCAGCGCTGGTAGTGCGGCGGGCCCTCGTTGCGGCGGGCGGCGGTGACGTACGCGTGCGAGGTGCCCAGCTCGCCCAGTACCTCACGCAGCAGGTCGGCGAACTCGTCCGGGGACGCGACCCGTTCGACCAGTGGCCGGTACTGGTCCAGCACGCCGTCCCAGTCGACGCCGCTCATGCCCGGATCCCAGAAGTAGGCGCGGATGAGGCGGCCCGCCTCCTCGTACGACTGGCGCCATTCGGCGCCCGGATCGACCTCGTGCAGGATGCGGCGCAGGTCGATCCAGACCGTCGTGTCGGCGTCGCCGGCCTCGCTGGACGGCACCGCCCGCAGGTCGCCCTCGTCGACGACGACCAGCCGTGTCCCGTCCCCGCTCACCGCGAACCAGTCCAGATGTTCGACGAGTTCGGACTTCTTCGCCTTGGTGATGGTGAAGTACTCCAGTGTGGGCCGCCCGCTGGTGTCGGCCGGGTTCACGAACGTCTCGCCCAGCGCGCCCGAGATCGGCCAGCGCAGCCAGACGAGCCCACCGCCCGCGACCGGATTCAGTGCCGAGTACTTGGAGGCGGGGACCGGGAACGGTGTCACCCGGCTCTCCAGTCCCTCGAGCTCGACGGTCACCGCGCCGCCGCCGCCCTCGTCCTCCACGGGGTCCAGGCCTCCGGCGGCCGGGCGGCCCTCGGGGGTCAGGGCGAAGGGGGAGGGAGTCGCCGACGAGAGCGGAACCAGGTAAGGGCGGCAGCCCAACGGGAAGGACAGGTCCCCGGTGTGCACGTCGTACACGGGGTCGAAGCCGCGCCAGGAGAGGAAGGCGAGGTAGCGGCCGTCCCGGGTGAAGACGGGGTTCTCGTCCTCGAAGCGGCCGTTGGTGACGTCGACGATCAACCGGTCCTTTATCCGCGCCATCTTGATCTGCCGCAGCGACCGCCCGATCCCGGGATGCGACCAGGTCAGCCACGCCCCGTCCGGCGAGAAGGCCAGGTCCCGCACGGGTCCGTTGATCGACCGGATGAGCTCGGTGACCTCGCCGTCGGTGATCTCGCCGCCGGAGTCCTCGGTGCCCGCGGCGGCCGCTTCGTCGGACACGACGGCAGCCGCTTCGTCGGACACGCTGATCAGCAGCAGCCGTCCGTCGTGCGCGGCGATGGCGATGCGCTCACCCTCCGGATCGGAGACCATTTCCAGGACCCGCCCCAGTTCCCCGGAGGCCAGGCGCCTGGGCTCGCGGTCGCCCGTCGCTCTCGGCAGACAGGCGATCTCGATCGCGTCCTCGCCCTCCGCGTCCGTCACGTACGCGACCTGCCCGCTGGAGCCGAGCATCTCCGGCAGCCGGACCCGTACGCCCGGGGTGTCGGTGAGGGTGCGGGCCGGCCCGTCCCGGTGCGTCAGCCAGTACAGGCTCCCGCGCACCACGACAGCGCTCGCCCGCCCGGTCTCGTCCACGGAGATGCCGTCCACGTGCTGTGCGGCCGGCACCTGGTACGTACGGCGTCCGGCGCGCGGGCCGCCCAGCCGTACGTCGAGCTTGCGGGGGACGGAGTCCGCGGCCAGACCGTCCACGATCCACAGGTCGCCCGCGCACTGGTACACCACCCGGGTGCCGTCGCTGGAGGCGTGCCGGGCGTAGAAGGCGTCGTGGTCGGTGTGGCGGCGCAGGTCGGAGCCGTCGTACGCGCACGAGTACAGGTTGCCGATGCCCTCGTGGTCGGAGAGGAAGGCGATCCGTCCGCCGACGAACATCGGGGAGTGCAGATGGCCGCCGATGCCGGCGACCAGCTGCTGCCCGTGCAGCCACAGGCGGCCCATGGCCCCGCCCCGGTAGCGCTTCCAGGAGGCCGGTTCGTGCGGCGGGGTGCCGGTGAGGAGGAGTGTCCTGCGTTCCCCGTCGATGTCGGCGACCTGGATGTCGGCGACCGGGCCCCAGGGCAGCCGGCCGCCGGGGTCGCCGTCGGTGGGCACCTTGTAGGCCCAGGTGAAGTGCGAGAAGGGCTGGCCGTGGGAGGCGACGGCGAGGATGTCGCCGTCCGGGGTCCAGCCGCAGACCTGGGTGTCGGCATTGCCCCAGTAGGTGAGTCTTCGTCCGGGACCGCCGTCCACCGAGGTCAGATGGATCTCGGGGACGAGGCTGCGCCAGGTCGTGTACGCGATCCGGCGGCCGTCGGGCGAGAAACGGGGGTGGCCGACCTTGGTGCGGTCGACGGTGAGCCGCCAGGCGCGGCCCGGTCCGTCGAGCGAGGTCAGCCAGAGGTCGTCCTCGGCGACGAAGCACAGCAGGTCTCCGTTGAGGTGGGGCAGGCGCAGATAGCTCACCTCCCCATGCTTTTCCTCCGAATGGACCCGGGCAACTCGTAATAAAGGGGTGCAGGTCACTCAAGCGTGACTCAGGACACGTACGAAACGGTTTCGTTTCGCAGATGGCTGCGCTACATTCATTACGTACGAATACGAAACCGTGTCGTTCGGAGTGGGAACGGTGAGTGGCATGACTGAGGTCGCAACGGCGCGTCGCAGTCGGATCACGCCCGAGCGTGAGGCCGAGTTGTACGAGGCCGTGCTCGACCTGCTCCGGGAAGTCGGCTACGACGCCCTCACCATGGACGCCGTGGCCGCCCGCACCCGGTCCAGCAAGGCGACGCTCTACCGCCAGTGGGGCGGCAAGGCCGAGCTGGTGGCGAAGGCGGTGCGGCACAACAAGCCCCACGGCTCCTTCGACGACATAGACACCGGGTCGCTCCAGGGCGATCTGCACGCCCTCACGCTGCGTTCGGACGACTGCCACATGGAGCAGAACTCCGCGCTGATGCGGGGTCTGGTCATGGCGATCCACGGCAACCCGGATCTCCTGCAGGCGTTCCGGGAGCATCTGATCGACCCGGAGGTGGCGGAGTTCCGTCGCGTGCTGCAACGGGCGGTCGACCGGGGTGAGGTCCGTGCGGACAACCCGGCGATCGAGTACGTGATGCACATGATGATCGGTGGATTCGCCGCCCGCGCGATGATCGACGAGAAGCCGCCGACACAGGCCTTCCTCCTTTCGTACATCGACGCCGTGGTCCTCCCCGCCCTCGGCGTGCCCACCGTCTGACAAGTCCCCGCAGCTGGCCCCCACCTGACGTAACCGCTCACGTCGTCGGGCTGATCACCCCTGCCCTGAAAACCCCACGACTGACCGGGAGTTCGCCTTCGTGGCCACATTCCTCTACAAACTCGGCCGGTTCGCCTTCCGGCGACGGCACTTCGTTGCCCTGATCTGGGTGGCGCTGCTGACCCTCGCCGGTGTCGGCGCGGCCAGCGCCCCCGCGGCGGGCAGCTCGTCCTTCTCCATCCCCGGTACGGAAGCGCAGAAGGCTTTCGACCTGCTGGAACAGCGCTTCCCCGGCATGAGCGCCGACGGCGCGACGGCACGCGTCGTCTTCAAGGCGCCGAGCGGCGAGAAGATGACGGACGCCGCCAACAAAGCGACCGTCGAGAAGACGGTGAAGGAGCTGTCCGACGGCTCCGAGGTCGTCTCCGCCGCCGACCCGTTCAAGGCGAACGCGGTCAGCAAGGACGGGACGATCGCGTACGCGTCCGTCAAGTACAAGGTCTCCGGCATGGAGCTGGAGGACGCGTCCAAGGACGCCCTGAACGAGGCCGCGCAGAACGCTCGGGACGCGGGGCTGACCGTCGAGATCGGCGGTGACGCGCTGACGGCGGTGCCCGAGACCGGTGCGACGGAGGTCATCGGCATCGCGATCGCCGCGGTCGTCCTCGTCATCACCTTCGGTTCGCTGCTCGCGGCCGGTCTGCCCCTGCTCACCGCCCTGATCGGCGTGGGTATCGGCGTCTCGACGATCACGGCACTGGCGAACGCGCTGGACCTGGGCTCGACCACCTCCACCCTCGCCATGATGATCGGCCTCGCGGTCGGCATCGACTACGCGCTGTTCATCGTCTCCCGCTACCGGGCCGAGCTGGCCGAGGGCCGGGAGCGTGAGGACGCGGCCGGTCGGGCCGTCGGAACGGCGGGCTCCGCGGTGGTCTTCGCGGGCCTGACGGTGGTCATCGCGCTGGTCGGCCTCTCCGTCGTCAACATCCCGATGCTGACGAAGATGGGCGTCGCGGCGGCGGGCACGGTCGCGATCGCGGTGCTGATCGCGCTGACGATGATCCCGGCGCTGCTGGGCTACGCGGGCCGCAAGGTGCAGCCGGCGGGCAGGAAGAGCAAGCTGCTGGGCGGCGGCCGGGCGGCGAGGAAGGCCGCTTCGGGAGCCCCGGCCAAGCCGAACATGGGCACGCGCTGGGCGAGCTTCGTCGTACGCCGTCCGGTGGCCATCCTGCTGCTGGGCGTGGTCGGACTCGGCGCGGCGGCCCTCCCGGCGACCTCGCTGGAACTGGGTCTGCCCGACGACGGCTCGCAGCCGACGTCGACGACCCAGCGACGAGCGTACGACCTCCTGTCGGAGGGCTTCGGCCCCGGCTTCAACGGCCCGCTGATGGTCGTGGTCGACGCGGAGTCGAGCGACTCCCCGAAGGCCGCCGTCACCAAGGTCACCGACGAGATCAAGGGCCTCAAGGACGTCGTGACGGTGACCCCGGCGACGTACAACAAGGCCGGCGACACCGCGACGATCACCGTGATCCCGGACTCCAAGCCGTCCTCGGTCACCACCGAGGACCTGGTGCACGGCATCCGTGACGCGGGCACGGAGATCAAGGCCGACACGGACGCGCAGGTCCTCGTCACCGGCTCGACGGCGATGAACATCGACTTCTCGCAGAAGATGAACGACGCGCTGCTGCCGTACCTGACGCTGGTGGTGGGCCTGGCCTTCCTCCTCCTGATCTTGGTCTTCCGCTCGATCATGGTCCCGCTGAAGGCGGCCGTCGGCTTCCTGCTGAGCGTGATGGCGGCGCTGGGCGCCGTGGTCGCGGTCTTCCAGTGGGGCTGGCTGTCCGGGCTGCTGGGCGTCGAGGAGACCGGCCCGATCATGTCGATGATGCCGATCTTCATGGTGGGTGTCGTCTTCGGTCTCGCGATGGACTACGAGGTGTTCCTCGTGACCCGGATGCGCGAGGCGTACGTCCACGGGGAGACGCCGAGCCAGGCCATCGTGACCGGCTTCAAGCACGGCGCACGGGTGGTCACGGCCGCGGCCGTCATCATGATGGCCGTCTTCTCCGGCTTCATCGGCTCCAGCGAGTCGATGATCAAGATGATCGGCTTCGGCCTCGCGATCGCGGTCTTCTTCGACGCGTTCGTGGTCCGTATGGCCATCGTCCCGGCGGTGCTCGCCCTGCTCGGCAAGAAGGCCTGGTGGCTGCCGAAGTGGCTGGACCGCGCCCTGCCCAACGTGGACGTGGAGGGCGAGGGCCTGCGTACGGCCGACGGCTCCAGGGACACGGACCCGGACGAGGACCGGGAGCTGGTACGCGCCTGACGCGACGGCTCCGCTGAGAGAGACCAGCCGGTGAGGGTCCCGTGGGGACGGGGTGCCCTCACCGGCTTCCCTTTGTCACGACCGGGTCCGTCGCGACCGAGCCGTCGACCGGGGCGGCGGGCCCCGACCTCGAAGCCCCGCGTCCACGCCCCGTAACCCGGTCGCCTGTCTCGTACACGTACCGCTAGCGTGCCGTGCATGACGACGACGACCGATGGCACTGCCCCCGAGGACTCCGCAGCTCATCCCCGGTTCGCCGAGGCCCTGCGTGAGTTGGGGCTCGCAGACCTGCATGCACGGATCCGGCGCTTCCCGGACGCCACCCGTACCGCCGCCGAGGCCGCCGCGGCGATCGGGTGCGAGCTGAGTCAGATCTGCAAGTCGCTGATCTTCGCGGCGGACGGCGTGCCGGTGCTGGTCCTCATGGACGGGGCGTCCCGGGTGGACGTGGAGCTCGTGCGCAAGGAGCTCGGCGCCGAGAAGGTGACGCGGGCCAGGGCCGATGTCGTACGGGAGACGACGGGGTACGCCATCGGGGGCGTGCCGCCCTTCGGGCACCGGACGAGGACCCGGGTGCTCGCCGACCGGTCCCTGCTCGGGCACGACATCGTCTGGGCCGCCGCCGGAACCCCGTACACCGTCTTCCCCATGGAGCCGAGGACGCTGATCGCCCACGCCGGCGCGACACTCGTGGACGTGCGCGAGCTCGCCTCGTGACTCCACTCGTGACGGCTGCCGTACTGCTGGCCGCGGTCACGCACGCCGGCTGGAACGCCATCGCCCACCGGATCACCGACAAACTGGTCGGGTTCACGCTGATCGCGGGCGGCGGACTGCTGCTCGGGCTGGCGGCGGCGCCGTTCGTGGCGTTCCCGGCGGCGAAGGCGTGGCCGTATCTCCTGGCGTCCGCCGCCATCCACATCGCGTACTACGCGCTGCTGATGACGTCGTTCCGGCTGGGTGACTTCGGGCAGGCCTATCCGATCGCGCGGGGCAGCGCGCCGCTCGTGGTCACCGTGCTCGCCGCCGTCTTCGCGCACGAGGTGCCGGACGGCTGGGCGGCCGCGGGCATCGCCGTGTCCTGCGCGGGGCTGACGGGCGTCGCGCTGTGGGGGCTGCGCGGACGCAGGCCCGACTGGGCGGCGATCGGGGCCGCGTTGGCGACCGGCCTGACCATCGCGGCGTACACGGTCGTCGACGGGCTGGGGGTGCGCGCCTCGGGCTCGTCCCTCGGGTACATCGCGTGGCTGATGGCGGTCCAGGGCGGTGTCCTTCCCGCGTACGCCCTCTACCGCCGACGCCGGGAACTGCCCGCCGTCCTGCGGCCCTTCGCCGGAGTGGGGCTGCTCGGCGCGGCCCTGTCCGTGGCGGCGTACGCACTGGTGCTGTGGGCGCAGACGAAGGCCGACCTGGCACCGATCGCGGCCCTGCGCGAGTCGTCGATCATCGTGGGTGCGGCGATCGGCGCGCTGTTCTTCAAGGAGCGTTTCGGGGCGCCGCGGATCGCGGCGGCGGGGCTGCTGGTGGTCGGGATCGGGCTGATGCTGCACGCCGGTTAGGCGCAGGCGGAGGCACTGTCCTTCGGCGCGCGGATTCCCGACCGCACTGGGTGCGTCCGTGCCCCGTGAGGCGCACCCTGGAAGCAGAGGTTCCGGAGGTGATCGTCATGATGCACACCGCAGTGGGATGGCATGTCGAGATGGAGTTCCAGGAGGACGACCAGCACACGCGCGCGGTCGCGCTGGTGCGTCTGCCCGACGGCAGCGAGGTACGGGCGCACGGCCATGCCAGCCGTCACCACTCCGACTCCAATCAGCCGAGGGTCGGGGAGGAGGTGGCGGGTGCCCGTGCGCTGAACGAACTGGCCATGCAGCTGCTGACCAAGGCGCACGGGGAGATCGACGCGGCATCCGGGCGGACCTCGCATTCGATCAACGTCTGAGCCCGGGTGCGGGAGCAGCACGCGCGGACGACGCGCGTGCCGCTTCCGTGCGGCTCGCGCGGCTTCGCCCACGGGCGGTGTCTCAGCGAGGCAGCGTCTCCCGCACCGCCCGCACCAGCGCCTGCGCCCGCGGATCGGCCGTCACGCTCTTCCTGAACCCGTTCGTCACATAGCCGAAGGCGATGCCCGACTCGGGATCGGCGAAGCCGAGCGCGCCGCCGCGGCCGGGGTGGCCGAAGGAGCTGGGGGAGAGGAGCGGCGAGGCCGCGCCGTGCAGCATGTAGCCCAGGCCGAAGCGGGTGTGGACCACCAGGACGCGGTCGGCGCCCGCCGACCGCTCGCCGCGGGCCAGCTCCACCGTCTCCGGCGTGAACAGCCGTGTTCCACCGTCCACTTCGCCGATCAGGGAGGCGTAGAAGCGGGCCAGTCCGTCGGCCGTCGCGATGCCGTTGGAGGCGGGCAGGGCCGCCGCCCGGTACGCCGGGTCGTTCTCGTCCGGCAGGGGCGTGATCGCGGCGAAGGCGCGGCGGGTCAGGGAGTCGGGATCGGCGTAGGCGTCGGCGACGGACCGCTTGGGCCGCGTCCGCAGACCGCCCGCCTCGGCCGGCGGCTCGACCGGCCCGACCCGGCCCACGCGGCCGGTCTCCGTCCCGGGCAGTCCGAGCCAGAGGTCGGCCCCGGCCGGCCCGGCGATCCCGGCCGCGACCCACTCGCCGACCGGCCGGCCGGTGATCCGCCGGACCAGCTCGCCGGTCAGCCAGCTGTACGTCTGCGCGTGGTAGCCGTGCTCCGTCCCCGGCTCCCACACCGGCGCCTGCGCCGCGACCGCCGCCGCCCCCAGGTCGGGGTCGGCCGCCTCGGCCGGGCTCAGCGGCCGGTCCAGCACCGGGACGCCCGCGCGGTGCGCGAGCAGATCCCGTACGCGCGTCCGTTCCTTGCCCGCCGCCTTGTACTCGGGCCAGTACGTGCCGACCGGCGCGTCGAGGTCCAGCTCGCCGCGCTGGTGCAGCAGCAGGAGTACGGCGGCGGCGACGCCCTTCGTCGCCGAGCGCACGATCTGGGCCGTGCCCCGCTCCCAGGGCGCCGTGCCGTCGACGTCCTTCGTCCCGCCCCACAGGTCGACGACCCGGTGCCCGTCCCGGTAGACGGCGACCGCCGCGCCCCGGTCCCCGAGCACCTCGAAGTTCCGTACGAACGCCGCCCTGACCGGCTCGAAGCCCTCGGCCACTGTGCCGTTCACGTTCACGGCCGTACTTCCCTTCGGCTGCTCCGGATCGCCTTCAACCGTGGGTGCAACGCCCTGGTCGAGCCTGCGATTCCTTCGTTTCGTCAGCCGAGAAGGATCGTTATGTCGATGTTGCCGCGGGTCGCGTTGGAGTACGGGCAGACCTCGTGGGCCGCGTCCACCAGCTTCGCGGCGATGTCCGGATCGAGGACCGGGAGGGAGACGCTCAGGGCGACCGCGAGGCCGTAGCCGTGGGTCTTGTTCGGGCCGATGCCGACCTTCGCGGCGACCGTGGAACCGGTCAGGTCGTAGCCGGAGCGGTTGCCGACCAGGATCAGCGCGTTGTGGAAGCAGGAGCTGTAGCCGGCCGCGAAGAGCTGTTCCGGATTGGTGCCGTTGCCGTCGCCGCCCAGCTCCGGCGGCATCGCGACCTTCAGGTCGATCTGGCCGTCCTGACTGGTGACGTAGCCGTCCCGGCCGCCGTGCGCGGTGGCCTCGGCGACGAACATGATCTTCGTCGGGCGGGTGTCGACAGCGGCGCCTTCGATCACGGCGGGACCTCCCCCAGGGCGTTACGAGTACACAAGTACATCGTGCACAAGGTACCGGCCGGTAGGGGTCGGGTGAAGGTGGGGGGAGTAATCGTCGGCAACCACCGGGCGGTGGGTCGCAGGGGCAGGTCAGTGGGGGCGCTCGGCCGCGCCGTGCGCCCGTTGGGCGAGCAGCCACAGCTCCTCGCGCAACCTCGCGATCTCCGTCGTGCCGAGCCCCGTCGCCGTGAGCAGTGCGCCGGGCACGCGCGCGGCGCGTTCCCTGAGCGCCTCCCCGCGCCCGGTGACCGCGATGAGCACCGAGCGCTCGTCGCGCGCCGAGCGCTCCCGGCGCACGAGCCCCGCCGAATGCAGCCGCTTCAGCAGCGGCGAGACCGTGCCGTAGTCGAGCCGCAGTGCCTCGGTCAGCTCCTTGACCGTGATCTCGCCGCGCTCCCAGAGCACCAGCAGTACGAGGTACTGCGGGTAGGTGAGCCCGAGCTCGTCGAGGAGCGGGCGGTACGCCGCCGTCACCGCGCGCTGGGCCGCGTACAGCGCGAAGCACAACTGGTCGTCCAGCAGCAGCGACCCGGCGTCCGGTCGTGCGTCCGGCCCGGAGTCCGACCCGGCGTCCTCTTGATGCGTCACGCGCCCATTGTCACCGAGCGCGGGTCGAAGCCGAAGGGCAGCTCCAGGCGGTGGGCCCGCATCAGTTCGTCGTCCGCGAGCAGTTCGCCCGTCCGCCCGTCGGCCGCGATCACGCCCTCGCTCAGGATCAGGGCGCGCGGGCACAGCTCCAGCGCGTACGGCAGGTCGTGCGTCACCATCAGCACCGTCACGTCCAACGACCGCAGGATGTCGGCGAGTTCGCGCCGGGAGGCGGGGTCCAGGTTCGACGAGGGTTCGTCCAGGACCAGGATCTCCGGCTCCATCGCCAGCACGGTCGCCACGGCCACCCGGCGGCGCTGCCCGAAGGAGAGGTGGTGCGGCGGGCGGTCCTTGAACTCCGCCATGCCGACCTGCGCCAGCGCGCGGTCCACACGCTCCTCCAGCTCCGGCCCCTTCAGCCCGGCCGCCGCCGGCCCGAACGCCACGTCCTCGCGGACGGTCGGCATGAAGAGCTGGTCGTCCGGATCCTGGAAGACGATGCCCACCCGGCGGCGGATCTCCGCCATGTGCTTCTTGCCGACGGGCAGCCCCGCGACCGTCACCGTGCCCGCCCCGCCGGTCAGGATGCCGTTGAGGTGCAGCACGAGGGTCGTCTTGCCCGCGCCGTTCGGCCCGAGCAGCGCGACCCGCTCGCCGCGCCCGATCGAGAGGTCCACGCCGAACAGGGCCTGGTGGCCGTCGGGGTACGCGAAGGCCAGTCCGGCCACTTCCAGCGAAGGTGTCACAGAGTCCATCCCAGCAGACATACGACGAGGGCGGTGAAGGGGAGGGCGAGGGCGTACGACCACTGCGCCCGGGAGGCGGTCACCTCGTCGATGACCGGCATCGCGCCGGCGTACCCCCGGCTGACCATGGCCAGGTGCACGCGCTCGCCGCGCTCGTAGGAGCGGATGAACAGCGCGCCCGCGGACTTCGCGAGCACCCCCCAGTGCCGTACGCCCTTCGCCTCGAACCCGCGCGACTCCCGTGCGATCCGCATCCGCCGCATCTCGTCGGTGATGACGTCGCCGTAACGGATCATGAAGGAGGCGATCTGCACCAGCAGGGGCGGGAGCTTCAGGCGTTGCAGGCCGAGGAGGAGTTCGCGCAGCTCGGTGGTGGAGGCGAGCAGGACGGAGGCGGCGACGCCGAGGGTGCCCTTGGCGAGCACGTTCCAGGCGCCCCACAGGCCGTTCACGCTCAGGGAGAGGCCGAGTACGTCCACCCGCTCGCCCTCCGCCACGAACGGCATGAGCACGGCGAACGCGACGAACGGCACCTCGATCAGCAGCCGTTTCAGCAGGAAACCGGCGGGCACGCGCGCGACGTACGCGACGGCGCCCAGCAGGACGGCGTACAGGCCGAACGCCCACATCGCCTCCCGCGGGGTCGACACCACGACCACCACGAAGGCGAACGCGGCGGCGAGCTTGGTGTGCGGCGGCAGCCCGTGCACGGGGGAGTGCCCGTGCCGGTAGAGCCGGTGTGCGTGCCCTGCGCCCATCTCAGACGCCCGTGCTCGCCGGGGACACATCGGCCGTACGCCGTCTGCGTACCGCCCAGAACACCGTGCTGCCCGCCACGACGGTGACGCCGACGCCGATCACGCCCGCGAGACCGCCGGACAGGCGCGCGTTCTCGACGTCCTTGACGCCGTAGTTCGCGAGCGGGGAGTCGGCGGACGCGTGCTTGTCGGTCTTCTGGTCGATGCCCTTGTCGTGGGCGACCTTCTCCAGGCCGTCGGGGTTGGCGGAGGCGTAGAAGCTGACGAAGCCGGCGAGGACCAGGGAGGTGACGAGACCGGTGATCCACAGTGTGCGGCGGGAGGTCCGCGCGGCCACCGGGGCGGGCGCGGCGGTGGGTACGTCGACCAGCTCGCCGTGCACGCGCAGCTTCAGCCGCTGCTCCAGGCCGCGCGCGCCATGGACGAGGTCCGGGCGTACGGCGATCACGGCGCCGACGGTCAGCGCGGTGATCACGGCCTCGCCGATGCCGATCAGCACATGCACGCCGATCATGGCGGTGGCGACCTTGCCGATGGCGACGTCCGTGGTGCCGCCGACCGCGTACATCAGCGTGAACGCCACGGCGGCGGCCGGGACGGAGACGAGGGCGGCGACGAAGGAGGCGACGGTCACCGACCGTCGCTTGCGGGGCAGCACCTTCAGCAGGCCGCGGAAGACGGTGTACGACACGACCGTCGTCACGATCGCCATGTCGGTGATGTTCACGCCGAGGGCGGTCAGGCCGCCGTCGGCGAAGAGGATGCCCTGCATGAGCAGGACCACGGACACGCACAGGACCCCTGTGCAGGGGCCGACGAGTATCGCGGCGAGCGCGCCGCCGAGCAGATGCCCGCTCGTCCCCGCCGCGACGGGGAAGTTCAGCATCTGTACGGCGAAGATGAACGCCGCCACGAGTCCCGCCAACGGGGCCGTGCGCTCGTCGAGTTCGCGGCGCGCGCCGCGCAGGCTCACGGCGATGGCTCCCGCGGCGACGACTCCGGTCACGGCGGAGGTGGGCGCGTTGATGAATCCGTCAGGCACATGCACCGTTCGATGATAGTGGCTTAATGCGAATGAGTTGCAAGAGCGAGATGCTCGTGCATCGCACGTACATACATACGGGATGTTTCATGTCAGGAGGCAGGTTTCGTGAAATATGCGACATTGGAGTGGAAGCGGAGGCACAGCTTTCGCACAGGTGACGCACGGTTAGGGGCCGTCCGATGTCTGTAGTCGAGCAGTACGCCCGAGCCCATATCGTCACGGACGAGGACATCCAGGAGGATCCGGGTGCCATCCCCGTGGTCCTGCGCTACGACCCGGATGCCGACCCCCGCGCCGTCCGCATAGACCTCCCCGGCACGCACGAGTGGACGTTCTCCCGGTCCCTGCTGGAGCAGGGGCTGCGGGCCCCGGCGGGCTCGGGAGACGTACGGGTGTGGCCGTGCGGCCGGGTTCAGGCCGTCGTCGAGTTCCACTCGGCGCAGGGGGTCTCGGTGGTGCAGTTCGAGTCGAAGACGCTGGCGCGTTTCCTGCGCCGTACGTACACGGCGACGCCCGTGGCGCACTGAGGGCGCCCGGAGAGCGTTGAGGCAGCCGCGTCGAAGGAGTCGCTCAACCGCCCATCCGCAGCAGTGACGCCACGATCGGGCCCGCCGTGTCACCGCCGTGGCCGCCCGCCTGGACGACGCCGGCCGCCGCGAGATCACCGCGGTACGCCGTGAACCAGCCGTTCGGCTTGTCCTGGCCGTCGACCTCCGCCGAGCCCGTCTTGGCGCCGTAGTCCGGGCCGAGCCCCGACATCGCCTCCGCGGCGGTGCCGTAGGCGGCCGTGTACTGCATGAGCTCGCGCAGTTGCGACAGCGTGGACCCGGACATCGTGCGGGAGGCGGTGGCCAGCGTGCGGTTGTCCACGCTCCGGGAGACCAGGTACGGCTGGTGGAAGACGCCCGACTTCACCGTCGAGGCGACGGACGCCATGTTCAGCGGGTTCATCCGCACCCCGCCCTGGCCGATCAGCGACGCCGCCTTCTGCGCCGCGCTCTGCACCGGCACCGCGCCGTCGAAGGAGGGCACACCGATCGCCCAGTTGTTCATCGACAGGCCGAAGACCTGCTGCGCCTGCTTGGTCAGGTCGTCGTTCTCCAGCTCGCCCGACTGGCTGATGAAGGCCGTGTTGCAGGAGCGCGCGAAGCTCGCCTTGAACGTGCCGCCCTTGATCTCGAAGTCGTCGTCGTTGTGGAACTTCCAGCCGCCGTAGGTGAAGGTCTTGGGGCACGGGTGCGTCTTGTCCGCCGACGCGAGGCCCTTGTCGATCAGCAGCGACGAGGTGATGACCTTCATCGTGGAGCCGGGGGCCAGCGAGCCCTGGAGCGCGGTGTTGAAGCCGTGGTTGGTGTTCGCCACCGCGAGGATCTCGCCCGTCGACGGACGCATGACGACCACCGACGCCTTCGCCTGCTTGGCCACCTGCTGCTCCGCCGCGGCCTGATAGATCGGGCTCAGCGTGGTCTTCACCGTGCCCGGCGTGCCCTTGCTCAGCTCCAGGAGGGTCTTGTCGGAGGCCTTCTTGGCCTTCGCCGCCTTCCCGCGCACCACCTGGAGCTCGATTCCGGCCTTTCCACCCGCCGTCTTGCCGTACTTCTCGCGCAGTCCGTCCAGCACCGTGCCCAGCGACGGGTACTTGGCGGCGGTGATCTCCCCGCCGTGGCGGTCCAGCGCCGTCACCGGCGGGGTGCCGGACTCGCCGGTGACGAGCGTGTCGCCGTCCTGGAGGTCGGGGTGGACGACGGAGGCGTGCCAGTCCACCAGCGGCTTGCCGTCCGCCGTCCGGCGTACGACCGTGAGCGCGCTGTCGTACGTGAGCGGCTTGCTGATGCCCTTGTACGTCACCGTGCCCTTCACCGAGAACGGCACTTTGTCGCCGTCGCGGGTGCCCGTGGTGAGGGTGACGCCTGTGATGTGGGCGTCCTTGGTGTAGCCGGTCAGCAGGGCGGTCGCGGCCGCGGAGTCGTCGGTGACGGCCGCGGCCTGGGTGACCCTGCCCTGCTGCCACGCCGTCAGGAACCCCTGGGCCGCGGTGGTGACCTCGGTCGCCGACAGCGGCCCGGTCTTGACGGCCTTCGCCTTCGCGCTGGCCGCCGTCGCCGCGCGCCCCTCGGCCGCGGCCCCGCCGTCGTACAGCGCGTACACCCCGAACCCGGCGCCCCCGACGACGACGGCGACCATCCCGCCGACCATCGCCGGTCTCGTTCGCCGCCGCTCGGCGACCCGTCTCCTGTTACCCACTGTCCGACCCTCCGCGCTTCCCCAGGGCCCCCTCGCCCCGCTGTCCACGTTGCCCTCACGCACCCCAACGACAGCAACAGCCTAGAGTCCCGCTCTGTGCGGGTGACGTGAGCCACCCGTACGACTGCTTTCACCACCCGCGCGCGGGTGTGGGTGTCGTGTCAGCCGCCCGCTCGCAGTACCGCCGCCACGATCGGGCCCGCCGCGTCGCCGCCGTGGCCGCCCTCCTGGGTCATGGCCGCTGCCGCGATGTCGTTGCGGTAGCCGGTGAACCAGCTGTTGGACTTGGACTGGCCGTCGACCTCGGCGGAGCCGGTCTTCGCGCCGATGTGGTCGCCGAGGCCGGACATCACGCGGGCGGCGGTGCCGCTGGTGGCGGTGCGGTTCATCATGGAGCGCAGTTGCCGGACCGTGCTGCCGGACAGGCCCCGCGCCTTGGCGAGCTCACGGTCGTCGAGGCTCTGGGGCACGATCACCGGCTGGCGGAAGGCGCCCGTCATCGCGGTCGCCGTCACCGAGGCCATGTTCAGCGGGCTCATCTGGACCTGCCCCTGGCCGATCATGTTGGCCGCCGTGTCCGGGCCGCCGGACGCCGGGACGGAACCGTCGAAGGACGGGATGCCGGTCTTCCAGTTGTCGCGGCCGAGCCCGAAGCGGTCCTGCGCCTCGTTGGTCAGCGACTCCACCTTGACCGAGTCCGCGAACTTCACGAAGGCCGTGTTGCAGGAGCGGGCGAAGCTCTCGGAGAGGGTCGCGTTCTCGTTCGGGGCCATGTTCGTGAGGTTGTGGAAGGTCTGGCTCTGCCAGGTCGCGTCGGGCGGGCAGGGAGCCGGGCCGTTCGCGGTGGTGAGCCCGAGGTCGATGAGGGTCGCCGCGCTGATGATCTTCATCGTGGAACCGGGGGCCACTTCACCGAGGAAGGCCGCGTTGAATCCGTCCTTACGGTTGTTCGCCACCGCCAGCACCTCACCCGTGCTCGGCTTCACGGCCACCACGGACGACTCGGCGTAGTTCTTCACCGCCTTCTCGGCCGCCGCCTGTGCGCTCGCGCTGAGTGTCGTCGGCAGCTTGCCCGCCTTGCCCTCGGCGAGGGTCAGCAGCGAGGTGTCGGCGGTGTTCGCGTCGGCGTGCCGGATACTCAGCTCGACGCTGGGCGAGCCGCCCGCCTGCTCGCCGTACTTGTCGCGCAGCTCGTCCAGGATCGGCCCGAGGGAGGGGTACTTCTCCTTCGTCAGGACCTTCCCGTTGCGGTCCACGGCCTCGATCGGCGGGCTCGCCGACTCGCCCGTGACGAGCGTGTCGTCCATGCCCTTCAGCTCGGGATGCACGACCGACGGCTGCCAGTCGACCAGCGCCTTCCCGGTGGTGAGCCCGCGCACCACCGTCAACTGGCTCTTGTAGTCCAGCGGCTTGGACTTCCCGTCGTACGACACCGTCGCCTTCACCGTGAAGGGAACCGTGTCACCGCTCGCCGCACCCGGCGTGATCTTCACGTCCGTGATGTGCGCGTCCTGGCCGTACGACGTCAGCAGCGGCTCAGCCTTGACCTCGTTGTTCGTGTACGCCGCCGCCTCGGCCGCCTGCCCCTTCTCCCAGGCCGCGAAGAAGGCGGCGGTCGTCTCCTTCACCTCGCCGCTGCTCGGCGGCCCGGTCTTCACGGGCGCCGGCCCGCTCGCCCCCGATCCCCCGCCACCGTCTCCGTTCAGCGCGGACACGACGTTGAAAGCGCCGTACCCGGCCCCGCCCACCATCACGGCGAACACCGTGCCGACTATGGCGGTCTTTGCCCCCTTGCGCATGTGCGAACCCCTCCCCGTTCCCCGTTGTGTGCCCTCCCGAGCACTTTCTGAACGCGTTCAGAAAGTGCCCACCGGGCTCACAGTAAACGGAAAGAGGGGCTCCTGGTACTGGAGTTACCGGAATCGTTAGACCCAGGTGTCCAGCCACATCCGTGAACGCCAGTCGTCGA
The DNA here is from genome assembly GCF_042896175.1 of Streptomyces sp. NPDC001315. Lineage (NCBI taxonomy): Bacteria > Bacillati > Actinomycetota > Actinomycetes > Kitasatosporales > Streptomycetaceae > Streptomyces > Streptomyces sp. NPDC001315. Next base: position 91,026 of record NZ_JBIAWZ010000008.1, on the reverse strand, counting down.
TCGGGATGGCGGTTCCGGTGTACAGGGGCCAGAAGTAGATGAAGTTCCAGGCGATGAGCAGCACCAGGACACCCGCGCCCGTCGCCCCCGCGACGCGTCGCGTGTCGCTCGAACCCGGTGGTCCGACGATCGCGCCGATCAGCATCGCGACCGCCAGGCACAGGAACGGCACGAAGACGACGGCGTAGAAGAGGAAGATCGTGCGCTCCTGGTACATGAACCAGGGCAGGTAACCGGCCGCGATGCCGCAGGCGATCGCGCCCGCGCGCCAGTCGCGGCGGAAGAACCAGCGCCACAGGACGTACACGAGCGCGAAGCAGCCCACCCACCAGAGCATCGGCGTGCCGATCGCCAGGACCTCGCGCGCGCACTTCTCGCCCGCGTCGGAGGGGCAGCCGTCGGCGCCGGGCGCGGGGGACTCGTAGAAGTACGAGACCGGGCGGCCCAGGACGAGCCAGCTCCACGGGTTCGACTGGTACGTGTGCGGCGAGGAGAGGTTGACGTGGAACTCGTAGACCTCGTGCTCGTAGTGCCACAGGCTGCGCCACCAGTCCGGGAACAGCCAGGACCAGTTGCTGTTCTTCCCGTCGGTCACCGCCCAGTTGCGGTAGTAGCCGCCGGAGCCGTTGTCCGGGGAGAGGATCCAGCCGGTCCAGGACACGAGGTAGGTGGCGATCGCGACGGGGACGGTGGCCAGGAACGCGATGCCCGTGTCGTGCTTCAGGACGGGCACGTACGCGTTGCGCGCGCCGGCGACCTTGCGGGAGCCGACGTCCCACAGCAGCGTCAGCACGCAGAACGCCGCCAGGATGTACAGGGTGTTCCACTTGGTGCCGAGGGCCAGGCCGAGCATGAGGCCGGCCGCCCAGCGCCAGGGGCGCCACCCGAGGCCGGTGGTCTCGGCGATGTGCGCGTTCGGCCGGACCCGGCCGTCGGCGTCCGCCGGGAGCGCCGCCGCGAGTTTCTGGCGCGCCCGGTCGCGGTCGACGACCAGACAGCCGAACGCGGCCAGCACGAAGAACATCAGCACGCCGTCGAGCAGCGCGGTACGGCTCATCACGAAGTGCAGCCCGTCGACCGCCATGAGGGCGCCCGCCAGGCAGCCCAGGAAGGTGGAACGGAAGATCCGGCGGCCGATCCGGCACAGCATGAGCACGCTGAGCGTGCCGAGCAGCGCCGTCATGAACCGCCAGCCGAACGGGTCGAACCCGAAGATCAGCTCGCCGAGCCCGATGACGTACTTGCCGACCGGCGGATGCACGACGTAGGCCGCGTCCGACGGGATGGTGACGTGCCCGCCCGAGGAGAGGATGAGGTCGTTGGCGTTCTTGTCCCAGTTGACCTCGAAACCGCGGTGGACGAGTGCCCACGCGTCCTTGGCGTAGTACGTCTCGTCGAATATCACCGCCTTCGGGCTGCCCAGGTTCCAGAACCGCAGCACTCCCGCCATCAGCGTGACCAGCAGCGGACCGCCCCAGCCGGACCAGCGCGCGAGGCGCTCGGCGAGCGTGTGCGGGATGCCGAGCGCCGCCCACAGCCGTGGACTGGGCTCGGCGTACGGCGGCACGAGCCGTTCGCGGACGTCGCTTCCTGGTCCCGTCGTGTCCGCCGAGTAGCCGAATCGGCGCAGCCGCCGCTGCCACGACGGCCGCTGGTCGTGCGGGTCCCGGCCCTGCCGGATGTCCGTGGAGGACGCGGTACTGGTCACCGCGCCATCGTAGGGAACCGTTCTGTGTGAGTCCCGTGCATGGGTGGTACCGGTCCGGATGCGTTCCCCTTCGTCGGCCCCTGTCGTCGCCCCCTGTCGTCGACCCCTGGGAGGATGGAGGCGTGACTGGAACCCTTGTTTTGGCGGGCACCCCCATCGGCGACGTTCAGGACGCTCCTCCGCGGCTCGCCGAGGAGCTGGCCGGCGCCGACGTCGTCGCCGCCGAGGACACGCGGCGGCTGCGGCGCCTGACGCAGGCGCTGGGCGTCACGCCCAAGGGGCGGGTGGTGTCGTACTTCGAGGGCAACGAGACGGCCCGTACGCCGGAACTGGTCGAGGAGCTGGTGGGCGGCGCGCGGGTGCTGCTGGTGACCGACGCGGGGATGCCGTCCGTCTCCGACCCCGGGTACCGGCTGGTCGCGGCGGCCGTCGAGAAGGACATCCGCGTCACCGCCGTACCCGGCCCGTCCGCCGTGCTCACCGCGCTCGCGCTGTCCGGGCTGCCCGTCGACCGCTTCTGCTTCGAGGGGTTCCTGCCGCGGAAGGCGGGCGAGCGGCTGTCGCGGCTGCGGGAGGTCGCGCAGGAGCGCCGGACCCTCGTGTACTTCGAGGCCCCGCACCGGCTCGACGACACCCTCGCCGCCATGGCCGAGGTCTTCGGCGCCGACCGGCGTGCCGCCGTCTGCCGCGAGCTGACCAAGACGTACGAGGAGGTCCGGCGCGGCGGCCTTGCCGAGCTGGCCGCGTGGGCCGCCGAGGGCGTACGCGGTGAGATCACCGTCGTCGTCGAGGGGGCGCCGGAGCGTGGCGCGGAGGCGCTCGACGCCGAGGAGCTCGTGCGTCGGGTGCGGGTGCGCGAGGAGGCGGGGGAGCGCCGCAAGGAGGCGATCGCGGCGGTGGCGGCGGAGGCCGGACTGCCCAAGCGCGAGGTGTTCGACGCGGTGGTGGCGGCGAAGAACGCGGGACGCTGAGGCGTATCCCTTGCCGGGTGCCTGCCGGGCGTCTGGTGCGCGTCGTTCATGCCTTCCGGGTGGCTGCCGGATGCCTGCTGCGGCTCGTGTGTGGCTGCCGGATGACTGCCGGGTGTGCTTGGTGTGTGCCTGGCGTGTACCCGGTGTGACATGCGCGACATGGCCTCTGAGCAGGGTGCATCTCCCATGAGCGGGCGCCCCATGCGGGGGCAAAGGGCTCTCGTGAAAGGCAAAGCCCAGAGCCGGTGGCCGGGGCCGCTTTGGCAAGACCGGTCCAAATCGGATCCAACACTCGACAGGCCTGATGCGTTCGCGCCGGTGGAGGCGTCCACTGGGAACAGGGACGCACCCGTCCCTCGCCCCCAAGGGGATTCCGGGGGGAATCCCCCATGCCGGGGGCGCTTGTCCAGCGGACAGCAGGAGCTGGCATGAGTGAGATCACAGGGCAGACCGGCCTCCGCGGCGCAGCGACGGCCGTGGTCAACGAGTCGTACTCCTTCGCCTGCATGCATTGCGGGCACGGCTGGGAGCAGTCGTACGAGATAGAGCACCACACGGACGCCGACGGCCACGAGTTCGTGCTGTACGTGGCGGGCGGCCAGGTCGTGCCGTCCCCGCTGAGCCGCCCCGCCTGCGTGAACTGCGACGGACACGTCGTACGGATCATGCGCGCGGGCCAGGTGTCCTCCGTGCAGAACTGCCTGCACGGGCCGTCGCACCAGACGCCCCGTCTCGCGGCGGAGGCGCAGGCCCCGGCAGCGGAGGGGGCGGAGCTCAAGGAACACCACCACTGGCACCTGTCCGATCTCCTGCACCCGTTCCACCGCAAGGCGAGCTGACGCCCCGCGGCATCGATGACGGCATGCCCCTTTCGTAGGATCGGGGCATGCCTTCGAACGACGACAAGAACGCGGCGCCGCCGCTCCCGGAGCCCCTCCGGGTGCCGGTCGCCGACTCCCACACCCACCTCGACATGCAGTCCGGCACCGTCGAGGAGGGCCTCGCGAAAGCCGCGTCGGTGGGAGTCACGACGGTCGTCCAGGTCGGCTGCGACATCAAGGGCTCGCAGTGGGCCGCCGAGACCGCGGCGGCGTACGACAGCGTCCACGCGACCGTCGCCCTGCACCCCAACGAGGCCCCGCGCATCGTCCATGGCGACCCCGACGGCTGGTCGCGGCAGGGGGCGCGGGTACCGGGCGGTGCCGCCGCGCTCGACGAGGCGCTCGCCGAGATCGACCGTCTGGCCGGGCTGCCCCAGGTGAAGGGCGTCGGCGAGACGGGACTGGACTACTTCCGCACCGGCCCCGAGGGCAAGGAGGCGCAGGAGAGGTCCTTCCGCGCCCACATCGAGATCGCCAAGCGGCACGGCAAGGCGCTCGTCATCCACGACCGCGACGCCCACAGCGACGTCCTGCGCGTACTGAACGAGGAGGGCGCTCCCGAGCGGACCGTCTTCCACTGCTACTCCGGCGACGCCGAGATGGCGGAGATCTGCGCACGCGCCGGCTACTTCATGTCCTTCGCCGGCAACGTCACCTTCAAGAACGCCCAGAACCTGCGGGACGCCGTCGCGGTCGCCCCGCTGGAACTGCTCCTCGTGGAGACCGACGCACCCTTCCTGACGCCGGCCCCGTACCGCGGACGGCCCAACGCCCCCTATCTCATTCCGGTCACGGTCCGCGCCATGGCCGCCGTACGGGGCATCGACGAGGACGCGCTGGCGACAGCCCTCGCGGCGAACACGGCCCACGCCTTCCGCTACTGACAGTAGCCGTTCGTAACCGGTAGATAACGCTCACGCGGGCTCGGCTTCGGCCCGACGGCTACCGTGCGTAGTCGCGTCGCTTTGGATAGTGACGGTCGCTCCGCTAGGTTCTGGCCCGATCCGGACCCCTCTGGCCCCTCTGGAGCGTGTCGCGTGAGCAATTCGCAGTACGAGACGGACGAGACGGACGAGACGTATAAGACGTATAAGACGTACGAGCGGTACGAGCGGTACTACGGGGAGTACGGCGGCCCGAGCCCCCACCCCCACCCCCGCCCGAGCCCGGCCCAGCGGTCCGAGGCCTCGGCTTACGGCGGCTTCGATGTGCACAGCGCACGGACCCTGGCGGCGTACGGCGTGTACGCGGCGCCGGGGGAGTACGAGGACACGTACCGGCCCGCATACGAGATGTCCGAGGCACCGCTCCCGCGCCAGGCGGGAAGCGTGGCGGGTGAGTACGCGCCCACGCTGGAGTACGCGCCCACGCTTGTCGAGCGCACCGTGACGGACCGGCGCGCCCCGCGTCGGCGTAAGGCCCGGTACGCCGAGCGTGCGGACAGCCGCGTGCGCCGGCTGCTCCCGCGGGCGCTGGTCGTGGTCTTCCTGGCCGGCGGCACCACCGCCTTCGTCGCCAAGGACAAGGCCGTCGAGCTGAGCGTCGACGACAAGCCGCGCACCCTGCACACCTTCGCCGACGACGTGACCGAGCTGCTGGCGGAGGAGGGCGTGACGGTCGGGCCGCACGACATGGTGGCGCCCGCCCCCGGTACCGCCCTCGCCGGCGGCGACCAGGTCGCGGTGCGCCATGGGCGCCCCGTACACCTCACGCTCGACGGACAGCGGCGTGAGGTGTGGACGACGGCGCACACGGTGGAGGAGGCCCTCGAACAGATGGGGGTACGTGTGGAGGGCGCCCACCTGTCGACTCCGCGCTCCCGGCGCATCGGGCGCGAGGGGCTCGCGCTGAACGTGCGCACCGAACGCGCCGTGACGATCATGGCGGACGGCCGTGCGCGCACCGTCCGCACCAACGCCGCCACCGTGCGCGAGGCCGTCGAGCAGGCCGGGATCACCCTGAACGGCCAGGACACCACCTCCGTCCCGCCCGGGAGCTTCCCGCGCGACGGGCAGACGGTGACCGTGCTGCGGATCACCGACAGCAAGGAGGTCCAGGAGAAGCCGATCCCGTTCGAGGTGCGGCGCACCGACGACGCCTCGCTGTACAAGGGCACGGAGGTCGTCGAGCGGCCGGGCCGGCCGGGGCTGCGGCGGATCACGTACGCCCTGCGGAGCGTCAACGGCGTCAGGCAGAAGCCGCGACGCGAGAAGTCCGAGGTGGTGCGGGAGCCGCGGGACGAGCTGGTGAAGGTCGGTACGAAGCCTCGGCCACGGTCGGTCCACGACGTCGACCGCCTGAACTGGAAGGGCCTCGCGGCCTGCGAGTCGGGTGGGCGGCCGAACGCCGTCGACTCGTCGGGAACGTACGGGGGCCTGTACCAGTTCGACAACCGGACCTGGCACAGCCTCGGCGGCCGCGGGCGGCCCCAGGACGCGTCGGCGGCGGAACAGACCTTCCGGGCGAAGAAGCTGTACCTGCGGCGGGGAGCGAGCCCTTGGCCGCATTGCGGGGCAAGGCTGCACAAGTGAGCGCGGCGTGCCTCGGCGGGGCAAGGGTGCGGGGTGAGCGCGGCGTGCCCCGTCGGGCAAGGCCGCATGGGTGAGCGGGCGCACCCCGGCGGGCAAGGCCGCATGGGTGAGCGGGCGCACCCCGCGGCCGGGCGAGGGGGTCGCCCGCAGCCCCGTACCCTTGTGCCGTGAGCAGCCCCACCCCTGACGCCCTGCTGGGCCCCGCCGACATCCGCGAACTGGCGGCCGCCCTCGGGGTGCGCCCGACCAAGCAGCGCGGCCAGAACTTCGTGATCGACGCGAACACGGTCCGCCGTATCGTGCGCACCGCCGAGGTCCGCCCCGACGACGTGGTCGTCGAGGTGGGCCCGGGGCTCGGCTCTCTCACCCTCGCGCTGCTGGAGGTCGCCGACCGCGTCACGGCCGTGGAGATCGACGACGTCCTGGCCGGCGCGCTGCCCGCGACCATCGCGGCGCGGATGCCGGAGCGCGCCGACCGGTTCGCGCTCGTGCACTCCGACGCGATGGACATCACCGAGCTGCCGGGCCCCGCCCCGACCGCGCTGGTCGCCAACCTCCCCTACAACGTCGCCGTCCCCGTCCTGCTGCACATGCTCGACACCTTCCCGAGCATCGAGCGCACCCTGGTGATGGTGCAGTCGGAGGTCGCCGACCGGCTGGCCGCGCCGCCCGGTTCGAAGGTGTACGGCGTCCCGTCCGTGAAGGCCAACTGGTACGCGGAGGTCAAGCGGGCCGGCGCCATCGGCCGCAAGGTCTTCTGGCCCGCACCGAACGTCGACAGTGGCCTGGTGGCCCTCGTCCGGCGCACCGAACCCGTCAAGACGACCGCCTCGAAGCGCGAGGTCTTCGCCGTCGTCGACGCGGCGTTCGCCCAGCGCCGCAAGACGCTGCGGGCCGCGCTCGCCGGATGGGCCGGGTCCGCCGCCGCGGCGGAGGCCGCGCTCGTCGCGGCCGGGGTGTCCCCGCAGGCGCGCGGCGAGGCGATCACGGTCGAGGAGTTCGCGCGCATCGCCGAGAACAAGGCCGAGAAAAAGGCTGAGAACCGCAGCGCCGAGAACAAGGAGTCCGGTCACCAGTGAGCGTCACCGTGCGCGTCCCGGCCAAGGTCAACGTCCAGCTCGGCGTGGGCGCCGCCCGTCCCGACGGCTTCCACGACCTGGCCAACGTCTTCCTGGCGGTCGGCCTGTACGACGAGGTCACGGTCACCCCGGCCGACGAGCTGCGCGTGACCTGCGCGGGGCCGGACGCCGGCCAGGTCCCCCTGGACCGTACGAACCTGGCGGCGCGCGCGGCCGAGGCGCTCGCCGAGCGCTACGACCGCAGCCCCGACGTGCACATCCACATCGCCAAGGACATCCCGGTGGCCGGCGGCATGGCGGGCGGCAGTGCGGACGGCGCGGGCGCGCTGGTGGCGTGCGACGCGCTGTGGGGGACGGGCGCCTCCCGTGACGAACTCCTCGACATCTGCGCCGAGTTGGGCAGCGACGTGCCGTTCAGCCTGGTCGGCGGCGCGGCCCTCGGCACCGGGCGCGGCGAGAAGCTGACGGCCCTGGAAGTCGGCGGCGCCTTCCACTGGGTGTTCGCGATGGCCGACCGCGGGCTGTCGACCCCGGCCGTCTTCCGGGAGTTCGACCGGCTCGGTGCGGGGCTGGACATCCCCGAGCCCGTTGCCTCCGAGGAGTTGCTCGACGCCCTCGCCAAGGGTGACCCCGACGCGCTCGCCGCCGCCGTCTCCAACGACCTGCAGCCCGCCGCCCTCTCGCTCTTCCCGGAACTCGCCGCCACCCTCGCGGCCGGCCGCACGGCAGGCGCCCTCGCCGCGCTGGTCTCGGGCTCCGGCCCGACCACGGCCTTCCTCGCGCGCGACCCCGGGTCGGCGGCCGAGGTGGCGGAGGCGCTCAGGGTCTCCGGCACGTGCCGCACCGTGCGCACGGCGTCGGGTCCGGCACCGGGGGCCACCCTGCTGCCCTCCGCATCGCCTGCATAAATATGCAGGTCAAATGTTACCTACTTCACGGTAATCAATTGTTCGTCAATGAACTGCATGATCCTTTTCGTGTGGTCTGCTCCACGGTGAGTGCTGGCATGATCGGCCGTCCCCGGTCCTCCGTTACCGGCGGTATTTGCTGCGCGCGGCCATGACCACGCGCCATGCCCGAGAGGAACTCCCATGGGGCACATGGATCATTTCAGTGCCGGATGGGTCACCCCCGTCCTGTCCTATGTGATGGCCTGCGTCGGTTCGGCGCTCGGACTGCGCTGTACCGTCAGGGCGCTCGAGGCGGACGGAGCCTCCAAACGCAACTGGCTGCTTCTCGCCTCCTTCGCCATCGGGTCCGGAATCTGGACGATGCACTTCGTCGCGATGATGGGCTTCTCCGTCGAGGGCACGCCCATCCGCTACGACGTCCCGCTGACCGTGCTCAGCCTCGTCTTCGCGATCGCCGTCGTCAGCGCCGGCATCTTCACGGCCGGATACGGCCGCTCGCGTGTGATGTCGGTCCTGCTCGGCGGACTCGGCACCGGTCTCGGTGTCGCCGCCATGCACTACGCCGGTATGGCCGCGCTCAATCTGCACGGCCGGATCGACTACGACCCGCTGCTCGTCGCCGCGTCCGTCGCGATCGCCGTCGTCGCCGCGACCGCCGCGCTCACCCTCACCCTCATCGTGCGAGGGCCCCTGCTCGCCGCGGTCTCGGCCCTCGTCATGGGCCTCGCGGTCAGCAGCATGCACTACACCGCGATGTGGGCCGTCGGCGTCCGCCTCGACCCCAGCAGCGCGGAACTGCCCGGCGTCACGGCCACCGAGTTCCTCTTCCCGCTCGCCGTCCTGCTGGGCTCCTTCCTCTTCCTGACCTCCGCGTACGTCGCCCTGTCCCCGACGGGCAAGCGCCACGAGTCGGCCGTCGCCGCCGAACTGCTGCGCGAGGTCGAACTCACCACCGCCTGAGCCGAGCGCCCCTCGGCGAGAGCCGAGCGTCACCTCGGTGCGCTCGGCCCGGGCCGCATTGCCTTCACCCTCTCTGAACGAGGTCCCCCCATGCGTGTGCGTCGCCGTACCTCCGAACGACTCCGCCCCAGATCCGTCCGGGCCAAGATCGTCGCCCTGCTCATGCTGCCCGTCGTGTCCCTCATGGCGTTGTGGGCCTTCGCCGCCGTCACGACCGCGTCGAGCATCGGCGACACCGAGACCGCCAAGGACGTCAACTCCCGCCTCCTGACCCCCCTCGACGACCTCGTCACCGCGCTCCAGGGTGAGCGCACCGCGGCCGTCCGCTACGCCGCCGACTCCGACTCGGCCGGCCTCACCGCGCTGAAGGCGGCGCAGAAGACCACCGACACGGCCACCGCCGCGTTCACCGACGGAGCCAACGCCTCCACCGCGGACGCCGGACTCCTCGACGCCGGGCTGCCCGCCCGTATCGAACGGCTCTCCTCCGACGTCAAGGGCCTGGCGACCCTCCGCTCCCGGACCAACGAGAAGGGCGAGACGTCGGCCGCGTACACCAGGTACTCGGCCGTCATCGAGCACGCCTTCGCCGTCACCGGCGCGCTCACCGGCCAGAAGGCCACCGACGCGGCCTCCGAGGCGCGGGTCGTGCTCGAACTCGCCCGGGCCCGTGACGCCGTCGCCCGGGAGCGGGCGCTGCTCGCCGCCGCGGACGCGGCCGGGCGACTGACCGACGAGCAGTACGCGCTGTTCGTGGGCGCGGTGGCCACGCAGCGCGAGCTGCTCGCACCCGCGGTCGCCGATCTGAGGGCCGCGCACCGGGCGGCGTACGAGACGGTCCTCGACAGCGGGAGCCACAAGAGCCTCGCCGCCGTGGAGGACCGGGTCCGCAAGGCCGGCCCCGGCGCCTCGGCGGTGTCGCGGAGCGTGCTGTCCGGCTGGCCGAAGTCCGCGGACGCCGTACTGAAGGGGCTGACCGCCGCCGAGACGAAGGCCGGTACGGGCGCCACCGCCCAGGCCGACCCGTTCGGCTGGGACACACTGGGCGCGTCCGGTGTCGCCGTGGTCCTCGGCCTGGTCGGCGTGCTGCTGTCGCTGCTGGTCTCCGTGCTCGTCGGCCGCGGCCTCATCGTCGAACTGCTCGACCTGCGCAACTCCGCGCTGGAGGTGGCCGGCCGCAGCCTGCCGCAGGCCATGCGCAAGCTGCACGCCGGCCAGGGCGTCGACATCGACGCCGAGGCTCCCATGCGCAGGCTGGCCGGCGACGAGCTGGCCCAGGTCGGCACCGCACTGACCGCCGTCCAGCGGGCCGCGCTGAAGGCCGCGTCCGAGCGGGCCGAGCTGCTCAGCGGGATCTCCGGGGTCTACGTCAGCCTCGCCCGCCGCAGCCAGGTGCTGCTCCACCGCCAGCTGGACCTGCTCGACGCGATGTCACGCCGGCAGCAGGATCCGGCGGAGCTGCAGGACCTGTACCGGGTGGACTACCTGGCGACCCGTATGCGCCGCCACTCCGAGAGCCTGCTGATCCTCTCCGGCATCGCGCCCGGCCGCGGCTGGCGGGACCCGATCCCGGTGGCGGACGTGCTGCGCGCCGCCGTCGCCGAGATCGAGAACGCGCCCCGGGTGCAGATCTGGGCGGCGCCGCGGGTGTCCGTGGTGGGCGGCTCGGTCGCCGACGTGATCCACCTGCTCGCCGAACTCGTGGAGAACGCGGCCGCTTTCTCGCCGCCCAGCACCCAGGTGCAGCTGCGCGCGGCCCGGATGCGCGAGGGCCTGCTCATCGAGGTCGAGGACAGCGGCTTCGGCATGAACGAGGCGGCGATGACCGAGGCCAACCGCAAGATCCAGTCCGAGAAGGTCGACCTCCTCGACGCCAAGCAGATCGGCCTGTTCGTGGTCAACCGGCTGCGCGAGCGGCAGGGCCTGCGTGTGGAGCTGCGTCAGTCTCCCAACGGCGGGGTCACCGCGGCCGTCCTCATCCCCGAGACCCTGATGCGGGACGACATGCCGGTGGGCGACCCGGCGGCCCAGGGCCGGGGGCTGGCCCCGGCGGCGGCGCTGATACAGCAGCAGCGGCTGGGCGGGGCCCACTGACCTGACCTGCGGGGATCGGTCACCGACCGGCGAGCACTAGGCTGGGAGGCTGACCGTCCCCGTGCGCAGGAGTGAAATGGCCGTCAACCTGGTCAATGTCGAGAACGTCAGCAAGGTGTACGGCACCCGTACCCTCCTCGACGGCATCTCGCTCGGCGTGTCCGAGGGCGATCGGATCGGTGTGGTCGGCCGCAACGGCGACGGCAAGACCACGCTGATCCGCATGCTCGCCAAACTGGAGGAGGCCGACTCCGGCCGGGTCACCCACAACGGCGGGCTGCGGATGGGCGTGCTCACCCAGCACGACTCCCTCGACCCCGAGGCCACCGTCCGGCACGAGGTCATCCGCGACCTGGCCGACCACGAGTGGGCGGGCAACGCCAAGATCAGGGACGTACTGACCGGCCTGTTCGGCGGGCTCGACCTGCCCGGCTTCCCGCAGGGCCTCGACACCGTCATCGGCCCGCTCTCCGGCGGTGAGCGCCGCCGTATCGCGCTGGCCAAGCTGCTCATCGACGAGCAGGACCTGATCGTCCTCGACGAGCCGACCAACCACCTCGACGTCGAGGGCATCGCCTGGCTCGCGCAGCACCTGCGCGAGCGACGGTCCGCGCTCGTCTGCGTCACCCACGACCGCTGGTTCCTCGACCAGGTCTGCACCCGCATGTGGGACGTGCAGCGCGGCGACGTGCACGAGTACGAGGGCGGCTACTCCGACTACGTCTTCGCCCGCGCCGAGCGCGAGCGCATCGCCGCGACCGAGGAGGTCAAGCGGCAGAACCTGGTCCGCAAGGAGCTGGCCTGGCTGCGGCGCGGGGCGCCCGCGCGTACGTCCAAGCCGCGCTTCCGGGTCGAGGCCGCCAACGAGCTGATCGCCGATGTGCCGCCGCCGCGCGACAGCAGCGAGCTGATGAAGTTCGCGTCGTCCCGGCTCGGCAAGACCGTCTTCGATCTCGAGGACGTCACCGTCCAGGCCGGTCCCAAGGTGCTGCTCAAGCACGTCACCTGGCAGCTCGGCCCCGGCGACCGCATCGGCCTCGTCGGCGTCAACGGCGCGGGGAAGACATCCCTGCTGCGGGCCATGGCCGAGGCGGCCCGCACGGAGGGCGAGGCGCAGCCCGCCGCCGGACGCGTCAAGGTCGGCCGGACCGTCAAGCTCGCCTACCTCTCCCAGGAGGTCGCCGAGCTCGACCCGAAGCTGCGGGTCCTGGAGGCCGTCCAGCGGGTGCGTGAGCGCGTCGACCTCGGCAAGGGGCGCGAGATGACCGCCGGGCAGCTGTGCGAGACGTTCGGCTTCAACAAGGAGAAGCAGTGGACGCCGGTGGGCGACCTGTCCGGCGGTGAGCGACGCCGCCTGCAGCTGCTGCGCCTGCTCATGGACGAGCCCAACGTCCTCTTCCTGGACGAGCCCACCAACGACCTCGACATCGAGACCCTCACCCAGCTCGAGGACGTCCTCGACGGCTGGCCCGGCTCGATGATCGTCATCTCGCACGACCGGTTCTTCGTCGAGCGCACCACCGACCGGGTGTTCGCCCTGCTCGGCGACGCCACCCTGCGGATGCTGCCGCGCGGCATCGACGAGTACCTGGAGCGGCGGCAGCGCATGGAGGAGGCGGCGGCCGCCGCCGTCGCGCCCGCGGCTCCGGCGAGGCCCGCCACCGAGAAGAGCGCCGCCGACCAGCGTGCCGCCAAGAAGGAACTCCAGAAGATCGAACGGCAGTTGGACAAGATCTCCGAGAAGGAGTCCAAGCTGCACGCCCAGATCGCCGACAACGCCACCGACTTCGCGAAGGTGGCCGAACTGGACGCTCAATTGCGGGAGTTGTCCGGCGAGCGCGACGAACTGGAGCTGCGCTGGCTGGAACTCGCCGAGGACGCGTGAACTCGGGGCAGCGGGCCTGAAGGCGCATAACGGAGGCATCACAGGCCGGTCCTCCCTTGGGAACAGGGGAGGACGCGCGTCCGTGCGCTGTCGGTCCCTGGTGGTAGAAAGAGCCGTCTGAGAACTGCCTGAGAACGACTCTGGGTCCATCACGTACCTCAGGGCGTGGCGAGAAATCAGTGAGCAAGGGGGAAACACGCTGATGACGCAGCCGCCCGACCAGCCACCACCGCAGGGGGGTTTCGGCGCCCCGCAGGACCAGCCGCCATCGGGCGGCCCCGGCTTCGGGGCGGCTCCGCCCCCGGCGCCCCAGGCCCCGCAGCCCGGTTACGGCGATCCGCAGCAGCCCGGCCCGTACGGCGCCCAGGGCGCCCCGGGCCCGTATGCCGCGCCCGGCCCGTACAGCCGGCCGCAGCAGCAGCCGGGGGCGTACGACCAGCCTCAGCAACCGGGTCCTTATGGTCAGCCGCCGCAACAGCCGGGCCCGTACGGTCAGCCTCAGCAATCGGATCCTTATGGTCAGCCGCAGCAGCCGGGCGCGTACGGTCAGCGGCCCGGCTACGGCTACCCGCAGCCGACGGCGCCGCTCCACCCCGGGCGGGCGGACCGGCGGGCGGGCCCACCGGTGGCGGACGCAAGCCCAACGCCCAGCCGCTGATCATCGTCGCGGCCGTCACGGCGATCGCGCTGATCGTCGGCGGCGGCATCTGGTACGCGTCGTCCGGCAAGGGCGACGGCAAGAAGGACGACACCGGGAGCTCCAGCGGCACCACCGGCGGCACCTCGGGCGGCTCGGAGAAGGCGCCCTCCGACACCGGCTCCAAGGTGCTCTTCCAGATCCCCTCGCCCGAGGTCACGGACAACGTGAACACCTTGGGTTCCTGGCTCACCGACAAGGCGTACGTCAAGAGCGGCGTCGCCGAGATCGTCGGCTACGACCCCGACAAGGGCACCGAGCTGTGGACGATCAAGCTGCCCGGCCCGGTGTGCGAGGCCACTCCCCACACCACCGCTGACGACCGGACGGCGATCCTCTTCGAGCCCGCCATGCCGACCAAGGCCGAACCTTCGCACGGCTGCAGCCAGATCGCCGCGATCGACCTGGACGCGGGCAAGAAGCTGTGGACGAAGACCGTCAACTCCGGTGACGAGCCGATCACCTTCGACAACATCACCGTCAGCGCTCACACGGCCGCCCTGGGCAGCACCGACGGCGGCGCCGCGTTCGACATCGACTCCGGCAAGCTGCTGTGGCAGCCGAAGGCGGCCGACACCTGTTACGACGCCGGCTACGGCGGCGGCGAGAAGCTGGTCGCGGTGCGCAAGTGCGGCGAGTACGACGACCGCCGGCTCGGCATCCAGACCATCGACCCGGCCTCCGGGAAGGTGATCTCGGAGTACAAGATGGCGAAGGGCATCGAGTACGCCAGCGTCGTGTCGACGAACCCGCTGGTCGTGGCCGCCGACGTCGGCGACAACGCGGGCGACGGCAGCGGCATCTCGGACTTCTTCTCCATCGACGACAGGACCGGCCAACTGCGCACCCGGATCTCGGCGCCGGGCGACGAGTACGCGGCGCGCTGCGAGGGCGTCAACAGGGTCGAGTACTGCAAGGGCCTGGTCGTCGGCAACGACCGGCTCTACGTACCGACCGAGGAGCACGACGGCACCGAAGCGGGCAGCCGGACCAACGAGATCGTCGCGTTCGACCTGGCCACCGGCAAGCCGACCGGCCAGCGCGCCGACGCCGGCGACGGATACGCGATCTTCCCCCTGCGCATGGACGGCGGCAACCTGATCGCCTACAAGCGCCCGCCCTGGGACAAGGGCGCCCAGATCGTGAGCATCGACGGCAGCGGATTCAAGGAGACGAAGCTGCTGGAGAACCCCGCGACGGAAGCCGTCCACACGGCGGAGCAGAGCATGGCCCCCGACTACGCCGAGATCCTCTACTCGCAGGGCCACCTGTACATGTCCCGGGTCCACGCCGGTAAGGCGTTGACCGGTTCGGGGGACAAGGAGGACCTGGCGATCGCGCTCGCCACCGGTGGCTGACCGGGCGCCCGCCGCCCCGGAAACACGGCCCCGTCCCTGCTCAGGGGTGGGGCCGTGCGCGTACCGCTCATCACCCTCGAATGCGAGGAATTTCGGCGATCCGGGGCACTTCTCACGAGTAGGGGCAGCGCAACGTCGAACAAGCGTGTAGCTTCCGGGGGCATGAAGGGCGGGGGGTGCCGGGGGGCGCCCTCTGTCCATGTGGACCAGTGGACATCCATAGTGGGCATCCATTGGGGGGACTGGGGGGTTGCTCTGTGGGAGTGCGGCTGATGGTGGTCGACGACCACCGACTGCTCGCCGAGGCGCTGGCCTCGGCGCTGAAGCTGCGGGGGCACCGGGTGCTGGCCGCGGCGGCACCCGCCGCCGGCGCGGCGGAACTGGTGATCACCCGCGCACCTGAGGTGTGCCTGCTGGGCACGGCGACACCGGCCGAGCCGGGGATCTTCGACCCGGTGATCCGGATCAAACGGGAGCGCCCGCAGGTCGCGGTCCTGGTCCTGGGCCCCGTGCCCAGCCCACGCGGTATCGCCGCGGCCTTCGCCGCGGGCGCCTCGGGCTACGTACGCCACGACGAACGCATAGAGGGCGTGGAACGAGCGATCATGAAGGCGAGGGCGGGCGAGGCGGCCGTGGCCCCTCAGCTCCTCCAGGGCGCCTTCAGCGAACTGCTCAACCCGGCGGCCCAGCCCGACGACGAGGGCCAGCGCCTGCTGCAGATGCTGACCCCGAGGGAGGTCGAGGTCCTGGTCCGCGTGGCCGACGGCGAGGACACCCGTCTGATCGCGGCCGGCATGGGCATAGCCCCCTCCACCGCCCGCACCCACGTCCAACGCGTCCTGATGAAACTGGGCGTGGGCTCCCGCCTGGAGGCAGCGGCCCTGGCGGCGAGGACGGGCCTACTGGACAGAGCGGGCCCGCTGCCGCAGCCGGAAGCGGGGCTGGAGTCTTAGCCGTTCGTCAACCGGTGCTGCGGGAAACCCCTCCGGGGAGGCCGGCTGCGTGGTTGATCCCTCCTCGCCCGACTCGACGAACGCCCGAGGCGGGCGGGGGCGGATCCGCCGGGCCCCCTCGTAGGTCCGCGCAGTGTGACACTTTTCGGGAATGTGTAACAGTCGCCGACGGGACACCCCCCGGGCTACCGGAACGGGTGCGCAGCCCTACGGGGCCGAAGCCGTCAACCCGACTCCAACCCCGTAAACCCCTGCGCGCGCTACTCGGACGCCCGCTCCTCCGGCGGCGCCTCGGGCGGAGCCATCGGGCGCAGCTTCAGCCAGGCCAGGAAGAACAGGCCCAGGATCAGCATGCCGAGCCCCGTCCACAGGTTGATGTTGACACCCTCCGACTTGTCGAGGGAGGCGTCGGACGCGGTGAATCCGGCGATCATGACGATGACGCCGTAGATCACGAACAGGCCGCCGATGATCCGGCGCAGGTCGAAGATCCGAGCCGCGGTGGCGGACTTGCTCTCCAGCTCGGTGACCTCGCGCTGGACGTCCTTCTCGGAGTAGCCGTGGTGTTCGGACATGGTCTCTCCATCCTCCCGCGATCAGAACGAGAACGGGATGTAGCAGATGACGGCCAGAATCACCGCACCCCAGCCCAGCAGGGCCGGCTTGCGGTACCAGGCGTCGTCGCCGACGGCGGGCGGTTCCGCCATGCCGGGGGAGACGGTGCCGTAGACCAGGCCCTGGAGTTCGTCGGCCGGCTTCGGCGCGGTGAACAGGGACACCGCCACCATGACCACCGCACCCGCGACGAACCCGGCGATCGCCGACACGAAGTTGGCGCCCTGGTCGGTGGGGATGTCGATGATGCCCTGCTTGTAGATGACGAAGTAGTTGATCATCGCCGCCGTGGTGCCCGCCAGCAGGCCCCAGAAGCCGGACTTCACCGACGCCCGCTTCCAGAACATGCCGACGATGAAGACCACGAACATCGGCACGTTGAAGAAGGAGAACAGCGTCTGGAGGTAGGCCATGATGTTGGAGAAGGATGAGGCCAGGAAGGCCGTGCCGATCGACGCGAACACGCCGATCGCGGTGATGAGCCGGCCGAAGCGGACGTAGTAGGTGTCCTCCCGGCCCTTGACCACGTACCTCGCCCAGATGTCGTTGGTGAACACCGTGTTGAAGGACGAGACGTTGGCCGCCATGCCGGCCATGAAGGCGGCGAGCAGACCCGTCACCGCGATACCGAGCACGCCGTTGGGCAGCAGCTCCTGCATGAGATAGGGGATGGCGTCGTTGTACTGGAGGCCCGAGCCGGCGGTGCCGATCTTCGGGACCAGGACCGCCGCCACCAGGCCCGGGATCATCACCAGGAACACGATGAAGATCTTCGGGTAGGCGGCGATCAGCGGGGTGCGCTGGGCCGCGGAGAGGTTCCGCGCGGACAGGGCGCGCTGCACCTCCGCGAAGTTCGTCGTCCAGTAGCCGAAGGACAGCACGAAGCCGAGGCCCAGGACGATCGTCAGCCAGTTCGCGCCCAGCGGGTTCGCGCTGCCGATGCCCGTGCCGCCCCAGGCGGTGACGAAGTTGTCGCCGTGGGTCTTCGTCAGGGAGTCCGTCAGACCGCCCCAGCCGCCCACCTTCTTCAGGCCGAGGATCGAGAGCGGGATCAGGGCCGCCAGGATCACGAAGAACTGGAGAACCTCGTTGTAGATCGCCGAGGACAGGCCACCGAGAGTGATGTACGCGAGGACGAAGAAGCCGGCCACGACGATGGCCACCCACTGCGGCCAGCCGAGCAGCGCCTCGACGACGATCGCGAGGGCGTAGAGGTTGACGCCGGAGATCAGGACGGCGGCGAAGGCGAACAGGGCCGAGCTCAGCAGATGGGCACCCTTGTCGAAGCGGAGCAGCAGGAACTCGGGGACCGAGCGGACCTTCGAGCCGTAGTAGAACGGCATCATCACCAGGCCCAGGAACACCATCGCCGGGATGGCGCCGATCCAGTACCAGTGCACGGTGTACGCGCCGTACTGGGCACTGTTGGCGGCCATGCCCAGGATCTCGGTGGCGGCCAGGTTGGCCGAGACGAACGCCAGACCGGTGATCCAGGCGGGCAGGGAGCGGCCGGAGAGGAAGAAGTCGAGGCTGGTCTTCACCGAGCGGCGGGCCGCGAATCCGATGCCGAGTACGACGACGAAGTAGATCGCCATGATCACGTAGTCGAGCGCGTTGGTGGGCAGCCGCAGTTCCGCTGCCAGATGTGTGGGGGTTTGCATCCAGAGCTCACCTTGCTTGGTGTTCTTTGTTTGGTTGTGAGGGTGACCGGCGTGGGGTTTTGTGGTTTGATGTGTTTGGTTCTGTTTGAAGCTTCGCTAGGTGTACGGATGGAGTGCCGCGGTGAAGAAGACCTCGACCCGGCTGGCGGACGGTCGTGAGCTGATCTATTACGACCTGCGGGACGACTCGGTGCGCGACGCGGTGGACCGCCGTCCGCTGGACCCCACGGTCACCACCTCGGAGGTACGCAGGGACCCCCTGCTCGGCGACTCGGTCGCCATCGCCTCGCACCGCCAGGGCCGCACCTACCACCCCCCGGCCGACGAGTGCCCGCTGTGCCCCTCGCAGGGCGACCGACTGAGCGAGATCCCGGACTCGTCGTACGACGCCGTCGTCTTCGAGAATCGTTTCCCCTCGCTGGCCGGCGACTCCGGCCGCTGCGAGGTCGTCTGCTTCACCTCCGACCACAACGCCTCCTTCGCCGATCTGAGCGAGGAGCAGGCGCGCCTGGTGCTGGACGCGTGGACCGACCGGACGTCCGAGCTGTCGCATCTGCCCTCCGTGGAACAGGTGTTCTGCTTCGAGAACCGCGGAGCCGAGATCGGAGTGACCCTCGGTCACCCGCACGGGCAGATCTACGCCTACCCCTTCACCACCCCCCGCACCGCCCTGATGCTGCGCCAAGTGGCCGCACACAAGGAGGCGACCGGCGGCGAGAACCTCTTCGACGCCGTCCTGGAGCGGGAACTCGCCGATGAGCGGGTCGTCCTTGAGGGTGAACACTGGGTGGCCTTCGTGCCGTACGCGGCGCACTGGCCGTACGAGGTCCACCTGTACCCGAAGCGCCGCGTGCCCGACCTGCTCGCGCTGGACGAGGCGGCGCGCACAGAGTTCCCCCAGGTCTATCTGGAACTCTTGAGGCGCTTCGACCGGATCTTCGGGGAAGGCGAGCCTCCGACGCCCTACATCGCAGGCTGGCACCAGGCACCGTTCGGCGCGCTGGAGGAGTTCGACGGCGTCAATCGCGACGACTTCGCGCTCCACCTCGAGCTTTTCACCATTCGCCGTACTTCCGGCAAGCTGAAGTTCCTCGCGGGTTCCGAGTCCGGCATGAACGTGTTCATCAACGACGTGCCGCCGGAGACCGCGGCCCAGCGACTGCGAGAGGTAGCGAGTTCATGAGCGGGAAGTACCTGGTCACCGGTGGCGCGGGGTATGTCGGCAGTGTGGTCGCCCAGCACCTGCTGGAGGCCGGCCACGAGGTCACCGTCCTCGACAACCTCGCGACCGGCTTCCGCGAGGGCGTGCCGGCCGGTGCCGCCTTCATCGAGGGCGACATCCGCGATGCCGCCAAATGGCTGGACTCCTCCTACGACGCGGTCCTGCACTTCGCCGCCTTCTCCCAGGTCGGCGAGTCGGTCGTGAAGCCGGAGAAGTACTGGGACAACAACGTCGGCGGCACGATGGCGCTGCTCGGCGCCATGCGCGACGCCGGGGTGCGCAAGCTGGTGTTCTCCTCCACGGCGGCCACCTACGGCGAGCCGGTCAGCACCCCGATCACCGAGACCGACCCGACGGCCCCGACCTCGCCGTACGGCGCCTCGAAGCTCGCCGTCGACCACATGATCACCGGCGAGGCGGCCGCCCACGGCCTGGGCGCGGTCTCCCTGCGCTACTTCAACGTGGCCGGCGCCTACGGCGCGCAGGGCGAGCGCCACGACCCCGAGTCCCACCTGATCCCTCTCGTCCTGCAGGTCGCGCAGGGCCGCAGGGACGCGATCTCGGTCTTCGGCGACGACTACCCGACGCCGGACGGCACCTGCATCCGCGACTACATCCACGTCGCGGACCTGGCCGAGGCCCACCTGCTGGCGGTCCAGGCCGCGCGGCCCGGCGAGCACCTGATCTGCAACCTCGGCAACGGCAACGGCTTCTCCGTCCGTGAGGTCATCGAGACGGTCCGCCAGGTCACCGGCCACCCGATCCCCGAGGTGGCCGCCCCCCGCCGCGGCGGCGACCCCGCGGTCCTGGTGGCCTCGGCCGCCACCGCCCGCGAGAAGCTGGGCTGGAACCCGTCCCGCGCGGACCTCGCCGGGATCGTCGCGGACGCGTGGGAGTTCGCGCAGCACATCGCAAGCACCGCAAGGGAGCAGTAGTGGGGGCACAACAGGTTCAGGTCCGGGAAGGCTTCGCCGAGCTGTACGGGGCCGAGCCCGAGGGCGTCTGGGCGGCGCCGGGCCGGGTCAACCTCATCGGCGAGCACACCGACTACAACGACGGCTTCGTCATGCCCTTCGCGCTGCCGCACACCGCGGTCGCGGCGGTCTCGCGGCGCACGGACGGCCGTCTGCGGCTGCACTCGGCGGACGTCGAGGGCGGCGTCGTCGAGCTGTCCCTGGACGACCTCGCGCCGGAGCGCGACAAGAGGTGGACGGCGTACCCCGCCGGTGTGGTCTGGGCCCTGCTCGAGGCCGGCCACCCCGTCACCGGTGCCGACATCAACCTGTCCTCGACGGTTCCGTCGGGCGCCGGACTGTCGTCGTCGGCGGCCCTGGAGGTCGTCGTCGCGCTGGCCCTGAACGACCTGTACGAACTCGGCCTCCAGCGCTGGCAGCTGGCCCGCCTGTGCCAGCGCGCCGAGAACGTCTACGTCGGCGCCCCCACCGGCATCATGGACCAGACCGCGTCCGCCTGCTGCGAGGCCGGCCACGCCCTGTTCCTCGACACCCGCGACCTGTCCCAGCAGCAGATCCCCTTCGACCTGGCCGCCTTGGGGATGCGCCTGTTGGTCGTCGACACCCAGGTCAAGCACGCCCACAGCGGCGGCGAGTACGGCAAGCGCCGCGCCGGCTGCGAGAAGGGCGCTGACCTGCTCGGCGTCGACGCCCTGCGGGACATCGCGTACGCGGACCTGGACGCGGCGCTGGAGCGGCTCGGCGACGAGGAGGAGGTGCGCCGCCTGGTGCGCCACGTCGTCACCGAGGACCAGCGCGTGGAGCGGGTCGTGGCGCTGCTGCGAGCCGGTGACACCCGCGCCATCGGCCCGGTCCTGACCGAGGGCCACGCCTCCCTGCGGGACGACTTCCGCGTCTCCTGCCCGGAGCTGGACCTGGTCGTCGACACGGCGCTGTCCGTCGGCGCCCTGGGCGCCCGTATGACCGGCGGCGGCTTCGGCGGCTCGGCGATCGTCCTGGCCGAGGAGGCCGACGTGGAGACCATCACCAAGGCGGTCGAGGACGCCTTCGCCACGGCCGGCTTCACCGCGCCGCGGGTGTTCGAGGCGGTGCCCTCGGCGGGCGCGCGCAAGCTCAGCTGAGCCGCTTCGTCAGCGTGTACTCCGTGATCCCCGGCGGATAGTCGGGGATCACGCACACCACCTCGTACCCCCGCTTCCGGTAGAACCCGGGCGCCTGGAAGTCCCAGGTCTCCACCCGCGACCCCCGGCAGTCCCGCTGGTCACGCGCGATGCGCTCCGCCCGCGCCAGCAGCCGGGAGCCCAGCCCCGCCCCCCGGTGGCGTTCGTCGACCCACAGGTAGGTGACGTGCAGCCAGGTCGTCCAGGTGTGGCCGACCAGGCCGCCGGCCAGCTCGCCCGTGTCGTCCGACGCCCAGACGTGCACAGGGTTGTGACGTTCGTGAGGCGTGTTGCGCATGGCGCGCAGGGCCGGGGAGGCCGCCGTGTTCGTGTCGCGCAGGCGCGTACGGAGCAGATCGCGCCGCTCTTTGTCGACTTCTGCCTCAATACGAAACATGCGGCACACCATAAACGGCCTGGCCAACCAGTTCTGCAAATCCGCTTCCGCTGCGGGCCCCCGGCCGTACTCTGATGGACAGCACCGGTGGGGGCCGGTGCTGATCAGGGGGCGAGACAGTCGGGTACGACGCCCGCAATGGGGGTAGCAGTTTCTGCACGGCGGCGGCCGTGCGGTGGCGCCGACCCCGGGCGTCGTACCCGCGCCGGTCGGCGTCCTCCGGACGGTGGGGTGTCCCCTGCTCTTCGAGAGCCTGGGGAAGGGGGGTTTCGTGGTTCGTATCCGAGTCCTGGTCGTCGACGATCACCGTATCTTCGCCGAGTCGCTCGCCGCGGCACTGGCGGCCGAGCCGGACGTCGACGTCTCCGCGGCCGGCAGCGGCCCGGCGGCACTGCGCAGCCTGGAGCGCGCGGCCGCCGAGGGGCGCCGGTACGACGTGCTGCTCGTGGACGCCGATCTGGGCGGCAGCGTGCCGGGCATACGGCCGGCGATGCCCGTGCAGGAGGTGGGCGAGGAAGGGTTCGTCGACGGGATATCCCTCGTCGCCGGGGTCCGCTCCGGTCAGCCCCATGTGCGGACGGTCGTCCTCGCCGAGAAGGACGATCCGCGGCGGGCCGCGCTCGCCCTGCAGGCCGGGGCCTCCGGCTGGGTCGCCAAGGACTGTTCGCTGTCGCGGCTGCTGACCGTGATCCGGGGTGTGCTGCGCGACGAGACGCATCTGCCGCCCGCCCTGCTCACCGGCGTCCTGCGCGAGTTGACCGCTGCCCGCAAGCACCGCACCGAGAGCGAACGGCTGGTGGAGTCCCTCACGCCGCGCGAGCGGGAGGTGCTGCGCTGCATGGTCGCGGGGCTGGGCAGGAAGGCCGTCGCCGAGCGGCTGTTCCTCTCCCCGCACACGGTGCGCACCCATATGCAGAACGTCCTCGGGAAGCTGGGCGTCCACTCCACCCTCGCCGCCGTCGCGCTCGCGCGGCGGGCCGGCGTCGGGCCGGTCGACCTGGGGTCTGCCGGGCGGATCGGGGTGGAGGCAAGCAGCAGCGCCTGACCGGTCCGCGTGAGCGGGGACGATGGTCCTCCCCCGGTCGAAGCGAAGCCGGGACCGGGGGAGTGCGTGCGGCCGGCCAGGCCAGGTCCTAGCCGGGGATATTGTCGAACGGTGCGGTCAACTGGCGCAGCAGAGCGGCCAGTTCGGCGCGCTGGGCGTGGGAGAGTTCGGCGAGGATCGCCCGTTCCTGGTCGAGGAGTCCGGCGAGGGCCTGGTCCGCGCGGTCCCGGCCCTCGGCCGTGAGACGCACCAGCACGCCACGGCGGTCGCTGGGGTCCGGGAGTCGCTCCACCAGACCCTTCTTCGTCAGGCGGTCGATGCGGTTGGTCATCGTGCCGGAGGTGACCAGGGTCTGGGTGAGCAGCTGTCCCGGCGAGAGCTGGTACGGGGCTCCGGCGCGCCTGAGTGCGGTCAGGACGTCGAACTCCCAGGGTTCCAGGCTGTGCTCGGAGAACGCGAGGCGGCGTGCGCGGTCCAGGTGCCGGGCCAGCCTGCTCACCCGGCTGAGCACCTCGAGCGGCTCCACGTCGAGGTCCGGGCGCTCGCGGCGCCATGCTCCGACCAGCCGATCGACCTCGTCCTCCATGACGATCAGTGTAGTGGTTGTGTCGACGTGAAGTCTCTTGACGTCAAGATACTTTGCGGGGCAGGCTGGAGATCGACACCGATGCTCACGCCCCGTGACGTCCGAGGAGGCCCACCCATGCCTGCCACCAGCCCCAGCTGGGACCCCGCCCAGTACCTGCGGCACGCCGGCCACCGCGCCCGCCCCTTCGCCGATCTCCTCGCCCGCGTCCCGGACCTGCCCGGCGACCCGCCCCGCATCGCCGACCTCGGCTGCGGCCCCGGCAACGTCACCGCGGTGCTCGCCGAACGCTGGCCCACCGCCCGCATCACCGGCTACGACAACTCCGCGGAGATGCTGGCACGGGCGGAGGCGTACGCGGGCCCGACCCCGGGCGGCGGCCACCTCGACTTCGCCCACGCCGACGTGGGCACCTGGACGCCCGCGGAGACCTACGGCCTGATCATCAGCAACGCCACGCTGCAGTGGGTACCCGCACACATCGACCGGTTCGGCGACTGGATCGCCGCCCTCGCGCCCGGCGGTACCTTCGCCTTCCAGGTGCCCGGCAACTTCGACGCCCCCAGCCACCAGCTGATGCGCGCCCTGGCTCACTCCGCCCGCTGGAAGGGCCTCCTCGCCGAGACCCTGCGCCACGACGACGCCGTCCTCGCACCCGAGGCCTACCTCGAGCGCCTGGCCAACCTCGGCTGCACGGCGGACG
The DNA here is from genome assembly GCF_042896175.1 of Streptomyces sp. NPDC001315. NCBI lineage: Bacteria > Bacillati > Actinomycetota > Actinomycetes > Kitasatosporales > Streptomycetaceae > Streptomyces > Streptomyces sp. NPDC001315. Next base: position 66,635 of record NZ_JBIAWZ010000008.1, on the reverse strand, counting down.
TGTGGGAGACGACGTACGTCCATCTGCTGACCGGCGAGGACCCCGTCCTCGACTGGGTGAAGGGCACCGGACTGCGACCCGTCCTCACCGCCCTCGCCGAGGACCCGGGGGCCCGTGAGGAGTTCGTCGCCGAATACCGGGCCGCCCTGCGCGAGGCCTATCCGGCCGGCGCCCACGGCACCCCGTTCCCGTTCCGCCGCATCTTCGCGGTCGCCCGCAAGGACGCAGGCTGACGTCACGGTGTCATGGTGTCCGGCCCAGGTGGGTGACGAGGATGTGGATCACGTCGTCGTCGATGACGTAGAGGACGCGGTAGTCACCGACGCGGAGCCTGCGGATGTTCGGGCCGTAGGCGGTGGAGTTGGTGGGGCGGGGTGCCTTCGCGAGGGTGCCGACGGCCTCGTACACGGCCGCGAGCCCGGTCGGGTCCTCCTCGAGGAACCGCACTGCCGCGTTCGTGGCAGCCGGCTCCCAGATGATGCGGTAGGTCACGGACGCAGCCCCAGCATGCGTCCGACTTCCTCGTGCGGGATGCCCTCGTCGAGCGTTCCCTCGGCCTTGCGGCGCTGGTAGTCCGCGACCGCGAGGGCGTCTTCGAGATCCTCTATCACCTGAGGGGAGACCAGAAGTGCCGCCACGTGTCCATGGTCGGTGAGGGCGATGGTCTCGCGGCCGTGGGCCGCGCGGCGGACCAGGTCGCCGAGCTGGGAGCGGGCTGCGCTGATCGCGATCTCAGTCATGACCACATGGTTTCACAAGATTAACCATGTGGTCTATTAGTTCATCCGTTCGGCTCAGCTCTTCCGGTGACCTATCAGCCGGGGCTTCGCCTCCAGTCCGTCCAGGCCGTGCCATGCCAGGTTCACCAGATGCGCCGCGACCTCCGCCTTCTTCGGACGGCGTACGTCCAGCCACCACTGGCCGGTCAGGGCGACCATGCCGACGAGGGCCTGGGCGTAGAGGGGGGCCAGCTTGGGGTCGAAGCCGCGGCTCTTGAACTCGCGGCCCAGGATGTCCTCCACCTGGGTGGCGATGTCCGAGATGAGAGACGCGAAGGAACCCGTCGACTGGGGGATGGGGGAGTCGCGGACCAGGATGCGGAAGCCGTCCGTGTACTCCTCGATGTAGTCCAGGAGGGCGAACGCGGCCTGTTCGCACAGCTCGCGCGGATGGCCGGCCGTGAGGGAGCCGGTCACCATGTCCAGCAGACGCCGCATCTCACGGTCCACGACGACCGCGTACAGGCCCTCCTTGCCGCCGAAGTGCTCGTACACCACCGGCTTGGAGACCCCCGCCTTCGCCGCGATCTCCTCCACGGACGTGCCCTCGAAGCCCTTCGCCGCGAACAGTGTGCGACCGATCTCAAGGAGCTGCTGGCGCCTCTCCGCCCCCGTCATACGGGTGCGACGCGCGCGCCGGGGCTTCTCATTGCCGGGGGTACTGCTGGGATCGGTCGCCACGCCGTCAATCATGCCGCGTCGGCGGTCGCCCTCCCCCTTCGGGCGCCGTCGTCACCCGTCTTCCGGCGTGAATCGATACGCGAGCGTGACGGCCAGCGCACGTCGTACGCCCACCCCAGCTGCTCGAACCAGCGGATGAGACGTGCGGAGGAGTCCAGCTGGCCGCGCTCCACACCGTGCCGCGCGGAGGTCGGGTCGGCGTGGTGCAGGTTGTGCCAGGACTCACCGCAGGACAGCACCGCCAGCCACCACACGTTGCCCGAGCGGTCCCGCGACTTGAACGGGCGCTTGCCGACCGCGTGACAGATCGAGTTGATCGACCACGTGACGTGGTGCAACAGCGCCACCCGGACGAGCGAACCCCAGAAGAAGCCGGTGAACGCCCCCCACCAGGACATCGTCACCAGACCGCCGATCAGGGCCGGCAGCGCCAGCGACAGCATCGTCCACAGGACGAACTGCCGGGAGATCGCCCGCAGCGTCCGGTCGGCGATCAGGTCCGGCGCGTACTTGTCCTGCGAGGTCTGCTCCTCGTCGAACATCCAGCCGATGTGTGCCCACCACAGGCCCTTCATCAGCGCCGGGACCGTCTCCCCGTAGCGCCAGGGAGAGTGCGGGTCGCCCTCCGCGTCGGAGAACCTGTGGTGCTTGCGGTGGTCCGCGACCCAGCGGACCAGCGGGCCCTCCACCGCCATCGACCCCGCGACCGCCAGAGCGATCTTCAGGGGCCGCTTGGCCTTGAAGGAACCGTGCGTGAAGTGACGGTGGAAACCGATGGTGATGCCGTGACAGCCCAGGTAGTAGAAGAACACCAGCAGACCGATGTCCAGCCAGCTCACCCCCCAGCCCCACGCCAGCGGCACGGCGGCGAGGAGCGCGAGGAAGGGGACGGCGATGAACAGCAGAAGGGTGATCTGTTCGATCGAACGCTTCTGCTCGCCGCCCAGCGTGGCCGAGGGCATGGGCTCGTCGCCGGGCGCCTTCGGGGCGTCTTCGATCACGTCGGGGCGTGTGGTCATGGGCGTCCCCTGTGGGGTCGAGGTTGGAGAGGGGTGCGGGGTTACGGCAACCGTGCACGGCTTCCTACGGTTCCGTAACCTACGGCGTCGTAAGTATGGCAGCGCGCCGCCCGGCGGCAAGAGCCCGACAGTCTGCGCGTCCGCATGGACACCTATCCTTGGAGTCGGTCGGACAGCGCGGTCCGCTCTCATTCCTTCCCGGATGCCCGGCCCGTATGCGGCAGCCGCCGCGCGAGACGTACTTCCGGGTTCCCCCCCGGACGAGCTTCAACACTGCAAGGAGCCGCACCTGTGAGCAGTGCCGACGACCAGACCATGACGACCAGCAGCGAGCTTCGCGCGGACATCCGCCGACTGGGTGACCTCCTCGGCGAGACCCTCGTTCGGCAGGAGGGTCCCGAGCTCCTGGAGCTGGTCGAGAAGGTCCGCCGCCTCACCCGCGAGGACGGCGAGGCCGCCGCCGAGCTGCTGCGCGGCACCGAACTGGACACCGCGGCCAAGCTGGTCCGCGCCTTCTCCACCTACTTCCACCTGGCCAACGTCACCGAGCAGGTGCACCGCGGCCGCGAACTGCGCGCCCGCCGCGCCGCCGAGGGCGGTCTGCTCGCCCGTACGGCCGACCGGCTGAAGGACGCCGACCCGGAGCACCTGCGCGAGACGGTCAAGCACCTCAACGTCCGTCCCGTGTTCACGGCGCACCCGACCGAGGCCGCACGCCGGTCGGTACTGAACAAGCTCCGGCGCATCGCCGCGCTCCTGGAGACCCCGGTCATCGAGTCCGACCGCCGCCGCTACGACACCCGTCTGGCCGAGAACATCGACCTGGTGTGGCAGACCGACGAGCTGCGCGTCGTCCGCCCGGAGCCCGCCGACGAGGCCCGCAACGCCATCTACTACCTGGACGAGCTGCACGCGGGCGCCGTCGGCGACGTCCTGGAGGACCTCACGGCGGAACTGGAACGCGTCGGCGTCAAGCTTCCCGACGACACCCGCCCCCTCACCTTCGGCACCTGGATCGGCGGCGACCGCGACGGCAACCCCAACGTGACCCCCCAGGTCACCTGGGACGTGCTGATCCTCCAGCACGAGCACGGCATCAACGACGCCCTGGAGATGATCGACGAGCTGCGCGGCTTCCTGTCGAACTCCATCCGCTACGCCGGCGCCACCGAGGAGCTCCTGGAGTCCCTCCAGGCCGACCTCGAACGCCTGCCTGAGATCAGCCCCCGCTACAAGCGCCTCAACGCCGAGGAGCCCTACCGGCTCAAGGCCACCTGCATCCGGCAGAAGCTGGAGAACACCAAGCAGCGCCTGGCCAAGGGGACGCCGCACGAGGCCGGCCACGACTACCTGGGCACCGCGGAGCTGCTGCACGACCTGACGCTGATCCAGACCTCGCTCAGGGAACACCGCGGCGGCCTGTTCGCCGACGGCCGCATGGACCGCACCATCAGGACGCTGGCCGCCTTCGGCCTTCAGCTCGCCACCATGGACGTCCGCGAGCACGCCGACGCCCACCACCACGCCCTCGGCCAGCTCTTCGACCGGCTCGGCGAGGAGTCCTGGCGGTACGCGGACATGCCCCGCGAATACCGTACGAAGCTGCTGGCCAAGGAGCTGCGCTCGCGCCGTCCGCTGGGCCCGACCCCGGCGCCCGTGGACGCGGCCGGCGCCAAGACCCTCGGCGTCTTCCAGACCGTCAAGCGGGCCCTGGAGGTCTTCGGACCCGAGGTCATCGAGTCCTACATCATCTCCATGTGCCAGGGCGCCGACGACGTCTTCGCCGCCGCCGTCCTGGCCCGCGAGGCAGGCCTGATCGACCTGCACGGCGGCTGGGCGAAGATCGGCATCGTGCCGCTGCTGGAGACCACCGACGAGCTGAAGGCCGCCGACACCATCCTGGAGGAGATGCTCTCCGACCCCTCCTACCGGCGCCTCGTCGCCCTGCGCGGGGACGTCCAGGAGGTCATGCTCGGCTACTCCGACTCCTCCAAGTTCGGCGGCATCACCACCAGCCAGTGGGAGATCCACCGCGCCCAGCGCCGCCTGCGTGACGTCGCCCACCGCTACGGTGTCCGCCTGCGCCTCTTCCACGGCCGTGGCGGCACCGTCGGCCGTGGCGGCGGCCCCTCGCACGACGCGATCCTCGCCCAGCCCTGGGGCACCCTGGAGGGCGAGATCAAGGTGACCGAGCAGGGCGAGGTCATCTCCGACAAGTACCTGATCCCCTCCCTGGCCCGGGAGAACCTGGAGCTGACCGTCGCGGCCACCCTCCAGGCCTCCGCCCTGCACACCGCCCCCCGCCAGTCGGTGGAGGCCCTGGCCCGCTGGGACGCCGCGATGGACGTGGTGTCCGACGCCGCCGAGGGCGCCTACCGCAGGCTGGTCGAGGACCCGGACCTGCCCGCGTACTTCTTCGCGTCCACCCCGGTCGACCAGCTCGCCGACCTCCACCTGGGCTCCCGCCCCTCCCGCCGCCCCGACTCGGGCGCCGGCCTCGACGGCCTGCGCGCCATCCCGTGGGTGTTCGGCTGGACCCAGTCCCGGCAGATCGTCCCCGGCTGGTACGGCGTCGGCTCCGGCCTGAAGGCACTGCGCGAGGCCGGCCTCGACACCGTGCTCGACGAGATGCACGAGCAGTGGCACTTCTTCCGCAACTTCATCTCCAACGTCGAGATGACCCTCGCGAAGACCGACCTGCGCATCGCCCAGCACTACGTCGACACCCTCGTCCCGGACGAGCTGAAGCACGTCTTCGACACGATCAGGGCCGAGCACGAACTGACCGTGCGCGAGGTGCTGCGGGTCACCGGGGAGCAGGACCTGCTCGACGCGACACCGGTCCTGAGGCAGACCTTCACCATCCGCGACGCCTACCTCGACCCGATCTCCTACCTCCAGGTCGCCCTGCTCAAGCGACAGCGCGACGCCGCGGCGGCCGGCGAGCCGTCCGACCCGCTGCTGGCCCGGGCCCTGCTGCTGACGGTCAACGGCGTGGCGGCGGGCCTGCGCAACACCGGCTGACGGTCCTCGTGCACACGGCGGTGCCCCCGAGCCTCGTGGAGGTTCGGGGGCACCGTCATGTACGCGATCAGGCCTTACGGCGACGGAACATCAGGTAACCGCCGGCCGCGACCAGCGCGGCCGCCAGGCCGCCCAGCAGGCCGACCGGGGCACCGTTGCCGGTCTCGGCGAGGTCGCCGCCGGCGCCCTGCGCGGAGGGGGAGGCCTCGGAGCCGCCGGAGGAGGACCCGGCCTCCGGCGCGGCCTGTGACGCGGACGTCGAGGGAGAGGCCGACGCCGACGCACCCGGAGTGGCGGTCGTCCCGCCACCCGGCTCGCCCTCGCCCTCGTCCTCGCAGTCCGTCCAGAACACCTTCTGCTTGGCGGCGCCCTTCTCGCCCTCGAAGTTCCAGAACAGCTTGTAGTGCCCGTCGGGCAGCGACAGATCGTCCGTACGGCCGTGACCGTCGCCGTCCAGGGTGATCGCGCCCGACTTCACCGTCTCGCCCTTGACGTCGGCGGTCGGGGCCCAGGCCTCGATGTGCCAGTCGACCTGCTGGACGGCGTCAAAACCGAAGGCGTCGAGATAGAAGGTGCAGACGTGCGGCTCGTTCTTGCGGAGCTCCTCGCCGGTGGCGGCGTCATGGATCTTCACCGTCCCGTTGTCACCGGGGGCGGTGGCGTGGGCGGCGGGGGCCGCGAGCAGCGCGGCCGAGGCGACGGCGCACACGGCGCCGGCGCGGGTGAGGGTACGCATGTGGCAGTAGTCCATCTTCGTGTTGCGAGCGGGAAGATGTGGAGGGGGCGGCTCAGCATCAGGCCTCGCCCGCCACCAGGTCAATCACGAACAGGCAACACACCGATCCTGCACAGAGTCGGAAGCCGTCCCAACGGGTCAGACCGCCACGAATGCCGCCGTCAGCAGCACAGTCCCCGCCCCCGCCATCACCCACGCGATCCGTGTCCGCCGCAGCCCGCCCGCGACCACCACCGAGGCGAGCAGCAGCGCCCCGCCCAGCGGAACCCACGCGTACAGCACCCCGGCCGGCCCCGAGCGGACCACCTCGTCACCGCCCGGCTTCACCACCACGGTGTACGTCTGCCCCTTGCGCACCGCGACCGTCTTCTCGATCACCACCGTCGTACGGGCCGTCGACCCGGCCGACCGGGGCGTGTACGGCCCGCTGCACGTGTCCGAACCGCAACTGGTCACCCGGATCGTGCCGCTCTCCCGGCCCTTCGTCAGCATCACGTGCTGCGCCGTCCCCCAGGACGCCCACACCCCCGCGATCAGGATCAGCACCGCGACCGTACCCATCGCCGCGAACCGCCCGAACCGCAGCGCGGCCTGGGCACCTTGAGTGGAAACGACGGCAGAGGGCATGGCCGCGATCCTTGGCCATGAGGTCACACCACGTCAATGTTCGTCTCTGCGGGAACTTAAACGGCGCCCCACAACTTCCATAAAATGAACGGACGGTGAGAACCGGCGGCACTCCAACACCGTGAACGGGGGAGAACGTGAGGGCACTGCTTTTCGTCCACGGAACAGGCGTCCGCCGGACCGCCTGCGACGAGACCATGACGCTGCTGCGGGACACCATGGGCGGCCTCGCCCGAGAAGTCCCCGTGCACGAGTGCTACTGGGGCGACGCCTTCGGCGTCCCCGACGGCGTGGGCACGGCCGCGCTGCCCGGCACCGCCCCCGCCGAACCCGAGCCGGAAACCGGTGCGGACACGGTCACGACGAGCGAACTCGACCCCGACGACAACACCGCCCTCCAATGGGGCCTGCTCTACGAGGACCCGCTGTCCGTGCTGCGCCGGCGCCCCGACCCCGCCGCGGCCTTCACCGGCATCGTCGCCGACCGCTCCGGACCCCAGGTCACCGCCCGCGCCCGAAACCTCGCCACCACCCTGCCCGACGAACTCGACCAGCTCCTGGCGGAGCCCCGGGTCAGGCAGGAGTTCACCGCCTCCCTCACCTCCGTCCTCGAAAGCACCGAAGGCCACGACGCCCTCACCCACGGCCTGGGCCCCGGCGAACTTCCCGGCGCCCTCGCCACCGCGATCGTCGCCCACCTCCTCGGCGGCACCCAGCGCCGCGGCACCCCGGTGCTGTGGAGCACCGCGCAACGCGACGAGGCCGTCCGCCTCCTCACCCACGCGCTCGGCGGCACCGCCCGCGGCAAGATGGACCGCGCCGTACTGCGTGCCTCCTTGTGGACCGCCCGCCGGTTCGGCGTGATGCGCAGGCTCGACAAGAACCGCGCCGACCTCATGACGGGCGCCCACCCGAAACTGGGCGACACCCTCAAGTACCTCGCCCGGGGACGGCAGCTGCGCACCCTCCTCAAGGACCGCATCACACAGCTCAACCAGGCCCACGGCCCCGTCGTCCTGCTCGCCCACAGCCTCGGCGGCATCGTCGCCGTGGACCTGCTGATCGAGGAGGAACTCCCCGGCGTGCACCACCTGGTCACCGTCGGCACCCAGGCCGCGCACCTCCACGAGCTCGGCGCCCTGCCCAGCCTCGAACCCGGAACGCCGCTGCCCGAACACTTCCCCGGCTGGACCAACGTCTACGACAAACGCGACCTGCTCGGCTTCACCGCCGAACCCGTCTTCCCCGACCGCGTCGACGACGTGGAACTCAACAGCGGAGAACCCTTCCCCGTCGCCCACAACGCCTACTTCACCAACCCCGACTTCCAAAACCTCCTCGCACGCATCCTTCTGGGCGGCGCATGAGCACAGAGCTTTCGGGCGTCACCCCGGAGCGGACCCGGGCGATCCTCGTCGGCGTCGAACGCTACGACCAAGGCCCGTTCCACGACCTCCCCGGACCCGCCCGGGACGCCCTCGCCCACGCGCAGTGGCTCCGCGACAACGGCGTACCCCCCGACAACATCCGGCTGTGCGTCTCCCCCCTGGACCACAACCGCGAACACACCCGGACGACCGCCCGACACCTCGGCCTCACCCTGCACGACGCCACCCACGACGTGGTGAAGCGGATCCTCGTCGACGAACTGCCCGACTGGGAGGGCGACCTGCTCTGGTTCGCCTGGAGCGGGCACGGCGCGATCACCTCCGGCACCCCGCGGCAACTCCTCATCCACGCCGGCGGCGAACCCTACAAGGAGGTCGCCCTGTGCACGGACAACCTCCAGAACGCCCTGCTCCACAGCCCGCCGTACCAGCGCATCCCCCACAAGGTCCTCTGCCTCGACGCCTGCCGCAACCACGTGGAGACACTCGAGGCGTTCGCACAGACCCAGCTCCCCACCCGACCGCCCGCCACGACCGACACCCGCCTGCTCGTCCTCCACGCCACCCAGGACGGAGACCTCGCCCAAGGTGACGAACAGGGCGGCGTGTTCACCCGTGCCCTGCTCACCGAACTGCGGACCACCGACACCCCCTGGCCGCCGGACCCCAGACGACTGCTCGAAACCGTCCGTGAACGCATGGCGGACGACGGTGAGCGACAGATCCCCTGGATCGACGCCCGCACCTGGGACGGCGACCTCCTCCACCACGCCGGCTACCGGTCCCGCACCCGCCCCGCCTGGCTCCTCCCCTCGGACGCGATCCTGCGCAGACTCGGCGACCGAGGCACCTACCTCAAGGACGAGGTACTGCCCTACATCGCCCCCGAGGACCCCCAACACCCCGCCCGCCCCGAAAACCTGCTGGCCCGCCTCGACGATCCCCGAAGAGGCCGTCTCGGCACACCCGGCTGCGGAGTGCTGCTCACCGGAATCGCCGGCGCCGGCAAGACCCGTACCTGCATCGAAGTCGCCGCCCTCGCCGACCGCAGCGGATGGCAGGTGCTCCACGTCGACCGCGCCGTCGGACTGACCGCGCGCACACTCGCCGCCGAGATCCAGGAAGAGCTCAAGGACCGCGGCGACCAGCGCCTGCTCCTCCTTCTCGACTACCTCGACCAGTACGACAGCCTCGACCTGCGGGAACTCGCCGATCTCCTGCACGCCGAACGCAGCGAAGGCGCCCGCATCGCCTGCCTCGCCTCGGTCCGCCCCGGTGCCGTCGGCGAAGTACGCAAGCACGGCTCCCTCACCCTCTTCGAAGAGGTCGAACTCGCCCAGAGCGAAACCCACCAGCGCACCATCGCCGCCAGCATCTTCGAGACGGTCGCCCCCAACTCCCTTGCCGCCTGGGGACCCGACAAAATGGCCACCATCTGCGGCACCCGCCCCATCCTCGCCCTGCTGTTCGCCCTCGCCCTCGAAGGCAGCGTCGACCAGGCACCCAACGGAACACACCCCGCCGCACCAGCCCCCGGCCAACTCGTCGACTGGCTCGTACGCCGCACCCGCAGGGACATCGAATCAGCGGCCGGCGGCGCCTCGGACTCCACCGTCCTGCACGCCAGTGCCCTCGCCGTGCTCGCCTGCCCCCAACAACGCGCAACCGTCGAAGAAGTCGTCGACCACTACCTCTCCACCCGCCCCCCGCACGACCACAGCGGCGAAAGCATCGTCGACAACCTCGAAGCACTCGGCTGGCTCGTACCCACCGCCGAGGGACCGGGCACGGTCGACACGATCCACGACATCGTCACCGACAAACTTCTCGACCAAAGCTGCCTGCCCACGCCCTACGACCCACTCAACACCTCCGTCCTGCGCTCCTTCCTCGAAGCACTCCTCGGCAGCCCCCACACCTTCCGCCGAGCCGTCAACCACCTCACCCGCTGGTCCCACGAGCACAACGACCGCGTACAGAAGAAGCTCACCTCCACCATCGGCGCATGGCTCGCCACCCGGGCCGCGGACGTCCTCGCCCTGCTCCTGCCGACCCCCGCCGAAGGGATGCGCACCCTCGTCTCGATGATCTCCGCCCCACCCTGGCAACAAGGAGTCATCGACACCTGGGACTCCCTCGCCGCCCCCTGGATCGCCCACACCACCAAGCCCGCCCTCGTACGCGCCTTCCTCGCGGACGCCATCCGCAACAGTCACCACCCGGTCCCGGGCGTCCTCATCGACCACGCCCTGACCTGGCTGGACCAACACGTCACCACCGACCTGGACGCACTCCAGCTCATCGACACCGTGCGCCGCACCGACGACCTCCCCACCCACCACGCCGACCACCTCGAATCCCTCACCCTCCGCTGGCTCGACGCACACGGCACCGCCCCCGAAGCCCGCTACGCCCTGCAGACCCTGCTGCCTCCCGGCGCCCACACCCCCGCCGTCACCCGCGAAGCCACCCCCGTCGCGATCACCCTCGCCCACCGGCTCCGCACCGACCTCGAAACCGAACGGCTCATCTCCACCCTGCTCCGCACCACGGACACCACCGCCACGGACCCGGAGCAGTGGAGCACCCTCTTCACCGCCGCCCGCGACTGGCTGACCAAATACGGCACCCGCGAGCGCGCCACCTTCATGCTCGCCGCCGCCCTCCGCCGACCCGAAGCCCCGGTCCGTTCCTCCCTCGTCGAGCACATCGCCCGCTACGCCCTCGCCTGGCTCGGATACCACCGCCGAAAGGAAGCCGCCGGCTTCGTCCTCAAGGGCGTCCTGACCCGCAACGGCTTCTCCACCAAAATGGACAACCAGGCCGTGAAGGACGCCCTCGCCTGGCTCGCCCGCCATGGCACCACCCAACAGGCAAGCTTCGTCCTGGGGCCCCTGTTCCTGCTGCTGCGCAAACTCGGACCGGGCGCCGACCAGGCCGACATCGACTCCGTCGTACACCACGCACTCACCTGGCTCGACCGCAACCCCACCGACCACGACGGCGACTTCGTCCTGCGCAACATGCTGCGCTGGAGAGGCCTCAGCACCACCCAGCACGACGAACAGACCATCCTGCGCAAGGCCACCGCCCACGCCATCGACTGGCTGGAAACCTACGGCACCACAGCCGACAACAGCGTCCTGCTCACCGCCCTCCTCGACCGGGAGGACAAGCTGACCGACGACCAGAAGGACCGTGCCACCACCGTCGCCCTGCACCGCCTGGACGCCGACCCCGAGCACCAGCGGGACGACCACAGGCACATCATCCGCGAACTCATCCGCGCCAACACCCTCCCCACCCGCGTCTCACGAGCCGCACTGCACCACGCCACCACCTGGCTGACCGCGAACGGCACGAATCTCGACGCCTCCCTCGTCCTCGCCCCCTACCTCTACCGCGCGCGCTTCACCGACGACTCCGACCCCGCCATGACATTCGGCGCCGACCTCGCCCTGCGGTGGCTGCGCACCCACGGCCGCACCCCGAACGCCTTCTTCGTCCTGCGCAACCTGTTCTTCTACTGGACCGTGCCCGTCGAAGGCATCGACGGCGCCACCATCAAAGCCGGAACCGTCGACTTCGTTCTCGACTGGCTCAAGGACCCCGAGGCACACGACCGGGACCCCGAGAACCCCGAGAGCACCGACAGCGACGTCCCCACCGACCGCGGCACCGACAGCGGCGGCGCCCCCATCCAGGCGCAGACCCTCATCCGACTGCTGCTGCTCTTCGGCCAGCACACCAACTCCGAACAGGCCGAACGCATCATCACCGCCGCCCTCGAGTGGTTTCGCGAGCGCGGACTGACCGGCACGGCCGACGACAACCCCCTCCGCCACCTCCACCGGCTGCCACCCCTGACCCCGCAGACGGAGAAAAACCTCGGCCGCTACGCACTCAGCACACTCCCGGACCGGCCCGACCCAGAGGACACCCTGATCCTCAACCCCCTGCTGAGCCGCCTGCGAAGCGCCGCGGAGCCCGACCCGCGGGTCCTGTACCGCACACTGCGGTGGCTACGCACCCACGGCCTGAGCCCCAACGCCACATACATCCTGTGCCACCTCCTCGAACTGGAGCACCTGCCCGAGAAGACGAAAGGCCCCGCCCTCACCCACGCCATCGACTGGCTGAGACGGCACGCCGCCCTCCAGGACGCCGCGTACGTCTTCGGCCCTCTGCTGCACCGCATGACCGTCGACGACATGCCCGACGACGGCACGGTCCGTCAGGCCCTCGACTGGCTGGCACCCCACGGACTCAGCGAACCGGCCTGGCGCGTCCTGTCCCGACTCGCCCTCTACCCGCAAGCCGCAGCCCACGCCGACACCGTCCAGACCCTCGCCACCGCATGGATCACGGCACACCCCGACGCGCCCGACAAACACGAACGCCTGACCCAACGAGTCCAGTGCCAGCCATGAACCCGGGAGGCGCGTCGTACGGCTAGGAGTTGTACGTCCCCTGCGCCCGCTCCAACCCCTCGATCACCAGACACTCCACCGCGTCCGCCGCCCGGTCCACGAAGAAGTCCAGCTCCTTGCGCTCCGCCGACGAGAAGTCCTTCAGCACGAAATCCGCGACCTGCATCCGCCCCGGCGGCCGCCCGATCCCGAACCGCACCCGGTGATAGTCCGCACCCATCGCCTTCGTCATCGACTTCAACCCGTTGTGCCCGTTGTCCCCGCCGCCCAACTTCAGCCGCAGCACCCCGTAGTCGATGTCCAGCTCGTCATGAACCGCCACGACGTTCACAGGCGGCACCTTGTAGAAGTCCCGCAGCGCGTTCACCGGCCCACCCGACAGGTTCATGAACGACATCGGCTTCGCCAGGATCACCCGCCGGTTCGCCGGCCCCGGCGGACCGATCCGCCCCTCGACGACCTGCGCCTGCGCCTTGCTCGCCCGCTTGAACCTCCCCCCGATCCGCTCGGCCAGCAGATCGGCCACCATGAACCCCACGTTGTGCCGGTTCATCGCGTACTCCGGCCCGGGATTGCCCAGCCCCACAATCAGCCACGGGGCGTTGGCGTCGGTCGTCACGTGCGTGTCTCCTTGGATATGCCTTTGGATACGCGCCAGCCGCTGCCCCCATTTCAGAACCTGAAGGGAACAGCGGCTGACGAGAAAACGACGACGGCGAGGATCAGGCCTCGGCGGCCGCTTCGCCCTCACCCTCGGCACCCTCGGGCGCCTCCTCCGCCTGCGCGGCCAGCACCTGAAGGACGACAGCGTCCTCGTCGACGGCCAGCGTCACGCCGGACGGCAGGGTGATGTCCTTGGCGAGGACCGAGGCACCGGCCTCCAGACCCTCCACCGACACCGTGACGGCCTCGGGGATGTGCGTGGCCTCGGCCTCGACCGGCAGCGCGTTCAGCACGTGCTCCAGCAGGTTGCCACCCGCGGCCAGCTCGCCCTCGGCCTGCACCGGGATCTCGACGGTGACCTTCTCGCCACGCTTCACGAGCTGCAGGTCGACGTGCTCCAGGAAGCCCTTGATCGCGTCACGCTGGACGGCCTTCGGGATCGCCAGCTCGTTGGTCTTGCCGTCGATGTCCAGGGAGATCAGGACGTTCGACGTACGCAGCGCCAGCAGCAGCTCGTGACCCGGCAGGGTCAGGTGCAGCGGGTCCGAACCGTGCCCGTACAGAACACCGGGAACCTTGCTGTCACGGCGGATACGACGGGCGGCACCCTTACCGAACTCGGTGCGCGTCTCGGCGGAGATCTTGACCTCGGACATGATCACTCCTCGTAGTAACTGGAAGACGGACGTGGTCACCCGGCCACGAACGGCCTGCTACGAAGAGCGCGTCGATAACGGACAGCCGCATCCCCCGTATCAAACGGAGAACGGCCTCCCTCGCCGAGCAACTTCGACAGTCTACTCGGAGAGGGAGGCCGCACCCAAAAGGATCTTCCGGTGCCGAATCCTTACTGCTGGGACCCCTACCGCTGGGACCCCTACCGCTGGGACCCCTACCGCTCGGACCCCTACTGCTCGTCGAACAGGCTCGTCACCGAACCGTCCTCGAACACCTCACGCACCGCACTCGCGATCGTCGGCGCGATCGACAGCACCGTGATCTTGTCCAGCTCCAGCTCACCCGGCGTCGGAAGCGTGTTCGTGAACACGAACTCACTGACCTTCGAGTTCTTCAGCCGGTCCGCCGCCGGACCCGACAGCACACCGTGCGTCGCCGTCACGATGACATCCTCCGCGCCGTGCGCGAACAGCGCGTCCGCCGCGGCACAGATCGTCCCACCGGTGTCGATCATGTCGTCGACCAGGACACACACCCGGCCCTTGACCTCACCCACGACCTCGTGCACCGTCACCTGGTTCGCCACGTCCTTGTCACGCCGCTTGTGCACGATGGCCAGCGGCGCGCCGAGCCGGTCGCACCAACGGTCGGCCACCCGCACCCGGCCGGCGTCCGGCGAGACGACGGTGAGCTTGTTGCGGTCCACCTTCTGCGCCACGTAGTCCGCGAGCAGCGGCAGCGCGAACAGGTGGTCGACGGGACCGTCGAAGAAGCCCTGGATCTGGTCCGTGTGCAGATCCACGGTCAGGAGACGGTCGGCGCCCGCCGTCTTCATCAGGTCCGCGATCAGACGCGCCGAGATCGGTTCACGACCACGGTGCTTCTTGTCCTGCCGCGCGTAACCGTAGAACGGCACGATGACGGTGATGGAGCGAGCCGACGCACGCTTCAGCGCGTCGATCATGATCAACTGCTCCATGATCCACTGGTTGATCGGAGCCGTGTGGCTCTGGATCACGAAGCAGTCCGCGCCGCGCGCCGACTCCTGGTAGCGGACGTAGATCTCGCCGTTCGCGAAGTCGAAGGCCTTCGTCGGGACAACCCCGACACCCAGCTGCTGGGCGACCTCCTCGGCAAGCTCGGGGTGGGCGCGGCCGGAGAAGAACATCATCTTCTTCTCGCCGGTCGTCTTGATCCCGGTCACAGCACTGTCTCCTCAGAGGTGTCTCAGCTGGGTGTCGAGAGGCCTGCTCAGCTGACTAAGAACGGCCGTCTCAGCTGGTGGGGTGCGGGTGTGCACTTATCACGGTACGCCGTCCCAGACGTACCCGTTTCCGGTCAGCCTTCGCCGTCCGGCTGTCGGGAAGCTCCCTCGGCCGCCTTCGCCGACGCGCTGCCCGGACGCTTACGAGCCACCCAACCCTCGATATTCCGCTGCTGACCACGGGCCACGGCCAGCGAACCGGGCGGCACATCCTTCGTGATCACGGAGCCGGCAGCGGTGTAGGCACCGTCCCCGACCGTGACAGGAGCCACAAACATGTTGTCCGAACCGGTCTTGCAGTGCGAGCCGACCGTCGTGTGGTGCTTGTCCTGGCCGTCGTAGTTCACGAAGACACTCGCGGCACCGATGTTCGTGTACTCGCCGATCGTCGCGTCACCGACATAGGACAGGTGCGGCACCTTCGTCCCCTCGCCGATCGACGCGTTCTTCGTCTCCACGTACGTACCGATCTTGGACTTAAGCCCAAGACGCGTACCGGGACGGAGATAGGCGTACGGCCCCACGGTCGCCTGCGGGCCGACGGTCGCCCCGTCGGAGACCGTGTTGTCCACCCGGGCGCCCGCACCCACCGTCGTGTCCTTCAGCCGGCTGTTCGGACCGACCTCCGAACCCTCGGCGAGATGCGTCGAACCCTGCAGCTGCGTCCCCGGATGCACGATCACGTCCTGGCCGAACGTCACGGTCACGTCCACCCAGGTCGTCGCCGGGTCCACCACCGTGACCCCGCCGAGCATCGCGGCGGTCAGCAACCGGTCGTTGAGAATGCGACGCGCCTCGGCGAGCTGCACACGGTTGTTGATACCCGCGATCTCCCGGTGATCCCCGGCCACCGAGGCACCGACACGGTGACCCGCCTCACGCAGAATCCCGAGGACGTCCGTCAGGTACTCCTCGCCCTGGCTGTTGTCCGTACGCACCTTGCCCAGCGCGTCGGAGAGGAGCTGACCGTCGAACGCGAAGACACCCGAGTTGATCTCACGGATCGCGCGCTGCGACTCGGTGGCGTCCTTGTGCTCCACGATCGCCGTCACGGCACCCGAGGCACCGTCGCGCACGATACGGCCGTAGCCCGTGGCGTCCGGCACCTCCGCGGTCAGCACGGTCACGGCGTTGCCGTCCTTGGCGTGCGTCGCGGCGAGCCGCTTGAGGGTCTCCCCGGTGAGCAGGGGAGTGTCCCCGCACACGACCACGACAGTGCCGTCCACCGTCCCGCCCAGCTCTTCCAACGCCATGCGGACGGCGTGCCCGGTGCCGTTCTGCCGCTCCTGGACGGCCGTACGGACCTGGGGGTCGATCTCGGCGAGATGCGCGGTGACCTTCTCGCGGGCGTGACCGACCACGACGACGAGGTTCTTGGGGTCCAACTCACTGGCTGCGGCCAGCACGTGGCCCACGAGGCTGCGGCCGCAGATGTCGTGCAGGACCTTGGGTGTGGACGACTTCATACGGGTGCCCTCACCCGCTGCGAGTACGACGACGGCGGCCGGGCGGATGGCGCTCACGGGGTTGCCCTTCGGCTGTGGAGGGGTGGGGACATCCGCAGGATACCGGGGCGTTTCGTGGGGGACATGAGAGTGGGCCCTGACTGTGCGGTCAGGGCCCGAACCGAGCATGGCTCCCCCGCCAGGACTCGAACCCGGACAGATGGCACCAAAAGCCACAGTGCTGCCAATTACACCACGGGGGAACAATATCGACTAAACCGGACATTCGGTCAGGTCGTCGAGTTGGCACCCAACACTATGCCGTACCAGGCGCCTTCCGTGCGACGGTACAACTCGGCGGATCTGGCGTCGGCTGAGCCCCGCCCGCCGCAGCGCCACCGCCCGCTCCCGAAGCCCCTCGAAGTCCGCGTACTTGCATGTGAATGTGCCATAGGCGTGCCCTCCGGGCGGAATGTGTGGCTCCGGGGTCGAACGGTCGATGGTTCAGTAGTTCGAGGGATACCGGGGGGTTTCGCTGTTATTCGATTACGGAGTGTGGTGTGGGCCGGTCGCGGAAACTCGCCGGAAAAGCCCGGCCCGCCGCCCGTAGGCTGGAGCCATGACCACGACGGGGGAAGAGCACGCCGAGGCCCGCACGGGGCCGTGGTGGTGGGTGAGGTGGCGTAGTGCCCTGCTGGACGGGGCGCTGGCGGCGGTGTCCGCGGTGGAGTGTGCGTTCGAAGGGGTGCGGTTCGGGCGGGACGCGGGGATTCCGTTGGCCGCGGGGGTGGTTTTCGGGGTTCTGGCCGGCTCCGTGCTGCTGATTCGGCGGAAGTGGCCGATCGCTGTCGTGCTGGTGTCGATCGCGATCACTCCGGCCCAGATGGGCTACCTGATGGGCATCGTGGGGCTGTACACGCTGGCCGCGTCGGAGCTGCCCCGGCGGATCATCGCGTCGCTGGCGGGAATGTCCCTGGTGGGGATGTTGATCGTGATGTTGGTGCGGGTGCGGCAGGACATGGCGCGGGGGGATTTCGCGCTGGGTGACTGGTTCATTCCGTTCGCTTCGATCACTACGTCGCTGGGTCTGACGGCGCCGCCTGTTCTGCTGGGCCTGTACGTGGGGGCGCGGCGGCGGTTGATGGAGAGTCTTCGGGAGCGGGCGGACAGTCTCGAGCGGGAGCTTCAGCTGTTGGCCGAGCGGGCCGAGGAGCGGGCGGAGTGGGCGCGTAACGAGGAGCGGACGCGGATCGCGCGGGAGATGCATGACGTCGTCGCGCATCGGGTGAGTCTGATGGTGGTGCATGCGGCGGCGCTTCAGGCGGTGGCGCGGAAGGATCCCGAGAAGGCGGTGCGGAATGCCGCTTTGGTGGGGGACATGGGGCGGCAGGCGTTGACCGAGCTGCGGGAGATGCTCGGGGTGCTGCGCAGTGGGGATGGTGCGGCGGAGCGGCGGGAGCGGTCGTCGGTGCCGTTGGTGGCGGTGGGGGTGGCTGCTGCGGCGGCGGCTTCGCGGGCGGCTGATGAGGGTGAGGGGCCGTGTCTGTCGGAGTTGGCGGAGTTGGTGGGGCAGTCGGCGGCTGCGGGGATGGTCGTGGATCTGTCGGTGGAGGGGGAGACGCGGTCGTATGCCGCAGAGATCGAGCAGACGGCGTATCGCGTGGTGCAGGAGGCGTTGACGAACGTCCACAAGCATGCGGCGGGTGCGAAGACGTATGTGCGGTTGGCGCATCGGCTGTCGGAGATCGCGATGCAGGTGGAGAACGAGCCGCCGCCGGAGGTGTCGTCGGCGTCGTCGGCTCGGTTGCCTTCGGGGGGCAATGGGCTGGTGGGGATGAAGGAGCGGGTGGCGGGGCTCGGGGGTGTGTTCGTGTCGGGGCCGACGGATGCGGGGGGTTTTCGGGTGTCGGCGGTGATTCCGGCGTCGTAGGCGCGGTCGCGGGGCTGTTCGGCCGGCGGTCGCGGGGTTGTGCGGTGGGCGGTGGGGCGCTGTTCAGCCGGCGGTGAGTCGTACGGGTTCGATGCCGGAGACGAGGGCGGTGAGGGCCTGGTCGATGTCGGGGCCGAGGTACCAGTCGCCGGTGTGGTCGAGGGTGTAGACGCGGCCTTCGGTGTCGATGGTGAGGACGGCCTGGGTGTCGGTCTCGGTGCCGAGGGGGCAGACCTCGGTGTCGAGGGCGCGGCCGAGGTCGCCGAGGGTGCGGGCCAGGTGGAGGCCGTGCAGGGGGTCGAGGTGGAGGGTGGCGGGGGCCACCTGGCGGCCGGGGCCGGGGGGCGTGATGTGCAGTCCGCCGAATTCGGCCCAGGCCTCGACGGCGGCGGGGAACACGGTGTGGCGGTGTCCGGCGGGTGAGGTGTGTTCGCGCAGGGTGTCGGCCCAGATCTCGGCTTGTCTGATGTCCCAGCGTCCGGGTTGCCAGCCGGCGGCGCGCAGGGCGGCGTCGACGGGTGCGGGGAAGCGTGTGCTCGTGGTGCGGTCGGGGTGCATCTGCCCTGCGTTCGTCGGGTTCATGGGTTGGTGCGGGGTGGGGGGTCAGTCGGCGGTTGCCGTGGGGTCGACGATGCGTACGCCGAAGTGGGCGCTGAGGGCGGTGCAGGCGCGGCAGGGGGTGGCGAAGCTGCCGTGGAGGGGGTCGCCGTCCTCGCGGATGCGGCGGGCGGTGAGTTTGGCCTGTTTGAGGATTTTGCGGGCTTCGCCGTTGGTCATCGGTTTGCGGGCGGCGCGTTTGCTGCGGGTGGCGTCGGCGGCGGCGATGTGGCGGGAGATGAGGAGTGCTTCGGCGCAGCGGCCGGTGAAGCGGTCGCGTTGGGCGCTGCTGAGGGTGTCGAGGAAGTCCTGGACGAGGGGGTGCAGGGCGGGGGGCTGGTCGCCGCGGGCGGCGGTGCCGGTGAGGGTGGCGCCGTGGACGGAGAGGGCGGCGGCGATGGTGGGGAGTATGCCGTCGCGGCGGTGGCGGAGGGTGGGGGCGTGGGGTGTTTCGGTGGCACTCCAGCCGACCCGGGGGTCTCCGGATGTGGCTGTGCGGGGCCCGGTGTGCGGTCCCGTTTGCGTCGCGTTCATGATCGTCATCCCCTCCCGAGCATCCCCCCGGCGGACCCAGGGTGCCAAATCGCGTGGCGGGTGCGGAAGCTGGGGCGGTGCGACACGCCCGGTTCGGGCGGGCTGTCACGGCGGGGTGACGGCTGGTCACGGAAGTGGAGGCCCGGTGACCGGTGTCGTCGTACCGCATAGGCTGTCGGCACCGTGCTGCGCGCGGTCAACGCGCGTGGGAGACCGTAGGAGACAGTCCGATACGGGCCGTGGTGTGCCGGGGAGTGGATGCGGAACCGGGCGCCGGGGGTCGTACAGAGTGCCGCAGGGGGCAACCGCCATGACGACAGGTCGGCTCGGGCAAGCCGCGCCGCCGAACGCGGCCTACGCCGGGCAGGTCGTGCACTTTCCGGATCCGGTTCGGGCTGCCCGTCACCCGAGAGGGGTGCGGGTCGACGAGCACGGTTATCCGGACTTCTCGCCGTATGCGCGTGCGGTTGCGGAGATCGCGGAGCCGCCGGAGGGTTTCGGGGTCGACGAGTTGCGGTTGACGGACTACGTGTCGGCGAACGCGGCGTTGGCGGCGTCGGGGCATGAGTTGTGGGACACGGTGGCGGAGGTGGCCACTCCGCATGGCTGGACGTGGCATCACGTGGTGGGTTCGCGGCGGCTGGAGTTGGTTCCGGTCGAGGTGAAGGCGTTGCTGCGGCATCACGGTGGGATCGCGACGTCGGCGGTGGATCACGGGAAGCGGGGGACGCGGCCGTTGCAGGAGACGCGGCCCGCGCACTTCGGGCTGCCGAAGTCGGGTGTGGCGGTGTCGGAGGAGCAGGTGCAGGGGGTCGAGGAGGACCTGGGGTACCGGCTGCCGGGTGCGTATCGGTCGTTCTTGAAGGCGGCGGGTGGTTGTGCGCCCGTGGGGGCCGCGCTGGATGCCGAGTTGGGGCTGCTGATCGACCAGCCGTTCTTCACGGTGCGGGACGAGGCGGCGGTCAATGACCTGGTGTATGTGAACAAGTGCCTGCGTGACCATCTGACCAAGGATTTCCTGGGGATCGGTTTCGTGCAGGGCGGGTTGCTGGCCGTGAAGGTGAAGGGCGACCGGATCGGTTCGGTGTGGTTCTGCGCGTATGACGACGTGCGGGACGTGGATCCGGCGTGGGCGCCGGTGGAGCGGGTGGAGCGGTTGTTGCTGCCGTGCGGTGAGGACTTCGACGTCTTTCTGTCGCGGCTGGCGGGTAATCCGCCGGAGTTGGAGACGGTGGCGAACCTGATGGTGGACGGCGGGTTCGCGCGTGTGGTGCCGGTGGCGTCCGCTGCGGCTGCGGGTCCCTCTGCGTCTGCCGCCCAGTCAGGGTCTGCGGCTTCGGTGGGGGAGTGACTTCGGCGATGGTGACGTACGCGCAGGCGCAGGAGCGCGCTGAAGAGTGGGTCAACGGGGATGTTCCGGCGTACCAGCATCGTGAGGTGCGGGTACGGGAGTTCGAGCTCGGGTTCGTGGTGTGGGCCGAGGATCGTTCGGACGGGCCGCGTTCGGACGGCGGTGCGCAGCGGCTGGTGATCGCGCGGGACAGCGGGGAGGCCACGTTGTGGCCCGCGCTGCCGGTGGGTGAGGTGATCCGCCGGTACGAGGAGGAGTACGGCCGTGCCGAGGACGCGGTGGCCGACGCGGTGCCGGCGCCTGCGGCGCGGGTGGATCTGAATCAGACGTCGTTCTTGTTGAGTCCGCCGGAGTGGTTGCAGGAGGCGGCGGACAAGCTGGGCATTCCGGACCGGCGGGGCGAGGGTGCGGTGTCCGGGGGTGGGGGTTCGCTTCCTGAGGCGGATGCCGGGGTGCCGGGTGCGCATGCGGCATCGGGTGCGCAGGGCGCTTCGGGTGCATCTGCTGGCGTGTCCGGTGTGTCCGGTCTGTCGGGGGCGCAGGGTGGGGCGAGTGCGCAGGGCTCGCAGGGCTCGCAGGTCGGCGCGTCCGGTAGTGGGGTGTCGTGGCCTGCCGCGGGCGCGGGGAGTGGTGACGGGGCGGGAGCGCGTACCGGGGCGCCGGGTGTGCCCGCGGGGGCGACGCCCTGGGCGGGGACGGACACCAACGGGGACTCCGGGGACGATCGTTCCGTACCGCTGCCCGCGACCGTGTTCGCGCCGCCGCTGAGTGACGCCGACGACGGCACGCCGTCCGCGGCGCTGCCGGACGCCGAGACGGCGCTGATGTCGGGAGGCAGCCAGCTCCCGCCGACGGCGGTGGCACCGGCGCTCGACGCCACGTTCACGCCGGGGCCCCCTGGTACGCCGGGCGGTCCGCCGCCTGCGCCGGGTGGTCGGGGTGCGACGTACGGGTATCCGCAGGGGCGGCCGCCGGCCCCGGGAGCGCCCGCGCCGGGTGGTCCGGGTGCGGCGTACGGGTACCCGCAGGGGTCGGGTGCTCCGGCCGCTCCGGCCGCTCCGGACGCGTCCGCGCCGGGTTCTGTGCCGGGGGGTACGCCGCCTCCGCCGCCGGGTGCTGTGTCGTATGGGTATCCGCAGGGTCAGCCGCCCGTTCCGGGCACGCCTCGTCCAGGTGCTCCGGTGCCGGGGCCGGTGCCGGGGGGTACGCCGCCGCCGCCGCCGGGTTCTGTGCCGGGGGGTACGCCGCCTCCGCCGCCCGGTGCTCCGTTGTACGGGTACCCGCAGGGGCCCGGTGCTCCGGGTGCCCCGGCTGGTCCGCCGCCGGGTGGCCCGCAGGGCGTGCCCGCGCCGGGTGCGTCCTCCTACGGTTATCCGCAGGGCTCGCCCCAGCCGCCGGCCGGTCCGGGGTCGCCGGGACGGCAGCTTCCGCCGAACGCCGGGGACATCGCCGACGCCGCGACCAGCAAGGCGGCACCGCCGCGTCGCGCGCGGGGCGCGGGCGCGCCGCCGCCTCCGCCGGGCGTTCCGGGGGTGCCGGGTGCGCGGCCGGGCAGCATGCCTCCTCCCGCGCCGCCCGCGCCCGGTGTGCCCGGTGCGCCGGGGACGCCTGCCGGCGGCTACGTGCCTACGCAGCTGGTGTCGGCGCTCGGCCCCGACGGGCCCGAGGCTCCTGGTGCGGCGGGCGGTCCGCAGCCTCCGGGTGCCCCTGGCATGCCGCATGCTCCGGGTGCGCCCAACCTGCCTGGTGCTCCCGGCGCTCCCGGCGCCCCAGGTTTTCCGGGCGCGCCGGGCGGCCCCGGCGCACCGGCGGCTCCGGGCGCCCCAGGCGTCCCGGGCGTCCCCGGTGCGCAAGGCTCCTCAGGGGGCGCGCGTGGTGCTGTGCATCACGCCGAGACCGTGCTGGCCGCGCCCCCAGTGGGTGCCCCCGGCTCGTTCCCGCCCCCGCAGGCCCCTGGCGCCCCCGGCTCGTTCCCGCCCCCGCAGGCTCCCGGTGCTCCCGGCTCGTTCCCGCCCCCGCAGGCTCCCGGTGCTCCCGGCTCGTTCCCTCCGCCGCAGGCTCCCGGTGCCCCCGGTGTTCCGGGCGCCCCCGGTATGGCTCCGGGCGCTCCCCAGCCGATGCCGCCTGGCGTGGTGCCGCCCGCAGCGATGCCGCCCGGCGCCGTGCCGCCTGGCGCCGTGCCGCCTGGAGCGATGCCGCCGCCTCCCGGTCAGCCGGTGCAGCCGGTCGCCGGCCAGCCGACGGTCGGACCGGGCTATCAGGCCGTGCTGCGCTACCGCGCGCAGGACGGTTCCGAGCAGCAGCTGATCCGGCGTTCGGCGCCGGGTACGCCCCACCCCGAGTGGCAGATCTTCCACGAGCTGCGAGGCATGAACGTGCCGCCGAGCCAGGTGCTGGAGCTGCACACGGAGCTGGAGTCGTGCGAGCTGCCGGGTGCGTACTGCGCGCGGATGATCCGGGAGCAGTGGCCGCAGGCGCGGATCGCGAGCATCGCGCCGTACGGCACGGATCATGCGAGCCGGCAGCAGGGCATGCAGCAGTTGCTGGCGCACCAGGGCGAGTTGCATCAGGTGGCGGACGGTCCCGCGCGCCCGGCGCCGGTACGTGCTCCGTTGCCGCCGGTGCAGGCGGTGCCGCCGATCCCGCCGGAGGGGATCGCGCAGGAGTTGGCGGCGGCGTTCGGGCCGGGGGTGTTCCGGTTCGAGCAGGCCGCGGTGTCCCGGCAGGGCGTGCCGCCGGTCGTGGCGCACACGCTGGTGGTGGCGGGTCTGCCGTCGGACATGGGCCCGTTCTTCTGGGCGCAGGCCCAGCCGGGCCGACCGGTGCCGACGCTGGCGGAGCTGGCGCAGGAGCGCGGTGTGCAGCCGGCGCCGGACGCGGGCTCGTACCTGGTGATGGGCAGCGACTTCGGCAAGGCGATCTGTGTGCAGTACGGCACGGCGAACATCGTCGCCGTGCCCGTGGAGGCGGGGCCGGGCGGTGTGCCGGTGCCGCCGCAGTTCGTGAACACCGGGCTGCCCGAGTTCGCGCGCTGTCTGGCGCTGCTCGGCCGGATGTGGCGGCTGCGGTTCGGCCTGAACCAGGAGCAGGCGGGCCGCTGGACCGTCGACTTCCAGGCCCAGCTGGCCTCGCTGGACCCGGCGGCGCTCGGTTCGCCCGAGAGCTGGTGGTCGGTGCTGCTGGAGCAGATGTGGGACGGCCTGCTCTGAGCAACCCGAAAAGCAACAGATGAAGAAGAAAAACGGATTAAGTGCTTCAAAGGGTCGGCCCCGGTTCATTGACCGGGGTCGACCCTTTCGACTGTGAACCCTTTCCCGCCGTGACGTGTCTGCGGAGTGTCGCGTTATGAACACTTGCGCCCGGTACATCAAGATATGCGCGAAATCATCATTCCGTGTGTGCTTGGTGGAGAGGGGCTCCCAGGATGAGCAGCGCATCGGTGTCGCCGCACGGCTTTGTGACCGTCCGGGGGCGCGGCTACCGCCCCGTACAGGTCGACGTGTACGCGGCCGAGCTCTCGCTCGACCGCGACGCCGCCTGGGAACGTGCCGCCCGACTCACTGTGCTCGCCAAGGAGATGGAGGCGGAGGCGGCCGGGGTGCGCGAGACGCTCGCGCGGCTCGCTCCACAGACGTACGAAGCGCTGGGGGAGCGCGCCCGGCGCCTGTTCCAGCTCGCGCAGGAAGAGGCGGCGGCCGTGCGGGAGCGCGCCCGGAGCGAAGCGCAGCAGCACCTCGCGCACGCCGAAGCGCATGCCCTGGGCGTGCGCCGGGCGGCGCAGGAATACGCGGACGAGCTCCGGGCGGAAGCCGAAGAACGCGCCCGCCAGCGGCTGCTCGCGGCACGCGCCGAAGTCGACGAGATCCGGATCACCGCCCGGCGTGAGGTGAAGGAGTCCCGCGGCGAGGTCCTGTCCGCACTGCGCGAGATGCGCCAGCGCACCTCCGGGATGCTCGCCGAACAGGCGAAGGAGCACGCCGAGCGATGGGCCGAGGCGGAGCGTGAGGCGGTAGAACGCGCGGACGCGCTCGACGCGCACCACGCCCACCTGGTCGCGCGCGCCGAGGCCGCCCTCACCGAGGCGAAGCAGGCGCTCGCCGACGGCGGGCAGTCGGTGCACGGCCGACAGGAGGACGCGCAGGCGCGCGCGGCGGAGTTGCTGGTTCAGGCCCAGGCGCACGCGGACCGGATCGCGCGGGAGACGGAACAGGTGCTGCGCGAGCACGGGGAGCGGTGGGACGACGTACGCGCCCAGCTGGACCATGTACGCAGCAGCCTCGCCGACCTGACCGGCCGGGCTTCGGTGGAATAGCGCCGAAGTCCCTGCCCCGACCGAGGATCCACACCCTCACCTCACGCGCTCACCTCAGCCCCTCACCACGGGCTCGCTCCCTCACCTCGCCTCCCCCTCACCCGTTCCTGCGCACCGCCCCCGCCAGAATCCAGCCCTCCACCGCCTCGTACTGCCGGCGCTGCTCCTCCGCCTGCCGGCGGCCCGAGGCGACCGTGCCCAGCCAGCCGAGGGCGAAGCCCAGCGGGATGGTGATCAGGCCGGTCGTGGTGAACGGAAGCCAGTTGAAGTCGGCCTCGGGGAAGGCGGATACGGGCGAGCCCGAGACCAGGTTCGTGCCGGGCATCAGCAGCAGGACCGAGAGCGAGCCGCCGATGAGGGTGCACAGCAGGCCGGTTCGGGTGTAGCGGCGCCAGAAGAGGCTGTAGACCAGGGCGGGGGCGATGGCCGAGGCGCCCAGGCAGAAGGAGAGGGTGACCAGCGGCTGGAGGCTGCGGTGCTGGACCTGGGTGGCCAGCAGGACCGCCGGGACGCCGACCGCCAGGGCCGATACGCGGGCCAGCAGCATTTCGCGGCGGGGTGTCATCTCCCGTACGCGGGCGGCGAACACGTCGTGGGCGAGGGAGTTGGCGCAGGCGAGGATCATCCCGGCGACGGAGGCGAGCACCGTCAGGAAGATCGCCGTGGTGACGGTCGTGAACAGCAGTGTCTCCGCCGTCGAGACGTCGGGGCCGAAGGCCGCGCGCGAGCCCAGCAGGTAGGCCGTGTTGCCCTGCGGGTCCGCCCGCGCGATCACCGCCCGGCCGATCAGCGCGGTCGCGCCGAAGCCGACGACGGTGATGACGAGGACGAACAGGGCCACGCCCGACACCGCCCACGACATCGAACGGCGCACCTGGCGGGCGCTGGAGGCGGTGTACATGCGCATGGTGATGTGGGGCAGGCAGGCGCAGCCCAGTACCACCGACAACTGGGACGTGATCATGTCAAGGCGGGGGTACGGGCCGCCCGAGAACTCCAGCCCGGAGTGCAGGAAGGCGGCGCCGACCCCGCTCTGCTTCGCCGCCGTGTCGAACAGGGTTCCCGGGTTCCAGTCGAAGCGGTGCAGGATCAGTACGGACACCACGGCGCCCGAGCCGAGCAGCATCACGATCTTCAGGATCTGGATCAGCGCGGTGCCCTTCATGCCGCCGATCGCCGCGTAGCTGATCATCAGCGCGCCCAGTCCCAGGACGCAGGCCGTCTTCAGCGAGTCGCCGGAGAAGCCGAGCATGAAGGCGAGCAGCTGGCCGGTGCCGGCGAGCTGCACCAGCATCATCGGCAGCAGCGCGGCGAGGGTCACCCCGCACGCCGCCATCCGTACGGCCCGTCCGGGCATCCGGCGGGCGAGCGCGTCGCCCATGGTGAACCGGCCCGCGTTGCGCAGGGGTTCGGCCAGCAGGAACATCAGCAGCATCAGTGACAGGGCCGTACTCAGCGCGAGCACGATCCCGTCGTAGCCGCACAGGGCGATCACTCCGCCGGTGCCCAGCACGGTCGCCGCGGAGATGTAGTCGCCGGCGATCGCGAGGCCGTTGCGCATGGGGGAGAGGGAGCCGTAGCCGGTGTAGAACTCGTCGAGGTCGTCGTTGTCCGGGCCGGTCATCACGCACAGCAGCAGGGTGATGGTGGCTACGGCCGTGAAGGCGATCAGGGACATGTTCTGGGCGCTGCCGCTGAACTCGGTCATCGGCCGGCTCCCCGCTTGGCGTCCAGTTCGGCCAGTTTGCGGATGCGGTCCGCCAGGGGGTCGACATGGCGGCGGGCGGTGTGTTCGTAGAGCGCGATCGCCAGGCAGGTGACGGGGAGTTGCAGCAGGGCGAGCAGCAGGCCCGCGGGCAGGCCGTCGGTCATCGTGCTCGTCATGAACGACGGTGCCAGGGCGGACAGCAGCAGGAAGAGCGTGAAGTAGCCGAGTGCGGTGAGCGTGGCCACGCGCCGTTGCCGGCGGTAGGCGCCGCGCAGGATCCGCAGGTCGCTGTGGTGTCCGAGCGCCTCGCGGCGTGGTCGGCGGCGTGGGGCGGGCTCCGGTGGCGGCTGCCAGGGGTAGGTGGCGGGAGGGGGCGGCTGGTGCTGTGGACGCGCGTGCGGGGACGGGTGTGGGTGTGGGTGTGGGTAGGGGTACGACGAGAACGGGTCGTGGGTCATCCCGGGCTCCTTGCGTGGCTCGGGTCCGTGGCGGCGGACCGCAGGGAGATGGGGGGTGCGGGTCACGCACGCTACTCGGCGGTACGGGGATTGCGCGAGCGTTTCGCCAAACTGATCGGTCGGTATGCGCTTGCTTCGCTGACCTGGGGGGTTACCCGGATTAACTCGGACTATTGGCCGCCGAGTCCGAGGTGCACGCGCGCGTAGCGGATGCCGGGGCGGCCGGCGACGGTCGTGGGGCCGGTCGGGACGAAGGCGTTGCGTTCGAGGACGGTTCGGGAGGCCGTGTTGTCGAGGGTCGTGACGGCGGTGAGCGAGACGAGGCCGTACGTCGTCGCGGACAGCCGGCACACCTGCCGTACGGCCGCCGTCGCCACCCCGCGCCCCGCGGCCGCCGCCCCCACGCGGTAACCGAGTTCGGCGGTTCCGTCCGCCACGTCGACCAGGTTCACACGGCCCACGAGTCGGCCTTCCTCGTCCAGGACGACGTGGAAGTGGCAGACGCCGGCGTCCTGTTCGGCCAGCAGTGCGCGGTGCCGGGTGGCGAACTCGGAGAAGTACGCATCCCCTCGGTCCGAGATCGAGCGGGCGAAGTACGCGCGGTTGTCGCGCTCGAAGACCAGCAGGGCCTCCGCGTGGTCTGCTCGCAGGCGCTCCAGCTTCACCATGAGGTCCAGCGTAGGCGGGACCGCGTTCCCGAACACCTGGATAAACTCCGGGACAGGTGGGGGGGATTCACTGCTCCTTCAGCACCGGGAAGCGGCGAGGCGCCAGGAGCAGCAGCACCAGGAACGCCACCGCCGCAGCGCACCCCGCGCCCAGATACACCGCGTGCACCGCGTCCGCGATCGCCCGCCGGGTCGCCTCCGGAACCGCCCCCGCGTCCAGGCCCCGTGTCACCGAGTCCAGGTCGCCCGCGCCGCCCAGGCGGGAGGCGAGGACACCGTTGGCGACCGCGCCGAACACGGACGCGCCGATCGTCTGGCCCGTCTGGCGGCAGAAGAGGACGGACGCCGTCGTGGTGCCCCGCTCCGCCCACCCCACCGTCGACTGCACCCCCACGATCAGCGGGAGCTGGAACAGGCCGAGGGCCGCCCCCAGCAGCAGCATCAGCAGCGTCGGCTGCCAGGCCGAACCCGGATACGGCAGGAACGGGAAGGCGAAGAGGATCAGTGCCCCCGTTCCGATGCCGATCATCGACGTGTTGCGGAAGCCGATCCGCCGGTACACGTGCTGGCTCAACGCCGCCGACACCGGCCAGCTCAGCGTCCAGACCGACAGGACGAAGCCGGCCGCCACCGGTGCCAGACCGAGCACCGACTGCGCGTACGTCGGCAGGAACACGCTCGGCGCCACCATCAGCAACCCGAGGGCCCCCAACGCCAGATTGACCGCGGCGATCGTACGGCGGCGCCACACCCACCCGGGGATGATCGGCTCGGCCGCCCGGCGTTCGATCAGGACCACCACCCCGGCCAGCGCAAGGCCCGTACCGAACAACGCGAGGGACGGGCCCGACAGCCACGGCCAGGCGACCCCGCCCTGCACCAGCGCCGTCAACAGGACGCCCCCGCAGGCGAACACGGCCAGCGCTCCCGCCCAGTCGATACGGGGGCGCCCCACGGACTCCCGTTCCGGCTCGTGCAGGTACCGGACGATCAGCCACAACGCCACCGCGCCGATGGGGAGGTTGACCAGGAAGATCCAGCGCCAGTCCGCATAGGTGGCGAGCACTCCGCCGACGCCGGGGCCGGCCACCGCCGAAACCGCCCACACCGTGGACAGCTTGGCCTGGATCTTGGGGCGTTCCTTCAGCGGATACAGATCGGCCGCCAGCGTCTGCACCGTGCCCTGCAACGCCCCACCGCCCAGGCCCTGGACGATCCGGAAGGCGATCAGCGCTCCCATGTTCCAGGCCACCGCGCAGAGCAGGGAACCGAGCAGGAACACGGCCGCGCCGGCGACCAGCACCGGCTTGCGGCCGAAGGTGTCGGAGAGCTTTCCGTAGACCGGGAGGGTGACCGTCACCGCGAGGAGATAGCCGGAGAACAGCCAGGAGAAGACGGAGAAGCCGCCGAGGTCGCCGACGATCTGCGGTACGGCCGTGGAGACGATGGTGGAGTCGAGGGCTGCCAGCGCCATGGCGAGCATGAGCGCGGCGACCACCGCGCCCCGTCCTCCGGTGGCCGTGCGCTGTGCCGTGTCGCGGATCGCAGGTGTCGTACCGCCTGTACTGCCCGTACCGCCCACCGGATGCCCTCCCCGTGCCCCTTGCATCTATCCCGTACGACAGCTTCCCACTTGAACCTGACGTGGCGGCAGGGTGGAGAGTGAGCGCGCCGAAGAGTGGAGCGGACCCCGAGGGCGCCTCCACCCGACGGTGGACCACCCCTAGGGGTATCTCCTCACTACGGCTCGGGGAGGGTTCGTACCGCCGGAGGAGGAGAGGGGCCCGGCGCCGTCCTTAATCTGGCTTTACGCCGCCGGGGCGCCCCACCCGCCACCGTCGGAGGGTGGGGTTAACCCCCCGGAAAGAGGGTGCCGAGCACCAGCGCGCCGCACCCTCTCCCGCCGACAGACTGAGTGACGTACCGAGGCGCACACGCAGGACTCGTCGCACCCGGAACCGTCGCACAGGGGCCCATCAGGGATCAGTGCGTTCCAACTGTTGACCGACATAGGAGATATACCGTGACATCGGCTGTGACCATCACCAGGCACGGGGGTACTGGCGGGCGAACGGCCGTTGCCGCGCGGGCGCGGCAGGTCGTCAAGGCGTACGGGTCCGGGGAGACCCGTGTCGTCGCCCTCGACCACGTCGACGTGGACATCGCCCGCGGTCAGTTCACCGCGATCATGGGCCCCTCGGGGTCCGGCAAGTCCACCCTGATGCACTGCCTCGCCGGGCTCGACACCGTGACCAGCGGTCAGATCCACCTGGACGAGACCGAGATCACCGGCCTGAAGGACAAGAAGCTCACGCAGCTGCGCCGGGACCGGATCGGCTTCATCTTCCAGGCGTTCAACCTGCTGCCGACGCTCAACGCCCTCGAGAACATCACCCTGCCCATGGACATCGCCGGGCGGAAGCCGGACAAGGCGTGGCTGGACCGGGTCGTGGAGACCGTCGGTCTCGCCGGGCGGCTCAAGCACCGGCCCACCCAGCTCTCCGGCGGCCAGCAGCAGCGCGTCGCCGTGGCCCGCGCCCTGGCCGCCCGCCCCGAGATCATCTTCGGTGACGAGCCGACCGGAAACCTCGACTCCCGTGCGGGTGCGGAGGTGCTGGGCTTCCTGCGCCGCTCCGTGGACGAGCTGGGCCAGACGATCGTGATGGTCACGCACGACCCGGTGGCCGCCTCGTACGCCGACCGTGTGCTGTACCTCGCCGACGGCCGGATCGTCGACGAGATGTTCAAGCCGACCGCCGACACCGTCCTCGACCGCATGAAGGACTTCGACGCCCGGGGGCGTACGTCATGACCGTCCTGAAGACCTCGATGCGCAACTTCTTCGCGCACAAGGGACGCATGGCCCTGTCGGCCGTCGCGGTCCTGCTGTCGGTGGCGTTCGTCTGCGGCACCCTCGTCTTCACCGACACGATGAACACCACCTTCGACAAGCTGTTCGCCGCCACCTCCTCCGACGTGACGGTCAGCGCGAAGAGCGCCTCCGACAGCGGCGAGACGACCTCCGCCAACGGCAAGCCGCCGGTCATGCCGGCCTCGGTGCTCGCCCAGGTCCGTGCGGCGGACGGCGTGAAGTCGGCGGAGGGAGCCGTCTTCTCGTCCGCCGTGACCGTCGTCGACGCCGACAAGGACAACCTCTCGCCGTCCAGCGGCGCCCCGACCATCGTCGGCAGCTGGAACAGCAACGAAGCCCGCACCATGAAGATCACGTCCGGTACGGCCCCCGAGGGCTCCGGCCAGGTCATGGTCGACGCGGACACCGCCGACAAGCACCACCTGAAGCTCGGTGACGAGATCGGCGTGATCAGCGCGGTCGGCACGCACACCGCGAAGATCTCCGGCATCGCCGCCTTCACCGTCACCAACCCCGGTGCCGCGATCTTCTACCTGGACACGAGGACCGCCCAGGCGGCGCTCGTCGGGCAGACCGGCGTCTACACGAACGTCAACGTCACCGCCGCCGCCGGGGTCAGCGACGCCCAGCTGAAGAAGAACGTGACGGCCGAGCTCGGCGGCGCCTACAAGGTGCAGACCGCCAAGGAGACCGCCGACGCCAACCAGAAGAGCGTCGGGGACTTCATGAACGTCATGAAGTACGCGATGCTCGGCTTCGCCGGGATCGCCTTCCTCGTCGGCATCTTCCTGATCATCAACACCTTCTCGATGCTGGTCGCCCAGCGCACCCGCGAGATCGGCCTCATGCGGGCGATCGGCTCCAGCCGCAAGCAGGTCAACCGCTCGGTGCTGGCCGAGGCGCTGCTGCTCGGTGTCTTCGGCTCCGTGCTCGGCGTCGGCGCGGGCGTCGGCATCGCGATCGGCCTGATGAAGCTCATGGGCCAGATCGGCATGAACCTGTCGACGGACGACCTGACCGTCGCCTGGACGACCCCGGTGATCGGCCTCCTGCTCGGCGTGGTGGTCACGGTCCTGGCCGCCTACCTCCCCGCCCGGCGCGCCGGCAAGGTCTCCCCGATGGCCGCGCTGCGCGACGCGGGCGCCCCCGCCGACGCCAGGGCGGGCCGGGTACGGGTCCTGCTGGGCACGGTGCTCACGGGCGCCGGCGGTTACACCCTCTACCTGGCGGCCGCGGCCGACAAGGCCGGCGAGGGCTCGCTGTGGCTGGGCCTGGGCGTGGTGCTGACCCTGATCGGGTTCGTCGTCGTCGGCCCGGTGCTCGTGAGCGGAGTGGTGCGCGTCCTGGGCGCCGTACTCCTGCGGGCCTTCGGTCCCGTCGGCCGGATGGCCGAGCGCAACGCGCTGCGCAACCCGCGCCGCACGGGCGCCACCGGCGCCGCCCTGATGATCGGCCTCGCGCTGGTCGCCTGCCTGTCGGTGGTCGGTTCCTCCCTGGTCGCGTCCGCCACCGACCAGCTCGACAAGACCGTCGGCACGGACTTCATCATCCAGAACGACGGCGGGCAGCTGATCACCCCGCAGGCGGTCGAGGCCGTGAAGTCGACGCCGGGACTGGAGCGGGTCACCGAGTACAAGGTCCTCGACGCCACGCTCACCACCCCCGACGGCACGACGTCCAAGAACGAGACGATCAACGCGGCCGACCCGACGTACGCGCAGGACCTGCGCACCGAGACGGTGGCAGGCAGCCTCGCGGACGCCTACGAGCCCGACTCGATGTCCGTCTTCGAGGGCTTCGCCAAGAAGCACGGCATCACGGTCGGCTCGAAGGTCGCGGTCGACTTCAAGGACGGAACGACGGCGAACCTCACGGTCCGCGCCATCACGAGCGACGACGTCGTCATCGACAAGGGCGCGATGTACGCGTCGATCGCGACGGCCGCGAAGTACGTCCCGGCCGACAGGATGCCGCTGGATCAGTTGGTCTTCGCCACGGCGAAGGACGGGCAGCAGACGACCGCCTACAAGTCGCTGAAGTCCGCGCTGCACGACTACCCGCAGTACACCGTCCGCGACCAGACCGACTACAAGCAGGCGCTGAAGGACCAGATCGGCCAGCTGCTGAGCATGATCTACGGCCTGCTGGCGCTCGCGATCATCGTCGCGGTCCTGGGTGTGGTGAACACCCTCGCCCTGTCCGTGGTCGAGCGGACCCGGGAGATCGGCCTGATGCGGGCGATCGGCCTCTCGCGCCGCCAGCTGCGCCGCATGATCCGCATGGAGTCGGTCGTCATCGCCCTCTTCGGAGCCCTGCTGGGACTGGGGCTGGGCATGGGCTGGGGTGCGACCGCCCAGAAGCTGCTGGCTCTGCAGGGCCTGAACGTCCTTGACATCCCGTGGCCGACGATCACCGGCGTCTTCATCGGCTCGGCCTTCGTGGGCCTGTTCGCGGCGCTCGTGCCGGCGTTCCGGGCGGGGCGGATGAACGTGCTGAACGCGATCGCGACGGATTAACCCGACGGGGCAGCGTCCAGGAGCCACCGCATACGGGGGTTGCGGAGGACGGCCCGGCGCCGAGGAGTCTTGGGGGACTCCTCGGCGCCGGGTGCGTTTCGTTCACCTGGTGCCTGGAGCCTGGAGCCTGGTGCCTGGTGGCCCGCATACGGGACTTGGCGCCCGGCATCCAGCGCCCCGCGCCCGGCACCAGCACCCACGGTTGTCCACAGCCCCGGCGCACCGCACGACACCGTCGTACTCTGGACACCCCCGGCCCGTCACACGCGTCGGGCCCTTCGTGTTGCCACCCCGGACGGAAAGCGCCCCTCCATGAGTCTGCACGGTCTGCTCGACGCCCTGGTCAAGGACACCGCCCTCGCGGAAGCGATCAAGGCGGCTGCCGACGGCAACCGGATGCACGTCGACCTCGTCGGCCCTCCGGCCGCCCGCCCCCTCGCGATCGCCGCGCTCGCCCGCGAGACCGGCCGCACCGTGCTGGCGGTGACGGCGACGGGCCGCGAGGCGGAGGACCTGGCGGCCGCCCTGCGCTCCCTGCTGCCGCCGGACGGCATCGCGGAGTACCCGTCCTGGGAGACGCTCCCGCACGAGCGGCTCAGCCCGCGCA
The DNA here is from genome assembly GCF_042896175.1 of Streptomyces sp. NPDC001315. NCBI lineage: Bacteria > Bacillati > Actinomycetota > Actinomycetes > Kitasatosporales > Streptomycetaceae > Streptomyces > Streptomyces sp. NPDC001315. Next base: position 32,348 of record NZ_JBIAWZ010000008.1, on the reverse strand, counting down.
GCGACACCGTGGGCCGCCGCCTCGCCGTCCTGCGCCGCCTCGCCCACCCGCGCGCCGACGACCCCGAGACCGGCCCGGTCTCCGTCGTCGTGGCCCCGGTGCGCTCGGTGCTCCAGCCGCAGGTCAAGGGCCTGGGCGACCTGGAGCCGGTGGCGCTGCGGACCGGCCGGACGGCTGATCTGAACGAGGTCGTGGAAGCCTTGGCCGCCGCCGCGTACTCCCGCGTCGAGCTGGTCGAGAAGCGTGGCGAGTTCGCCGTCCGCGGCGGCATCCTGGACGTCTTCCCGCCCACCGAGGAACACCCTCTGCGCATCGAGTTCTGGGGCGACGACGTCGAGGAGATCCGCTACTTCAAGGTCGCCGACCAGCGCTCCCTGGAGGTCGCCGAGCACGGCCTGTGGGCGCCGCCGTGCCGCGAGCTGCTGCTCACGGACGACGTACGCGCACGCGCGCGTGCCCTCGCCGAAGAACACCCCGAACTCGGCGAACTCCTCGGAAAGATCGCCGAGGGCATCGCGGTCGAGGGCATGGAGTCCCTCGCCCCGGTCCTCGTCGACGACATGGAGCTCCTCCTCGACGTCCTGCCGGAGGGCGCCATGGCCGTCGTGTGCGACCCCGAGCGGGTACGCACGCGGGCCGCCGACCTCGTCGCGACCTCCCAGGAGTTCCTCCAGGCCTCCTGGGCGGCCACCGCCGGCGGCGGCGAGGCGCCCATCGACGTCGGCGCGGCCTCCCTGTGGTCCATCGCGGACGTCCGCGACCGGGCCCGCGAGCTGGAGACGATGTGGTGGTCGGTGTCGCCGTTCGCGGCGGACGACGAGTTGACGGAGACATTTGCCGCTGACGCGGCGGGCGACACCCTCAAGCTGGGCATGCACGCGCCCGAGACGTACCGCGGGGACACGGCCAGAGCCCTCGCCGACACCAAGGGCTGGCTCGCCGACGGCTGGCGCACGGTCTTCGTCACCGAGGCCCACGGCCCGGCCGCCCGTACGGTCGAGGTGCTCGGCGCCGAGGGCGTCGCGGCCCGCCTCGACGCGGACCTCGCGGAGATCTCCCCGTCCGTCGTGCACGTCGCCTGCGGCTCGATCGACTACGGCTTCGTCGACCCGGCGCTGAAGCTGGCCGTGCTGACGGAGACCGACCTGTCCGGCCAGAAGGCGGCCGGCAAGGACGGCGCCCGCATGCCCGCGCGCCGCAGGAAGACCATCGACCCGCTGACGCTGGAGGCGGGCGACTACATCGTCCACGAGCAGCACGGCGTCGGCCGCTACATCGAGATGGTGCAGCGCACCGTGCAGGGCGCCACCCGCGAGTACCTGGTCGTGGAGTACGCCCCCGCCAAGCGCGGCCAGCCCGGCGACCGCCTCTACATCCCCACCGACCAGCTGGAGCAGATCACCAAGTACGTCGGCGGTGAGGCACCCACGCTGCACCGGCTCGGCGGCGCCGACTGGACGAAGACGAAGGCACGCGCGAAGAAGGCGGTCAAGGAGATCGCCGCCGACCTGATCAAGCTGTACAGCGCACGCATGGCCGCGCCCGGACACGCCTTCGGCACCGACACCCCCTGGCAGCGCGAGCTGGAGGACGCCTTCCCGTACGCGGAGACCCCCGACCAGCTCACCACCATCGCCGAGGTCAAGGACGACATGGAGAAGACGGTCCCGATGGACCGCCTGATCTGCGGCGACGTCGGCTACGGCAAGACGGAGATCGCCGTCCGCGCCGCGTTCAAGGCCGTACAGGACGGCAAGCAGGTGGCCGTCCTCGTGCCGACGACCCTCCTGGTGCAGCAGCACTTCGGCACGTTCAGCGAGCGGTACTCGCAGTTCCCGGTGAACGTCCGCGCCCTGTCCCGCTTCCAGACGGACACGGAGGCGAAGGCCGCTCTGGAGGGCCTGCGGGAGGGCTCGGTGGACGTCGTCATCGGCACCCACCGGCTGTTCTCGTCGGAGACGAAGTTCAAGGACCTCGGTCTGGTCATCGTCGACGAGGAGCAGCGCTTCGGCGTCGAGCACAAGGAGCAGCTGAAGAAGCTGCGCGCGAACGTCGACGTGCTGACGATGTCCGCGACCCCGATCCCGCGCACCCTGGAGATGGCGGTCACCGGCATCCGCGAGATGTCGACGATCACCACCCCGCCGGAGGAGCGCCACCCGGTGCTCACCTTCGTCGGCCCGTACGAGGAGAAGCAGATCGGCGCCGCGATCCGCCGCGAACTGCTGCGCGAGGGCCAGGTCTTCTACATCCACAACCGGGTCGAGTCGATCGACCGCGCGGCGGCCCGTCTGCGCGAGATCGTCCCCGAGGCGCGCATCGCCACCGCCCACGGACAGATGTCGGAGCAGGCGCTGGAGCAGGTCGTCGTCGACTTCTGGGAGAAGAAGTTCGACGTGCTCGTCTCGACGACGATCGTCGAGTCCGGCATCGACATCTCCAATGCCAACACGCTGATCGTGGAGCGCGGCGACACCTTCGGCCTGTCCCAGCTGCACCAGCTGCGCGGCCGGGTGGGCCGTGGCCGGGAGCGCGGTTACGCCTACTTCCTGTACCCGCCGGAGAAGCCGCTGACGGAGACGGCCCACGAGCGGCTGGCGACGATCGCCCAGCACACGGAGATGGGCGCGGGCATGTACGTGGCGATGAAGGACCTGGAGATCCGCGGCGCCGGAAACCTCCTCGGCGGCGAGCAGTCCGGCCATATCGCGGGCGTCGGCTTCGACCTGTACGTGCGGATGGTCGGCGAGGCGGTGGCCGACTACCGGCGGCAGCTGGAGACCGGCGAGATCGAGGAGGAGCCACCGCTCGAGGTCAAGATCGAGCTGCCCGTCGACGCGCACGTCCCGCACGACTACGCGCCGGGCGAGCGGCTGCGACTGCAGGCGTACCGCGCGATCGCGTCCGCCAACTCGGAGGCGGACGTCAAGGCGGTCCGCGAGGAACTCGTCGACCGCTACGGCAAGTTGCCCGAGCCCGTGGAGAACCTGCTTCTGGTGGCGGGCCTGCGCATGCTGGCGCGCGCGTGCGGCGTCGGCGAGATCGTGCTCCAGGGCAACAACATCCGTTTCGCGCCGGTGGAGTTGCGTGAGTCGCAGGAACTGCGCCTCAAGCGGCTGTACCCCGGCACGGTCATCAAGCCGACGGTCCACCAGATCCTGGTACCCCGCCCGAAGACCGCGAAGATCGGCGGGAAGCCGCTGGTCGGGCGGGAACTGCTCGGGTGGGTCGGGGAGTTCCTGGCGTCGATCCTGGGGTCGTAGTGCCCATCCGCGCGGCAGCGCGGAAATGAGGCAGCGTAAGAGAACACCGCAGCGTACGAGTACGGGAACGCGGAAGCGTACGAGTACGGGAACGCGGAAGCCGTCCGCCGGACAGGGTCCGTGCGGACGGCTTCAGTTGCGGGGCGGTTCTGCCGGCGCCGGCGGGCCACGACCCTCCACGGGTCCGGAGCCCCACCGCCGGCCCTACCGCTGGTCCGGCCGGTCGCGGTCGCGGTCCATGCCGATCGCGCCCTCGATCTTCTGCTGTGCGTCGTCGATCTGGCCCTCGTACTTACCGCCCGTCCGCTCGTTGGCCTTCCGCTCCGCGGCGTCGGACAGTTGCTTGGCCTTGTCCTGCGCCTGGCTGCTCTTCTTGAACCTGTCGAAGATGCCCATCAGAGCTCCTTCCAGGAGGCACTCTCAACCGACGATACGCCCGACTTGCGTGAAATGCCCGCGTAGCCCCGGGGTATTGGTCTAGTCCTCTCGGTGGTTACGGTGTGCACTGGCCCGCACGGGGAAAACTGACCGTGCGGGGCGGAACCGGGGAGCAAGGGGAGGGACGCACCGTGGGGCGTCTGACGGGTGGGGCGGCGGTCGCCGTCGTGACGGTGTTCGCCGTGGCCGGGTGCACGGAACAGACCACGGGCTCCGCGGGGCCCGAGCAGACCGCGGGCGGCGGCGCCGCGCTCACCGCGGCCGAGTCGCTGACCGTCAAGGGGCGGGCGCCGAAGACGGGATACGACCGGGACCGGTTCGGCACCGCCTGGGCGGACACCGACTCCAACAGCTGCGACACCCGCGTTATCTCTATGGTTCGCGCTGTGGTGGGGTTGTTCTCGCAGCGTATGCAGGGTGTGGTCGGCTGTGCGTAGTGAGAGGCACGTGAGTCACAGGACGCTGTCTCCTCGCGGAAAGAGGGCCGTCCTTACGGTCGCCGTTGCCGCCGCGCTCGTCGCGGGCTGCGATGACCTGGAGTCGGGCGGCAGCTCTGCGGGGTCCGGACCAGACGCCACTGCCGGGCGGGCGGCGAGCCCGCTGACGAATCCGGACGGAACGAAGCCGGGGCTCGGCGCGCTCACGTCGGAGGCGGACAAGGCCCACGCGCGCAAGCTTGTCGAAGAACTCACAGTCAAGGGGCGTGGGCCGAAGACGGGCTACGAGCGGGGCAAGTTCGGCTATGCGTGGATGGACACGGCGGATGGGGTGCCGCTGGCGAGGAACGGTTGTGACACGCGGAACGACTTGCTGAAACTCCATGGACGGGACGTCCAGTTCCGTAAGGGTTCCGACTGCGTGGTCGTGTCGATGGACCTGTACGACCCATACACCGGCAAGGACATCGCCTGGAAGAAGGCCAAGGCCACCGAGGTGCAGATCGACCATGTGGTGCCGTTGTCGTACGCCTGGCAGATGGGGGCTTCCCGCTGGAGCAAGGAGAAGCGGCAGCAGCTGGCCAACGACGTGCTGAATCTTCTGCCGGTCTCGGGCTCCACGAACTCCGCCAAGCGGGACTCGGGCCCGGCGTCCTGGCTGCCCCCGAACAAGTCGATCCGGTGCTCGTACGCGGTGCGGTTCGCGCAGGTCGCGGAAAAGTACGGGCTCCCGGTGACAGCCCCGGACAAGAGCGTGATGCTCAAGCAGTGCGGGACCTGAGGACCGCGGTGAACTGGGGAAATGCCGCCGCTTTCGGGCTGTGGGACGCATAGGCTCCATTGCCGTGGCTGACCGCATACAGAAGATCGTGACGAAGCTGCCTGGCATGACGAGCGTCACCGACGTGTGGAAGACGGCTGACCGCAGTCTCGGACGGGGAGACGCTGCTTTCGTCGCGGACCTCGCTATCGCGCTCGCCGGGGTCTACGCCTCTGACGCTGGGCGGATATGGCAGTACAGGAGCGTCTTCGACTACCTGCTCCGGCTGCTGGCCACCACGCCCGGTCCCGGCAACGTCGCCCAGGCACTGCGGCTGGTTTCTTCCGCGGAGGCCGCTGACAGGAAACTGGACCGCCATACCGCCTCGCTGCTGGCCTCCAGCCAACCGGCCAAGGAGCTCGCAGTGGCGTTCACTGGACACGCCACTGAGGAACTTCGGGCGTGCCTGGTCCATGAGCTGGTTCTCAGAGGCGTCGACGTCACGGAGTCACCGGGGATCGCCGGGTGGGCGACGTCGCCGCACTGGAGGCTTCATCCGCTGGGATGGCTGCCGTTGGCGCTGTCGGAGCTGGAAGGCCGGCCGGATCTGCCGAGCTACAGCGCGCGCGGTGGCAGCCACTCGATGCCGTATGGCCCGCCGGTGAACCGTGAGGTGCCGCGTGATGACCGGGCACCTGTGCCGCCGGTCGAGGAGACGACGACCGAAGCCGTTGCCAAGGCCAGCGGTGTTGCTGTGACGAACTGGGCCGAGGAGTCGAACGGCCGGATCGAAGCACGGGTCTTCGACCTGGCAGCTCCTCTGGAAGCCGAGTCGGTTCCGAGGATGCTGTTGGCACTTGGGCTGAAGTGCCTGGAAGGCGCGGGGACGAAGAAGGCCGCCCTATCGGTTGCGGCCTGCCCGCCGGAGCACCCATGGCGGGTTCTCTTCGCCGCCGCGTCCACGGGCGGTGCCTACTACTCCGGCGCCCGTGGTGCCTACGGCCGGCTGGCCGCCTGGCGGTCCGTGGCCGGTCTCTCCGGTACGGCGCAGGGCTGCCTCGTGGAAGAGGTCGAGGCGAGTGCACGGGCATGCACTTGGTATGCCTTTGGCGCCGACACCAAGTGGTTCGAGCGTGTGGCCTGGGACATTGGCCTCGTCGCGATCTCTCCAGAACGCCGACGGCTGGCGATGCTGGCCGCGACGGACACCGACTGAGTGCGGTCCTGACCGGTGCGTGGGGTCAAGTCCTGACCACTTCGCCGACCTTCCTCGCGGCTGTCCGGAAGACGGGATGAAAGCCGGACAGCCGCGAGTGGGCGGTATCGCTGTCAATCGCGAGGGCTATGGAGACGGAACAGCCCGCATGGCACGGCGGAGGCTGGCTCGTGCCGCGGTGAGGTCGTCCTCCGCCTCACGCAGTTGGCCCTCCAAGGCGGCGATCTGATCCCTGGCCTCTGACAGTGCTTGCTCCAGCACGGTATTCCGCTGCTCGATCTGCTGCACCCGCTCGATCAGCTCGTGCTGGTTCACGCCCTCCAATTCGGCGCCGAGAGACAGCCTGACCCGGTTACGGAGCCGATCGCGCTCCTTCTTGAGGTCCTTGATCTCTTCGCGGGCCAGTGCAAGGTCCGTCCGCAACCCGGCCGGGGACACCTGAGGCTCCTTTGGAGCGTGGGAGTTCTGGCGTCCCCGCGTTCGCTGGGCGGTGATGCCGTCCTGAACGGCCTGGTGCACCTGGGGCTGGTTGTAGACGAACCACGTGGACACCGAGGCTTCCCGGGCTACTTGGGCGACGGTGAGCCGTCGTCCCGAGTGGAGAAGGGCGTCCACGGCGTCGAGCGCACGCCTCGTCTTGTCTTCGCTGTCCTTGGCGCGGCTGACGCGCAGCCGCTCGACCCGGGCGTTCCGGTCGTTGCCGCCAGAAGCAGCAGGGATTTTCATCCGGAGCTCCGTGTCGTCAGCGTCTGCAGAGGGATGAAGGCCGCTGCCGAACGTGCCTTGCGCAGCTCGCGTGAGGCGGATTCGACGGCGGCCCGCTCCTCGGCGGGCAGCGCGTCGAGTTTCCGCCGCATCTCGTCGGCCGACTTCGAATAGGCGCGGATCTGGTCATCGAGATTGCGCACGACCCAGTCGGCGGCCTCCATCGCGAGGGCGGCTTCCTTGTCGGCGCGCAGATCCGCGATCTGCTGTTCCAGGGCGGGGAGGTAAGAGGGATCGGGGCGGTAGAAGTCGCATCCGGCGCACTGGAAGCGGATGCGGCAGTGCCCGCCGCCGGCCTTGACGTTGCTCGGCTCGGTACAGCCGCCGTAGGGAACCCCGACGCTCTCCATCTCGTAGGCGAGGGGATCGCCGAATCCGTGGGCTGCTCCGTGCCGGTCGACGGCGAGCGCCGCGACCGTTCGCACGGCCTCCTGCTTTCGGCTGAGGGAGACCTTGTAGTAGCCCATGGTCACGTCCAGCGAACGGTGGTCCATGAGTTCCCGCAAGACGTCGGGGCGAGTGCCCGCGTCCGCATGGCGCTGGGCGTAAGCGTGGCGGAAGCCGTAGGGGACGACCTGGGTCCGGTCGTAGGCGAGAGGGGCGCCGTCCTCGTCGAGCCGGTCGTCCACAAGGTCTGGGATCAGTTCGTCGATCCAGTTCCGGAAGATCCGGTTGCAGAAGTGCGCAGTGTTCAGATGCCCGCGGCGCGGACGGTTGCGCTGTCCCGGTGAGGGGAAAAGCCACTGGGCGCAGGCTGGTACGGCCGGTAGCGCATCGAGCTCTTTCTGCCAGGTTTCGATCAGCTGGGCGGTGCTCTCCGAGATGGGCAGCCGACGGCCATGGCGTCGCCGCTTGTGGTTGTCGTAGATCAGCGTCGGTTTGCCGTCGACCCGCTCCAGGCAGTTGCGGTGCAGGCTGGTGACCTCGCCCGGACGTCGGCCGGTGTCCCGGAGGACCGCGTAGACCACCTGGTACATCCGCGCGAAGTCGGCGGCCGTCCAGCCGCCGCTCGCGTACCCCGTCGAGGTGCCCAGTAGACCGAGGTGCACGTCGAGCTGGGCGATGATGTGTTCGGGGATCGCACGGCCGAGATCATCTTCGGTCACTTCCACGGCGGCGATGCTGTGGAAGCGGGGGTTGAGCGCGAACCCGCCGGGCACGTGGTCCATCATCCCGGCCTGGCGGGCGTATTCCAGGAACGTGCGCCAGTGGCGGAGCAGGGCTCTGCGGTGGCTGGTGGAGTAGTCGTGACCGTCCTCGGGACGCTTGGTGATCCGGAACAGGTCCACTACGGCGTTCATGTCGGCCATGGCGAGGAGCCCCGGCTCATCCTCGTGGGGGCGGCCTGCCAGCGCGGAGGACGCGATGGTCGCCGCGTAGACGGTCTGTCGTAGGTCCTGGACGTTGGGGCGTGCCGTGCGGCCGTATTCCTTGACCAGTTCCCGCAGCCAACGCTGCCGTACCGGACGGAAGTCGATGTCGCCGTGGACAGCGGCGTACCTGCGGCCGCGGCCTGCCGTCAGCCCAATGAGAGCGCACTCCCATACGTCGCCCGAGGTCGGGTCCGTGCCATCGAACTCGACGCGTGCGCGTCGGACGTGCAGGAGCACTCCGTTCAGGACGCCGGAGGCCGCAGCCGGAAACCCGGAGGAGAAGGAGGGGTCCAGATCGAGGAGCGAGCCGAGTCCGGCGGGGAGGCCGGCCACAATGCGGCGTACTCGCTGGGGGACCAGGCTGATCCCGGCGTCGTCGCGCTGCTGGAGCCCGTACAAGAGCTCCTGGCGGACCGCGGGGCTCACACTCACGAGCGAAAACTGGGAGATGCCCGGCATCGCCCCGTTCGCGGAGGCGTTGGGCCGGCGGCGGGACGGGTCCGGGATGTGCGTGGCGTCGAAGTCCGCGGGATTGCCCAGAAGGTAGCGGGCTTTACGGCAGGCGTCGCAGCGGGATCCGTTACTCGCTACGTGGGTGCCACAGGCGCCGACGGAGCATACGAACACGCTGGTCGTAGGGTTGCCGGGATCGGCGGTGAACAGCGCCTGAACGGGGTCCCACTCACCCGAGCGCCAGCCCGACGGCAGGCGTGCCGCGAGCCACGACGGCCACTCCGGGGCACCGGGGACGGAGGGAACGGCAGGGGAGCGGAGCAGCGCAATGGTCATCGCAACAGCTCCGGCGCGAGACCTTCGACGGCCGCGACGGCTGCGCGGAGATCCTCGTCCTGGGCGTGCAGGTACACAGCCGTGCTCGCCGAGGAGGCGTGCCCCAGGAGGGTCTGCACGACGTCCGGGGCGACCCCGTTACGGATCCAGCGGGTGGCGGCTGTGTGCCGCATCATGTGCGGTCGGGCAGTGAGTCCGCAGCGCTTCCCGATACGTTCGATCACCTGCTTGGTGTTGGAGTAGGAGAGCGGACGTCCCGCGTGGACGCCGACGAGGTTGAGGAAGACGTAGTCACACTCGGCGGAGCCGACCACCTGTTCACGCTCGGCGAGATAATCGCGGTATCGGTGCACCACTTCCGGCGTGAGCGGAACCATGCGAGGGCGCCCGGCCTTGGCCCGCGCCCCGTTCACGTTGTCCTGCCGGGGCCTGACGTGCAGGTGCGCGCCACCGGTTCGGCAGCCCAGGTGTGTGGAGTCGGGTAGCAGATGCATGTCCTCACGCCGCAGTCCGAGAGCTTCGCCGATGCGGAGGCCCGCTTCCACCAGGACGGTCAACAGCAGCCGGTCACGCGCGGTGCGGGCGGCGTCGATGACCTGCTCCGTCTGGACGCCGGTGAGCGTCTGCGGTGCCCGCTCGATCTCCTGCGCCTTCAGGACGCGGGCTTTGACCATCAGGTGCTGGCCGCCCTCGCCGGGATCGAAGCCGGCCGGGGCGTGGGAGAGGAAGCGCGGCTCACTGAGACGCGCGGCGACTTCGTGATCCACGTGCCCCTGGACGGCGCAGAAGCGGAGGAACTCACAGACCGCAGTGAGCGTGGCGTTGACCGTCTTGCCGGACGGAGGTCGCCCGTACTGCGTCGGTGTCCGTTCGACGTGGAACTTGAACAGGCTCATGTCCCCGAGCCGGACGGTCCTCCAGTCGGTGCCTCGCTCTGCGCACCAATTGAGGAAGCGACCGATTCTGGGGATGTATGCGCGCTGTGTCTGCGGTGACCGCCCGGCTCCGCGCAGGTACAGGGAGAACTCACGGGCTTCGGGGTGAGGCGCGTACGTCTCCTCGTCGACCAGGAGCCAGGTGGTCTCGCCGGTGGTGGGCGAGACGGCCTTCTCTGTGCATAACGTCATGGATCTGCTTCCTGTATCCGAAGTCGCTCATGTGCCTCATGGCATGACCGATAACGGCGAGGGACAGGAGTGGGTTACGGCTGTGCCTCATGTGCATCGCATCGATGAAGGGGCTGTAGATAACCCGCGACGACATCCTGAAACGGGACCTGAAGGAGGTCCGGTTCACCGGCGGGACCTGCAAGGTGACCTCCGGTGTCCTCGAGCCGGACCCGTACTCCGGCAAGGACGTGACCTATCGGCGCGGCCGCAGCCAGGTCGACATAGACCATGTCGTCGCGCTCTCCGACGCCTGGCAGAAGGGCGCCAAGTACTGGGACCCGAGCAAGCGCATCGCCCTCGCCAACGACCCCCTCAACCTCATCGCCGTCGACGCGAGCACCAACCGCGGCAAGGGCGACGGCGACACGGCGACCTGGCTGCCGCCCAACAAGGGATACCGGTGTGCGTACGTCGCCGCGCAGGTCGCCGTGAAGAAGAAGTACGAACTGTGGGTGACCGCCGCCGAGAAGGCCGCGATGGAGAAGGTGCTCTCCGGCTGCCCGGACCAGAAACTCCCCACGGGGGGCAATCCGACGGAGGCGCCGGCGCGATTCCACGCGGACTGACCGTCGGCGGGGCGGGCGAGGGTCGGCCGGACAGGCGGTTGAAATCCGCTTTCCCGCAGTTCGGCCGCCGCCTACGGTGAGCGCATGGAGCTGAAGGTATCGAGCCTTGCCGCACGTCCCGAGATGCTTGCGCGGATCGTCGACATGCCGGACAGCTGGCCGGCGTTCACCATCAACGACCCCGTGGGCAACGCCCACTACGGCCGGATCGCCACCGAACTCCCGGAGTACGTGCAGTTCGCCGAGAACGAGCACGGCGAGGTCGTCGCGCACGCCTACAGCGTGCCGTTCGCCCTCGCCGCCGAGGGGCGCGGCGAACTCCCGGCCCGCGGCTGGGACCAAGTGCTCATCTGGGCCTTCTCCGACCTGCGCCGCGGCGTCCGGCCCGACACGGTCAGCGCGATCTCGATCGTCGTCGCCCCGCACGTCCAGGGGCGCGGCCTGTCCGCGCTCATGCTCTCCGCGATGCGCGACAACGCCCAGGCGCGCGGCTTCCGTGAGGTCGTCGCCCCTGTTCGCCCCAGCGCCAAGCACCTGGAACCCCGCACACCGATCGAGGAGTACGCGTACCGCGTGCGCGCCGACGGGCTGCCGCACGACCCGTGGCTGCGTGTCCACGCCCGGGCCGGCGCCACGATCCATGCCGTGGCGCCGGCGTCGATGACCGTGTCCGGCTCGCTGGCGGAGTGGCGTGCCTGGACCGGCCTGCCCTTCGACACCCGGGGCGACATCGAGGTGCCCGGGGCACTGGTGCCGGTGCACTGCGAGCCGGAGCGCGGCTACGCGGTGTACGTCGAACCCAACGTGTGGATGCGGCACGCCATTTGAGCGGGGCTTCGACCGCCTGGGCCCCGCCGGTCAGCCGCCGAGCGCGTCCAGGTCCAGGATCTCGCCCGTGGGCTTCTGCGCCGGGACCGGCTTGTCGTAGTCGCTGAAGGTGAGGGTCCCCGGGTCGTTGGCGGTCCTGCTGTCGATCCGCAGCAGATACGGCTTGCCCTCGGTGGCCACGTACAGCGTGTACCGGTCCTTGCCGTCCTTCTCGTGCAGCATGATCGCGGGCGTGCCGTCGACGGTGGTGGTCTGCCTGCGGGTCGCGTCCGAGTTCACGTCCTCCGCGCCGCCGAGCACCGAGTCCAGGTCGCAGAAGCTCGCGATGTCCTTGGCGTCCTGGCCCTTCGCGGCCATCTTGGCCCATTTCCCGGCGAGCAGGGCCACGGCCGCGTCGGTGTCCGACTTCGACTCGCCCTCGCTCTGGGCGCGCAGGAACGCCTCGTCGTACTTCATGTACACGGTGTCGCCGGTCTTGATCAGATCGGCCTTGCCCTGGCCGCCCATGCTCATGGTGCCCGCGCACTCGCCCTGCTTGTTCAGGGCCATGTCGATCTGGATCGTGCCGCCGCTCTCGTCATCGGCGACATCGCCCTTCATACGGAGTGAGGAGGCGCCGGTGGTGGCCTTCACGGCCCGGTCGGCGATCTCCCCGCCGGTCAGTCCGGCGAACGGATCCTTCGGCTCGGCGGACTGGGACGCGTTGGACGTGCCCGGCTTGTCGTCCGCCTTGTCCTGGCCGGACAGGCAGCCGGTGAGTCCGGCGGTGGCCGCGGTGGCGAGACAGAGGGCGGCGAGTGCGGTGCGACGCATGGGAGTTCCTTGGTGGGACGTGATGGGACGAGACGTAGCTAGATGGGACTGAATGGGACTGAGTGGGACTGGGTGGGGTGGTGGCAGCTGTGACTGGATGAGAGGAGACGAGGTGAGGTGAGGTGAGGTGAGATGTGGCGCGGTGCTGTGGGGTGCGGCCCGGGGCGGTGGGCGGGCGTCGTGTGGTGACGCCGCGCCCCGTACGGCGACCGGTCAGCCGGCCTTCTTCCAGTCCCCGCAGCCGGACGTCTTGAAGTAGGCGTCCTTGGTGCTGATCGTGACGACGGCCGTACCGCTGACGTTGTTGTTCGCGATGATCGAGTCGATGCCGTGGTCGGCGTCCTTGGTGCGCTCCCAGTAGCAGGAGTCGTCGGTGTTGCCGGTGGACTTGTAGGTGCCGGGGGCGATGTCCGCGCCGACTCTGAACATGCCGCCGTCGCCGTCCATCGTGGTGGCCGGGGAGCCCTTGGCCGTGGTGTCGACGGCCTCCCAGTCCTTGCAGTCGCTGGACTTGAAGAGCTTGTCGGTGGCCTTGACCGTGACGTAGCTGGTGCCGGTGACGTTGTCGTTGGCCAGCAGCGAGTCCATCTCGCCGGAGGCGTCCTTGGCGCGCTCCCAGTAGCACATACCGTCGCTGTTGCCCGTGGTGCGGTAGGTGCCGGGCTTGACGTCCGAACCGACCTGGAACTCGCCGTCCCCCGCGAACGCGGCCTCCTTCTTCTCGGCCGCTTCCCTCTTGCCGGCGTCCTTCTTGCCGCCGGGCTGCTGCGCCGCGGACGCCGAAGAGCCCTTGTCGGCGGCGTCGGCCGTACCGCCGTCGCCGTTGTTCCCGGCGTTCGCCGAGACGACACCGATGACGACGACCCCCACGACGGCGCCCAGCGCGACCTTGCCCTTCATGCCCATGGCTTTTTCCTCCCCTGACGTGGCGGCTACCCCCCTGGTCGCCGCTCGTTCGCTGGGTCAATAAGACCAGAGCGCGTGAACCGAGTCAACACGATTCACGGGATGTCTTGAGTACACGACGTGAAGGGGTGGCTCTTGCATGCATCGGTATGCTCGACGCCACACAGGGGGACGAGTGGTACGAGGGGAGCGGGGCGAGTGCAGGACAACGCGACAGAGGTGACCGCCGCGGGAATCGCACGGCTCGCCGGCGTCGGCCGCGCGGCCGTGAGTAACTGGCGCCGCCGGCACGCCGACTTCCCGAAGCCCGTCGGCGGCACCGAGACCAGCCCGGCCTTCGCGCTCGCCGAGGTCGAGGCCTGGCTGCGCCACCAGGGCAAACTCGCCGAAGTGCCGCTACGGGAACGCGTCTGGCAGCAGCTCGCGGGCCACCCCGAGGGCCCGGTCACCGCACTCACCCACGTCGGCTGCGTGCTGCTGCTCATCCATGACCGGCCGACGGTCTGGCTGGAGGTGAGTGCCGGCTCCGACGAGCGGCTCGCCGCGATGCTGCCGGCCGCGCTGGAGCAGGTGATCACGCCACGGTTCGGCTCCACGCGCGGTGGCCGGGGCGTTCACACCGGGGCATCCGCGCCGACCGCACCGGCTGTGAATCGCCCGTCGGCTGTGAACACCCCGGATGCCTCTCGGACGGGGTCGGCCGCCCCGCACCCACCTGCCTCAGCCGGTGTTCACAGCGAACCCCTTGTGAACACGCCGGTTCCTGTGAACACATCGGCGCCCGTCAACGCCCCGGCACCCGTCAACGCTCCGGCACCCATCAACGCTCCGGCGGGTCACAACACCTCCCCCACCACCCCTACGGCCCCCACCACCCCCGCAGTTCACCTCCCCACCGGCCCCCAGCTCCTCCCCTCCGCCCCTCTCCTGCGCGGCGCCGCCGAACTCGCCGCCGAGTCGGGCGCCCGCCAGACCTTCGAGTTCCTGCTGGGCCGGCACCTCGACGCCAACCCGCGCCAGTACACGCTCACCCCCACCGAGCTCGCCCGCCTCATGGCCGACCTCGCCGGACCCGCCCGCACCGTCCTCGACCCCGCCTGCGGCACCGGCGCCCTGCTGCGCGCCCTCGACCCGCGCCCCGAGCAGGAGGTCTACGCCCAGGACAGCGCCCCCGAACTCGCCGTGCTCACCGCGCTCCGGCTCGCCCTGCACGGCCGGGCCGCCGTGCGCGGCGCCGTCGGCGACACCCTGCGCGCCGACGCCTACCCGCAACTGCGCGCCGACACCGTCCTGTGCCACCCCCCGTTCAACGAGCGCAACTGGGGCCACGACGAACTCGCCTACGACCCTCGCTGGGAGTACGGCTTCCCGGCTCGCGCCGAGTCCGAGCTGGCCTGGGTGCAGCACGCGCTCGCCCGCCTCAGGGACGGCGGCACCGCCGTCCTCCTCATGCCGCCCGCCGCCGCCTCCCGCCGCTCCGGGCGCCGTATCCGCGCCGACCTGCTGCGTCGCGGCGCACTGCGCGCCGTCATCGCCCTGCCGGTCGGTGCGGCGCCCCCGTACAACATCCCGCTGCACCTGTGGGTGCTGCGGCGGCCCGAGAAGACGTCCGCGCAGCCCGAGGTGCTGCTCGCCGACGCCGGGCAGTTCGCCGGCGAGGGACGCGGCGGGCCCGACTGGCAGGCCGTCAGGGACGCCGTGCTCGACGCCTGGCGGACCTACGACCGGGCCGGCACCCTCCAGGAGCGGCCGGGCCTGGCGCGTTCCGTGCCCGTCATCGAACTCCTCGACGACGACGTCGACCTCGCCCCGGCCCGCCACCTCCCGCCCCCGACGGCCGCCGACGGTGCCGAGCAGCTCACGACCGTGCGCGAGCGCCTCGGCGAGACCCTGCGCCTGACCACCGGCCTCACCCCGCCGCCCGCCGTGACCGCGCAGCCGACCCGCTGGCCGCTCACCACCATCGGCGAACTCGCGCGCGGAGGCGCCCTGGTGATGCGCACGGGCGGAAACGGCGGCCACGCGCGCGTGCCCGTTCTCACCGACCACGACGTGCTTGCCGGAACGGACCCTTCGGGGACGCTGCCCGAGAGCGACGAGGAGGCTGTGCTGACGCAGGCGGGCGACGTGGTCGTGCCGGTGCTGGGCGGCGGCTCGATGGCGCGCGTGATCGACGACGCGACAGGGGGCGCCGCCCTGGGGCGCAACCTCGTGCTCCTGCGCCCCGATCCCGCGGCGCTCGACCCGTGGTTCCTGGCCGGGTTCCTGCGCGGCACTGCCAACAACCGCCAGGCCAGCAGCTACGCGTCCACCGCCACCCGCCTCGACGTGCGCCGGCTGCAACTGCCCCGGCTCCCGCTGGAGGAACAACGGCGCTACGGCGCACGGTTCCGCGCACTCGACGAGTTCGAGCGGGCGATCAGGCTCGCGGGCCGGCTCGGGGACCAGCTCGTGCGCGGGATGTACGACGGCCTGACGGACGGGACGGTGGCGCCGACGACGGCGCCGGACTGAGCCCTGGACGGGGCCCGGACTGGGCCCGGACCGAGCCCTGCCTGAGCCCCGGGACAAGTCCCGGACCGAGCCCCGAACCGGAAGGCCCGGCGCGGAAGCTCCGGTTCTGCCCGCTGCCGACGCCACCTGCGGCGTCGCGTGAAGTGATCAGCATGACAACGGTTCGGCACAACCCGGGACCGCTTGTCCGTGTCGGCCTATACGCTCGAACTCCGACATCGAACCCCGGCCCAGGAGCAGTCATGTACGGCCACGGCGCGGCGCCGCCCACCCGCAGCGCGGGTACCGTCATCACCCTGCGTGTGCTGTTCGCCGCCGCCGGCATCCTGTCGTGCGGTCTGCTCGCCTGTGTTCCGCTGTTCCGGGTCGCGATCCTGCGCGGACGGTGGTTCGACTGGACGGCGGCCTGGGTGTCCCTGCCGCTGTCCGTCGCCGCGCTCGCGGTCGTCGGCACGGTGCCGGAGAGCGACGCGAGGGGCGATCTCGCGCTGGCCGTGGTCCTGATCCTCGGCGCCGGCAGCGCCGCCTACTTCCTGGCCGCCGACATCCGTTTCCACAAGCCCGGGCAGCAGTTCGCGGGCTACGTACCGCCCCACGCGCAGACCCTCCACGGCCCGTACGGCTACCCGCAGCCCACGCAGCCCACACCGCCGTACGCGGGCACCCCCGTACCGCAGCCGCACTTGCCTCAACCCCCCACGGTGCGGACGTACATACCGAACACCCCTGTCCCGCAGCCTCCCGTGCCGCGGCCTCCCGTGCCGCAGTCCCCGCCGCCGCGGCGCCCCGCGCCCGCCCGTATCGACCAGGTGCGCGCCGAGCTCGACGAGCTCAGTGACTATCTGCGCAAGCAGGAGGACCCCAGGGACGGCAACCACGAGGGCGGAAGGTGACCGTGGCGACAGGACGCGTCGTCGCCGACCGGTACGAACTGGCCACGCTCATCGGGCAGGGCGGCATGGGCCAGGTCTGGACGGCCTACGACCAGCGGCTCGACCGGCGCGTGGCGGTGAAGCTGCTGCGCCCCGACAAGGTCGCCGGCCAGGAGGCGGACGAACTGCGCCGCCGGTTCGTGCGCGAGTGCCGGGTCACCGCGCAGGTCGACCACCCCGGCCTGGTCACCGTGCACGACGCGGGCAGCGAGGGCGAGGAGCTGTTCCTCGTCATGCAGTACGTCGACGGCGCCGACCTCTCCGACCACCTCGCCGAGCACGACCCGTACCCCTGGCAGTGGGCGGTCGCGGTCGCCGCGCAACTGTGCGCCGTGCTGAGCGCCGTGCACGCCGTGCCGATCATCCACCGCGACCTCAAGCCGCGCAACGTGATGGTGAAGCAGGACGGCACGGTCACCGTCCTCGACCTGGGTGTCGCCTCCGTCATGGACAGCGACACCACCCGCCTCACGCACACCGGTTCCCCCATCGGTTCGCCCGCCTACATGGCGCCGGAGCAGGCGATGGGCGGCGCGGTCGGCCCGTACACCGATCTGTACGCGCTCGGGGTGCTGATGCACGAACTCCTCAGCGGTGACGTGCCGTTCGCGGGCTCGACGGCGCTCGGCGTGCTGCACCGGCACCTGTACGAGCCGCCGCTTCCCGTGCGCCGGCTGCGCCCCGAGGTCCCGGACGCGCTCGAGAACCTGGTCCTGCGCCTGCTCGCGAAGGACCCGCAGCACCGCCCCGCCTCCGCGCAGGAGGTCTACGAGCACCTGGCGCTGCTCCTGCCCGAACGCGGGACACCCACCGGGGCGCCACTCGATCCCATGCGCCCCTTCCTGCGCCCGCACGCCCCCTGGCCGGACCGCGCGCGCACGCCCGCGCCCCAGCCCGCCCCCGTCACACCGGTCGCCGAGAAGCCCGACGTCGCCGGCGCCGTCGACGAGGTCAAGCGCCTCCTCGGCGAGGGCCGCATCACCCAGGCCGTCGACATCCTCGGCGCGATCCTGCCCGCCGCCGCGCAGCAGCACGGCGAGCACTCCCCGGTCGTACGCACCCTGCGCAAGCAGTACGCGGCCACGCTCATGGACGACGGCCAGTACCGGCGCGCGCTGCCCGAACTGCGCCGCCTCGCCGACGAACGCGCCGCCGAGGCCGGCCAGGCCGACCCGCAGTCCCTGCGCTACCGCTACGAGGCCGCCCAGTGCCTGGAGCAACTGGGCGAACCGGCGGCGGCGCTCGCCGAGTACCGCGCGCTGCTGCCGTACTACGAGAACCAGTACGTCGCCGGCGACCCGGAGCTCTCCTTCGACGTCCGCCGCCGCATCGGCCACCTGCTGCTGGCGCTCGGCGACCGCGCCGCCGCCCACGACACGCTGGCCCGGCTGCTGCACGACGTGGAGCGGATGCAGGGCCCCGGACACCCGCTCGCGGCCGAGATCCGTCGGACGCTGCAGTGGCTGGGGCAGGTGCGCGGCTAGTTTTTGCTGTTCCCTGAGAGACTCTTGTGATCTTCGAGGGGCCGTTTTTCCCGAACAGGGGAGCGCAGCCGGTTAGGTTGCGATCCGTTTCGCGCCACGCGCGCCCGTTACCGCGTATCGCACATCGCAGAACCAGGGGTGGGGTCACACATGTCCAGCCATCGTCAGTCGAAGAAGCGCAGATACATCACGTGGGGGGTGGCCGGAGCCGCCGTCGTCGCCGGGGCCGGCATCGCCGCGCAGACGTCGATGGCCGCCACGACCTGGCCCGCCCAGAAGACGTACACGGGCCGCGCGTTCGACACCTGCGCCGCGCCCTCCCTCTCCGCGATGAAGGCCTGGCACACCGGCTTCTACGGCGCCGCCGCCGTCTACATCGGCGGCAAGAACCGTGGCTGCTCCCAGCCCAACCTCACCGCGTCCTGGGTGAAGTCCGTCAGCACCGTCGGCTGGAAACTCATCCCGATCTACGTGGGCGCCCAGCCGCCCTGCCAGACCGGCTCCAGCCCCGAGAAGATCAGCGCCTCCACCGCCGCCTCCCTCGGCGCGAGCGACGCCGCCGACGCGGTCGCCAAGGCCTCCGCGCTCGGGATGAAGGCCGGCAGCCCGGTCTACCTCGACATGGAGTCGTACGACATCACGAACAAGGCGTGCAACGACGCCGTGCTGACGTACGTGCGCGCCTTCGACAAGGCCCTGCGCGCCAAGACGTACCGCAGCGGCTACTACGGCTTCACCAGCTCCAGCGCGAAGGCGATCGCCACCGCCACCAACAAGACGGACCTGCCGGGCAACCTCTGGTACGCGCTGTGGGACAAGCAGAACACCACCACCGCCGACTGGCCGTTCGGCTCGACCCAGTTCACCAACCACAGCCGGGGCCACCAGTACATGGTCAACAGCAAGGAGACCATCGGCGGTTACACGATCACCGTGGACCGGGACGCGTGGGACGGGCCGGTGGCCATCACGGGCTGACGGTTCCCGCCGGGCGGCGCGGCGGTGCCCGAAGCGCTTGCGAATCGTTGGTCGAATGGGTTGGCCAGAGCCTGACCACTGCCTACCATCGATCACCGCAAGACTTTGTGCACCGTCGCACAATCTCCTCGGGAGGTTCCCTTGCACCGCCGCCGTCGCACCGCGCTCGTCCTCTCCGCCGCGATCGCCACCGCGGCCCCCTTCCTCACCGCCTGCGGAAACGATGCGCATCCCGGCGCCGCGGCCGTCGTCGGCAGTGAGCGCATCACCGTCTCGCAGCTGGAGAGCAGGGTGCAGGAGGTGCGCTCGGCGCAGCGCACGGCCGTGCCGGACGACGCGCAGTACGCGCGTGCCATCGCCACCTCCGGCAACCTCACCCGCGACACCCTGCAGGGGATGGTCCTGGACCGGGTGCTCCGGCGGGCCGCCCAGGACGCCGGCGTCGGCGTCACCCGCAACGAGGTCCAGCGGATGCGGGCCGGCCTGGAGCAGCAGGCGGGCGGCGCCAAGGGGCTGGAGGCGGCCTGGCTGCAGCAGTACAACATCCCGCCGGCCCGCCTCGACGACAACCTCCGCCTCCAGCTGGAGGCCCAGAAGCTCGCCACCCACCTCGGTACCGCCACCGACCAGCCCGCCTTCTGGAAGGCCCTGTCCGAGGCGTCCAAGGATCTCCACGTGAACCTCAACCCGCGCTACGGCAGCTGGGACGTCCAGAAGGTGAGCCTCGTCGACGCGAAGACGCCGTGGGTACGGGAGGTCACGGCGGCGGGGTCGCAGCAGACGGCGTAGCGGGTACGCCGTCACCGCTCGGCCTGTGGATAACTCCTGGGGCTGTCGGCGCCGTGCGTTACGTTCGAAGCGTGAACACACCCAGCCCCGAAGCCGCCACCGGCCGCATCGTCCTGCTCACCACCAGCCACCGCGTCGCCCCGGGCCTGCTGTCCTGGCCCGCCTGGCAGGCGCTGCGCGCGGCCGACCGCGTGCTGTGCGCGGACGGAGCACACCCGCAGCTGCCGTATCTGCGCGAGGCGGGGATAGCCGTCGACGAGGCGTCCCCGGCCGCCGAGGAGC
The DNA here is from genome assembly GCF_042896175.1 of Streptomyces sp. NPDC001315. Classification (NCBI taxonomy): domain Bacteria; kingdom Bacillati; phylum Actinomycetota; class Actinomycetes; order Kitasatosporales; family Streptomycetaceae; genus Streptomyces; species Streptomyces sp. NPDC001315. Next base: position 12,046 of record NZ_JBIAWZ010000008.1, on the reverse strand, counting down.
TGGTCGACGCCTGCGCCGGCGGGCGCACGGTGGTGGTCGTGGCGACCGGCGAGGGCGAACCGGCCCTGACGGACGGCCTCGCCCGCCTCGCCGGCTCCGGCCGCGTGGCGATGCCGGAGCTGGAGCTGCTCCCCGCCTCCTACGACCTCCCGGGCGCCCGCCTCCTCGACCTCGTACAGGTCATGGACCGCATCCGCGTCGAGTGCCCGTGGTCGTCCCGGCAGACCCACAAGGGCCTGGCCAAGTACGGCATCGAGGAGGCGTACGAGCTCGTCGAGGCGATCGAGGACGGCGACCGGGACGAGCTGCGCGAGGAACTCGGCGACGTCCTCCTCCAGGTCGTCTTCCACGCCCGCATCGCAGAAGAGGATCCGCAGGCCCCCTTCTCCATCGACGACGTGGCCGCCGGCATCGTCACCAAGCTCATCCACCGCCACCCGCACGTCTTCGGCGACGAGACCGCCTCCACCCCCGAGGAGGTCAAGGAGCACTGGCTGCGCACGAAGGCCCAGGAGAAGCGGCGCACCTCCGTCACCGAGGGCATCCCCCTGCACCAGCCCGGCCTCGCCCTCGCCGCCAAGCTGGCCTCCCGCGTCCGCACGGCCGGCCTGGACGTCCCACTTCCGCGGGCCGAGGGCATCGGCTACGAGCTGCTGGCACTGGCGGCCCGCGCCGAGTCGGACGGCGTGGACCCGGAGGCCGCGCTGAGAGCGGCGGCACGGGCTTATCGGGACGCGATCCGGGGGACGGAGACAACGACGGCGACTGAGGAGGAGGGCTGACAGAGTCGACTTCACCCGGGCGTAGTGAACTCCACGGGAAGTTCTCGTAGCCCACGCATGATCAGCCCGCCCCGCCAGCGCAGGTTGACAGGGTCGGCCGCAAGGCGGAGGTCCGGGAGTCGGCGCAGCAGTGTCTCGAGGGCGGTGCGGCCTTCGAGGCGGGCCAGAGGCGCACCGAGGCAGTAGTGGATGCCATGGCCGTATCCGAGGTGCTGGTTGTCCTGGCGGGAAAGGTCGAGCCTGTCCGGCTCGGCGAAACGCGCGGGGTCGCGGTCCGCAGCGGCGAGCACGACCAGCACCGGGTCGCCCGCAGCGATGTGCTGCCCGCCGATGGTGAGAGTTTCGGTGGCGAAGCGCCACGTGGCGAGTTCCACGGGGCCGTCGTAGCGGAGTAGCTCTTCGATGCCGGTTTCGAGCAGCCCCTGTTCACCACGCTCGATCGACTTCTGGAGGCGGGTTCGCTGCTCAGGGGCGCGAAGGAGCGCGTACACGCCGTTGCCGATCAAGTTGATGGTCGTCTCGAAACCCGCGAACAAGAGCACAAAGCACATGGCGGCGGCCTCGTTCTCGGTGAGGTGCTCGCCGTGGTCGGAGGCGCGGATGAGGCCCGAGATCAGGTCGTCGCCGGGGTCGTTGCGCTTACGGTGGATGAGTTCGGCGAGATAGCCGCGGATTTTCTTGACGGAGCGAGCGACACCGCCGCGCGGGCCTCCGCCGTGGCGGATCATCATCCCCGCCCAGTCACGGAAGTCGTCCTGATCCTCACGTGGGACCCCGAGCAGGTCGCAGATCGCGTAGATGGGGAGGGGGAAGGCGAAGTCGTGGATGAGGTCGGCCTTGCCATTGGCGGCGAACCCGTCGATGAGACTGTCCGTCAACTCCTGTACGCGGGGAGCGAATTCGGCTACACGGCGCGGGGTGAACGCTTTGGAGACGAGGCGGCGCAGCCGGGTGTGGTCCGGCGGATCGATATTGAGCAGGTGCGTCATGAGATTGGCGCTGCGCTCGCCCGGGATACCAGTCTTGCTCTTGCCGTGAGCGTCATCAGCATGGTGCTCGGGATTCTTCGACAACCTCCCGTCCGCGAGGGCCTGGCGCGCGTCGGCATAGCGGGTCACCAGCCATGCCTCGACTCCACTGGGAAGCCTTGTCCGATGGACGGGGGCGTGCTCCCGCAGCCAGGCATAGGCCGGGTACGGGTCGGTGGCGAACTCCCAGGTGAAGAGTTCGGGGGCAGTGTTCGGGATGTCCACGACACGACCGTAGCGGGAGCCGTTCTTCTGGACATCAAGGTGAAGCCACTCGGAGAGGTGCGGAAGCGATCGGGAGTCAAGTGCAAGGTGACGGAGTGGCACGAGCGGACAGGGACGCTGGTTCCTGCGGAGGTGCCCGAGTCGGCGTGGCCTGCTGTTGAGCAATTGATGACGGACTTCTTCCAGCGGCGCCAGTTCGCGCGCGGCGCTGTGGACGTCCGGACTCAGGTGAACGGCGTCCTGCATCTGCTGCGTACGGGATGCCTGTGGGATGAGCTCCCTGAACGGTACGGCCCGTGGGCACTTGCCAAGGACAGGCAGAACACCTGGTTCAAGAAGGGCTTCTGGCCGGTCCTGGTGAGCCATCTGAACGCCGCCGGCGGAGGCACGCCGGTTGAGCACGAGGCAAGGGCTCCGTTACTTCAGATCACGCGTGGATCCCGTCGGAGCCGATGAACCGGCTGGAGGCTGGTCGGTGTGGAGTCCCGGTCACCGTGCAAAACGTGACATGCGCTCAACTCTGTGATCTTCACGTGATCCGCGCGGCATTAACTTGTGACAAGTGATCGTCTGCCTATACGTTCACCCATCAGCACGGCGCCCAGCAACACCCGCCGTGCCGGTCACCGCTGTCGCGCGAAAGGTCTCCGTATGCTCTCCGGGAACGGTCGTCACCGTCGCCCCCGTCAGGCTCCGGCTCTCCTCGTCGCGGCCGGAGTGGCCGGCTCCGCCATCGCCATCCCGCTCCTCGGCGCCGGTGGCGCGAGCGCGGCCGAGGGCACCACGTGGGACCACGTGGCCGAGTGCGAGACCGGCGGCTCATGGAGCGCCAACACCGGTAACGGGTACTACGGCGGCCTCCACCTGAGCCAGGCGGACTGGGAGAAGTACGGCGGTCTCGACTACGCCTCCAGAGCCGACCTGGCCAGCCGCTCCCAGCAGATAGCCGTCGCCGAGAAGATCCTCGCCGACCAGGGGGTCGAAGTCTGGTCCACGTGCGGACTGCTCTCGGGGCTCTCCCAGGACTCCGCGTCGGCGAACGTCGACACGGGCGTGGCGGACGGCTCCTCGCACGGAAAGTCCAACTCCTCCAACTCCTCCGCATCATCCGACTCGCACGGCTTGTCCGACTCACCCGAAGAGTCCTCCGGTGAGGCTTCCGCCGACTCGTCCGCCCGGCCCTCCGATGAAGCGTCCTCTTCCCATACTTCTGCGGACACCACGGGCAACTCCGCCAAATCAGACACATCCTCCGGTTCCGGCTCGGACTCGGGTTCCGGTGCGAGCGATTCACGGGGTGGGGACAGCGCGTCCGCCGACGGGGCGAAGGGTGACGACTCGGACAACTCCGAGCAATACGTCGGCTCTTCGAGCCTCGTCGACACCGGCGCGCTCGGTACCGGCCGTCACCGCGGCGGCAGTGCCGACGAGGGAGTGGCCGACACCGGCGGCACCGCCTCCTCCGCAGGCCGGCACGCCTCGTCCGCCGACGCCGCCGACGGCTCGTACGTCGTCCGTGTCGGGGACAGTCTCGTGTCCATCGCCGACTCCCTTGGCCTCGACGGCGGATGGCGCGGGCTCTACGAGGAGAACAAAGAGACGATCGGTACCGATCCGAGCCGCATCGTCCCCGGTCAGACCCTGGAAGTCGGTGCCTAAACGGGCGAAAGGCGGCGGGAGTTGGCGTCCCGGTTCGCCGTTAAATGTCCGGTTTGGTGAAAGTGTGGGATGAGTCTCAGAAGCCCTGATCGTCTTTGAAAAACGGCGGATCGCCTGCCTACGGTCAGGACCGCTCGCCATTGCGAGCCCCGGCTGCCGCAACGCCGAATCCTGCCAGCGGCCGCACGGGAACAGTCGTCGCGTCAAGCGCCGTAGGCAGGAGCGGGGGACCCAAGGTAAGTGCCGGGCCCAGCAGTTGAGGCTGGTTCCGGCTTGGGGTGAAGCCGTGTCCCGTGAGGGACGCGGCCGGGCAACTCAACCGGCCCGAACCCGACAGCTCACCTCGCAGGCGTCGGTGAGGGGATCCAACCATGCTGTTTTCCAGCAAGGGCAAGCACCGTCGTCCGTTCAAGGCCACCCGCGTCGCCGCGCTCGCCGGTGTCACCGGCGTCGCCATCGCCGCCCCGCTGATGGCGGCCGGCAACGCCTCCGCCGCCACCGCCTCCGAGTGGGACACCGTCGCCCAGTGCGAGTCCGGCGGCAACTGGTCCATCAACACCGGCAACGGCTTCTACGGCGGCCTGCAGTTCTCCGCCTCCACCTGGGCCGCGTACGGTGGCACGCAGTACGCCGCCACCGCCGACAAGGCCTCCAAGGCCCAGCAGATCACGGTCGCCGAGAAGGTCCTCGCCGCGCAGGGCAAGGGCGCCTGGCCGACCTGCGGCACGGGCCTGTCCAACGCCGCCTACAACGGTGCCGCCGCCACGCCGAGCACCACCACCCGCTCGACCGACACGCAGGCCGCCTCCCGCTCCACCGAGCGCCCGGCCGCCACGAAGACCGTCACCACCCCGACCGGCGAGAAGGTCAAGAAGGGCGACGGCGAGTACAAGGTCGTCAAGGGCGACACCCTCAGCTCCATCGCCGAGAAGCACGACGTCAAGGGTGGCTGGCAGCAGCTGTTCAAGCTGAACAAGGACATCGTCGACGACGCCGACTTCATCTACCCGGGCCAGCAGCTGCACCTGAAGTGACACCCGGCTCGTAGCTGAACCACAGCGGCCTCACATCCGTGCCTTCCGCAGTGAAGGCCTCGTGCGGGCCACCCCCGTCCCCACGGGCTCCCCGCTCCGGTGCGTGTTCCCCCGTACGCGCCGGAGCGGGGCCTTTTTTGCGATCCGGCTCTTTTCGCGAACCGGCTTTGTTCCGTTCGGAAACAATTTACTCTCGGTTCCGTCCATGGGGCGGTCAACGGCTGGCTGATCGCCCGGAGCCGGTTAGGCTCAGTCTCGCGGGGCCACCACAGGCCCGCGTACCCGCGTCACATCCCAGAAGGAGATGCTCGTGCCGTCCATCGACGTCGTCGTAGCCCGGGAAATCCTGGACTCCCGAGGCAACCCCACGGTCGAGGTCGAGGTCGGCCTCGACGACGGCAGCACGGGTCGTGCCGCCGTCCCGTCCGGCGCCTCCACCGGTGCCTTCGAGGCCATCGAGCTCCGCGACGGTGACCCCAACCGCTACCAGGGCAAGGGTGTCGAGAAGGCCGTCCTCGCCGTCATCGAGCAGATCGGCCCGGAGCTGGTCGGCTACGACGCCACCGAGCAGCGCCTGATCGACCAGGCGATGTTCGACCTGGACGCCACCGACAACAAGGGCTCGCTCGGCGCCAACGCCATCCTCGGCGTCTCCCTCGCCGTCGCGCACGCCGCCTCCGAGGCCAGCGACCTGCCCCTGTTCCGTTACCTGGGCGGCCCGAACGCGCACCTGCTGCCGGTGCCGATGATGAACATCCTGAACGGCGGCTCGCACGCCGACTCCAACGTGGACATCCAGGAGTTCATGATCGCCCCGATCGGCGCGGAGTCCTTCTCCGAGGCCCTGCGCTGGGGCACCGAGGTCTACCACACCCTCAAGTCCGTCCTGAAGTCCAAGGGCCTGTCCACCGGCCTCGGCGACGAGGGCGGCTTCGCCCCGAACCTGGACTCCAACCGCGCCGCGCTCGACCTCATCCTCGAGGCCATCAAGCAGGCCGGCTACGTCCCCGGTGAGCAGATCGCGCTCGCGCTGGACGTCGCCGCGTCCGAGTTCTACAAGGACGGCAAGTACCAGTTCGAGGGCAAGGACCGCTCCGCCGCCGAGATGACGGAGTACTACGAGGAGCTCGTGGCGGCCTACCCGCTCGTCTCCATCGAGGACCCGCTGTTCGAGGACGACTGGGCCGGCTGGAAGGTCATCACCGACAAGCTCGGCGACAAGGTCCAGCTCGTCGGCGACGACCTGTTCGTCACCAACCCGGAGCGCCTGGCCCGCGGTATCGAGGAGGGCACCGCCAACGCCCTTCTGGTGAAGGTGAACCAGATCGGCTCGCTGACCGAGACCCTGGACGCCGTCGAGCTGGCCCAGCGCAACGGCTTCAAGTGCATGATGTCCCACCGCTCCGGCGAGACCGAGGACGTCACCATCGCCGACCTGGCCGTCGCCACCAACTGCGGCCAGATCAAGACCGGCGCCCCGGCCCGCTCCGAGCGCGTCGCCAAGTACAACCAGCTGCTGCGCATCGAGGAGATCCTCGACGACGCCGCGGTGTACGCCGGCCGTTCGGCCTTCCCGCGCTTCAAGGGCGACGCAGAGGTCTCCAAGGGCTGACCCAACCCGGGCCAAGCCTTGGCCAGTCGTACGTACGTCCCCGCACCCGGTCCCGTACCGTGTCCGGGGACGTACGCACGTGTGACGGCTGTGAAGGGGAGGCGGGAGAGCCAGATGGCCGTGAAGGACCGGGACCGTTTCTCCACCGCGACCAGGCTGCGGCTGCTCGGCGAGCAGACGGCGGCCCGCGTCTACCGCTCCCAGACCAAGCGGCAGGCCCGCCGCTCCCGGCTGACCGGCCGGGCCGCGCTGCTCGCCCTCGTCCTGTGCTCGCTGATCGTGGCCCTCGCCTATCCCATAAGGCAGTACGTCTCCCAGCGCGCCGAGATCGCCGACATGGAGCGCCAGAAGCAGCAGGCCAAGGAGCGTGTGGAGCAGCTGCGCGACCTCAAGGCGCGCTGGCAGGACGACGCGTACGCGGCGCAGCAGATCCGGCAGCGGCTGCACTATGTGATGCCCGGGGAGACGGGCTACGTCGTGATCGACCCGGACGCGGCCAAGCAGTCGCGCGCCGACCGGGGGGCGGCCCACCGCCCCTGGTACTCGAACGTCTGGGACGGAGTCGACAAGTCCGACGCCTCCGACCAGTGAACGGACAGAAAGACAGGCATGGAAACGCCCCCGCCGCCCACCCCGCGCACCGAGCCCACCGACGCGGACGTCGAGGCCTTCAAGCAGCAGCTCGGACGGCCGCCGCGCGGGCTGCGCGCCATCGCGCACCGGTGCCCGTGCGGGCAGCCGGACGTCGTCGAGACGGCGCCCCGCCTGCCCGACGGCACGCCCTTCCCGACGACGTACTACCTGACGTGCCCGCGTGCCGCCTCGGCGATCGGCACGCTGGAGGCGAACGGCGTCATGAAGGAGATGACGGAGCGACTGGGGACCGACCCGGAGCTCGCCGCCGCCTACCGTGCCGCGCACGAGGACTACATCGCGCGCCGTGACGCCATCGAGGTCCTGGAGGGCTTCCCGAGCGCGGGCGGCATGCCGGACCGGGTGAAGTGCCTGCATGTGCTGGTGGGGCACTCCCTGGCCGCGGGTCCCGGCGTCAACCCGCTGGGCGACGAGGCGATCGCGATGCTGCCGGAGTGGTGGCGCAAGGGGCCGTGCGTGCAGCCGCTCGAGGCGCCCGACCCGGCGGACGAACACCCTGGTGAGGAGGGCCCCGTCGTCGACCCCGCCGAGGCCCGCAGCGGCCACTTCGCGTACCGGCCGCTGGTCCCCGCGGGTTTCAGCCGCGTCGCCGCGGTCGACTGCGGTACGAACTCCATCCGGCTGCTCGTCGCCGACGTGAACCCGGCCACCGGTGAGCTGCTGGAGCTCGACCGGCGGATGACGATCGTGCGGCTCGGCCAGGGCGTCGACAAGACCGGCCGGCTGGCTCCCGAGGCGCTGGAGCGGACCTTCGCGGCCTGCCGGGAGTACGCGGAGGTGATCCGCGAACTCGGGGCCGGGAAGGTGCGGTTCGTGGCGACCTCGGCCTCCCGGGACGCCTCGAACCGCGACGAGTTCGTCCGTGGCGTCGTGGACATCCTGGGCGTCGAGCCCGAGGTCATCTCCGGTGACCGGGAGGCCGAGTTCTCCTTCACCGGCGCCACCAAGGAGCTGACGGGGCAGCACCAGGGGGGCGCGGAGCGCCCTTCGATCGAGGGTGGTGGGCGACGGGTGGGTGACCTCGCCAAGCCCTACCTGGTCGTGGACATCGGTGGCGGCTCGACCGAGTTCGTCGTCGGCGACGACCATGTGCGCGCCGCGCGCTCGGTCGACGTCGGCTGCGTACGGATGACCGAGCGGCATCTGGTCCGGGACGGGGTGGTCTCCGACCCGCCGACCGAGGAGCAGGTCGCGGCCATGCGCGCCGACATCGAGGCGGCCCTCGACCTCGCCGAGGAGACGGTCCCGCTGCGGGAGGCGCACACGCTGGTCGGCCTGGCCGGTTCCGTCACCACGGTGTCGGCGATCGCGCAGAACCTGCCCGAGTACGACTCGGCCGCCATCCACCACTCCCGCGTCTCCCAGGACAAGGTCCGCGAGATCACCGAGTGGCTGCTGCGCTCCACCCACGCCGAGCGCGCGGCGATCCCCTCGATGCACCCGGGCCGGGTGGACGTGATCGCGGCGGGCGCCCTCGTGCTGCTCTCGATCATGGAGCGGATCGGGGCCGAGGAGGTCGTGGTGAGCGAGCACGACATCCTCGACGGGATCGCCTGGTCGGTGGCGTAGGTCTTGGTTCCTCCTGCTCAGCGGCACTCTGCTGAGCAGGACGGACACCGTATGAGCGGGTCCGGGGAGCCGTGGAACGCCCCTGGGCGACATGCTGTCGGAAAACTTCGTGAAGTTCTTCACAAGGAATTCGGCCCTGGCTGGGGATCCGAGGGTCCCGGTTGGCCCTTTCGGGGGCTCAATGGTCCTGTGGTCGTGCTCAGGGGAGCGTGGCGGGGGTGTCTCGCGAGGGTTCCGCGAGGACTCATTCCCGGGCGCTCACAGGGGGTCCGGAGGGCCGGAGAGGCAGCTCACGCGGCATTGACAACGGTCCGCCCGGGGCGGTGGTTCCCGCTCGCCGCCATGACGTGGATCACGTGAGCCGCGGAGGATAACACACCCCCTGTCGGAGCTTGTGAAGGGGCGCACGAGCGACCCCCCTGGGGCAGGTGGATACTCGATGCCATGAGCACCACGGAGCGTCCCAGGATCCTCGTAGTAGGCGGTGGGTACGTAGGCCTGTACGCAGCTCGGCGCATTCTCAAGAAGATGCGCTACGGCGAGGCGACCGTCACGGTCGTCGACCCCCGGTCGTACATGACCTACCAGCCCTTCCTCCCCGAAACCGCCGCCGGCAACATCTCCCCGCGCCACGTCGTCGTCCCGCTGCGACGCGTGCTGCCGAAGGCGGAGGTTCTCACCGGCCGGGTCACCACCATCGACCAGGACCGCAAGGTCGCCACGATCGCCCCGCTGGTCGGCGAGGCGTACGAGCTGCCCTTCGACTATCTGGTGATCGCCCTCGGCGCGGTCTCGCGCACCTTCCCGATCCCCGGCCTCGCCGAGCAGGGCATCGGTATGAAGGGCATCGAGGAGGCCATCGGCCTGCGCAACCACGTCCTCGAGCAGCTCGACAAGGCCGACTCCACCACCGACGAGGAGATCCGCCGCAAGGCGCTCACCTTCGTCTTCATCGGCGGCGGCTTCGCCGGTGCGGAGACCATCGGTGAGGTCGAGGACATGGCCCGCGACGCGGCCAAGTACTACAAGAACGTGTCCCGCGAGGACATGCGCTTCATCCTCGTCGACGCCGCCGACAAGATCCTTCCCGAGGTCGGTCCCAAGCTCGGCCAGTACGGCAAGGAGCACCTGGAGGGCCGCGGGGTGGAGATCTACCTCTCCACTTCCATGGACTCCTGCGTCGACGGTCACGTGGTGCTGAAGAACGGCCTCGAGGTCGACTCCAACACGATCGTGTGGACGGCCGGCGTCAAGCCGAACCCGGTCCTGGCCCGCTACGGCCTGCCGCTGGGTCCCCGTGGTCACGTCGACACGGCCGCCACCCTCCAGGTCCAGGGCACGGACTACATCTGGGCCGCGGGCGACAACGCCCAGGTGCCGGACATCGCCGCCCGCAAGGCCGGCGTGGAGAACGCCTGGTGCCCGCCGAACGCCCAGCACGCGCTGCGTCAGGCCAAGGTCCTCGGCGACAACGTGGTCTCCGGCATGCGGGGCTTCCCGCAGAAGGAGTACGCGCACTCCAACAAGGGTGCGGTGGCCGGTCTCGGCCTCCACAAGGGCGTCGCGATGATCGTCATGGGCAAGACGAAGATCAAGCTCAAGGGCCGTCTGGCCTGGTACATGCACCGCGGCTACCACGGTATGGCCATGCCGACCTGGAACCGCAAGATCCGCGTCTTCGCCGACTGGACCCTCGGCATGTTCCTCAAGCGTGAGGTCGTGGCGCTCGGCGCGCTGGAGTCCCCGCGCGAGGAGTTCTACGAGGCCGCCAAGCCGGCCCCGGTCGCCGCCGCGCCGAAGACCGAGAAGTCCGGGAAGACCGAGGAGAAGGCCAAGGCCTCCTGACCTCCGGTCACCGAACCACCCCGAAGGGGCCGTCCGCCATCCGTGGTGCGGGCGGCCCCTTCGGCGTTCCCGGGCGCGGCTCCTGACCGGCATGTGCGTGCTAGCTACATCTATTTTGCTTGTTTGTAACTCCAATGCGGGACTGCGCCGTGGGCATGCTGATGTTTACGTGGTGTCGGGACATCCGGGATCAGCTCTCACGGAGGTGTGCGCCATGGCTGACGCCGCGCTGCGGCTCAAGGGCTTCGTCGAACAGTTGCTGGGAGAACCACTCCCGGTGCGCATCCGCGCCTGGGACGGTTCGCAGGCGGGTCCGCCGGGCGCGCCGGCCCTGGTCGTACGCAATCGCCGCGCCCTGCGCCGACTGCTCTGGAAACCGGGCGAGTTGGGCCTGGCGCGCGCCTGGGTCGCCGGGGACCTGGACATCGAGGGCGACCTGTACTCCGCCCTGGATCTGCTCTCCGGCCTCTTCTTCGAGCGCGGCGAGGACGCCAGGACGCTCGCCCAGGCCCTGCGCGACCCCCAGGTGCGCGCCGCCGTCCGCGGCCTGGTGAAACTGGCCGGCCCCGCGCTGCCGCCCGCCCCGCCCCGCGAGGAGGTCCGCAGACCCCGAGGCCGCCTGCACACCCGGCGCAGCGACCGGCACGCCATCAGCCACCACTACGACGTCGGCAACGACTTCTACGAGCTCGTCCTCGGCCCGTCGATGGTCTACTCGTGCGCGTACTGGGAGTCCTCCGAACCGGATGCCCCGCTCGAGGACGCCCAGCGCGACAAGCTCGAACTCGTCTGCCGCAAGCTCGGCCTGACCCAGGGTCGGCGGCTCCTCGACGTCGGCTGCGGCTGGGGCTCCATGGCCATCCACGCGGCACGCGAGCACGGCGTGAGCGTCGTCGGCATCACCCTCTCCCAGGAGCAGGCCGCGTACGCCCGCAAGCGGGTCGCCGACGAGGGGCTGACGGACCGGGTGGAGATCCGCGTCCAGGACTACCGGGACGTCCGCGACGGCCCCTACGACGCGATCTCCTCCATCGGCATGGCCGAACACGTCGGCGCCGAACGCTACCTGGAGTACGCCGAGAGCCTCCACGCCCTGCTGAAGCCCGGCGGCCGGCTCCTCAACCACCAGATCGCCCGCCGTCCGCACCGCGACGAATCGGCGTACGAGCTGGACGAGTTCATCGACGCCTACGTCTTCCCGGACGGCGAACTCGCCCCCGTCGGCACCACCGTCACCCAGCTGGAACGGGCCGGCTTCGAGGTGCGCGACGTCGAGTCGATCCGCGAGCACTACGCCCTCACCCTGCGCCGATGGGTCGCGAACCTGGAAGCCGAGTGGACCAGGGCCACGCAGCTGACCGGCCCGGGCCGGGCTCGCGTCTGGCGTCTCTACATGGCGGCCTCCGCGGTGTCCTTCGAACGCAACCGCATCGGCGTCAACCAGGTCCTCGCGGTACGCACCCCCGAGTCGGGCACCTCCGGGATGCCGCTCAGGGCACGCACCTGGAACTGACCGCACAGCGGAAGGGGCCCCGTTCCGCACCGGATGCTGTTGGTTAATCCGGGGTCTTACGCCTTCTTCGCCCCGTCGGCCGTCTGGTCGGCGGGGCGAAGTCGTGCGAAGTGGCTGGTGCGTGT
>NZ_JBIAWZ010000007.1:1172-418449 GCF_042896175.1 Streptomyces sp. NPDC001315 | reverse complement strand
GCACACGCACCAGCCACTTCGCACGACTTCGCCCCGCCGACCAGACGGCCGACGGGGCGAAGAAGGCGTAAGACCCCGGATTAACCAACAGCATCCGTGGCGTACGGGGGCCTCTGCGCATGCGTGGGGCCGCTCTACGGCCCCCTGCGGCGCCGCTCTACGGCCTGCGTGCCGATGTCACCCGGTACACGTCGTAGACGCCCTCCACGCCCCTGACCGCCTTCAGGACGTGCCCGAGGTGCTTGGGGTCGCCCATCTCGAAGGTGAAGCGGGAGGTGGCGACGCGGTCGCGGGAGGTCTGGACGGCCGCGGAGAGGATGTTGACGTGCTGGTCGGACAGCACGCGCGTGACGTCCGAGAGGAGCCGGGAGCGGTCCAGGGCCTCGACCTGGATGGCGACCAGGAAGACCGAGGACTGCGTGGGCGCCCACTCGACGTCGAGGATGCGCTCCGGTTCGCGGGACAGTGACTCCACATTGACGCAGTCGCTGCGGTGAACCGATACTCCGCTACCGCGCGTGACGAACCCGATGATCGGGTCGCCGGGGACGGGCGTACAGCAGCGGGCCAGCTTGACCCACACGTCGTCGACGCCCTTGACCACGACGCCCGGGTCGGCGTTGGAGCGGCGCTTGCGGCCGCGGCCGCGCGCGGGCGGCACGCTCTCGTCGATCTCCTCGGTGGCGGCCTCCTCCCCGCCGAGGGCCTGGACGAGCTTCTGCACGACGTTCTGCGCGGCGACATGGCCCTCACCGATCGCGGCGTAGAGCGAGGAGATGTCCGGGTAGCGCATCTCGTGCGCGAGCGTGACGAGCGAGTCGCCCGTCAGGATCCGCTGGATCGGCAGGTTCTGCTTGCGCATCGCGCGCGCGATGGCGTCCTTGCCCTGCTCGATCGCCTCGTCGCGGCGCTCCTTGGAGAACCACGCCCGGATTTTGTTACGGGCGCGCGGCGACTTGACGAAGCCGAGCCAGTCGCGGGAGGGGCCGGCGCCGGACGCCTTGGAGGTGAAGACCTCCACCAGGTCGCCGTTGTCCAGGGTGGACTCGAGCGGTACGAGGCGGCCGTTGACCCGTGCCCCTATGGTCCGGTGGCCGACCTCGGTGTGCACCGCGTACGCGAAGTCCACCGGGGTGGCTCCCGCCGGCAGCGCTATGACGTCACCCTTCGGCGTGAAGACGAAGACCTCGTTGCGGGAGAGATCGAAGCGCAGCGACTCCAGGAACTCGCCCGGGTCCTCGGTCTCCTTCTGCCAGTCGAGCAGCTGGCGCAGCCACGCCATGTCGTTGAGGTGGTCGTCCTTTCCCTTGCCGGACGACTTGGGGGCGTCGCTGCGCACCTTGGAGGCGCCGGCGACGGCCTCCTGCTTGTACTTCCAGTGCGCGGCGATGCCGTACTCGGCGCGGCGGTGCATGTCGAACGTACGGATCTGGAGTTCGACCGGCTTGCCGTTGGGGCCGATGACCGTCGTGTGCAACGACTGGTACATGTTGAACTTGGGCATCGCGATGTAGTCCTTGAACCGGCCGGGGACCGGGTTCCATCGCGCGTGCACCGTGCCGAGGGCCGCATAGCAGTCGCGGACGGTGTCCACGAGGACGCGGATGCCCACCAGGTCGTAGATCTCCGCGAAGTCGCGGCCGCGGACGATCATCTTCTGGTAGACGCTGTAGTAGTGCTTCGGCCGGCCGGTGACGGTCGCCTTGATGCGGGCGGCGCGCAGATCGGACTGGACCTCGTCGGTCACTATGGCCAGATACTCGTCACGCTTCGGTGCCCTTTCGGCCACCAGTCGTACGATCTCGTCGTACATCTTGGGGTAGAGGATCGCGAAGGCGAGGTCCTCCAGCTCCCACTTGATGGTGTTCATGCCCAGGCGGTGGGCGAGTGGCGCGTAGATCTCGAGGGTCTCGCGCGCCTTCTTCTCCTGCTTCTCGCGCTTGAGGTAGCGCATGGTGCGCATGTTGTGCAGGCGGTCGGCGAGCTTGATGACCAGGACGCGCGGGTCCTTGGCCATCGCGACGACCATCTTGCGCACGGTCTCGGCCTGCGCGGCCTCGCCGAACTTGACCTTGTCCAGCTTGGTCACGCCGTCGACCAGGAGGGCGACGGTGTCGCCGAAGTCGCGGCGGAGCTGGTCGAGGCCGTACTCGGTGTCCTCGACGGTGTCGTGCAGGAGGCCCGCCATCAGCGTGGCCGGATCCATGCCGAGCTCGGCGAGGATGGTGGTCACGGCGAGCGGGTGCGTGATGTACGGGTCGCCGCTCTTGCGCTTCTGGCCGCGGTGCCAGCGCTCTGCCACCTGGTAGGCGCGCTCGATCTGGCGGAGGGTCGCGGTCTCGATCTTGGGGTCGTTGCTGCGCACTATCCGCAGCAGCGGCTCCAGCACCGGGTTGTACGGGTTGGCGCGCTGGACACCGAGGCGGGCGAGGCGGGCACGGACGCGGTTGGAGGAGCCGGAACGGGCGGGCTGGCCGGACGTCGGGCGCACCGCGGGCGGGTTCGCGGCGCGCTCGCGCGGCGCCGGCTTGGGGCGCTGCTCTTCGGCCGGCTTGTCGACGGGCGCGGAGCGGTCGTGCTCGACCGGCCCACGGGCGTCGTTCTTCGCGTGCGGCGCGGGCGTCGCCGCGGGGCCCGGGGTGGGCTCGGGCTTGGCGGCGGTCAGGTGCTGGGCCTCGTCTGCCAAGAGGACTCCTCGTGCGCGATCCGGGTCCCCCGGTCAGGCTCCGGAGCACCCATCGTAGCGATCCTCGGCTCCGGGATCGCCTTCAGGCCGATGTGAGGGCCGTCTACCGGAGAAACGCAAGAGGCGGGCGCCGGATTCCTCCGGGCCCGCCTCGATGCCGTACGCCGCCGGTCAGACGGTGAGCAGTGCCTCCAGGGGGGCTCCGTTCAGGGCCGCCTCCAGGCGGGGGCGGCCGGCGAGGAAGCCGAGCTCCATCAGGACGGCGGCGCCCGCGACCTCGGCACCCGCGCGGTGAATGAGCTGGATCGAGGCCTCGGCGGTGCCACCGGTGGCGAGCACGTCGTCGACGATCAGAATGCGGTCCTGCGCGCTCAGGTCCTCGGCGTGCACCTCGATCTCGGCGGAGCCGTACTCCAGGTCGTACGCCTGGCTGAGGGTGGCTCCGGGGAGCTTGCCCGCCTTGCGTACGGGGATGAAGCCGAGGCCCGCGCGGATGGCGACGGGGGCGCCGAGGATGAAGCCCCGGGCCTCCAGGCCGACGATCTTCGTGGCGCCGGTGCGCTCGGCGATCTCCGCGAAGGCGTCGGTGAGCGCGGTGAACGCCGCCGGGTCCGCCAGGAGCGGGGTGATGTCCTTGAACATCACGCCCGGCTCCGGGTAGTCCTCCACGTCACGGATCTTGCTGAGCAGGAGTTCCTTGATGTCGGTCATCGGCGCTTCCCCGACGGTCGGCCGCGGCCCCGGGTGCGGGACGCGGGCTGGTTGCGCGGGCCGACGACCGCGGGAGCGGCGTCCTCCGGCTCATCGGTGTCCAGGACGTCGACGGACCGCGACTCGGCGAGCTCCTCTTCGGCGGCGGCCTGGGCGCGCTTGGCCAGGACCCGCTTCCTGAGGGCCTTCATCTGCGGCTCGCGCTCCTTGAGGTCGGCGACGAGCGGCGTGGCGATGAAGATCGAGGAGTACGCACCGGCCGCGAGGCCGACGAACAGCGACAGCGAGATGTCGTTGAGCGTGCCCGCGCCGAGCACACCGCCACCGATGAACAGCAGGCCCGCGACCGGCAGCAGCGCGACCACGGTCGTGTTGATGGAGCGGACCAGGGTGCTGTTGATCGACCGGTTGGCGATGTCGCTGTAGGTCCAGCGGGTCTGCTTGGTGATGTCCTTCGTCTGCTCCTTGAGGCTGTCGAAGACGACGACCGTGTCGTAGAGCGAGTAACCGAGGATCGTCAGCAGACCGATGACCGTACCGGGCGTCACCTCGAAGCCGACCAGGGCGTAGATGCCGACCGTGATGGTGATGTCGTGGATCAGCGCGACCAGTGCCGCGAGGGCCATGCGCCACTCGAACGCGATCGCCAGGTAGATCACGACCAGGATCATGAAGATCGCCAGGCCCTGCCAGGCCTTGTTGGCGATCTGCTCGCCCCAGCTGGGGCCGACCAGGTCGGCGCCGATCTGCTCCGAGTCGACCTTCAGGTCCTTGGACAGGACCTTCTTGATCGCGTCGGACTTGTCGGTGTCCACACCGGAGATCTGGATGCGCAGGCCGCCCGTGCCGAGCTTCTGCACGACCGCCTGGTGGCCGGACGCGTCTTCCGCGTACGTCTCCGCCGACGCGACCGAGACGCTGGTCTTCGGGGTGGTGAAGACGGCACCGCCCTCGAACTCGATACCCATGTTCAGGCCGCGCACCGTCAGGCCGAGGATGGCCGTGATGGTGATCAGGATCGAGATGCCGTACCAGATCTTGCGGTTGCCGACGAAGTCGTAACCGATCTCGCCACGGTGCAGTCGGGCGCCGAGGTTGCCGAGCTTCGACATCTCACGCCTCCTTCGTCTCGGCGGGGGCGGAGGGACGGCGGGTGCGGCGCAACGGCGGCTTGGCACCCAGTCGCTTCGGGTCGAGGCCGGACCAGTTGTGGCCGTCCGCGAAGAACTTCCTGCGGGCCATGATCGTCATCAGCGGCTTGGTGAAGAGGAAGACGACGACCACGTCCAGCAGGGTGGTCAGACCCAGCGTGAACGCGAAGCCCTGGACCTTGCCCACGGTGACGATGAAGAGCACCGCGGCGGCGAGGAACGACACGAAGTCGGAGACCAGGATGGTGCGCCGGGCGCGCGGCCAGGCCCGCTCGACGGCGGGGCGCAGCGAGCGGCCCTCGCGGATCTCGTCCCTTATGCGTTCGAAGAACACGATGAACGAGTCCGCTGTGATACCGATCGCGACGATCGCACCACAGACCGCCGGCAGGTTCAGCGCGAAGTGGATGGTCGGGCCGAGCAGCGACATGATCACGTAGGTGAGGGCCGCGGAGACCAGCAGCGAGGCGATCGCGATGAGCGACAGGCCCCGGTAGTAGAGCACCAGGTAGATGATGACCAGCGCGAGGCCGATGGCACCGGCGATCAGACCGGCGTGCAGCTGGTCGCCACCGAGGGCGGCGGTCACCGTGGTGACGCTCTGCTCCTTGAAGGTCAGCGGCAGGGCACCGTACGACAGCATGTTGGCGAGGCTCTGGGCCTCCTCCTGGCTGAAGTTGCCGGAGATCTCCGCGCTGCCACCGGTCAGCGCCTCCCTGACGGACGGGTCGGAGACGACCTCACCGTCCAGGACGATGGCGAACTGGTTCTGCGGGGACTGCTGCTTGGCCAGCTGGCCGGTGATGTCGCCGAACTTCTTGGCGCCCTTGGAGGTGAACTCCATGGTGACGGTCCAGCCCGCGGCGGTCGTGGTGTTGTAGATGGCCTGGGCCTTCTTCACGTCCGTGCCGTCGACCGCGGCGGCGCCGAGGATGTACTTCTGCCACTGGTTCTGCGAGTTCTTGCCGCAGGCGACGGTCGCGTCCTCGGGCTTGGCACCCTTACCGGCCGCGGCGCGGGCCTTCTCGTCCGCGCAGTTGAGCGCGGTGTACTGCGCCTCGAGCTTGGCGGTCGCGCCATCGGTGGAGCTGCTGGCGGACGGGGACGGGGAGGCCGTCGCGCTGCTGGACGCCGAGCTGCTCGCCGACGGCGTGGAGTCGGCCTTCAGGGCGTCGGTGACCGCACGTCCCTGCGAGGTGGCACTCGACGACGGGGTCGCGGAGCCGGAGGGGGACGAGGACGAGGTCGCCTTGTCCTTCGCCGTGCTCGAAGAGCTGCCGGAGGCGCTCGGCGACGGGCTGGCCGTCGCGGCGCTGCCGGAGATCTCGGTCGCGAGGACCGGACGGAAGTAGAGCTTGGCGGTGGTACCGACCTGTGCCCGGGCCTCCTCGGAGTTCGTGCCCTTGGGGATGTTGACGATGATGTTCCGTGTGCCCTGCGTCTGGACCTCGGTCTCCGAGACGCCAAGACCATTGACACGGCGGTTCATGATGTCGACCGCGGTGTCCATGTTGGTCTTGTTGATCGCGGACTCCTGGCCCGGCTCGGGGACCGCCTCGAGCGTGATGCTCGTACCGCCGGCCAGGTCGATGCCGAGACGCGGAGTCGTGTGCCCGGAGGCGAACATCCCTCCGGTGAGCGCCACGATGGCGATCAGGATCAGGGCCAGCGAGCGCCCCGGCTTGCCCTGGGCGCTCGCGCTCCGGCCCTTCTTAGGTGCTGCCACCTTCTCGTACTCCCTCTCGGGCCGCCCCACGCCGGGTCAGCGCGGCAGCGGCCATGACATGGTGTCGGGGACCCCCTGCGAGATGCACGCCCGGGACACGCGGACCAGTCCCGCGTGTCCCGGATCAGGCCTACTTCGCGTCGGAGTCGCCGTCGGTCTTCTTCGGCTCTTCGTCCGTCTTCGCCTCGGCGACCTCGGCGTCGTCGGACGGCTCCTCGGCCGCGTCCTTCTTGCCGAGGTCGACGGACTTGTCGCCGGAGGCGGCGGCAGCTTCGTCGGCGGGCTCGTCGGCCTCGGTGAGGGAGGAGGCGTCGTCGGGGACGACCTCGGTGTCGGACTTCAGGTCGTGCTCGATGCCGTGGACGATGCGGTTGTACTCGTCGTCCGTCAGGACGGCACCGATCGCGTTCTTCGCGAAGAGGAGCTCCACGCCCGGGCCGGCGTCGACGAGGACCGTGTCGTCGTTGACCTCCTTGACGGTCGCGTACATCCCCCCGATGGTGCGGACGCCGCTGCCGGGCTGCATCTCATTGCGCATGTGCGCAGCCTGCTGCTGCTTCTTCTTGGCCGACCGAGTCATCAGGAACATGGCCCCGATGAGCACGATGAACGGGAGGAGGGTCACGAGACTCACGGGTCGGAACTTCCTTCACACGACCGCGGTGGTGAGCGGCCTGATGGTTGGGGGTATGTGTACCGCCGACAGAGGCGGCATCGGCGGAGTCTAAGCGAGTCCGCGTGCATGGAACAACGCTCAGCATGGCACCAGGGTTCCTGACCCTGCCAATGCCCGCGCCGTCACGCCCCGAACAGGTCCCCTTGTCCGTTTCCCCCGGCTGCGGAGCGAGGCGGGGTGAGACCGAGGTGCGCCCAGGCCGCGGGGGTGGCGACCCGTCCGCGGGGGGTGCGGGCGAGCAGTCCCTCCCTCACGAGGAACGGTTCGGCGACCTCCTCCACGGTCTCACGCTCCTCCCCCACGGCGACCGCCAGCGTCGACAGGCCGACCGGGCCGCCGCCGAACAGCTTCAGCAGTGCCTCCAGGACGGCCCGGTCGAGGCGGTCCAGGCCGCGGGCGTCGACCTCGTAGACCGCCAGGGCCGCGGCGGCGATCTCCGTCGTGACGAAGCCGTCGGCCTTGACCTGCGCGTAGTCGCGCACGCGGCGCAGCAGGCGGTTGGCGATGCGGGGCGTGCCGCGGGAGCGGCCGGCGATCTCGGCGGCGCCGTCGGTGTCGATCTCGACGTCGAGCAGGTTCGCCGAGCGGTGGATGACGCGCTCCAGCTCGGCCGGCTCGTAGAACTCCATGTGCGCCGTGAAGCCGAAGCGGTCGCGCAGTGGGGGCGGCAGCAGGCCCGCGCGCGTGGTGGCGCCGACCAGGGTGAAGGGGGGCAGTTCGAGGGGGATGGCGGTGGCGCCGGGGCCCTTGCCGACGATGACGTCGACGCGGAAGTCCTCCATCGCCATGTAGAGCATCTCCTCGGCGGGCCGCGACATGCGATGGATCTCGTCGAGGAAGAGGACCTCGCCCTCCTGGAGGGAGGACAGGATGGCCGCGAGATCGCCGGCGTGCTGGATGGCGGGGCCGCTGGTGATGCGGATGGGGGCGCCCATCTCAGCCGCGATGATCATCGAGAGGGTGGTCTTGCCGAGGCCCGGGGCGCCGGAGAGCAGCACGTGGTCGGCGGTGGCGCCACGCGCGCGTGCGGCGCGCAGGACCAGGTCGAGCTGCTCACGGACCTTCTCCTGGCCGATGAACTCGCCCAGGTCCTTCGGCCGCAGGGCGGCCTCGACGGCCTGGTCCTCACGGTCGGCGACAGGGCCCACCAGCCGCTCCGCGGAGGTGTCGGTCGGGTCGTCCCAGTTCATGGAGTGTGCCTCGGGGTCTCAGGAGGGGGCGCGGTGGCTCAGTGGGGGGCAGTTGCCTGCGGATCAGCGGGCTCGGAGTCGGCCCGCTGAAGGCGCGCACCCCAGGCCTGTCAGGACGGCGTGCGCTTGATCGCGGTTCATGGAGTGTGCCCCTCGGGTTTCGTCGGGGCGCGGTCGCCCGCCGGGTACGGTCGCCGCGGATCAGCGGGCTCGGTTCAGGGACTGCAGGGCCGCCTTCAGGAGCTGGCCCACCTGAGGCGTGCCTCCGGCGGCCTCGGCCTGGGGGGCGACGGCGGACACGGCCTCCTCCGCCTCGCGGGTGGCATATCCGAGGCCGATGAGGGCGGCGTGCAGTTGGTCGCGCCAGCCGCTGGTGATCGCCGTGCCCACGGCGGGAGCGCCGGTCGGCGCGCCCAAGCGGTCCTTCAGCTCCAGCAGGAGCTTCTGGGCGCCCTTCTTGCCGATGCCGGGGACGGCGGTGAGGGCCTTCTCGTCGCCTGTGGCCACGGCCCGGCGCAGGGCGTCCGGAGTGTGCACGGCGAGCATCGCCTGGGCGAGCCGCGGGCCGACACCGCTCGCCGTCTGCAACAGCACGAAGACCTGCCGCTCGTCGTCGTCCGCGAAGCCGTACAGCGTCAGTGAGTCCTCGCGTACGACCAGGGAGGTGGCGAGCTTGGCGGGTTGTCCGAGCCGCAGCGTGGACAGCGTGTTCGGTGTGCACTGGACGGCCATGCCGACTCCGCCCACCTCGATCACCGCGGCATCGGGAGCGAGTGCGGCGACCGTGCCGCTCACAAAGGCGATCATGCGGTGCGGCCTTTCGATGCGTGCAGGGCGACGGCCTGCTGAAGTCGGTTCTGCGCGGGGGCGCGCCAGATGTGGCAGATGGCGAGGGCGAGGGCGTCGGCCGCGTCGGCCGGCTTGGGCGGTGCGTCGAGCCGCAGCAGGCGGGTCACCATGGCCCCGACCTGTGCCTTGTCGGCACGACCGCTGCCGGTGACGGCGGCCTTGACCTCGCTGGGGGTGTGCAGGGCGACGGGGATGCCGCGCCGGGCGGCGCAGAGCGTGGCGACCGCGCTGGCCTGGGCCGTGCCCATCACCGTCCGGACGTTGTGCTGGCTGAACACCCGCTCGACGGCGACGAATTCGGGCCGGTACTCGTCCAGCCACTGCTCGATGCCCAGCTCGATGGCCACGAGACGGTGGCCCAGGTCGGCGTCCGCCGGCGTACGGACGACACCGACGCCGCACATCGTCAACGGCCGTCCCGCGACCCCCTCGACGACCCCGACACCGCATCGGGTCAGTCCTGGATCCACACCGAGTACGCGCACCGCGCTCCTTCCCCTCCTCGCCCTGTCCGTCCTGCTGCGTCAGGCTATCCGGCGGCACCGACAACGCGCCGCCACCCGGACCGGGAGCAGCGCCCAGGACACCCAGGCCACACTGACTGCTCGAAGGAAAGGCAAAAGCGGCCGACTCCAAGCACATCGGCGACGTGGAGCGCATCGACGGCTGATCCGACACCGAATGACGCACGGCCCGCCGAAGAGGACTTCGGCGGGCCGTGCGCTTGTCCGGTGCGCTCAGGCGTCGACCTTCTCCATGACCTCGTCGCTGACGTCGAAGTTGGCGAAGACGTTCTGCACGTCGTCGCTGTCCTCGAGCGCGTCGATCAGCTTGAAGATCTTCTTGGCGCCCTCCTCGTCCAGTTCGACCTGCATGGTCGGGACGAAGTTGGCCTCGGCGGAGTCGTAGTCGATACCGGCTTCCTGAAGAGCCGTGCGGACCGCGACCATGTCGGTGGCCTCGCTGATGACCTCGAAGGACTCACCGAGGTCGTTGACCTCCTCGGCACCGGCGTCCAGAACGGCGCCGAGGACGTCGTCCTCGGTCAGCTCGCCCTTGGGGACGATCACGACGCCCTTGCGGTTGAAGAGGTACGAGACGGAGCCCGGGTCGGCCATGTTGCCGCCGTTGCGGGTCATGGCGACGCGGACGTCCGAGGCGGCGCGGTTGCGGTTGTCGGTGAGGCACTCGATGAGCACCGCGACGCCGTTCGGGCCGTACCCCTCGTACATGATCGTCTCGTAGTCGGCGCCACCGGCCTCGAGACCGCCACCGCGCTTGACCGCGGAGTCGATGTTCTTGTTCGGGACCGACTGCTTCTTCGCCTTCTGGATGGCGTCGTAGAGAGTCGGGTTGCCGTCGATGTCGACACCGCCCATCCGGGCCGCGACCTCGATGTTCTTGATCAGCTTCGCGAAGAGCTTGCCGCGCTTGGCGTCGATCACGGCCTTCTTGTGCTTCGTCGTAGCCCATTTAGAGTGGCCGGACATCTGCCTGTCTCCTTCGCGTTACCCATCCAGATACGAACGCCAGAGATCCTACAAGGACTCTGCCACCCGGTTCGCGCGGACCATGTCGACGAACAGCGAGTGCACGCGGTGGTCGCCGGTCAGTTCCGGGTGGAACGACGTGGCCAGCGCGTTGCCCTGGCGGACCGCGACGACATGGCCGTCGTGCTCGGCGAGCACCTCGGTCTCGGCGCCGACGGACTCGACCCACGGGGCGCGGATGAAGACGCCCTCTACAGGATCGCCCTCGACTCCCCTGACGTCGACCGACGCCTCGAAGGACTCGTTCTGCCGCCCGAAGGCGTTGCGGCGCACGATCATGTCGATGCCGCCGATCGTCTCCTGGCCCGAGCGCGGGTCGAGGATCTTGTCGGCGAGCATGATCATGCCCGCGCAGGTGCCGTAGACGGGCATACCGGCCCGCACGCGCGCGCGGAGGGGTTCCATCACTCCGAAGAGGACGGCCAGCTTGGAGATGGTCGTGGACTCGCCGCCGGGTATGACGAGGCCGTCGATCTCGGCGAGCTCTTCGGGGCGCCGCACCGGCCTGGCCACGGCGTCAGCCGCGGCCAGGGCGATGAGATGCTCCCGTACGTCGCCCTGGAGGGCCAGGACGCCGATCACAGGTGCTTCGTTCATGGGTGGGTTACCAGCCGCGGTTGGCGTAGCGCTCGGCCTCGGGGAGGGTGTCGCAGTTGATGCCGACCATGGCCTCGCCCAGGTTGCGGGACGCATCCGCGATGATCTTCGGGTCGTCGTAGAAGGTGGTGGCCTTCACGATGGCGGCGGCGCGCTTGGCCGGGTCGCCGGACTTGAAGATGCCGGAGCCGACGAAGACGCCCTCGGCGCCGAGCTGGCGCATGAGCGCGGCGTCCGCGGGCGTGGCCACACCACCGGCGGAGAACAGCACCACGGGGAGCTTGCCGAGCTCGGCGACCTCCTTGACGAGTTCGTACGGGGCGCGCAGGTCCTTGGCGGCGGCGTACAGCTCGTTGTTGTCGAAGCCGCGCAGCCTGGCGATCTCGTTCTTGATCTGGCGCAGGTGGCGGACGGCCTCGACGACGTTGCCGGTGCCGGCCTCGCCCTTGGAGCGGATCATGGCGGCACCCTCGGCGATGCGGCGCAGGGCCTCGCCGAGGTTGGTGGCGCCACAGACGAAGGGGGTGGTGAACGCCCACTTGTCGGAGTGGTTGACCTCGTCGGCCGGGGTGAGGACCTCGGACTCGTCGATGTAGTCGACGCCGAGGGACTGCAGGACCTGGGCCTCGACGAAGTGGCCGATGCGGGACTTGGCCATGACCGGGATGGAGACGGCCTCGATGATCTCTTCGATCATGTTCGGGTCCGACATCCGGGCCACGCCGCCGTCCTTGCGGATGTCGGCCGGGACCCGCTCCAGGGCCATGACGGCCACGGCGCCCGCGTCCTCGGCGATCTTCGCCTGCTCGGCGTTGACAACGTCCATGATCACACCGCCCTTGAGCTGCTCGGCCATGCCGCGCTTCACGCGGGCCGTGCCGGTCTCGGGGGTCTGGGCGGGGGTGGGGATCGTGCTGGACACGGGTTGACCTCACTCGGTGAAGAGGATTTCTGCAGCACTGAGGAAACGGGATTGGACCAGGCCACAGCAAGGGCCAATGGAAAGGCGGTGGATCCTTTTGGGCAGCCGCACCCTAAACCGAGCGGTCGGCCAGGGCAGCCGGCGGCTCGTCGTCCATCTCGAAGGCCATGGGGAAGGGGGCGTGTCCGGCCAGCCGGAACCAGCGCACTTTGCGGTGCTCCCGGAGTCGGCGTGCCGCTCCCACGGCGTCGTTGTGGAAGCGCCGGGCCATCGGGACCCTCCGTACGGCCTCCGTGAGTTCGCGGGCCGCCCCCTCTCCCCCGGGGGCCTCGCGTACGGCCTCGACCTGCTGCGGATCCGCGAACACGGCGCGCAGCGCCTGGCTCAGCTCGCTCTCGGCGACCTCGCGCTGTTCCTCCTCCGCCTGCCGAGCGGCATGCGCGGCCTCGTACAGCACGATCGAGGCGGCCGGGTCGAGCACCCCGGAGGTCGCCAGTTCCTGGGCCACGGAGGCCCGGCGCAGCAACTGGGCGTCGAGCGCGGCACGGGCCGCGTCGATCCGCGCGTGCAACCGGTCGAGCCGGCCCGCGGTCCAGCTGAGGTAGAGGCCGATCGCCACGAGGACGACGAGGATCCAGATGAGGGTTGCGGTCACGGGCGGCAAGGCTACCGGGGCGGGGGCGGGCAGCGGCCGTCAGGCGGACCGCCCTCACCCAGCCCTGCCGGACCCGCTCCCCCACCCGGCTACGCCGGGCAGTCGCCACTCCCGCCCGTTCAGTCCCGCGCCAACCCCAACCGCGCCCGCAACCCCGGGCTCCGGTCGTCCGTCGCCACCGCGGCGGCCCCCGCCGTGACCGTCTCGTACACGGACAGGATGTCCGCGCCGACCGTCGACCAGTCGAAGCGCCGTACGTGGGCGCTGCCGCGCTCCCGCAGCTCGGTGCGGCGTGCCGGGTCGGCCAGGAGGCGTACCGCCGCCTCGGCCAGCGCGTCGGCGTCCTCGTTGGCGAAGAGCTCTCCCGCCGCCCCCCGGTCGAGGACCTGCGCGAAGGCGTCGAGGTCGGAGGCGAGCACCGGGGCGCCCGCCGACATCGCCTCGACGAGGATGATGCCGAAGCTCTCGCCGCCGGTGTTGGGCGCGACGTACAGGTCGATGCTGCGCAGAAAACGCGCCTTGTCCTCGTCGCTGACCATCCCGAGGAACTCCACTCGGGAGCGCAGCTCCTCGGGAAGGCTTTCCACCGCCTCCTCCTCGTCACCGCGTCCCGCGACCAGGAGCCTGGTCCGCGGGCGGGCGGCGAGGATCTTCGGGAGCGCCCTCATCAGCACGGGCAGGCCCTTGCGGGGCTCGTCGATGCGCCCTATGAAGCCGATCGTGTCGCCCTGCCACTCGGGCTTGGGCTCGGCCCCGGCGAAGAAGTCGACGTCGACTCCGTTGGGGATCACTACCGCGTCCCCGCCCAGGTGTTCGACGAGGGTGCGGCGGGCGTACTCGCTCACGGCGATCCGCGCGCTGATCTTCTCCAGGGCGGCCTGGAGGATCGAGTACGCGGCGATCATGGCCCGGGAGCGGGGGTTGGACGTGTGGAAGGTGGCCACGATCGGGCCCTGCGCCGCCCAGCAGGCCAGCAGACCCAGCGACGGCGACGTCGGCTCGTGGATGTGGATCACGTCGAACCGGCCGTCGTGCAGCCAGCGGCGTACGCGCGCGGCGCTCAGGAAGCCGAAGTTCAGACGGGCCACCGACCCGTTGTACGGCACCGGGACCGCGCGGCCGGCCGAGACGACGTACGGCGGCAGGGGGGTGTCGTCGTCGGCGGGTGCGAGGACCGACACCTCGTGGCCGAGGCGGATGAAGTACGCGGCGAGGTCGCGGATGTGGAACTGGACGCCGCCCGGCACGTCCCAGGAGTACGGGCAGACGATCCCGATCCTCACGCGGTCCCTCCGGGAGGAGAAGGGGCGGGGTCGAGATCGGCGAGCCACAAACGCTGGAGCATGTGCCAGTCCTCCGGATGGTCGGCGATGCCGGTGGCGAAGGCATCGGCCAGCGCCTGTGTCATGACAGACGTCTTCTCGGCCCGTGTACCTGTCTCGGGTACCTCGACCGGGGGATGAACACGGCCCCGCATGACGGGTGACTCGTCGTACCGGAGTGTGACGGGCAGCAGCAGCGCGCCCGTCTGCTGGGCGAGCAGGGCGGGGCCGGCCGGCATCCGGGCCGTGTCGCCGAAGAACTTGACCTCGACGCCGGAGGCGGACAGGTCCCGGTCGGCGACCAGGCAGACCAGGCCGCCGTCGCGCAGCCGCCGGGCCAGCGTGCCGAAGGCGGAGCCGCCGCTGTGCGGCAGGACCTCCATGCCCAGGCCCTCGCGGTAGGCGACGAAGCGGTCGTACAGGGTCTCCGGCTTCAGGCGCTCGGCGACCGTGGTGAAGGGCGTCTGAAGTTCGGTGGTGACCCAGGCGCCGGCGAGGTCCCAGTTCGCCAGGTGCGGCAGCGCGAGGATCACGCCTCGGCCGGAGGCGAGACCGTCGGTCAGATGGTGCAGGTCCTTGGGGACGAAGCCGTTTTTGACGCGCTCGGCGCTCCAGGCGGGCAGCCGGAAGGACTCCATCCAGTAGCGCAGGTACGAGCGCATGCCCGCGCGCGAGAGCTCGGCGAGGCGCTCGGGGCTCGCGTCGGGCACCACGCGCGCGTAGTTGCTCTCCAGGCGCTGCACCCCCTTGCCGCGCTGCTTCCAGACGAGGTCGGCGACGGTCCGGCCCAGCCGCACGGCGACCGGCTCGGGGAGCTTCTTGACGGTGCTCCAGCAGAGGCCGTACAGCGCGTCCGTCAGCCGCTCCTGTGCGCTCACTTCGCGGCCCCGCTCCCCCGCGACGCGTTCTCCTGCCCGGCCGCGGCCGCCTCCGCCTCCGCGGACTCCCTGCGGACCGTGACCACGCGCTGGATCAGCGTGACGAGGCTGCCGACGGCGACGATCCACAGCGCCACGGGCAGCAGGTACTGGATGCCGGGCACGCCGAACTTGTGCAGGCCGGCGAGCCCGGCCGCGACCAGCGAGACCACCAGACGCTCGGCGCGCTCCACGAGCCCGTTGACGGCGACCGGAAGGCCGATCGACTCGCCGCGCGCCTTGGTGTACGACACCACCTGGCCGCTGGCCAGGCAGAAGATGGAGACGGCGCACAGCACGTTGTCGTCGCCGTTGCCCGCGTACCAGAGCGCGAAGCCGCCGAAGATCGCGCCGTCGGCCACCCGGTCGAGCGTGGAGTCCAGGAAGGCGCCCCAGCGGCTGGTGCGGCCGAGCTGGCGGGCCATGTTGCCGTCGACGAGGTCCGAGAAGACGAACAGCGTGATGACGATCGTGCCCCAGAAGAACTCGCCCCGGGGGTAGAAGACCAGCGCGCCCGCCATCACCCCGGCGGTACCGATCAGCGTGACCGTGTCGGGGCTGACGCCGCGACGGATGAGAAACGCGGCGAACGGTGTGAGGACACGCGTGAAGAATGCACGCGCGTACTTGTTCAGCATGGCCTTCCCGAGGGTCGGTGTGGCCGAGCGGCCCCTGCTGGCCACCGGCTGGCCCATCGTAGTCACGCGCGCGCGTGGGCGACGAAACGCTCCCGCGCTCGGCCGCGAACTCCACGGCCGTAGCCACGCGCGTGTGGGCGACGGGCGGGCCCCCGCAGTCCGTGGCACGGCCTGACGGCATCCGGGTCACGGCGCGGTCGCGGCTCCCGTGGGCCGGCCGAGTGGCGCGATCGCGTCCGTCGTATGGACGCACCGTGACAGGAGTGGAAAGCTCGAAGGACCGCGGGCGTCATCGGAGCCGCCACCGCACGCGGATCCCGGATGTCCGCGCCCACAGTGACCTCACCGTGCACGGGAGGCAAGGCCATGGGCGACAAGGCGAACGCACACCCCGGAGCCGCCGGCAGGGCTACGGCGGCCGACCACCCCGCGTCCGTACGGAATGTGGTGCTGGTCGGCCACTCCGGTTCGGGCAAGACGACTCTGGTGGAGGCTCTCGCGCTGACCGCGGGAGCGGTGAACCGGGCGGGCCGCGTGGAGGACGGCGGCACCGTCTCCGACTACGACGACATCGAGCACCGGCAGCAGCGCTCGGTACAGCTGTCCTTGGTGCCCGTCGAATGGGACGGCATCAAGGTCAACCTTCTCGACACCCCCGGATACGCCGACTTCGTCGGAGAGCTCAGGGCCGGTCTGCGCGCGGCGGACGCGGCCCTTTTCGTCGTCTCGGCGTCGGACGGGGTGGACGGCTCGACCCGCATGGTGTGGGAGGAGTGCGCGGCCGTCGGCATGCCGCGCGCGATCGTCGTCACGCACCTGGAGGCGGCCCGGGCCGACTTCGAGGAGATGACCCGGGTCTGCGCGGAGACGTTCGGCGGGGACGACCCCGACGCCGTACTGCCGCTGTACCTGCCGCTGCACGGCCCGCAGGCGCCCGACGGGCACGCGCCCGTGACGGGACTGACCGGGCTGCTGTCGCAGGAGCTGTTCGACTACTCCTCCGGGGAGCGCAAGGAGTCCGAGCCCGGACCGGACCAGCTGCCGGGGATCGAGGAGGCCCGCAACCGCCTGATCGAGGGGATCATCGCCGAGAGCGAGGACGAGACCCTCATGGACCGCTACCTCGGCGGCGAGCAGATCGACTTGAAGTCGCTGGTGGACGACCTGGAGCGGGCCGTCGCGCGCGGGACGTTCTTCCCCGTCCTGGCCGCCGCCCCCGCGGCCGAGGGCGCCCGGCAGGGAATCGGCACGGTCGAGCTGCTCGAACTGATCACCGGAGGTTTCCCGACGCCGCTGGAGCGCGAGGCGCCGAGGGTCACCACCATCGACGGAAAGGCGCGCGAGCTGAAGGTCTGCGACCCCGCCGGGCCGCTCGTCGCCGAGGTGGTGAAGACGGCGTCCGACCCGTACGTCGGCCGGGTCTCCCTCGTACGCGTCTTCTCCGGCACCCTGCGTCCCGACGAGACGGTCCACGTCTCCGGACACGGCCTGGAGGACCGCGGCCACGAGGACCACGACGTCGACGAACGCATCGGCGCCCTGTCGGCTCCGTTCGGCAAGCAGCAACGGGGGCTCGCCCAGTGCATCGCGGGTGACCTGGCGTGCGTGGCGAAGCTGAGCCGCGCGGAGACCGGGGACACCCTCTCGGCCAAGGACGACCCGCTCCTCATGGAGCCCTGGCAGATGCCCGACCCGCTGCTGCCGCTCGCCATCCAGGCGCACAGCAAGGCCGACGAGGACAAGCTCTCGCAGGGGCTTGGCCGGCTGGTCGCCGAGGACCCGACGATGCGCCTGGAGCAGAACCAGGACACCCACCAGGTGGTCCTGTGGTGCCTGGGCGAGGCCCATGCGGACGTCGCCCTGGAACGGCTGCGCTCCCGCTACGGCGTCCAGGTCGACGTCGTCCCGCACAAGGTCTCCCTACGGGAGACGTTCGCGGCGAAGTCCGCCGGGCGCGGGCGGCACGTGAAGCAGTCCGGCGGGCACGGGCAGTTCGCCATCTGCGAGATCGAGGTCGAGCCGCTGCCGGGCGGTTCCGGCATCGAGTTCGTCGACAAGGTGGTCGGCGGTGCCGTGCCACGGCAGTTCATCCCGTCGGTGGAGAAGGGCGTCCGGGCCCAGGCCGCCAGGGGCATCGCAGCGGGACACCCGCTCGTCGACATCCGGGTCACGTTGCTGGACGGCAAGGCGCACTCGGTGGACTCCTCCGACGCCGCCTTCCAGACGGCGGGCGCGCTCGCGCTGCGGGAGGCCGCGGCCGACGCGAAGATCCACCTGCTGGAGCCGGTGGCCGAGGTGACCGTCCTGGTCGGCGACGACTACGTGGGCGCGGTGATGAGCGACCTGTCCGGGCGGCGCGGCCGGGTGCTCGGCACCGAACAGGTGAGCACCGGGCGCACCCTCGTCAGGGCGGAGGTGCCCGAGATCGAGATCGGCCGGTACGCCGTCGACCTGCGGTCGCTGTCGCACGGCACCGCCCGCTTCAACCGCACGTACGCGCGGCACGAGCCGATGCCACCGCAGATCGCCGAAAGGGTTCGTGAACAGACGCAGGACGCCTCGTAGTCGGCGCACGACCGCGCACAACCGGCTTGCGTGGTACGGCCATACACCACCGCACCACCGGCCGCACTGGAATGCTCCCCTCCGCGTCGGCGGACCGCTTCGGCGGTCCGCCGACGAATGTCGGTGCCTGCGGATACGCTGATGACCTGATCAACAGGTGTGCGGGGCAGGGAAGTCGGGAAGGCCGCAGAAGCGGGCATGGGCGGCGATCGGGGGCGGGAATGACCGTGGACAGCGGTTACGGCGACATCTTCGGACCACAGGTGCCGCGTACGGGCGACGAGGGCCAGACGGCCACCTTCGCGCTGGCCTCGGCGGCCTACCGGGACAACCCGGTCGAGGAGATAACCAAGGCCGACAACGAGTGGCACCAGTCGACCGTCAAGGCCGGGAAGGTCTCGCTGTTGCGGCCCAACCTCGGCGAGGCCTTCTCCCGAGCCGTGGTGGACCGCATGCTGGGCAGCGGCCGCAAGCCGCTCATCCAGTCCTTCGGTGCCGAGCCGCAGGTCGTCGTGGAGCACTGTCTGGCCGCCAACAACATCCGCCGGGACCGCGACAACCGGCTGACCGCGGTGATGGTGCTGTGCGGTCTGATCTTCCTGCCGGGGCTGCTGGTCTGGCTGCTGGTCTTCACGATCCGGACCAACATCGACAAGCGCGACGACAAGCGGGCCTCCGCCCTGGCCACCACCCTGCTCGTCGCCGTCGGCGCGCTCGCCGTGATCTTCCTGATCCGTATGCCCTTCACGGGTTTCTGGGCGTGGTACGCCCGCGCGGCGGTCGTCATGCCCGTGGTCGGCTGGCTGTCGGCCCGGCGGATCTGCGAGCACACGGCCAAGGATCTGCGGGAGCGCTGGGGCAGCCTCCTGTCGGGCAGCAGCGTCGGCGCCAAGGTCCCCGAGGCGGTGCCCAGCAGCCCCCGCGAGACCGCTGCCGAGCAGCTGCGCCAGTCGCTGGCCAAGCTGAGCGCCGAGCAGCAGTCGAACTCCGTCTTCTACGCCGGGCCCAAGGGCATCCTCGGCATGGGCACCCGCTGGGGTTCCTGGCAGCTCGCCGAGGACCTGACGCCGGCCGACCCCACCCGGGAGATCCACCCCTTCCGCAGCTGGGACGTCATCCGCTCCGTCCACGACCAGCTGCGCATGCTGGAGCGCGACCTGCTGAACACCGGCGGCTTCCCGAAGGCGTCGATACGGCACTGGATCGTCACGCCGATCGGGGAGAACGCGAAGGAGGTCTCCCGGCCCCAGGGCACGGACGTGGACGCCTACCAGGTCAAGCAACACGCGATACAGGACATCTGCAACAAGCAGCAGTTCGGGGCCGGGGACCGGCACTACCTCGGCGTGCAGTGGACGCTGTGGGACGGACAGCTGGTCATCACCATGCTGATCACGGTGACCGTGCTGCACTCCACCCTGCGCATCGAGGTCACCGGCCATGCGCTCGGTCCGGTGAACCCGCTGTTCACGACCAAGCCGGAGGCGCCGACCAAGGAGGTCGCGAAGTCCTTCAAGCCGTGGGAGATGCGCACGGTGAAGCTTCCCCTGGTCACCACCAACGAGGTGGTCCGGCTCGCCGTCCGCGCCCCGCTCACCTGGTATCCGCCCCTGCTGAACTGGCTCGGCGGGACGATAGCCCTGCCCGAGCCGTTCGGTCTGCGGCACGCCTGGGCGGATCAGCCGTGGCGGCACCGCTTCATGGCCGACGACGCGCTGCGCGCGGCCACGCCGGTGCTGCGGGTGGTGCACTCGGCCGCGATCCGGGTCCTGGAGGAGAACGGCGTGGACATCGAGAAGTTCGGGACGCGATCGGCGTTCCTCAGCACGGCGGTGCAGGACGCCTCACCCAAGAAGGCCGACCTCTACGACGCATAGGCCTCCGGCGGCCGGGCAGGTGTCGGCGACAGCTGGGTGCCTGACCCTGGGGGCTGCGCGCCCCCGGGGTGCCGGCCTCGTCGGCGCATCAGGCCGTCGGCCAGGCCTCCGCCAGCATCTTCCGGGTGTCCGCCAGCAGCTGCGGCAGCACCCTCGTGTGACCGACGACCGGCATGAAGTTCGTGTCGCCGCCCCAGCGGGGAACGATGTGCTGGTGGAGGTGGGCGGCGATGCCCGCGCCGGCCACCGTGCCCTGGTTCATGCCGATGTTGAAGCCGTGCGCGCCGGAGGCGGTGCGCAGGGCCGTCATCGCCTGCTTGGTCAGCTCGGCGAGCTCGACGGTCTCCGCCTCGGTCAGGTCCGTGTAGTCGGCGACATGACGGTAGGGCACGGTCATCAGGTGGCCGCCGTTGTACGGGTAGAGGTTGAGCACCGCGTACACGTGCTCGCCCCGCCTGACGATCAGCCCGTCCTCGTCGGACTTGGCCGGGATCGCGCAGAAGGGGCAGCCGTCGTCGGCCCCCGGGCCGGTCGGCTTGTTCTCACCCTGGATGTAGGCCATCCGGTGGGGCGTCCACAGGCGCTGGAACGCGTCCTGCGTCCCCACTCCGATCTGCTGCTCCGGCTCACTCGTCATGCAAGGCAGCATATGGCTTCGCCCGTTCGCGGCGTGTCGGCGGGTGCCGTACCTGAGGGCTTGCGGCCAAGCTGGGGCGATGTATGACGACAGCCCCCAGGCCCGCTGGGAGCAGCGCAGCGAAATCCCGCTCGGCGTGGGGTCACTGCTGTTTCTCTTCTTCTACGCGGTCCTCGTTCTGGCCCACGACCTGCCCAGGGCGTGGCGGGACGCCTGCCTGGCGGCGCTGTTCGCCACCTGGGCGCTGTTCGCCGTCGACTACGCCGTGCGCTGGCGGTTGAGCGGGCAGGGCCTGGGTTTCGTACGGACGCACTGGCTGGACTCGGTGGTGCTGGTGCTGCCTCTGCTGCGCCCGCTGCGGATCGTCAAGCTCTACGAAGCGGTGCAGCGCCGGCGCGGACAGCCCCGGTTCAGCCTGCACGCGCGCGTGATCACGTACGCCACCCTGTCGGTGATGCTCCTCGGCTTCGCCGGTGCTCTCGCCGTCTACCAGCAGGAACACAACGCCCCGGACGCCACGATCCGCACCTTCGGGGACTCGCTGTGGTGGGTGTGCTCCACGCTGTCGACGGTGGGCTACGGCGATGTCACTCCGGTGACGCCGTGGGGGCGGGTGATCGCCACGGGCCTCATGGCCTGCGGGCTGGCCCTGCTCGGCGCGGTGACCGGCTCGTTCTCGTCCTGGCTGCTCCAGGTGTTCACGCGAGAGGACGACGTGAGGCCCCCGAGGAGCTGAGCTTCTCGGGGGCCTCACAGCGCAGGCTCAGACCTGCGACCGCTCCTCGACGACCTTCGCGATCTTCGCGATGGCCTCGTCGAACGGGATGCCGTTCTCCTGCGAGCCGTCGCGGTAACGGAAGGACACCGACCCGGCCGACATGTCCTCGTCGCCCGCGATGACCATGAAGGGCACCTTCTGCTTCTGGGCGTTGCGGATCTTCTTCTGCATACGGTCGGAGGAGGAGTCGACCTCGACGCGCAGGCCCTTCTTCTTGGCCTCCGCCGCGAACTTCTCCAGGTACTCGACGTGCGCGTCGCCGATCGGGATGCCGACCGCCTGGACGGGGGCGAGCCACGCCGGGAAGGCGCCCGCGTAGTGCTCGAGGAGCACCGCGAAGAACCGCTCGATCGAGCCGAAGAGGGCCCGGTGGATCATGACCGGACGCTGCTTGGACCCGTCGGGGCCGGTGTACTCCAGGTCGAAGCGCTCCGGCAGGTTGAAGTCGAGCTGGACCGTCGACATCTGCCAGGTCCGGCCGATCGCGTCCTTGGCCTGGACGGAGATCTTCGGGCCGTAGAACGCGGCGCCACCCGGGTCGGGAACGAGCGGGAGGCCCTGCTTCTCGGCGACCTGGCGCAGCGTCTCGGTGGCTTCCTCCCAGACCTCGTCCGAGCCGACGAACTTCTCCGGGTCCTTGGTGGACAGCTCCAGGTAGAAGTCCGTGAGGCCGTAGTCACGCAGGAGGTTCAGCACGAAGGTGAGCGTCTTGTCGAGCTCGTCGGCCATCTGCTCGCGGGTGCAGTAGATGTGCGCGTCGTCCTGGGTGAAGCCACGGGCGCGGGTCAGGCCGTGCACGACGCCCGACTTCTCGTACCGGTACACGGTGCCGAACTCGAACAGGCGCAGCGGCAGCTCACGGTAGGAGCGACCGCGCGCGTCGAAGATCAGGTTGTGCATCGGGCAGTTCATGGGCTTGAGGTAGTAGTCCACGCCCTCGTCGAGCTGCATGGGCGGGTACATGCCCTCGGCGTACCAGTCCAGGTGACCCGAGGTCTCGAAGAGCTTGCCCTTCGTCGCGTGCGGGGTGTAGACGAACTCGTAGCCCTCCTCCTCGTGGCGGCGCCGCGAGTAGTCCTCCATCGTGCGGCGGACGATGCCGCCCTTGGGGTGGAAGACGGCGAGGCCGGAGCCGATCTGCTCCGGGATGGAGAACAGGTCCAGCTCGTTGCCCAGCTTGCGGTGGTCGCGCTTCTCGGCCTCGGCGAGGAAGTCGAGGTGCGCCTTCAGCTCGTCCTTGGACGGCCAGGCGGTGCCGTAGATGCGCTGGAGCATCGGGTTCTTCTCGCTGCCGCGCCAGTAGGCGGCGGCGTTGCGCATCAGCTTGAACGCCGGAATGTTCCGGGTGGTGGGCAGGTGGGGACCACGGCAGAGGTCCTTCCAGCACAGGTCACCGGTCTTGGCGTCCAGGTTGTCGTAGATCGTCAGCTCGCCGGCGCCGACCTCGACGTCCGCGCCGTCGTCCGAGGACGCCGAGCCCTTCAGACCGATGAGCTCCAGCTTGTACGGCTCCGACGCCAGTTCCTCCCGGGCCGCCTCGTCGGTGACCACACGGCGGGCAAAGCGCTGGCCGCGCTTCTGGATCTCCTGCATCTTCTTCTCGATGGCCTTGAGATCCTCGGGCGTGAACGGCTTCTCGACGTCGAAGTCGTAGTAGAAGCCGTCCCTGACGGGCGGGCCGATGCCCAGCTTGGCCTCGGGGAAGAGCTCCTGCACGGCCTGGGCCATCACGTGCGCGGTGGAGTGGCGCAGGATGTTGAGACCGTCCTCGGAGGAGATCTCGACGCCCTCGACGGTCTCGCCGTCCTTGACCTCGTAGGCGAGGTCCTTGAGCTCGCCGCCCACGCGTGCGGCGATGATCGAGCGCTCACCGGCGAAGAGGTCGGACGCCGTAGTGCCCGTCGTCACCACGCGTTCTTCCCGCTCGGAATCGCGCTGGATGATCACACGGACGTCTGACACCGGTCTCTCCTGACTGAAGGTGGGGTGCGGCGCCATACCAGGAGCGCGCGCATGAGTGGGATCGTACCGACCCCGACCCGCCGACCGCGAAACGGTTACCCTCAGTCCTCGCCCGTGCACGCCTCCTCGAAGAAATCCAGGTTCTCCTGGAGCGATTTCATCAGCCGGTCCCGCTCCGCCTCGTCGACCTGCACCGGTACGACCCCGCCGGCCCCGGTCAGCCTGCGGAAGCCGCCGCGGCTCTCCAGCCGACCGTGCAGCCGCACCGGCAGCCCGACCAGGTGCGCCTGTCCGGCGATGCGGTAGTCCTCCTCGTCCAGCGTCAGCCGGACGTGCGGGACCTCGGCCCCGGCGATCACCCTCAGCCGTACGGCTCCCTCGCCACGCGGCCCCGACCTGCGCAGCCGCTCCACCGCGCCGGTGATCCGCACGGGTACGGACGGCTCCTCGCGCAGATAGCGTGCCCCGGCCTCGCGCAGCACCGGCAGGTCGCCGGGCGAGAACTCGACGGGCTCGACCCCGGCCGCGCAGTCCTCGGGGACTCCGGCGGCGGGCGCCCACTCGACGGCGATACGGGCCCCTTCGGTGCCGCGTACGAGGGCGATCAGGGCCTCGGTGAGCTCGCGGCTGACGCCCGCCTCGACGGCTCCGTCGAAGGCGTCCATGCCGCCGGTGGCCCGCTGGTAGTCGATGGCCTCGCGGGCGGCGTACAGGGCCTGGTGGAGGCGGACGGCGAGCGGGCGGGCGGTGCCGACGGGCACGAAGGCGGTCAGGCTTCGGCCTCCGGCCGCCGAGCCGGCGAGGACGCTCTCCAGCAGCGCGGCGGCCGGGCGCCGGTGCCGGGCGCCGTGGTAGCCCGCACGCGCGCGGGTGGCGAGTGCGCCGGCGAGCAGCGTCTGGCGGGCGGCGGTGCGCAGTTGCTCCTCGACGGTCCAGGGCGAGGCGCCGGCGGGCCCGGTGGGCACGTCCCGCCACCAGCGGATCTCGTCGCTGGGCACCGCGAGCCCGAGCAGCACCTCGCGCGCGGACGGCGTCCCGCTGCGGGACAGGGCGACGAGCGCCTCGCCGAGCAGGTCGTCGCTGTCGGGGAAGGCGCGGCTCTCGGGCACGAGCAGGCTCGTTCCGCCGCCGCCCGGGCCGGGCGGGGTCCAGCGGCCGTAGCGTCCGGCGGCTCCGCCGCGCCGCTGCCAGCCGTGCCGGCGCAGCAGAGCGCCGAGGACGGCCGGGTCGACCTCGTCGGGCGCGGGCGGGCGGTCCCAGTGGGCCTCGGGGTGCGGCCTCACCTGCCGCAAGGGCTCCACGAGCGGGCGGTGCGTCATGGTCTGCCTCCCGTCCCGACCCGCGTCATGATCTCGCACAGCGCCCGGTCGTCGAAGATGCGTGAGGTCGGTATCCGCACGGTGGTCCGGTGCCGGCCGGTGATGGGCTGTCCGGCCAGGTTGACCCAGTAGCAGCAGTGCCGCAGGTCGAGGCGGTCGTGACTGGCGCGCAGCCAGTCGTCCTGGGATCTCGGGACGAGCATCACGACCAGGATCTTGTGCACCGAGACAGGCGTGCGGGCGAGCTTGGCCAGGTGGTCGTTGTCGAGCGTGAAGGAGAAGAACCGGCCCGGCGGATTCGGCCGGATCTGGTACGTGCACTTCAACTGCACCTTGATGGTGACCTCGTCGTCGACCGTGTGCCCGGGCGCGCTGTGACTGACGTGCCAGTCGATGCCGTTGTCCGGAAACGGCTGCGACAGCGAGCAGCCCGCGGCCGCGGCGACCGCGTGCAGATAACCCACCTGCAGTGTCTCCATGCAGGCGGTGGTGGCGAGTGTGCCGCGATGGGGTGCCGTCCGTTCGGGCAGCAGCCCGCCCCGCTCGGGCTGCGCTATCGCCATGGCCAACAGCCTTCCACGCCAAGTGTTTCCCCGCTGCGGGCCGCTGAACTGCAAAGACCCGTACTCCTGTTGTGTCCTCCCGGCGTACGGCGCAAACAGCCCGGGTATCACCAAACAGGCAGAAGACGGCGCGTCAGCTGCCGTGGGTGAACGAGGAGTTGTGTTCGTATGACGTACTGGTACGAGGGGCCCCTGGCCGCGTTCGACACCGAGACCACGGGCGTGGACGTCGAGACCGACCGGATCGTGTCGGCAGCCCTCGTCGTCCAGGACGCCCCGGGCACCCGGCCGCGGGTGAGGCGCTGGCTGGTGAACCCGGGCGTGCGGGTGCCCGAAGGGGCGACGGCGGTGCACGGGCTGACGGAGGACCATCTCCAGCGCAACGGCCGCTGGCCCGCGCCGGTGATGTACGAGATAGCCGAGGACCTGGCCGAACAGGCAGCCGCGGGCCGCCCTCTGGTGGTCATGAACGCGCCGTTCGACCTGACCCTCCTGGACCGCGAGCTGCGCCGGCATCGCGCCTCGTCGCTCGACCGCTGGTTCGATTCGGCGCCGTTGCAGGTGCTCGACCCGCGGGTGCTGGACAAGCACCTGGACCGCTACCGCAAGGGCCGCCGCACTCTCACCGACCTGTGCGCGCACTACGACGTCACGCTCGACGGCGCGCATGACGCGGCCGAGGACGCGCTGGCCGCGCTGGAGGTCGTCCGGGCGCTCGGGCGCCGCTTCGCGACCCGGCTGGAGCGCCTCTCCCCCGCCGAGCTGCACAACCTGCAGGCGGGGTGGCACGCGGCCCAGGCACGCGGCCTTCAGGCCTGGTTCGCGCGCAGCGGCACCGAGGAAGAGGTGGACCAGGCGTGGCCGCTGCGTCCGGAGCTGCCTGCTGCGGCGTGACGACGGCACACGGCACGAAAAAGCCGGTCCGTACGGATACGGACCGGCCTTTCCCGGTGGGCGATACTGGGTTCGAACCAGTGACCTCTTCGGTGTGAACGAAGCGCTCTCCCACTGAGCTAATCGCCCGGGAACGCACTGAACAATACAGGTCCCCGCGGGCTTCCTTCAAACCGCTTGCACATACGCGGCGAGGCCGCGCTCTCCGGCCCGCATCATCAGCCGGTGGTTGACGCGGAAGACGGGCCGCCCCGGCACGGCGAGCCGCCTGAGCAGCGGCTTGTTCACGTCGACCACCTGGTCGTAGCGCGCGAGGGTGCCGTCGCCGTGCGCGGTCACGGTCCAGCGCGCCCAGCCGTCCATGTCGCCGGACATCGCGATCTCCAGGACCCCGGCCGCCGGATCGCGCCGCACCTCGCGCGCCGTGAAGGTCATGTCGTACGGGAGGAACGAGCGGATCCGGATGACGCCCGTGCTGTCGTTGAGCCGGGTCACCTCGCGCACCTGGGGCCACCACCGGGGATAGTCCTCGACCCGCTCCAGCGCCTCGTACACGGTCGCGGGCGCCACGGGCAGGGTCCACCGGCTGAGGAAGCGGTAATGGGTCCAGTCCATGCTGGGAGTCTGCCCGTACCCAGCGGTTTCTCCCGTGATCTGAGTACGTTCTGAGTACCCACGCTCATGCCGTACGGCGTGACGCGGACCACACTCCAGGACATGACGCATGTTCCGCCCCCGGCCGAGGAGTTGCGGATCCTCGACGCCGAGCTGTGGCGACTGGACTCCCGCCGGGCTCAGTTGCTGGCCCGCCGCGCCTGGCTGATCGCCACCCTGCAACCGGACCCGCAGACTCCGGTCGCGCCGCCCCGACCGGAGGCCACCGCGCCGCGCGTGCAGAACGTGCTGCTCCTGCTCGGCGGTGTGCTGCTCACCATCGCGGCGATGGTGTTCACCCTGGTCAGCTGGGGGCACCTGGGGATCGTCGGGCGGAGTGTGGTGCTCGGCGCGGTCACGCTGGCCGTGCTCGCGGCGCCGGTTCCGCTGCTGCGGCGCGGTCTGCGGTCGACGGCCGAGTCGGTGGCGGGCCTCGGGCTGGCGCTGACGGTGCTCGACGCGTACGCGTTGCACGAGGCCGGCTTCCCGGGGGCGGACGGCACGGCGTACGCGGCGGTCGCGGCGGCGGTGCTGGCCGGGCTCTGGACGGCGTACGGCCGCGGACTGGACGCGTTGCGCCTGCCCGTGCCCGCCGCGCTGGCCGCGGCCCAACTCCCGCTCGTACTCGGGGCGGTCGCGGCATCGGCGGGGCCGTACGCCATCGCGGCCGCGCTCCTCGTGACGGCCGGGCTGGACACGGTCGTGGCGCTCCGGGTGACCGCCCCGGCCGTACGGTACGTCGCCGCCGTCGGCGCGTACGGCCTGGGCGTCTGGGGCGTGTCGGCGGCCGGCCGGCTGTCGTGGACGGCCACCGGTCCGAGCGCCGCCGCCCGTGCGGCGGCGCTCCTCGCCCTCGCCGCGGCGAT
Source organism: Streptomyces sp. NPDC001315 (assembly GCF_042896175.1). Taxonomy (NCBI): domain Bacteria; kingdom Bacillati; phylum Actinomycetota; class Actinomycetes; order Kitasatosporales; family Streptomycetaceae; genus Streptomyces; species Streptomyces sp. NPDC001315. The sequence goes on along the minus strand of NZ_JBIAWZ010000007.1, from coordinate 390,744 downwards.
CGCGCTGGGGGCCGTGTGGAAGGCGCGGCAGCCGGTGGTCGCCACCGTCACCGCGCCGGTCGGCGGCCTGCTCCTGGTCTCGGCGGGCGGCGGCCTGCTGCGTGCGGTGCTGCCCGGCGGCTGGACGGTGCCCGCGTATCTGGTGTGCGGAGTCGCGCTGTTGGCGGTGCTGCGCGGCCGGCTCCCCGAGCCCGTGCGAAGCGGCCTGGTGCGGGCCTCCGGCGCCGTGCAGCTGGCCGCGTCGGTCTGTGCGCTGCCGCTCGTCGCCGTCGCGTTGCTGGGTCCGGTCGGCTGGGTGGCGCGACCCTGGTCCGGTGGCCCGTCGGACGCCCGTGCCGGGGTCACCGTGGACGTGCCGTGGCCTGCGCACTCGGCACAGCTCCTGATCGCTCCCGTGGTCGTCGCCGGCGTGCTGACCCTGCTGGTCCGCGCCGAGGCCTGGCGGCAGCGGGCCCTGTCCGGCGCGCTGGTCCTGGCGTGGGCCACGGCCCTCGCCCTGCCGGCGGTCCTTGAACTCCCGTACTCTTTCGGACTGTTGACACAGGGGGTCGCGACTGTGGTCGCCCTCGCGGCAGCGGCGTCCGGCCGCCCCTCCCCGCCGCTCCGTCTGACCGCCACTGTCCTGGCCCTGGTCGGCTCGCTCGGTCTCGCCTTCCTCGCGCTCGCCTACGAGACCGCGACCCTGACCGTGCTGTCCGCGCTGACCCTGCTGTTCGCGGGGGCCTCGTGGCGCCCGGAGGTCGCCCCCGTCACCGCTCCGGCGGCGCTCGCCCACGCCGCCGCGCTCGCCTGCGCGACCGGCGCCGCCGCCGGCTGGCCGGCGCAGCACACGGCTCTGCTGGTCCTGGCCGTCCCGGTGGCCGCGGCCCTGCTCGCCGCCCGGCTCGGCGGGAACGGGGCGACCGTACCGATCGAGGTGACGGGGATCGCCGCCGGACTCCTCGCGGTGGGCCTCGCCGTCACCGACCCGCCGATGCTCGCGCTGGTGCTCGCTCTGAACGGGGTGATCGCCACCGCCACGGCGGTCCGCCCCGGCCGCAGGCCCGTCGGCTACGCGGCAACGGTCCTGTTCGTGCTGGCCGCCTGGGTGCGGCTGGCGTCCTGGGATGTCGGCGCCCCGGAGGCGTACGCGCTGCCGGTCACCGTCCCGGCGCTGTGCGTCGGCGCCTGGCGCAGGCGCCGTGATCCGCTGACGTCGTCCTGGACGGCGTACGGCCCCGGACTCGCCGCCACGCTCCTGCCCAGCCTCGCCGCGGCCTGGGACGACCAGCACTGGCCGCGCCCGCTGCTGCTGGGCACGGCCGCGCTGCTGGTCACCCTGCTCGGTGCCCGGCACCGGCTCAAGGCGCCGCTCGTGCTGGGCGGTACGGCGCTCGTCCTGGACGCGCTGCACGAACTCGCCCCGTACCTGGTCCAGGTGGCCGACGCCCTACCCCGCTGGGTGCCTCCCGCACTCGCCGGCCTGCTGCTGCTCGCTCTCGGCGCGACGTACGAGCAGCGGATCCGGGATGTCCGGCGAGTGCGGGAGGTGCTGGGGAGGATGAACTAGCCCGAGGACGGACCAGCCCGCACGACGGCAACCGCTACGGCATCTTGTCGCCCAGCAGCGCCAGGTTCTCGATGGCGGCGAGGCCGTACAGGGCGGTGTCGTTGCTGGACACCCAGGCGGCCTCGCTGCCCGCGACCAGGGTGGCCGGGCCGCTGAGCGGCTCCGTCTTCCACGGCGAGGACTCCATGTAGCCGTCCGAGCTGTAGAACTTCGTCCACGCGCGCTTGGCGAGCGTCTCGTCGCCGGTCTGGACGGCGGCGTACGCGTCCAGGCGGGAGTGGCCCTGGAAGAGCAGCAGGGAGCCGAAGTTGGTGCCGTAGCGTGCCGCCTGTTCCGCCTTGGTGGCGTTGAAATAGCGGCAGTAGTCGAAGTAGGCCTCGTTGAACTTCGGCATGTCGGTCAGGTGGATCAGCTCGGCGCACAGTTCGTTGAGGCCGAAGACCGCGGACAGGTGCGAGACGCCGACCACCGGGGTCGTGGCGACGGCGAACTTGCCGGTGTCGAGGTCGTACAGGCCGCTGCCCTGCACGAAGCCGTTGGGCTGGGCGGCGATGCCCTCCATCGTCGACAGCACGCGCGCCTTGGCCTTCTCCCACTTCGGGCCCTTGCGCTCCCACTCCGTCAGCCACGCCGACACCAGACCGCTCCAGTCGGTGCCGAAGCCGATCGACAGGGCGTGCCGGTCGGGCGTGTACGTGTCGGTGCGGACCTTGCGCAGCGGGTCGAGGACGAGGAAGGTCTCGTCGGAGTCGACGTTGGCGTGCATGAGGTCGCCGACGCGTTCGTCGGCGGTGAGGAAGTAGTAGAAGCGCCGGTAGGTGGTGTTGGAGATGCGCTGCTGCTTCGCGCTGTCCGCGAAGTGCTGGACGCCGTGCCGGGTGCCGAGGCCGGCCCACTTGCCGATGTGGTAGACGTCGACCTCGCCGGTGTGCCGGGTCAGCGCCTCAGCGAACCGGAAGATGTCGGAGCGGCCGCTTCTGAGGTACGCGTACCAGAGCCACAGGTCGGGCGAGAGCTCGGAGTTGTCCCAGGCGTAGCCGCCGACGTCGTACCGCCACTGGTGGCGCACGGTGTCGTACGTGTGCATGAAGTCGCCGTAGTCCCAGAAGCCGTACCAACGGCGTTGCTCGACCTGCTCCTTGTAGTAGGTGAAGAGGAAGTCGAGGTGGTCCTCGATCTTGGCCTTGGCGGGCGTGGAGCGGTCGGGCTCGGAGTAGAGGCCCGGGCCGAAGACCTTGGCCTTGATGAGCTGCTTGGGCGGGGCGGCCAGCTGCGGCAGCACCCGGACGGCGTCGACCTGGTCGGCGAGCGTCTCGGGGGCCGGCGTCGATTCGTTGGCCCAGAAGAGGAGTTCGGAGGTGCGGGCGATGCCGTAGGGGGTGCCGAACTCCGGCTCGTAGTCCTCGTAGGTGATGTTGAGGCCTTCGAGCTGTTCGGCGAAGGTGTCCTGGCCCATGCCGTCGTGGTAGAAGCGCAGGTCCATGGGCTGGGCCTCGGGCGACCAGAGCCAGAGGGTGACCTCGGCCTCGTCGGTGTGGGCGTCACGGATGTCGAGCTGGGCGGGGAACTTCTGCCAGAAGTCCCTGAGGCCGAAGGAGAATCCGCCGCTCGCCCCCCCGACGTAACCGAACCCGGAGGCCCGCCTGCCGCCGCCTGCCGCAATCCAGCCGTAGCCCTTCTTGGTGCGCTTGCGCACGGTGAAGCCGTCGGCGGAGAGCTGGGAGAGGGTGTAGTCGCCCCAGTGCGGGATGTACTGGAGGCGGGTGGTGACCCGCTGGTCCCAGGTGGACGGGTCGGGCAGCTTCTGGCCCGCGTACTGGGCCGCCTGCACGGCCGCGCCGGGGTCGCGGCGCAGCCCGGTGATGCCCTGGACGGCCTCGCGCAGCAGGCCCGTGCCCTCGCCGCCGATGCGGATGTGCCGGTCGTACGCCTCGTCGCGCATCGGCACGGTGAAGCGGACGCCGAGGCCGCGGATGAAGTCGCCGCCGGCCTTCCCGGGCTCCTGCGTCCCGTCGTAGGTGATCGTGTGCACCATGCGGAAGGAGTCGGCGCCGGCGTAGAAGTAGAGGCGGATCGAGAACGGCAGCCAGCTGCGGTCGCCCTTGCGGTGCTTGCCGTCGATGCGGACCACGGCCCGGACCGGGCCGTCCTGCTCGACGGTGACCTCGGAGATGGCGCCGTCGAAGCGCTCGGTCTTCACCGAGCCCTGGTCCTCGTCCTCGATCTCGGGCTGGCGGATCAGGACGAGCCGGCCGTTCTTGGCGATCTCCGTCGAACCGCGGGTGACGGACTTGATGAGCGTGGAGCCGTTCTTGCCGATCTTCGCGGTGATGACACCCGTCGACACGTCGATGGTGCCGCCGCTCTCGTCGACGGTGACCTTCTTCTCGGCCTCCGCGGGCGTACCGGCGGTGAGGGTGAGCTTGCCGGAGCCCGAGGCGACCGCGTGCGCGGTCCACTTCAGGGAACCGTCCGGCCAGTAGCCGATCGGCCACGACTGCACGGGTACGGCCTTGCCGTCGGCGTCCGTCAGCGCGAAGGTCTGGTCCTCCTGGTAGGTGCCCATGGGCCAGGGCACGCCGACCGTGGAGCCGGGGGCGGCGCCGAGGCCACCGTCCTCGATCCAGTCCAGGGTCACCGGGTCGGCGTCGGCGGCCGCGGCGCCGGGTGCGGCCTGCGCGTCCTTCGCCCCCAGCGCCCAGCTGAACTGGGCGGCGGCTCCGGCGACGGCGGCAGCCTTGAGAAGGGACCTGCGGGGGATGGGAGACATGAGATGCAACCTTTCCATTCCGTGCGGGCAGTAGGTCAGGGGCATGACAGGGAGAGGTGCGACGCCCGGAGGCGCCGACCTTGTAGGTATGGGGGACCGCCCGTCAGCGGTGCCGGTACCGCTCCTCCGCGGCGACGGCCGCCGCCGCGACGGCTCCGAGGACGGGGACCGCCAGCGGCGCGATGAACAAGGCGGACAGGGTGACGACGGCCAGCCCGCAGACGATCAGGAAGGACCCGGCGGGATCGAGCACGGTCCGCCTGACGGACTCCGCGAGCAGCGCCCGCCAGGCGGAGCCCGGTGTCCAGACGGCCGCCGCCCGCAGCAGGGCCACGGCAAGCCCGATCAGCACGAAGATCCCGACGGCCCCGACGAACGGCCCGCCGGGAATCCCGGCCCGCGAGGCCAGGACGTCCACCCAGACCGCGGCGGCCGCCGCCCACCCGGCGAACCCGACGGCCCACCCGCGGCGCACGGCCGCCCGGAAGTCCTGGGCGAACTCCCGCCAGCCACCGCCCTCATGAGCGGTGCGACGCCGCAGGTGCCGGGCGCCGGCGGCGAAGGCCGCGGGGTAGGTGACGACCCCGAGACAGGCCACGGCGATCCACACTCCGGTGAGCAGACACTCGGCGAAGACCGCGAAGCGCTCGCCGAACACGGACTCCTTGCGCCGGGCGCGGGCCTTCACGCGTGCTTGGGCCATGGTGACCGCCTCAGCCCTTCAGTCCGGAGGTCGCCATGCCGTCGATGAGGTAGCGCTGGAAGGCCATGAAGAAGGCGATGACCGGCACCAGCGCCACCAGCGACATCGCGATCATGCTGCCGTAGTTGGAGATGCCCTCCTGGTCGCGGAACATCATCAGGCCGAGCGAAACGGTGTACTTGGAGGGGGTGTTGAGGTAGATCAAGGGCCCCATGAAGTCGTTCCACGCATTGATGAAGGTGAAGATGGCGCTGGTGATGAGGGCGGGGCGGCACAGCGGCAGCACGATGGACCAGTAGGTCCTCAGGTGCCCGCAGCCGTCGAGCTTGGCGGCCTCGTCCAGCTCGCGCGGCAGCCCGCGCATGAACTGCACCATCAGGAAGACGAAGAACGCCTCCGTGGCCAGGAACTTGCCCGCGACGAGCGGCACCAGCGTGTCGATGAGTTCAAGCTTGCGGAACATCACGTACTGCGGGATGAGCAGTACGTGGTACGGCAGCAACAGCGTGCCGATCATCAGCGTGAACAGCAGATTCCGCCCGGCGAACCGGATCTTGGCGAAGGCGTACGCGGTCAGCGAACTGGACAGCACGACACCGACCACGGCAAGGACCGCGTACGTCAGCGAGTTCACGAAGAAGCTGCTGATGGAGATGCCGGAGATACCGTCGGCAAGGCCGGAGAAGTTCGCCCAGACCGGCTTGGTGGGCAGCAGGTCGACGCTGGCGATGATGTCCTTGCTCGGCTTGAACGAGGCGCCGAGCACCCAGATCACCGGGTAGAGGACGACCGCGAGCACGAGGAGCGCGCCCACGTGCCAGGCAACGGATCCGATGCGCCGCCGCTCGTTCGCGGTGCGCGGGGCAGGGCTGATGGCACTGGTCACTTGGCGGCCTCCTCGTAGTGCACCCACTTCTTCTGCGACCAGAACAGGACCGCCGTGACGAGCGCCACCGCGACCACCAGCGTCCAGGCCATCGCGGAGGCGAAGCCCATCTGGGCCTCCTTGAAGCCCTTCTGGTAGAGGTAACAGGTGTAGACGAGCGTGGCGTCGGCGGGCCCGCACCGGGTGTCGGAGACGACGTAGGCGGAGCCGAACACCTGGAACGCGTGGATGGACTCCAGCAGCACGTTGAAGAACAGCACTGGGGAAATCATCGGCAGCGTGATGTTCCAGAACCTGCGGAGGGGACCGGCCCCGTCCATCTCGGCGGCCTCGTACAGCTCCGGCGGGACCTGCTTGAGGCCGGCCAGGAAGATGACCATCGGTGCGCCGAACTGCCAGATACTCAGGGCCACCAGGGCGTAGATGACGTAGTCCGGGTTGCCGATCCAACCGCCGACGTCAAGCCCGAAGATCTTCTGGGTACGGTCCACGACGGCGTCGTCGGAGAACAGCGCCCGCCATACGAACCCCACGGAGACGCTGGCGCCGATGAGCGAGGGCATGTAGAACGCGGCCCGGTACAGGGCCTGTCCGCGCCGCTTCTGCGCGAGCAACAGCGCGACGCCGAGCGCGAGCAGCAGCTTCAGCGGTGTGGCCACGACGACGTACTTCAGCGTGACCTGCACCGACTTCTGCCAGCGCGGGTCCTGGAACATCGTCGTGAAGTTGTCGAGTCCCACCCACTGGGGCGGCGTGAACAGGTTGTAGCTGGTGAACGCGTAATACAGCGACGCGATCATCGGCCCCGCCGTGAGCAGCAGGAACCCCGCGATCCACGGCGACATGAAGAGATAGCCGGCGAGGTTCTCGCGGCGCCGCCCGCGCCGTCCGGCGCCGGGAGCGGCGGACCGCTTCCCGGCCGGGCGCGCGGGCGCTTCCTTGACGAGCGTCATGGTGGTACGTCCCCTCAGCCCGCGAACGCGGCCTTGGCCTCGCTGAACAGCGTCTTGGCACCGTCGGCCGGCTTGGTCTTGCCCTGGGCGACCTCACCGCCGATGCGCAGGAACGCCGCCTCGATGATGTCGGCACCGGACGGGTGCGGGGTGATCTTCCCGAGGACGCCGGCCTTGGCGACCTCGTCCTCGTACGCCGCGACACCCTTGTTGTTGTCGTCGGTGGGCGTGAACGCCTCGTACTGCTCGGTCGTGGCGAGGATGCCGCGGTCGTAGCCCATGATCTTGCCGACCTCGGGGTCGTGGACCATGAAGTCGATGAACTGGGCGACTTCCTTGGGGTGCTTGGTCCCGGAGAAGGCGCTGAGCATCAGCGAACCGAGGTACTGACCGGTGTTCTTGCCGTCCGTCGTGGGGATCGGCGCAAGCCCGTAGTCGGACTCGCCCTCGCCCTCGTAGCGGATGGAGAAGTTGTCCCAGGTGAACTCGGACGCTGCGAGGCCCGCCGAGAGACCGGACTTCGGCTTGACCTGCTCGATCTTCTTCGGGTCGGCGACCAGCCCGGACTTCACGCGCTTGTAGCCGTCCTCCCACCACTGCGTCACATCGTCCTCGGTGAAACCGAGACCGGAGTCGGTGAAGAAGGCCTTGCCGTTCTGACGCAGGTACACGTCGTAGAGGTACATGATGGCGAAGTAGCCGGTGTCACCGGCGATCTTCAGCTTGTCCTGGATCGTCTGCAGCGCGTTGAAGTACTCGTCCCAGGTCCAGCCGAACTTCGGCTCCACGCCCGCCTTCTTGAAGGCCTTGAGGTCGATGACGAGCGACATGGTGTTGGCGCCGACGGGTATGCCGATCTGCTTGCCGTCGACCTGACCGTTCGCCAGAACGCCGTTGCGGAAGTTCTCCAGGCTCAGATTCCCCGCGTCCGCCTGCGTCTTGAGATCCATCAGAACGCCGCGCTTGTCGTACTTGCGCAGAAAACCGACCGCATTCTGGAAAACGTCCGGCGGATTCCCACCGGAGGCCTGGGTCTGGAACTTCTCCCAGAACGCCTCGTAGTCGGTGAATTCGGGCTTGATCTTGATCTTCGGGTACTTCTTCTCGAAGAGCGCGATCGTCTTCTTGATGGCGATGGTGCGCGGCTCGCCACCCCACCACGCATAACGGAGCGTCACCGTCCCGTCGGACGACGTGCCGCCGTCGCCCCCGCAGCCCGTCGTGGCGGCCAGCCCCAGCGTGGCCACCGAGGCCCCGGCCACCTTCAGGATCGTGCGCCTCTCAACATCCCTGGTTCCCACAGTCGGGCCCTCCTCGCAGCGTCGTTGCCGTCGTCATGAATCGTTTCAAGTAAGCGCTTGCTGGCACAAGTTACGGAGGGGTTGAGGGTGCGTCAATGATTCGGACAGGAATTTCTTGCGAGACGGCCGGGCCGCTCGACGGCGCGGGCCGCCGGGAGCCAGGCCCGTATTCGATGAAGTCGCAGGTCAGATGGGGTGAAGGTGAGGGGAGGGCGGGGCGGCGGGGGTGGTGGGCGTCCGGCTGAAAGTCGACGGCGGGCGAGGATGTCGTACGAGCGCGCACGGATGGCATACGAGCGCGCTCGGGTCGCAGAGAGGCCCGGAGAGGCCCAGGGGGATGCCCCCGCGAGGGCCGCCGTGAGGGCTGGAGCCCCGGGAACACGGCACCGGAGGGGCTCGGCGCCGACTCGAGGGCGCAGCGGCGACAGCAGGCCCACAGGCCCGCGCCGACATCACGCCGCCCGCACAACGAACGGCGGCCCACCTGCACTGTCGCAGGCGGGCCGCCGTTTCCGGGTGGGCGATACTGGGTTCGAACCAGTGACCTCTTCGGTGTGAACGAAGCGCTCTCCCACTGAGCTAATCGCCCGGGCGCAGGAAGAACATTACCCCATGTCAGGGGGTGCCTGTGACCAGCGCCGGGCGGCGCCGGCCGGCACGCGCCCCGCGCCCCGGGTCACTGATCCTTGATCTTCCAGGGCATCACGACGCCGAACTTCCAGACATAGATCCCGACAAGGACCGCCACGATCGCCAGGCCGATCACTGTCAACGTGATGTTGCGTCGCCGCACCTTGGGATCGAGCGCCTTTTGGGCCGCCTCGGTGACCTTGCGTTTGGTCCACCGGAGCACCAGCTGGGCCCATACGAACTCGGTCGCCCAGATCGCCATGCCACCGAAGATCACGACCCAGCCCGGGCCGGGCAGCGGCAGCATGACGATGCCGAGGACCACGACCGCCAGCCCGATCACGAAGACGCCCACCTGCCAGCTCAGATGCAGCATGCGGCGTGCCTTGACGAACTCCGGCGCCTTGGAGCCGAGCCCCTGGCCGTGCTCCTCCGTTTTCGCCTCGCCCGACTTCCCGCTCGACTTCGTCCCGTCCGATACCACGGCAACCTCGCCCGGCTCGTTACTCCCCGTGTTCATACGACCAAACACTACCCGAGGGAAACCAGTCACCGGAATGGTCGTAGCTCGCGAACGGGTTCTCGGCCGGAAGAGTTACGTAAAGGCACGCAAAACACTCAGAGGGGTTTACAACGGCACCGTAGGTGGCATGTCGATTTCGCCGACGTGCGAATCCCCGAGCGCACACTGAGCGAAAGGCCCTGGCGCTTATGAACACCACGGTCAGCTGCGAGCTGCACCTGCGCCTCGTTGTGTCGAGCGAGTCCTCCCTGCCTGTCCCCGCAGGCCTGCGGTACGACACGGCCGACCCCTACGCCGTGCACGCCACCTTCCACACCGGAGCCGAGGAGACCGTCGAGTGGGTGTTCGCCCGCGACCTCCTCGCCGAGGGGCTTCACCGTCCCACGGGCACCGGCGACGTCCGCGTCTGGCCGTCGCGCAGTCACGGTCAGGGCGTCGTGTGCATCGCCCTGAGCTCTCCGGAGGGCGAGGCCCTGCTCGAGGCCCCGGCGCGGGCCCTGGAGTCGTTCCTGAAGCGGACTGATGCGGCGGTGCCGCCCGGCACCGAGCACAGGCACTTCGATCTGGATCAGGAGCTCTCACACATCCTGGCGGAAAGTTAGGTCGAGGCCGTCACAGAGCCGCCCGGCGCCGTCCAACTCGGGGAGACGGCTCGGGCCACGACACCCGCACACCGTATGCGCCGATGCCGTCACCGTGGGGTCCTCCCCCACGGTGACGGCATCGGCGTGCGCGCGTCGCCATGCGTGCGCGGGCCGTGACCGACGTCTGCCCGGCCGCCGGCACACGCGGCCCGGGAACACCGGCCGGGCCGGTGTCGTTCCATCGGCGAGCGTGGGCCGGGTGCGCGGCCGCCGCAGGGAGCGTGGGAGCCACTACCATCGGCCAGCATCGGCGGGCGCCCGCCCGACCCCCAGGCCAGGGAGCGAAACGTGCTGATCACCCACGACACCCGGTGTGCCCTCGATGCCGTGGTGGATCTGGTGAACACCGCACCGGAGGACGAGACGACCCCGGACGGGCTGGCGGACGTCCCGGCCCTCGCGGATTTCGTACGAAAGCACAAGATCAGCGATGTCGGGGTGCTGTCGGAGTTCGATCTGTCGGCAGTGCGCAGGATCCGCGGACGGTTCGCGGGAATCTTCGCGGCCCCGGACGCCCGGACGGCTGCCGGAATGATCAACGAGCTGGTCGCGGCCGCGGGCACCACGCCCCGGCTCACGGACCACGACGGCTATGACTGGCACGTGCACTACTTCGCCCCCGGCGCCTCCGTCGCCGACCACCTGGCGGCCGACTGCGGGATGGCGCTGGCTTTCTTCGTGGTGGCCGGGGAGGAGGAGCGGCTGCGGCGCTGTGAGGCACCGGACTGCCGGCGTGCCTTCGTCGACCAGTCCCGCAACCGTTCCCGGCGGTACTGCGACAGCCGTACCTGCGGCAACCGACTGCATGTGGCCGCGTACCGGGCGCGACGCAAGGAAGCGGCGGGCTGAGGTCCGTCGAGACTGCGGAGGTGCGACGCGGTCCCCGGCGGGTGGCGCCGGGGAACGCGGGTACGGCTCACAGCATCAGCAGGTCGTGCAACGAAGCCATGAGCAGCAGACACCCGATCACCGCAAGGAAGATCATCAGCGGTGGCTGGGAAAGGGCGAAGAGGCATCCGCGCGGCTCTTCCTGCGGCGGCGCGGCATCGCTCTGTTTCGTGTCCAGCATCTCGCGGCGATGATGACGCAGCCGACCCCACTCACGCGATCAACACGCCCGTAAAGAGCGGGAGTTCGCCGGATTCCGTGAAGTCCGGTTCAGGGCATGATCATGCGGTGCGCAGAGCGTGATCGCTTTCGGACCGGCGCGGACCTTCTGTGTCGTTTCAGCCTGCGGGGCGGCTCGTCACACGCCGTGCCTCTTCAGTGTCATATGCCGTGCTTCTTCAGGATGGCCTCGATGTCGCTGAAGTCGTCCGCGGAGCCCTTGCGGGGCGTCGTCGCGGGCCGGGCGGCCGGACGGGTACCCGGTCCCAGTGAGGGCGCCGAGGCCGTCGGCGCCACTGCCTCGCGCTCTGCCGACCGGGCCTCCTTGCGTTGTTGCTTGCGGCCGCCGCCACGGTGGCGTTCCACGGCGCGCGTGGTCGCGAACAGCGCCCAGGCCGCGCCGAGCACACCGAAGCCCGCCCAGGCCGTGGGGCTGAAGGCGGTGTCGGCGACCCAGCCGACGGCACCCGTCATCACCAGGCCGATGGGAATGAGGGAGTAGGCGGCGATTCGAGCGGCAGCGAGGAATCGCTTGCGGTAGGCCGTGACCACCGCGATGCCCAGGCCTGCCGCGGAGACGGCGGAACAGACGGTCTCGGCAATCATCCGGTCCTCCAGGCAGAACTCGATCGGGCAGGGGGCACTTCGTCCCCTCCATCCTGCACCTCCCGGGCCCCGCCGGGCCATGCTCCGGCCCGACATCAGGGACATCTCCGGGTCGGCTCCTGCGCAGGTACCGGTCGCGGCCGCGAGCGGCCCGGACGGCCCGGAGAGTCTCGGACGGCTCGGACGGCCCGGACAGTCTCGAACGGCCCGGACGGCCCGGACAGTCCCGGTTGGGGTCGCCGCCGCCGGGCTGGGAGACTGAAGGCATGAGCGACTCCTCCTCCGAACGTCCCGCCGCCCCCGCTGCCGTACTCGACGTGTGGTGCGAACTGCAGTGCCCGGACTGCCGCAGCGCCCTCGACGACCTCCGCGCCCTGCGCGAGCGCTACGGCGACCGGCTGGAGCTGCGGCTGCGGCACTTCCCGCTGGAGAAGCACCAGCACGCCTTCGCCGCGGCACAGGCCGCCGAGGAGGCCGTGGAGCAGGGGCAGGGGTGGCCGTACGTGGAAGCGGTGCTGAGCCGGGTCGAGGAGCTGGACCGTAAGGGAGAACCCTTCCTGGTCGAGGTGGCCGGGGAACTCGGTCTGGACGCCGAGGAGTTCGACACCGCGCTCATCGACGGCCGCCACATCCTGATGGTCGACGCCGACCAGGCCGAGGGCAAGGCCATCGGCGTGACCGGCACCCCCACCTACGTCATCGGCGGCGAGCGCCTGGACGGCGGCAAGAGCCAGGCGGGGCTGCGCGAGCGCATCGAGGAGATCGCGGACCGGCTGCTGGCCGAGCAGGGGGCCTGACCGGCTCCTAGAGCAGCGCCTTGTACAGGGAGTACCGCGTCGTCCCGTAGCCGAGTGACTCGTAGAGCCGCTCGGCCGGCGTGTTGCCCGCGAAGACGTTGAGGCCGAGGACACGTCTGCCGGTGGCGATCGTCTGGGCCTCGGCCAGCAGCATGAGCGTACGGCCGTGTCCGTGTCCGCGGTGGGCCGCGTAGGCCTCGACGTCGAACACGTAGGCACCCTCCTCGCGCAGGGCCACCCACAGGGTGCCCACCCGAGTCCCCTCATGCTCGACCACGCTGAACAGCATGTTCTCGGTAGTGAGCCCCTGCGGCAGCAGCGTCTCGTGGTCGCGGCTCGACTTCGCGTACGCCTCGGCCTCCGGTACACCCCGCTCGATCCAGGTGCGCGCGTACACCTCCGACTCGTGCGCGAGCCACACCTCGAACTCGGCCTGGGTCATCTGGCGTCCCCGGCTGCCGGCCGGCAGGACGGGCGGGGTGTCACCGAGCTGCTTCTCCATGCCGCGGCTGCGGGGCATGTAGCCGAGCGCCTCGCCGAGCCGCAGCGCAGCCTCGGCTTCTGCGGGCACGCTCACCTCGATCTGGCGGCACCCCCAGCCGCGCGCCACCTCCTCCGCGGCGAGCGCGGCCACCGTGCCCCGGCCGCGACGGCGGTCCGGTTCCTCGATGCGCAGCTCCAGGACACGGGCCACCGAAGGCCCGAAAGAGGGGGAGGTGCCGAGGTGTATCGCGCCGACAGGACGGCTGTTCACGCACACCTGGAAGCGGCGCGAACGCGTCCCGTCGACATTGCGCTGAAGCGGCTCGGTCGGCCGCAGAGTCGTGGTCATCAGGGGAGTTCTACCCGCCGTGGCGGACCCCGTCAGCCCATTTTTCCCTGGTCTTACGGATCGAGGTCGTCCCCGGACCGCTCGTCGAAGATCCGCATGGCCTTGGCGGTCACCGGGCCCGGCGCGCCGGGGAGTTCGCGCTCGTCGACGCGGTGCACGGCCTGCACGTCCCGCAACGTGGAGGTGAGGAAGACCTCCTCCGCCCGCTCCAGGACGTCCAGCGGCAGGTCGGTCTCCTTGGCACCCGTCCACTCGACGGTCAAAGCGCGCGTGATGCCCGCGAGGCAGCCGGAGGCGACCGACGGGGTGTGGATCTCGCCGTCGAGGACGACGAAGACGTTGGATCCCGTGCCCTCGCAGAGCTGTCCGACCGTGTTGGGGAACAGCGCCTCGGACGCGCCGTGCTGGTGGGCGCGGGCCAGGGCGACGACGTTCTCGGCGTACGAGGTGGTCTTCAGACCGGTGAGCGCGCCGCGTTCGTTACGGGTCCAGGGGACCGTGATCGCTGCGGTGGAGTCGGCGCGGCGGCCGGTCTCGCCGAGCGCGACGACGAGGGTCGGGCCGTGCTCGCCGCGGTCGGACCCCAGGGGGCCGTGGCCGCCGGTGTACGTGATGCGCAGTCGGCCGAGCGGCATCGGGTTGGCCTCGATGACGGCGGCGCAGGCGCGGCGGACCTCGTCGAGGTCGGGGTCGGGCAGGCCCAGGCCACGCGCGGAACGGGTCAGCCGGTCGAGGTGCCGGGTCAGCGCGAACGGCTTCCCGTCCACCGCCTTCACCGTCTCGAAGATGCCGTCGCCCACGGTCAGGCCGTGGTCGAAGACGGAGACGCGGGCGGAGTCGATGTCCTGCAGCCCGCCGTCGAGCCAAAGCTTCACTGGTCTTCACCTCGCGGGATCGTGCCTGGTACGTCGTCGGACGAGTCTTTGCGGCCGGGGGTCCGGGGGTGCCCCCCGGATGGACACAGCACTTCAGTGCCTCTCCATCTCACTCGCCCTCGCTCGCCTCGTAGGTTCCTGACGCTACCGCGAGCAGCCGGGACGCCTTCAGTTCGGTCTCCCGCCACTCCCCCTCGGGGTCGGATCCCCAGGTGATGCCGGCGCCGGTGCCGAAGCGCAGGGCGCCCTCGGCGCGGTCGATCCAGAAGGTGCGGATGCCGACGGCCAGCTCGCCCTCGCCGCGGTCGGCGTCGACCCAGCCGATTCCGCCGCAGTACGGGCCGCGCGGCGCCGTCTCCAGGGCGGAGATGATCCGCAGGGCGCTGGACTTGGGGGCGCCGGTGACCGAGCCGGGCGGGAAGGCGGCGGCGAGCAGTTCCGGCCAGCCGGACCCGGAGCGCAGCTCGCCGCGGACCGTGGAGACGAGGTGGACCAGACCGGGGTGCTTCTCGACGGCGCACAGGTCGGGGACGGTGACGCTGCCAGTGGCGCAGACGCGCCCGATGTCGTTGCGGACCAGGTCCACGATCATCACGTTCTCGGCGTAGTCCTTCTCCAGGAGGTCCGCCTCGGTGCGCCCGGTGCCCTTGATCGGGCCGGACTCGACCACGCGGCCGGCGCGGCGCAGGAACAGCTCGGGCGAGGCCGTGGCGATCTCCACGCCGTGCCGGGGCAGCCGGATCGTTCCTGCGTACGGCGCCGGGTTGCCGCGGGCGAGCAGCGCGGTGAGGGCGGCCACGTCGGCGTCCGGCCCGACACGCGCGGACAGCACGCGGCAGAGGTTCGCCTGGTACACCTCGCCGGCCGCGATGTGCTCGCGGATGCGCCGGACGGCGGCCGTGTACGCGGCACGGTCGAGAGAGGACGTCCAGTCCGTGACCGCCGGTCCGTGCCACGCCCCCGGCACCGGGGCGGGCACCGGCTCCTCCCTCACGTCCGCGAAGCGGGCACAGGTCAGACGCCCCTCGAAGTCCGCGCAGACAGCCCAGAAGCCGGTGGAGTCGAGTGCCGCGGGGTCGCTGGTGACATCGAGCAGTCCGGTGGCGACGCGGTCGCCGAAGCGGGCGAGGGGAGGGAGGTCGAGCACGTTGTCGAGTCTAGGTGGGTGGCCTGCGGGTGGCCCGGCCGTGTCCCCGCGGGGGGCCGGAGCAGGTCCGCAGGTGGACGCAGGGCAGCACGCTGCGCAAACGCGTTTTTGTGCTGGCCCGGGAATCCGCTAGAGTTCAACACGTCGCCGGGACGCGAGAGCGGACCGAAACGACAAGCGGACGTAGCTCAGTTGGTAGAGCGCAACCTTGCCAAGGTTGAGGTCGCGAGTTCGAGCCTCGTCGTCCGCTCGAAGGAACTAGGGGTCTTCCCGATCCCCTACACTCCTGGTGGAGTGGCCGAGAGGCGAGGCAACGGCCTGCAAAGCCGTCTACACGGGTTCAAATCCCGTCTCCACCTCCAAGGACGATTAGCTCAGCGGGAGAGCGCTTCCCTGACACGGAAGAGGTCACTGGTTCAATCCCAGTATCGTCCACTGGCCCGCAAGGGTCTTGATCCGCAAGGATCCCCGCGCGATTAGCTCAGCGGGAGAGCGCTTCCCTGACACGGAAGAGGTCACTGGTTCAATCCCAGTATCGCGCACGCAGTGCCCATGATCGGCTCTCCGGAGTGATCGTGGTCCCGAGGACGATTAGCTCAGCGGGAGAGCGCTTCCCTGACACGGAAGAGGTCACTGGTTCAATCCCAGTATCGTCCACACACCGAAGCCCCCGGCCGTCTCGTACGGCCGGGGGCTTCGTCGTCTCAGGACGAGAACAGCATGTGGCCGAAGCTCTTGTGGCGGTGGTGTCCGCCGTAGTGCCCACCATGGTGGCCGCCGCCGTGCGGGGCGCCCCAGGCGGGCGCCTGCGGCGCGGCGGGGTACGCCTGCGGGGCGGCGGGCGGCGGCGGGGCGGGCTGGGACCACTGGGACTCCAGACGGGTCAGCGCCTCCAGCTCGCCGTAGTCGAGGAAGATCCCTCGGCAGCCACTGCACTGCTCTATCTGGACACCGTTACGGTTGTACGTGTGCATCGGCGCATGGCACTTCGGACACTGCACGGTCGGCTCAACTCCTCGCTGGTCGGTCCTGCTTAGCGTTTCGCCAGGACAGACTCTGTCCGGCTGCGGTCGGTTGCACCCTACTTCGCGAAATCGCGGGCCAACTCCGGGGGGATCGGACCCATTCGGGCACATGCGTCGACAAGGGACAACTCCACCTCGTCCAGAGAGCGGTCCGCGGCGATCGCCTTGACGACGGCCCGGGCGGCGCTCTGCGCGGTGAGGGCGCGGGCCGCGACGTCCAGGGCGGGCCACGGGTCGCCGTCCGCGGGGACGGCGGGACC
Source organism: Streptomyces sp. NPDC001315 (assembly GCF_042896175.1). Classification (NCBI taxonomy): domain Bacteria; kingdom Bacillati; phylum Actinomycetota; class Actinomycetes; order Kitasatosporales; family Streptomycetaceae; genus Streptomyces; species Streptomyces sp. NPDC001315. The sequence continues at coordinate 374,136 of NZ_JBIAWZ010000007.1, read as the reverse complement.
GCCCGCCGCCCGGTAGGCGGTCAGGAAGCGGGTCCACTCGTCGGGCGGGAGCAGTCCGCAGGCGTACCAGGCCGCCGGGCGGGCCAGGTCCCAGGCCGGGACGCCCACCCCGAGGTCGTCGACGTCGATCAGCTTCCAGGGGCCGCCCGGGGCGGGGTGGCGTACGAGCTGGCCGAGGTGGAGGTCGCCGTGACAGAGGGTGGTGCCGTCGGGCATGGGAGCCTCGGCGCGGGCCCAGGCGGGGAGGAGGGACCAAGCCTGGAGGACGGGGGGTACGGCCGGGTGCGGGGTGCCCGCGGCGCGGAGGAGGGCGAGGGCGCGGGCCGCTTTGACGGGGCCGCGCATGGGGGGCAGTCCGGGCGGGGCGGGACTCCGGTGGAGGCGGGCGAGGAGGGTGGCGGCGGCTTCCCAGGGGGCGGCGTCGGGGTCGTCCGGGTCGACGGGGGCGCCGTACGGCCAGAGGGTCACGAGCCGGCCGTCGACCGGCGTCGGGCTCGGGTCCAGGGGAGGCAGCAGGACGTCCGGCAGGCCGGCGGCGACGGTGAGGCGGCGGGCCAGTTCGGTGGGGGCGGTGTCCGGGGCGTGGGCCTTGGCGACGGTGTCGGCATGGCGGACGACGGTGGCGTCGGGGCGGTCGGCGAGGGTCACTGGGGCGCCGCAGGTGCAGGGGGTGCCGTTCGGGTGGGCCGCTGTTCCGACCTTCGCGGTCAGGGTGGGCAGCAGCGGGTTCGTGGTCACGGAGCTCCCCTGGGGGTTTATGCCTGAGCCTACGTGGGTGTGGTGGCCCGGGGTTGCCGGGTGCGCGGGGTCGGGGCCGAGGGGTGAGTCGCGCGACCCGGCGCTTGCGGAGTGCCGCCCTTCTGCGGGACGGGCGCCGCTCCGGGCGGCACGGCTGCCCGCAGCTCCCCGGTCGGCACGAAGGAAAGACAATGCCGGCGCAGCTCCCCAGCTGCGCCGGCATTTTGTGCCGTCCGCCGCACCCCCGTCCCCACGGGGTTTCATGGGTGGATGTCCCCGCCCGGACCGCTCTTCCGGGCCTGGGGTCGCCGCTCAGCGCCCCAGCATCACTCCCACGGACGACGCCTGTGTGGCCACTGTCTCCCAGCCGTCGAAGACGAGGAGGAGAAGGGCCGCCAGGGGAAGGGCCATGAGTGTCGCCACCAGGGGGTGGCGGCGGCCCGCACGGCGGGGGCGCCTGGTGCGTCCCTGGGTGCGGATCAGTGCCCGCGGTGCCGTGTAGGCCATGGTCCCTCTCCTGACCGTCTCAGTTGTCATTGGCAGCGGCGGGTGTCTGACCTCGGGGGACGAGTGCTGCACCCGCCGCTTGACTTCAAATCTAGGCGGACGGCGCCCGCCGGGCGTCATGCCCTCGTACCGATTGGCGGGCCTCCCCGAGGATGAGCCGTGACCTGCGGAGTACTCCCCTGGGTGGAGACGAGGTCCTAGGAATCGGGGTCTTCCCGGAGGGGCCGTCCGGTGTGCGCCGGCTTTTCCGAGCTGTCTTCACGAGGTACCGGCTGTTCGACCAGAGCCAGGACCCGGTTCGCCATGAACCGGGCGGTGCGGACAACCGAGCCGTTGCGGGTGACTTCGCTCACTTCCACCACGCCCCGGCGCACCGCCGTCTCCACCCGGCGGCCCGCTCTGCTCGCCACCACCTCGTACGTCCGTGTCGTGTCGCCGGCGTCCACGACTATCTCCACGCGGTCACCCTTCACGGGCTCAATCCCCCTTCACTGACGGGTCGTTGGGGGGACGGTCAGTACAAGGCCGTACTGTCCGCACGCTCCCTGACCACTCTTCAATTCTCCCACCCGGCACTGACAATCCATCGGGCCGAGAGGGCGCGGCCTCTGCGCGCGGGCGGCTGTGGAAACGTAAGCTGTGCCACGTCACACGGACCGGGCAGCGGGGATGAACATGGCGATGATGCGCCTGAGGCGCGAGGACCCGCGCGTCGTCGGCTCGTTCAGGCTTCACAGACGCCTCGGCGCGGGCGGGATGGGCGTTGTCTACCTGGGCTCCGACAAGAAGGGGCAGCGGGTCGCGCTCAAGGTGATCCGGCCTGATCTGGCGGAGGATCAGGAGTTTCGCTCACGGTTCGCGCGTGAGGTCTCGGCGGCGCGACGGATTCGCGGGGGGTGCACGGCGCGACTGGTCGCGGCGGACCTGGACGCGGATCGTCCCTGGTTCGCCACGCAGTACGTGCCCGGGCCCTCCCTGCACGACAAGGTCGCCGACGAGGGGCCGCTGGGTGCGGCCGAGGCCGCCGCGATCGGCGCCGCCCTGTCGGAGGGCCTGGTCGCCGTGCACGAAGCCGGGGTCGTGCACCGGGACCTGAAGCCGTCCAACATCCTGCTGTCCCCGAAGGGGCCGCGGATCATCGACTTCGGCATCGCCTGGGCGACCGGTGCCTCCACGCTCACACACGTCGGCACCGCGGTCGGCTCCCCCGGCTTCCTCGCCCCGGAGCAGGTGCGCGGAGCCGCCGTCACCCCGGCGACGGACGTGTTCTCGCTGGGCGCCACGCTCGCTTACGCCTCCACGGCCGACTCGCCCTTCGGACACGGCAGTTCCGAGGTGATGCTGTACCGCGTGGTGCACGAGGAGGCGCATCTGCACGCCGTGCCCGATGCGCTGGCTCCGCTGGTGCGCGCGTGCCTCGCGAAGGCCCCCGAGGACCGGCCCAGCACGCTCGAACTGTCGCTGCGCCTCAAGGAGATCGCGGCCCGAGAGGCCCAGGGGATGGTCGACGGACGTCCGCCCGCGCCGCGCTCTGCCGAGGCGGACCGGCCCACCGGGCGGCTCCCCGAGCCCACTTACCCGGAGCAGCAGCGCGCTGCCGGGCGGCGACCGCCGGGGCAGCCGGGCACGCAGGGGACTCCGCCGCCCCGGGGAGCCGCCCCCTCGCGCGGTCCGGCTCCGGCCGTCAGGGGTGGCGGCACCCCGTCCCGCGGAGGCAGTGCCTCGCGGAGCGGCAGCACGTCGGGCCGGTCCGGAGCGCGGCCCACCCCGGCCTCGCGCAACACGACCCGGTCCGGCAGCGGCAGCCGTACGCCGGGACGCAGCGGTGCGGGTCGTCCCGCGCCCCGGACCACCGGGGCCGGCCGACGGCCGGCCAATCCGCGCCTGCTCCGTCAGCGGCTGTTCGTGTTCATCGTGGTGACGCTGCTCGTCGCGCTCGGCATCGGCGTGGTGCAGGGCTGCCAGGGATCGGCGCGCGGGCTCGGGGGCGACGGCGACGTCGTACGGCGGTCGGCGACGGAGCAACAGCCGCGGGAGTGGTTGGTCGGCCAACTGATGAAGCAGCGGTACGAGTCGACCCTCCGGGCGGACAGCCCGGAGTGACGCGGGCGGCCCCGGCCGTTCAGGACTGCGGGCGGCCCGTCGCCACCGCGTAGAACGCCACCGCGGCCGCCGCTCCCACATTGAGGGAGTCGACGCCGTGGGCCATGGGGATGCGGACCCATTCGTCGGCGGCGACCAGGGCCTGGGTGGACAGGCCGTCGCCCTCCGCGCCGAGCATCAGGGCCACCCGGTCCATCCTGTGCGGAGCGGCCTCGTCGAGGGATTTGGCCTTCTCGTCGGGGGTGAGCGCGAGGAGCGTGAAGCCGGCCTCGCGGACCGAGTCGAGGCCCTTGGGCCAGGTGTCGAGACGGGCGTACGGGACGGAGAAGACCGCGCCCATCGAGACCTTGACGGAGCGGCGGTAGAGGGGGTCGGCGCAGTCCGGGGAGAGCAGGACCGCGTCCATGCCGAGGGCGGCCGCCGAGCGGAAGATCGCGCCGATGTTGGTGTGGTCGTTGACCGACTCCATGACCGCCACCCGGCGGGCGGACCGCAGGAGTTCGGCCGCCGTCGGCAGCGGTTTGCGCTGCATGGAGGCGAGCGCGCCGCGGTGCACGTGGTAGCCGGTGACCTGTTCGGCGAGCTCCGGGCTGACCGCGTAGACGGGGGCCGGGAGTTCGTCGATGACGTCGCGCATGACGTCGACCCACTTGGCGGACAGCAGCATCGAGCGCATCTCGTACCCGGCGTCCTTGGCCCGGCGGATGACCTTCTCGCCCTCGGCGATGAACAGGCCCTCGGCGGGCTCGCGCTTGCGGCGCAGCTCGACGTCGGTCAGGCCCGTGTAGTCGCGCAGGCGCGGGTCGGCGGGGTCCTCAACGGTGATGAGATCGGCCACAGGGTGATACTGCCTTGTCCTGGGTGTGGTGCCAACGGCTCGGAACGGGTTGTGTTACCCGGGGTTACGCGGATGTCCGCGGGCCCACGGCGACGACTTCGCCGATGACGATGACGGCCGGGGGCTTCACGTCCTCGGCGCGTGCGGTCTCGGCGACGGTCGCGAGGGTCGCGTCGACGCGCCGCTGGGCCGCCGTCGTACCCTCCTGGACCAGGGCGACGGGCGTGTCCGGCGACTTGCCGTGCGCGACGAGCGTCTCGGCGATCTTCCCGATCTTGTCGACGCCCATGAGGACGACGAGCGTGCCGGTCAGTTTCGCGAGCGACGGCCAGTCGACCAGGGAGCGCTCGTCGTCAGGGGCGACATGGCCGCTGACCACCGTGAACTCGTGTGCGACACCGCGGTGGGTGACCGGGATGCCGGCCGCGCCCGGCACCGAGATCGAGCTGGAGATGCCCGGCACGACCGTGCACGTGATGCCGGCCTCGGCGAGCGCCTGGAGCTCCTCCATGCCACGTCCGAAGACGTACGGGTCGCCGCCCTTCAGCCGTACGACGGACTTGCCCTGCTTGGCGTGCTCGATCAGCGCGTTGTTGATGGCCTCCTGGGCCATGTAGCGCCCGTACGGGATCTTCGCCGCGTCGATCACCTCGACGTGCGGCGGGAGTTCGGCCAGCAGGTCGCGCGGGCCGAGGCGGTCGGCGATGACGACGTCCGCCTCGGCGAGCAGACGGCGACCGCGGACCGTGATCAGGTCCGGGTCGCCGGGGCCGCCGCCGACGAGGGAGACGCCCGGGGTACGGGTGCGGTGGTGCGGGGCGACGAGGGTGCCGTCGCGCAGGCCCTCCACGACCGCGTCGCGGATGGCTGCGGTGTGCCGGGGGTCGCGGCCGCGCGCGTCCGTGGTGAGTACGGCCACCGTGACGCCCTCGCTGTGGCCGGTGGCCGGGGTCCAGGCGGTCGCCGCGTCGGCGTCGTCGGAGCGGACGCACCAGACGCGGTGCGCCTCCGCCTCGGCGGAGGCGCGCGTGTTCGCCTCGGGGTCGCTGGTGGCGATCAGGGCGTACCAGGCGTGCGCGAGGTCGCCGTCGGCGTAGGGGCGCTTCTCCCAGGTGATCTCGCCCGCGTCCGCCATGGCCTCGACGGAGGGGGTCGCCTCGGGGGACACCAGGAGGATGTCGGCGCCCGCCGCGATCAGCGCCGGAAGGCGACGCTGGGCGACCTGCCCGCCACCGAGGACGACCACTCGGCGGCCGGTGAGACGGAGGCCTACGGGGTAGGCGGGGTGTTCGGCCATGAGGGGCGGCTCCTCGTCCTGGCGGTGCGATGGGCGCTACGGCTCTGGAGCGGCCCTGACGTGCGGATTTTAGACGTGGGTTCAGCGTACGGCGGGGGCGGGGGCAGGCGACGGAGCGCCTGGCCACCCCACCCCCGTCCTTGTGCTCGGCTACTTCTCGGTGACGCGTTCCTGGCTACTTCTCCGTGACGCCCGCCGAGTCGAACGTCGCCACCTCGTGCATCGCTCGCGCCGTGCTCTGCACCAGCGGGAGGGCGAGCAGGGCGCCCGTGCCCTCGCCGAGGCGCAGGTCGAGGTCGACCAGGGGGCGCAGGCCAAGCTTGTTGAGGGCCGCCACGTGGCCCGGCTCTGCGCTGCGGTGGCCCGCGATGCAGGCCGCGAGGACCTCGGGGGCGATCGCGCGGGCGACCAGGGCGGCGGCGCCCGCGCTGACGCCGTCCAGGATCACCGGGGTGCGCAGGGAGGCGCCGCCCAGGAGGAGGCCGACCATCGCCGCGTGTTCGAAGCCGCCGATGGCCGCGAGGACGCCGATGGGATCGGCCGGATCCGGCTGGTGGAGTTCCAGGGCGCGGCGGACGACCTCGGTCTTGCGGGCCAGGGTCTCGTCGTTGATGCCGGTGCCCCGGCCGGTGACCTCGGCGGGGTCTACGCCCGTGAAGACCGAGATGAGCGCGGCCGACGCCGTGGTGTTGGCGATGCCCATCTCGCCCGTGAGCAGCGCCTTGTTGCCGGCCGCCACCAGGTCGCGGGCGGTCTCGATGCCCACCTCGATGGCCTGCTTGGCCTCCTCGCGGGTCATCGCGGGGCCGGTGGTCATGTCGGACGTGCCCGCGCGGACCTTGCGCGGCAGCAGACCCGGCGTGGCCGGAAGGTCGGCGGCGACGCCCACGTCGACGACGCAGACCTCGGCGCCCACCTGTCCTGCGAAGGCGTTGCAGACCGCTCCCCCGCCCAGGAAGTTGGCCACCATCTGGGCCGTGACCTCCTGCGGCCAGGGCGTGACGCCCTGGGCGTGCACGCCGTGGTCGCCCGCGAAGATCGCGACGGCCGCGGGCTCCGGGATCGGCGGCGGGCACTGCCGGGACAGGCCGGACAGTTGGGCGGAGATGATCTCCAGCATGCCGAGCGCACCCGCCGGCTTCGTCATGCGCTTCTGCCGCTCCCAGGCCTCGCCGAGCGCCTTGGCGTCCAGCGGGCGGATCCCGGCGACGGTCTCGGCGAGCAGGTCGTGCGGGTCCTCGCCGGGCAGCGCGCGGCGGCCGTACGTCTCCTCGTGCACGACCCAGGACAGCGGACGGCGCTTGGACCAGCCCGCCTGCATCAGCTCGGGCTCGTCCGGGAACTCGTCGACGTACCCGACGCACAGGTAGGCGACGACCTCCAGGTGGTCGGGCAGGCCGAGGGCGCGGACCATCTCGCGCTCGTCGAAGAAGCTGACCCAGCCGACACCGAGGCCCTCGGCGCGGGCGGCGAGCCAGAGGTTCTCCACCGCGAGCGCGGAGGAGTACGGGGCCATCTGCGGCTGGGTGTGCCTGCCGAGGGTGTGGCGGCCGCCGCGGGTCGGGTCGGCGGTGACGACGATGTTCACGGGGGTGTCGAGGATCGCCTCGATCTTCAGTTCCTTGAACTGCTTCGCCCGCCCCTTGGGCAGCGACTTGGCGTACGCGTCGCGCTGACGCATGGCCAGCTCGTGCATCGTGCGGCGCGTCTCTGCCGAACGGATGACGACGAAGTCCCAGGGCTGCGAGTGACCCACCGACGGGGCCGTGTGGGCCGCCTCCAGCACGCGCAGCAGCACCTCGTGCGGGATCGGGTCGCTGCGGAAGCCGTTGCGGATGTCGCGGCGCTCGCGCATCACCCTCAGGACGGCCTCGCGCTCCGCGTCGTCGTAGCCGGGGGCCGCCGGGCCGGTGGACTCTCGTGCTTCTTCCACTGCGGCCGTGCTCTCTTCTTCCTGGTCTTCCTGTTCGGCGGCCCTGGTGTCCAGGTCCTCCGCTTGCTGTACGACGTCGGGGTCGGGCTCCGGGTCCGGGGGGGCCGGGACGGGAGCGGGGTCGGCCTCTCGGGGGGCGGGGACCATCGCGACGGGTTCCGGTGCGTGGGGTGCCTGCGGTTCCGGTGCCTGCGCGGGGAGGACGATGGGGTGCGGCGGAGTCGGGGCGAGGTGCGGGGTGGTCGGCACCTGGCCCTCGACCGGCACGAACTCGCCCATGGGCCGGTCCGGCTGTGGCTCCAGGGGGATCGTGCCGGGTACGTCCGCGGCCGGAGGCTGGACCTCGTCCTGGGCGTCGGCGGCCACGGGGGCCGGCCGGGCCGGGGGCTGCGCCTCCTGCGGCGTCTGCTCCGGCCCCGTGACCTGGTCGGTGTCCGCGGACTCGGGCGACTCCTCGGCAGACGCGGCGACGTCCTCGGCGGGAGCCGGGCTCTCGTCCGCGGGGTGCGGAGGCCGCGCGGCGTCCAGGGCCGACGGCACGGGCGCGAACGCCATGGCTTCCGGCCCGGGGGCAGGCTCGACCGTTTCGGGAGCCTGAGCGGGCTGGGGTGCGGCGGCCTCGGGGACGGCCGGTTCCTGGACCTGCGGGGCCTCGGGCCCTGCGTATTCGGGTGCCACGGCCTCGGCGACCTGGGCGCTCTGCGCGACAGCCACCGCTTCGGTGCCCTGCGGGCTCCCAGGCGTGACCTCGGCCGGTGCGGCGGGCGCGGGTTCGGGAGCCTGCACGGTCTCGGGCGCGTGCGCCTCCGCCGACGGGGCGACGGCCTCCGCGGCCTGGTCGGCAACCGGTACGTCGGACGGCGCGGGAGCCTGCTCTGCGGCACCAGGAGCCTGCGCAGCATCCACCACCACGGCGGTGCCGGTGGCCTGCTCATCCTCTACGGCCACTGCGGCACCGGGACCCTGCGCAGCGTCTACGACCGCTGCGCTACCGAGCACCTGCGCAGCGTCTACGGCAATCACGGCACCGGCGTCCTGCGCGGCCTCCGAGACGGGCTCGGGGGCTGGGACGAGGGCGGCATCCGCAGCCGCAACCGCCCCGTGGGCCTGGTCCGCGTCCGCGACCGGTTCGGGGCCGGGGACCTGGCCGGCCTCCGCGGCCGCTACAGGGCCGGGGGTCTGACCGGTCTCCGTCACGGCTGCAGGACCGGGGATCTGACCGGTCTCCGTCACCGCACCAGGACCGGGACCCTGACCGGCTTCCCTCCACACGGCGGGCCCTTGGACCTGACCGGCCTCCACGACCGCTTCAGGCCCCTGAACCCGACCGGACTCGGACTCCCCAGCCGCCTCAGGGCCAGGAACCCGGCCGTCGGCGCCCGCAGCCGCCGCTGCCGCCGCAGCGCCGAGAGCATGCCCCTCGTCCTCGGCGGAACCGGCGCCGGGGTCGTGCACGGCGGCGGGCACCTCTCCCGCATCCTCGCCGTGCGCCGCGCCCACGGGCTCAGCCGCCTCCGCGGCGAACGCGGGCGCGGCGACCGGACCGGACGGTGCGGGGGCGACCGCGTAGCCGCCGTCCTGCGCCTGCGGCGGCACCTGGGCCGTCGCGGCGACCGCCTCCGTGGCGATGCGGGCCATGACGGCCTGGGCGGCGCCGACCGGCTCCGGCTGCTGCTCCACAGGCGGAACAACCGTTTCCGCGGGGGTCGCCCCGAGGCCCACCGGCGGCTGCGCCGCGGTCGGTGCGCCCCAGGGCGCGGCGCCCTGCGGAGGCGTCTCGCGCAGCTGCTGGACGTCGAGGTACTCGGGGCCGGTGGTCGACGGGCCCTGCTGCCGTACGGGCGCGCCCGCGGGGCCGCGGTCGGCGAGGGAGCGGACCGGGCTGGCGGAGGCGTCGGGGATCGGCGGGCCGAGGTGCAGAGGCCTGCGGGGCTGGGACGGCGTCGAAGGAGGCGTCGGGTTGGGCAGGCGGACGCCGCTGAGGTCGACCGAGCCGCTGTCACGGCCGGCCAGCTCGTGCGGGCCCGGTTCGTGGACGGCCTCGACGACCGGTTCGGGCACCGGCGGAGCCACTTCGTTGCCCCAGGCGCTCTGGGCGCCCGGCAGTAGCAACAGGTCTTCGTCCTCGGCGGTGGTTTCGGAGAGGTAGGTGTACGCACCCGGCGCGGCGACGCCCGGCTGCTCCACCATGCCTGCGTTCTCCGGCAGCCCCTCGCCCGGGATCTGGCCGGTGTCGGTCATGCGTACCCCTCGCCCATCGGTTAGTGCCTCTACGACCAGCTCACCGGGAACGGCGCACCGACCGCCCCCGCAGTGAAGAACGAGCGTGCATGCCCAGCGGCACGAACGAGCCGACCGTAAAAGGCGACAAAGCCATTAGGTGGCATTGTCCCGGCCGTTCCGCCGTCGCGACAGCTTGATCCGCGCCAGCCCGCTGTGGACTGCGCCACGTTGCGCGTCCTCCGGTTCTGCCGTACCACACTCACCCCAAAACGGGCAGGTTTTCCGGACATTGACGAACGAAGCTCCGGGCCACCGGGTGAGGTACAACGATCGGCCAGCCTACCGCGCGCGGTACGACAACAGGATCACGGGGCGCGATCGGGGAGAACCCCGCTGAGCAGGAACGCGACGCTCCGCTCCGTCTCCGTCCAGGCCCGGGTGTCGAGTTCGACGGACTGGAGGAGGGCGCACTCGACGTGGTAACCGTGCTCCGTCAGGTCCCGGCCGATGACTTCGGCCGCGTCGCGGTTCGCCGCGTGCGTGACGATGCGCTGCGGCCGGCGGTCGGCGACCGCGGAGACCACGGCCGCTCCCCCGCCGGCGACCCGGACGACGTCCGGTTCGGGGAGGCGCTCCAGGACGTGCGGGGCGGTGCCGTGGACGATCTGGAGCTGGACGCCGTGGCGGCGCGCGGCCGCGTCGGTGCGGCCGCAGGCCCGCGGGTCCCGGTCCACGGCGATCACGGCGGCGCCGGCCCGGGCGGCCTCGGTGGCGAAGGCGCCGCCGCCACAGCCGATGTCCCACACGAGGTCGCCGACCCGCGGGCCGAGCCGGGCGAGTTGGGCGGCCCGGAGCAGATCCGTCTCGCCCTCGCCGAGCGGCCCGTCGTAGGCCTCGGGGGGCAGGGTCCAGCCGCGCGGTCCGGCGGCCGGGTCGCGGCCGGCGATCCAGCCGCCGCCGTGGCTCGCGCTCACGGGTCCGCCGAGGACGATGACGACGTTCGGGTCGCGCCAGGTGTGGTCGGCGGCCTTGTCGGAGGTGACGACGGAGACCTGTTCGCGTTCGGTGCCCAGTTCCTCGCAGATCACGAAGGTGCGGTGGACGCCCTCCAGGAGGAGGCCGAGTTCCGCGGGGCCGGCGCCGGGTGAGGTGAGGACCGCGACCTTGGTGTGGGCGCGGCACACATTCACCGCGCGTCGCAGGGTGCGGCGGTGTGCGACGACCACCTGGGCGTCGTCCCAGGGCATTCCGGCCCGGGCGAATGCGGCGGCCACGGAGGAGACGGCGGGGACGACCTCGACCTCGAGCCCGAAGTCGGGCGCGCGCAGGGTCCGTACGACGCCGAAGAAGCCGGGGTCGCCGTCGGCGAGCACGACCGCGGTGCCGCGGTGGCCGGTGATACGGCGGGCGGCGAGGTCGACGCTGCCCAGCCGGACGCGTTCGGCGCCGGGCGGGACCTCGGGCAGCGCCAGGTGGTGGGCGGCGCCGGCCACGAGTGTGGCGGCACCCAGGGCTGCGCGTGCCGCGGTGGTCAGCGGCGAGCCGTCCCAGCCGATCACCGTGACCCGGTCGGCCATCGTCGTCAGTCTCCAGGGGTCTCGCGCAGGTCGTCAGGGGGACAGCCCGCAGGGGGCTCCGTGAGGGTACCTGGTCGAGGGCTGCCGGTTCAGTTCCAGTCGGTGTAGGCGGTGTACGACGTGAAACTGCCGCTGTCGGACAGCTGCTCCCCCGCGCCCTCCAGGTCCTCGGGCAGCAGACTCCAGACGATGAAGTCGGTGCGCACGTCGACCCAGGTGCCGTCCTCGGCGCGAGTGCGCGCTATACAGGCGTTGCGCAGGACGCCCTCGCTGATGCAGCCGATCTTCTGGGCGACCTGCTGCGAGGCCGTGTTGTCGGCCGCCGTGCGCAGCTCGATGCGCTCGAACTTCTGGTCCGTGAAGAGCCATTGGGCGGTGGCGAGCGCTGCCTCGGACGCGTAGCCCTCGCCGCGTGCCCAGGAGGCGACGATGTACGACAGCTCGGTGGACCGGACGTGCCAGTTGGTCTTGCCCAGCTGGATGATGCCGACCAGGCGCTGGGTGAGGAACTCGGTGACGGCGAGGTCGAGGCCCCGTCCCGCGACGCGCTGGGTGGGGGCGTACTCGGTGATCCAGGTGCGGGCGGCGTCCTGCGTGAAGGGCTGGGGCACGTTCGTCCAGGCCGCGACCTGCTCGTCGTTCATCATCTCGGCCAGGGCGGGGATGTCGTCCTCGTCGAGGGGACGCAGCACCAACCGCTCCGTGCTGATGGAGATGTTGGGGAAGGTGCTCGTCATGCGCCGCTCCGTAACCTTCGAGTCGTCAGGTCCTGCTGAACTGCCCAGCATGCAGCATGACGGCACGGAACCGCACGACGGGGTCGACTCCCGTCGAGGAGTGGACCCCGTCGTGCGGCAACCCGTCCTAGAACGAGGCGATGACCGAACCGTCGTACTTGTCCTGGATGAACTTCTTGACCTCTGCGGAGGTGAGGAGCTTGGCGAGCTTCTGCACGCGCGGGTCCTTCTCGTTGCCCTTCTTCACGGCGAGGAAGTTGCCGTAGGGGTTGTCCTTGGCGGACTCCAGGACGAGGGCGTCCTTCGCGGGCTTCAGGTCGGCCTCGATGGCGTAGTTGCCGTTGATGACCGCGGCGTCCACGTCGTCCAGGGAGCGCGGGGTCTGGGCCGCCTCCAGCTCCTTGAACTTGAGGTTCTTGGGGTTCTTGGTGATGTCGGCGGGGGTCGCCTCGGTGCCGACGCCGTCCTTGAGGGTGATGAGCCCGTTGGCGGCGAGCAGCTTGAGGGCGCGGGCCTCGTTGACGGTGTCGTTCGGGACGGCGACGGTCGCACCGCTCTTCAGGTCGTCGGCGCTCTTGAACTTGTGGGAGTAGAGGCCGAGCGGCTCCAGGTGCACCGTGACGACGGGCACGATGTGGGTGCCGTTCTTCTTGTTGAAGTCGTCGAGGTACGGCTGGTTCTGGAAGTAGTTGGCACCCACGGAGCCGTCCTCCGTCGCCGTGTTCGGCGTGACGTAGTCCGTGAACTCCTTGACCTCCAGGTCGAGGCCCGCCTTCTTCGCCAGGTTGTCCTTGACGTAGTCGAGGATCTCGGCGTGCGGGGTCGGGCTCGCGGCGACGACCAGCGGTCCGCTGTAGTCGGAGGCGGAGGAAGCGGAGTCCTTGTCCGAACCGCAGGCGGTGAGCCCGAGGGTGAGGGCTCCGGCGGCGAGGACGGTGGTGGTGATCTTGACGGTGTTACGCACGAAAAGTGCCTTTCCTTATGGGTGGTGCGACCCCGTCATGGGTGAACGGGGAGTCCAGGGGTGAGGTTCAGGGGCGGGAGTTCAGGCGACCTTGCCGACCTCGGCGGCCGCGGGCTCCTTGGCCTTGAGCAGGCGGAGCCGGGGCGCGGGGCCGGCCTGTCCGCCGCGCCGGTGCAGGGAACGGGCCGCGTAGTCGCCGGCGAACTGGATGAGCGAGATGACGACGGCGAGGATCGCCACGGTGATCCACATCAGGTCGGTCTCGAAGCGCTGGTAGCCGTAGCGGATGGCGATGTCACCGAGGCCGCCCGCACCGACCGTGCCGGCCATCGCGGAGTAGCCGATGAGGGCGACGATCGTGGTCGTGGTGCTGGAGATGAGGGACGGCAGCGACTCCGGCACGAGGACCTTGCGCACGACCGTCCAGGTGTTGCCGCCCATCGCCTGTACGGCCTCGACGAGCCCGCCGTCCACTTCGCGGACGGCCGTCTCGACCAGGCGCGCGAAGAACGGGATCGCGCCGATGGCGAGCGGCACGATGGCGGCCTCGCGGCCGATGGTCGTCCCCGTGATCGAGCGCGTGAAGTTCATCAGCGCGACCATGAGGATGATGAACGGCAACGAGCGGGCGATGTTCACGACCTGCCCGATGACCTTGTTGGCGAGGACGTTCTGGAGCAGTCCGCCCCGGTCCGTGAGGACGAGGAGGATGCCGAGCGGGAGGCCGCCGACGACGGCGATGAGCGTGGACCAGCCGACCATGTAGAACGTGTCCCAACACGCCTGGGACAGCAGGGGCTGCATCTCGGACCAGGTCACTTGGCACCTTCCTTCACCAGGGTGGGCGCCTGGACCCGGTTGTCGACCACGTCGATCTGGAGTCCCTGTTCGCGCAGGAAGCCGATGGGCACGACGTTGTCCTCGTAGCGGCCGGGCAGTTCGATGCGCATCCGGCCGACCTGGAGGCCGCCGACGGTGTCGATGGCCGCGCCGAGGATCGATATGTCGATGTTGTAGGTGCGCGCGAGCTGGGAGATGACGGGCTGGGTGGCACTCTCGCCGTGGAAGGTGACGTCGACGACGGTGCGGTCGTCGCCGGTGGCCTCGCCGGCGACGGGGAAGAGTGCGGAGGCCAGTTCGGAGCCCGGGGTGGCGAGCAGCTCGCTGACCGTGCCGGACTCGACGATGCGGCCGTTCTCCATGAGGGCGGCCGAGTCGCAGACCGACTTCACGACGTCCATCTCGTGGGTGATGAGCAGCACGGTCAGGCCCAGCTGCTGGTTCAGGTCGCGCAGCAGCTGGAGGATCGAGCGGGTGGTCTCCGGGTCGAGGGCGCTGGTGGCCTCGTCGGAGAGCAGCACCTTCGGGTCGCCGGCGAGGGCGCGGGCGATACCGACGCGCTGCTTCTGCCCGCCGGAGAGCTGGGCGGGAAAGGCCTTGGCCTTGTCGGCGAGACCGACGAGGTCGAGCAGTTCGAGCGCCTTGCGGGAACGGTCCTTCCCCGACTTCCCGAGGATTTCCAGCGGCAGCTCGACGTTGTCCTGGACCGTCCGTGAGGACAGCAGGTTGAAGTGCTGGAAGACCATACCGATGCGGCTGCGTGCCTGGCGGAGTTCCTTGCCGGCGCGGGGTCCCCGTCCGGCGAGGGCGGTGAGGTCCTGTCCATCGACGGTGACCGTGCCGGCGGTGGGGCGCTCCAGCAGGTTGACGCAGCGGATGAGCGAGGACTTGCCGGCGCCGGACTGGCCGATGACGCCGTACACCTCACCTTCGCGCACGTGGAGATCGACGCCGTCGAGTGCGGTGACCTCGCGGCCGCGGGAGCGGTTGGCCCGATAGACCTTCGTCAGGCCCGAAGTGGTGATCACTGGGGTTTCCGTCACTGTCGAGTGCGCGGGCGTGGGTGTACCCGGGCACGGGTGCATTCGTTCAGGGACGCAGCACGGTTCTCGCGGTGGCGATGGAACCGGGGAGAACATGTGCGCGGGGCGGCGTCGGTCACGTACGACACACGTCGTACGGACATGCCACGGCGTCTCGCTTCGGGGCGCGAGGCTCGGGTGCTGCAGGGGCCCTCTAGAAGGCGCACATTCGACACATACAACGAGCACCGGGCGTCATGGTCGCCTCGGTCGCAAGGGTGCGGCTGCTCGTCGTGGTCATGCGATCAGTAAACCAGACGTACGGTGCTGACAGTCCGCCGCTGTCCGTATTCCGGACAGCGGCGGACCACGACGCACAGGTGTCAGCGGTGGACGGAGATCTCCACTCCGCCCTCGGTGACCAGCGCCGACAAGGCGGAAAGGTCCTCCACCACCAGGTCGGCGTCGAGCTCGTGGGCCTGGTGGGTTGTGGCCAATGCCACGGTGGTCATGCCGGCGGCGCGGCCGGCCCGGAGCCCGGCGGGGGCGTCCTCGAAGACGACGCAGTGGGCCGGGTCGACACCCAGGCGGTGGGCGGCGAGCAGGTAGGGCTCGGGGTCGGGCTTGCCGCGCGTGATGTCGTCGGCGGCGATGAGCGTCTTCGGCAGGATGCCGACGGCGTCGAGCCGGGCCTCGGCGAGGCGCAGGGTGGCGGAGGTCACGACGGCCCACCGGTCGGCGGGCAGGGAGTCGAGGAAGTCCCTGGTCCCGGGCAGCAGCTCCACACCACCGTTCGGCACGTCCTCCACCTCAAGCAGCTCGATCCGCGCGACGGCCTCCGGCACGACGTCGGCGGGCAGCAGGTCGGCGGCTATCTCCACGGCGGGCCGCCCGTGCAACGCGACCCCGGCGAAGTCCTCGGCGGTGATCCCGTACTCCCGGGCCCACCGAGTCCAGCAGCGCTGCACGGAGGCGAGGGAGGAGACAAGGGTGCCGTCGTTGTCGAAGAGGAGGGCTTGCGCGTGGATCGTCATGGTCTAGACCCTACGGCGCCGTCGGAGGTTGTCGGACGGGGGACGGGCGGCGGTCGTCCGGGCGTGGATGCTGCTGTACGTCATCGGGGCGGGCCGGATCCGGTGGCCGCGGCCGGGGCCGGACGCGGCGGCCTTTTTGGGGCGTAATAGGGTCGCTGCATGCTTGATGCCCTGACGCTGGTGACCGGTGTCGCCGCGCTGCTGCTTGCCGCCTGGTGCGGGTGGGCGGCCTATCGTGACCAGCCGACGAAGGACTGGCACTTCATCGGGATGGCCGTGGTCTCGCTGCTGGCCGTGATTCAGCTGGTGGTCGGGATCGTGCAGTTGGCGCGGGGCGAGAACGCGGAGCAGGGGACGGCCATCTTCGTGGCGTATCTGCTGGGCGCGTTCGCCTGCATCCCGGCCGCGGGGTTCATGTCCCTGGCCGAGCGGACGCGATGGGGTTCGGTGACGGTCGCGGCCGGCGGTGTCGTCCTCGCCGTCCTCGAGGTGCGGCTCTATGACATCTGGGGAGGCTGAGATGACCGCGGTGAACGACAAGGCGGCCCGGCTCATCAGCGGGCCGGGCATTCTGCTGGTCTGGCTGTACGGCGTGATGGTCGTCGGCGCGGTGTCGCGGTCCGTCTACCAGATCGCCACCGAGTTCGACCGGGCGCCGCTCGCCTACTCGCTGTCGGCGGTGGCGGGTGTGGTGTACGGATTCATCACCTACTCGCTGGTGCGCGGCGGGGAGACGGCCCGCAGGGCGGCGCTGGTGTGCTGCGCCGCCGAGCTCGCGGGTGTCCTGATCGTCGGTACGTGGACCCTGATCGAACCGTCCGCGTTCCCGGACGCCACGGTGTGGTCGAAGTACGGCATGGGGTACGTCTTCATCCCCGTACTGCTGCCGTTGTCCGCGCTGTACTGGCTCCGCAAGGCGCGTATCCAGCGGTAGGCGTCCGGGTCTCGTCTAGGCCGTCGTCGCGTACGTTCCCGCCGGCTTCTCCAGGATGATCATCGGTACGCCGTCGTCGCCCTTGGACGTGCCCACCGTCTCGTAGCCCACGCGGCGGTACAGGCGCAGGTTGCCCTCGCTGCGGTGGCCGGTGAACAGGCGGAACTTCTTGGCGCCGCGCTCCTCGGCGAGGGCCGACTCGGCCGCGCGGAGCAGGCGGGCGCCGATGCCGTGGCCCTGGAGGCGGGGGTGGACGCAGAGCTTGCCGATGGCGGCCGCGCCGTCCTCGGTGACCCGGCCGCGCACCGAGCCGACGACCTCCTCGCCGAGGCGCGCCACGAAGACGCAGTCGGAGGCGACCTCCGCGCGGACCGAGTCGAGGCTCTGGACGAGCGGGTCGATGCGGTAGTTGCCGTACAGCGCAGCCTCACTCTGGAAGCACAGGTACTGCAGCCTGAAGATCTGCTCCACGTCCTGCTCGGTCGCCACCGAGATGGTCACGCTCATGCCCATGTGCGCACGCCTCCCGCTCACCTGATCGCCTGTTGTCCCTCACTCCTATCCCCGCCCTCCGCGGGCCGCAACCTCCGATGTGAGCAAACGCCGTAGACATCCCAGACATCTGGAACGTTCCGGTCCCAGACTGCCCTGTGAGATACCCAACTCCCCCGCGATCTCCCGGTATGTGAGGTCTTCCGGCGACAGCAGAGCCTCCATCAGGCGCGGGCAGCGGCCGGGCAGCCGGCGCACCGCGTCGCGCAGGGCGCGGTGGCAGGCGGCACCGAGGGCGAGTTGTTCGGGGCCGCGGTCGTCATCGGCGACGGGCTCGGTGGCGTACGGCCGCTCAAGGCGGGTCGTGCGGCGGGTGCGGCGCGCCTCGGAGCGGACGGCCTTGCGCAGCCATCCCTGCGGGTCGCGTGGCGGCGCGTCGGCCGCGAGGCGTTCCAGGAGGCGGACCCAGACCGCCTGTTCCAGGTCCCCCGCCTCGGTCCCCAGGGCGTGCGCCTCGGCGGAGGCCTCGGCGACGAGCAGCGGGCGCAGGGCGGTGAGCATGTCGTGCTTCATGTGCGGCACGACGCGGCCGCCCGGGCGTCGGGTTGCCCGGGCGGCCGACTCTCACTCCAACGGGGAATCAGCCGTTGACGAAGTCCGCGCGGGCCAGCACGCCGGTGTCCGCGTTGTCGGTGAAGACGCCGTCGATGCCGGTCGCGAAGTAGGCCTTGAAGGCGCCGAAGACGTCGCCGTAGGCGTCGGCGTCGGTGCCCTTGCGGAAGTTCGCGGGCAGGAAGGGGTTCTCGTTGCGCATGGTGTAGGGGTGCAGGATCAGGCCCACCGCGTGGGCGTCCTTGACCAGGGTGGTCGGTGTGGTGAGGTTGCCGCTCGCGTCCTTCGGGACGACCAGGTCGAGGGTCGGGCCGATGCCCTGCGCGTACCCGGCGATCTCCCTGAGGCCTGCGGGGGTGATGAGGTCGGCGACCGTGCGCGGGTCGCCCGTCTCGACGAAGTCCCAGGGGCGGCTGTTCGCCGTGGAGAGCAGGACGACGAGCGGGTTGTCGACGAGCGTGTTCAGGCGCTGGATGCTGGTCGGCTCGAAGGACTGCAGGATGACCGGCGAGTTCCACTTGTCCTTGCCGTACTTGCGCAGCAGCTTGGCGACCCGCTCCTCCAGGCCCAGGCCCAGCTTGCGGAAGTAGGTGGGGTGCTTGGTCTCCGGGTAGATCCAGACCTGCTTGCCGCGCGTGCGGGTCTGCTCGTCCTGCCAGCGGAGCACCTCTTCGAAGGTGGGGATCTCCCAGCGGCCGTTGTAGAGCGTGTTGTGCGGGCGGTTGGCCGGGATGCGCTCGACGGCACGCAGGGTCTTCAGTTCGGCGAGCGTGAAGTCCTCGGTGAACCAGCCGGTGGTGGCGACGCCGTCGAGAACCTTGGTGGTCTTCCGGCCGGCGAACTCCGGGTGGTCGGCGACGTCCGTGGTGCCGCCGATCTCCGGCTCGTGGCGGCAGACGAGGTGGCCGTCCTTGGTGGGAACCAGGTCGCCGGCCTCGACGATGTCCGCGCCCAGGTCGAGGGCGAACTGGTACGAGCCGAAGGTGTGCTCGGGCCGGTAGCCGCTGGCGCCGCGGTGGCCGATGATCGTCGGCACGGGCAGGCTCTTCAAGCCGCGTCCCCCTTGCCGCGCGTCGGCTCTCGCCGTACCGGCGATGCCCAGGACCGCTCCGCCCGCGCCGAGGACCGCCGCGCCGAGCAGCGCCCGCCGTCCGGTCCCGGCCATTTCCTCGTTCGACCCCTGCGACTCCTGTGACCCCTGCGTGGCCATGAGCGCCCTCCTGCCGTCGGCTCGTCAGTGCGCGCCGATCGTAGGGGTGTGGACATGACGAAAGGGAGGCCTTGGGTCCAACGCGCGGATGACACCGGATGGCGTATCGACGGCGCGTTGTGACGGTACGTCTGCTTCGATGCGAGCGGCCGGGGTAGGCGAGCGGTACCCGCTCGGAGCAGTCGGGCGGTGCGACCCGCGCGATGTCCGTCACATCGTCCGCGACGTCGCGTGCGCGTTACGCGGCGGCGACGGGACGACACCGCAGGTAAACGTACGTCAACAGTGCGTAAGACCTCGGTGAACCCGACGCACCCGATGTGCGCCACCCCGGGGGCCGCGAGTATCGTCCTCACCTGCACAGACTCATCACGCTTTGCTCGGCCATCTCTCGACTCGGAGGGTCCGTTGTCCCGCTTCGCGCTCATCAAGGCAGTGCTCGGACCGGTCATGCGCCTGATGTTCCGCCCCCGGGTGGAGGGCGTGGAGCACATTCCCGGCACGGGCCCGGTCATCCTGGCCGGCAACCACGTCACGTTCATCGACTCGATGATCCTGCCGCTCGTCTGCGACCGCCAGGTCTTCTTCATCGGCAAGGACGAGTACGTCACCGGCAAGGGTTTCAAGGGCCGGCTGATGGCGTGGTTCTTCACCGGCGTCGGCATGATCCCGGTCGACCGCGACGGCGGCAAGGGCGGTGTCGCGGCCCTGATGACCGGCCGCCGGATCCTCGAGGAGGGCCGGGTCTTCGGCATCTACCCCGAGGGCACGCGTTCCCCCGACGGCCGTCTGTACCGCGGGCGTACCGGCATCGCGCGGCTGACGCTGATGACCGGGGCGCCCGTCGTTCCCTTCGCCATGATCGGCACGGACAAGATCCAGCCGGGTGGGTCCGGTATGCCCCGGCCGAGCCGGGTCACGGTCCGGTTCGGGGAGGCGATGGAGTTCTCCCGGTACGAGGGGATGGACCGGGACCGTTATGTGCTGCGGGCCGTGACGGACTCCGTGATGGCCGAGGTGATGCGGTTGTCCGGGCAGGAGTACGTGGACATGTATGCGACCAAGGCGAAGGCGGCGTAGCGCCTCCGCCGGTCGGCCGGTTTTCGGGTGCGGTGTGTTGTGGCTGGTCGCGCCCACGCGGCGGAGCCGCATGTCGTCACAGCACCGCGCCCCTCACTGTCCGCTGTCCAGCCGTTGGCCGCGGAGCAGGAACCATGCTGCTGCCGCCGTCGCGAGCAGCACGACGGCGCCCGCTCCCGCCGCCAGGCTCAGGCCGTCCACGAATGCCTCGCGGGCCGAGGTCAGCAGTTGCCGTGCGGTGTCCGGGGGCAGGTGTGATGCCGCCTCCACCGCGCCGCTCAGTGACTCATGGGCCCCGGCCGGCGCGCCCGCCGGGCCCGTGAAGTCGCGGTAGACGCTCGTCATGATGGATCCGAGTACGGCGATACCGAGGGCCGCGCCCAGTTCGTACGCCGTCTCGGAGACCGCGGACGCGGCGCCCGCCTGTTCCTTGGGCACGCTGGAGAGGATCACGTCGGCGGTGACGGTGAAGGAGAAGCCGGCGCCGACGCCGACGACCAGCAGGGCGGTGCCCAGCAGCGGGTAGCCCGTCGACCGGTCGATCAGCGTGAGCGAGGCCAGCGCGAGGCCCACGGCGGCGAGGCCGCCGGAGACCACGGCCCGCACCGAGAAGCGCCGGGCCGCGCGGCCCGCGACCAGACCGGCCGCCACCGCACCGATCGCGGCGGGCAGTTCGGCCAGACCCGCCTCGAACGGGCGCCTGCCCTGGACGAGTTGCAGATACTGGGACAGGAAGAACACCAGACCGGACAGGCCCAGCACGGTCAGCAGGTCGGCGAGGACGGCGCCGCTGAAGCCACGGTTGCGAAACAGCCGCATGTCCAGCAGCGGGGTCGGCAGGGTGAGCTGGCGTCGGATGAACCAGTACAGGGCGGCCGCGCCCAGCAGGCCGGTGGTGAGCGTCTCCCAGGTGCAACCGTGGGTGGCGGCCTCCTTGACCGCGTACACGACAGCGATCATGCCGACCAGGGACAGCGCCACGCTGATGAGATCCCAGGGGCCGGGGTTCGGATTGCGGGACTCCGGGAGCAGCTTGATGCCCACGAGGACGAGGACGACCATCACGGGCAGGTTGATCAGGAAGACCGAGCCCCACCAGAAGTGCTCGAGGAGGAAGCCCCCGGTGATCGGCCCGATCGCCGTACCCGCGGAGGCGGTGGCGCCCCAGATCCCGACGGCGAGGCTGCGCTCGCGCGGGTCGTGGAAGAGGTTGCGGATCAGGGCGAGCGTGGCCGGCATCAGGGTCGCGCCCGCGACGCCGAGCAGGGCCCGGGCCAGGATCATCGTCTCCGGCGAGGTCGCGTAGGCGTTCAGGACGGATATCGCGCCGAACGCCGTGGCACCGCCGAGCAGGATCCGCTTGCGGCCGATGCGGTCGCCGAGGCTGCCCATGGAGACGAGCAGGCCCGCGATGACGAAGGAGTAGACGTCACCGATCCAGAGGAGCTGGGTGCCGGAGGGCTTCAGGTCCTCGCTGATGTAGGGGGTCGCGAGGCCGAGGACGGTCGCGTCGACGGCCACCAGCAGCACGGCGAGGACGAGGACACCGAGCGCGAGCCAGCGGCCCGGGCGCTTCACCGCCTCTGTCGTGAGCGCCGGCTGCAGGGTGCTGGTCATGATTCCTCTCTTCGTGGTTCGTCTCGCCGCAGTGCGCCGCCGAGCAGCAGCTCGACGATCATGTGGGTGAAATCCTTGGAGGCGACGCGGCCTTCCGACACCGCCCAGGCGGCGGATGCCAGCAGGCCGTACAGCGCCTCGGTGAGCCAGGCCGGGGTGAGGTCGATGCGGAACTCTCCGGCTGCCTGGCCACGTCGGAACAGGGCGGCGATGCGGTCGTCGATCCGGGTCCAGCCCGTGTTCTGCCCCTCGCCCTCGAACAGCTGGTTCTCGGTGTAGAGGAAGGCGAGCAGTCCGGCAGCGGGTTCGATCTCGCGCACCAGACGGTGTACGGCGTCGCGGGCCGTGCCCTCGTCCAGGCGGGCAGCATCCAGCGCGGCGTCGCACTCGGCGATGCCGAGCGACTCCAGCGCCCGGACGAGCGCGTCACGGCCGGCGAACTGGCGGTGCAGCGTGGCCCGGCTGATACCGGCGGCCTTGGCGACCTCGTCCATGGTCGCGGTGGATTTGCGGGTCAGCAGGGCGGCTGCGCTGCGCAGCACGTGGTCACGATCGACGGCCATGAGACAACAATAGACCATGTGAGACATCTTCGTCTCATTGTAGGCGCATGTGCCTCACGGGAGCAGGTCTGAGCAGCGGTCTTCCTGGGTGCGTTTCTCAGTGCCAGGGCAGCTGCCCGCGCCGCTCCCAGTACGTGTGCGGCTCCTCCGCGAGCGTGGCAAGCCGGGCCAGCTGGTCCTCGTCGAGGTCGACGACGGCCGCATGCAGGTTGGAGGCGAGCTGGTTGACGGTCGCGGCACCGGAGAGGACGACGCCGGCCCAGGGCCGGCGCAGGACCAGGGCGAGGGCGACCGCGTCGCAGCCCAGGGATGTTTCCACCGCCACCTGCTTCAACGCGTCCGGCGCGTAGGGGTCCGCGAGCCGTCCGTTGGCCATGCACTCCTTGACGATCACCGTGAGTCCGGCGTCGTGCGCCTCGGCGAGGGCCGGGGCGGCCGACGTCTCCAGAGCGTTGTACGTCGACTGGACGGTACGGAAGAGGAGCTCACCGTCGACCGTCACGGCGAGCGCGGCACGGATGGCGTCGGCCTGGGCCGGGCCGCTGGTGGAGAAGCCGATGGTGGTGCCCTGGGCGGCGGCCTCGGCGAGCTTCGCGTGGAGCTCCTTGTCGGTGAGGGCCGGGCTGTCCGGGGTCACCGAGTGGATCTGGTAGAGGTCGAGCCGGTCGCCGAGCAGGGCGGCGGTCTCGACGCGCTGCCGTTCGTACGACTGGACGCTGTGGTCCTTGACCTCGTGCCGCTCGGCGTCGGTGGACCAGCCCGCGGTGTAGGTGTAGCCCCACTTGCTGCCGACGACGATGTCGTCGATGTCGGGACGTGCGTTCAGCCACTCGGCGAGGAACTCCTCGGAGCGGCCGTAGGAGCGGGCGACGTCGAAGTATCGGACGCCCTGGGCGTAGGCGGCGTCCAGGAGTTCGTGGGTCCGCTCGCGCAGGGCGTCGACACTGCGGACGGGCGGCAGGTCCTGCTCCCGGCCGAGGTTGATGTAACCGGGACGGCCGACGGCGGCCAGGCCGAGTCCGATGTGGGCGGTGGGAGTCGTCGCTGCGCTCAGGCGGGCGAAGGGCATCGCGGGCTCCGTTTCGGTCGGCTCCTTGCGGCTCATGACCAACGTAACCGCGAAGGCGATGCTTGATGCGCACCTGGGGGCATCACGCGCGGGGAGCGGCACCCGACGCGGCACACGCCCCCATGTATCGACGCCGGACACGGCACACGCCCCGATGTATCGACGCCGGACGCGGCACGCACGCCCATGTGACGGCACCGGAGGTGGCACGCACGCCCATGGCGACGCCGGAGGTGGCACGCACGCCCATGGCGACGCCGGACGCGGCAGCGTATGGAGCGGTGCGGCACGCGCACGGGGCAGGGCCGGGCGGGGCGGGGCCGGGCATGACGTGGTGTGGTGTGACGCGCAGTCGCGTCGGTGTTCGGAAGTGTCCCGCACGTGTGGGGTCGAGACGCGTGACGCGTGTCCGGTTCCCCTGGAAGCCACGCGCGCGTGGAGCCCCGGAAGGAGCTTCACGCGCGCGTGGGTGTGACGTGCCGTCGGCTACTTCTTGTCCTTCGCCGTGGCCCACGCGTGCTGCGCCGCCACGTCCGTCTTGACCTCGGCGAGCTGGACGGCGACCGCCTCCGGGGCCGTACCGCCGCGGCCGTTGCGCGCCGCGAGTGCGCCGTGGACGTTGAGGACCGACCGTACCTCGGGGGTGAGGTGGGCGGAGATCTTCGCGAACTGTTCGTCCGTCAGGCCGTCCAGTTCCTTGCCCTCGGCCTCGGCGACCTTCACGCACTCGCCGGCGACCTCGTGCGCCACGCGGAACGGCACGCCCTGCTTGACCAGCCACTCGGCGATGTCGGTCGCGAGCGAGAAGCCCGCGGGGGCCAGCTCCTCCATGCGCTCCCGGTTGACGGTGAGCGTGGCGATCATGCCGGTGAAGGCGGGGAGCAGGACCTCGAGCTGGTCGCAGGAGTCGAAGACCGGCTCCTTGTCCTCCTGGAGGTCCCGGTTGTACGCGAGCGGGAGCGCCTTGAGGGTGGCCATCAGGCCGGTGAGGTTGCCGATCAGGCGGCCCGACTTGCCGCGCGCCAGCTCCGCGATGTCGGGGTTCTTCTTCTGCGGCATGATCGACGAGCCCGTGGAGAACGCGTCGTGCAGCGTCACGAAGGAGAACTCCTTCGTGTTCCAGATGATGATCTCCTCGGAGATCCGCGAGAGGTTCACGCCGATCATCGCCGTGATGAAGGCGAACTCGGCGACGAAGTCGCGGGAGGCCGTGCCGTCGATGGAGTTGCCGACGCTGCCGCGCTCGAAGCCGAGGTCCTCGGCCACCGCCTCCGGGTCCAGGCCGAGGCTGCTGCCCGCGAGCGCGCCCGCGCCGTACGGCGACACGGCGGTCCGCTCGTCCCACTGGCGCAGGCGCTCGGCGTCCCGGGACAGCGACTGGACGTGGGCGAGCACATGGTGGGCGAAGAGGACCGGCTGGGCGTGCTGGAGGTGGGTGCGGCCGGGCATCGCCACGTCCGGGTGGGCCTCCGCCAGGCCGATCAGCGCGTCCTGGAGCTCGGCGATGAGGCCGCCGATGATCCGGGCGTGGTCGCGCAGGTACATGCGGAAGAGGGTGGCGATCTGGTCGTTGCGGGAGCGGCCCGCGCGGAGCTTGCCGCCGAGGTCGGGGCCGAGACGCTGCAGCAGACCCCGCTCCAGGGCGCTGTGCACGTCCTCGTCGGCGACCGTGCCGACGAAGGAGCCGTCCGCCACGTCCGCCTCGAGCTGGTCGAGGCCCGCGAGCATTCGGGTCAGCTCGTCCTCCGTGAGGAGGCTCGCCTTGTGCAGCACGCGCGCGTGGGCACGCGAACCGGCGATGTCGTAGGGCGCGAGCCGCCAGTCGAAGTGGACGGACGCGGACAGGTTCGCCAGGGCCTCGGCGGGACCGTCGGCGAAACGGGCGCCCCAGAGCCGTACGTCACCGCTGTTGCTGCTCACTGCTGTGCTCCTTGGAGGTGGTGGCTGTGTTTTTCCGGGGGACACCGGGACACCCCAGACCCTGCGCGACCGCCTCCCTGCCGTCCGACGGTCAGGGAGGCGGTCATCACGCTACTGCTTACGCGAGGTCCCGCTTCGCAGCGATCTTCGACGACAGGCTGTAGATGTCGATGAAGCCCTTGGCCGCGGCCTGGTCGAACGTGTCACCCGTGTCGTAGGTGGCCAGGTTGAAGTCGTACAGGGACGACTCGGAGCGCCGGCCGGTGACGACCGCGCGGCCGCCGTGCAGGGTCATCCGGACGTCACCGTTGACGTGCTGGTTGGCCTCGTCGATGAAGCCGTCCAGGGCGCGCTTGAGCGGGGAGAACCACTGGCCGTCGTAGACCAGTTCGCCCCAGCGCTGCTCCACCTGCCGCTTGTAGCGGGCGAGTTCACGCTCGACGGTGACGTTCTCCAGCTCCTGGTGGGCGGTGATCAGGGCGATCGCGCCGGGGGCCTCGTACACCTCGCGGGACTTGATGCCCACGAGCCGGTCCTCGACCATGTCGATCCGGCCGATGCCCTGGGCGCCGGCGCGCTCGTTGAGCTGCTGGATGGCCTGGAGCACGGTGACGGGCTTGCCGTCGACGGCGACCGGGACACCCTCCTTGAAGGTGATGATCACCTCGTCGGCGTCCCGCTGCACTGCCGGGTTCTGGGTGTACTCGTAGATGTCCTCGATCGGCGCGTTCCAGATGTCCTCGAGGAAGCCGGTCTCGACGGCACGGCCGAAGACGTTCTGGTCGATGGAGTACGGGGACTTCTTGGTGGTCGCGATCGGGAGGTTCTTCTCCTCGCAGAACGCGATGGCCTTGTCGCGGGTCATCGCGTAGTCGCGGACCGGGGCGATGCACTTGAGATCGGGGGCGAGGGCCACGATGCCGGCCTCGAAACGGACCTGGTCGTTGCCCTTGCCGGTGCAGCCGTGGGCGACCGTGGTGGCGCCGTGCTTCTTGGCGGCGGCGACGAGGTGCTTGACGATCGTCGGCCGGGAGAGGGCGGAGACCAGCGGGTAGCGGTCCATGTAGAGCGCGTTGGCCTTGATCGCCGGGAGGCAGTACTCGTCGGCGAACTCGTCCTTGGCGTCGGCGACCTCGGCCTCGACGGCACCGCACGCGAGGGCGCGCTTGCGGATGACGTCCAGGTCCTCGCCGCCCTGGCCGACGTCCACGGCGACAGCGATGACCTCGGCGCCCGTCTCCTCGGCGATCCAGCCGATGGCGACGGAGGTGTCCAGACCGCCGGAATAGGCGAGTACGACGCGCTCGGTCACGGGCTTCTCCTCACAGTGCGTTCCTATCTATGCATGAGTATGCGGGACTCTGCATGATTCGTCAATCCGGGGCCGGGGCGGGCAGAGGCGGAGGCGGAACAGACGGGAGCAGAGGCGGAGGCGGACCGGAGGGGGACCGGACGGCGGGGACTCGGGTCCGAGGAAGTTTTCGAAGGGGCTTTGAACAACTGAAATCGCTTACCCGTACTCACGGCTGAACGCCGGCGCCGCGTCTGTAAACCCACTCCTGACCCAAGTGAGGCATCCGCATGTCCAGGGCTCTTCCGAAGTACAACAAGCGTCGCGTGGCGGTCATCGGCGGCGCCGCCGCTCTGGCGCTGACCGGCGCGGTGGTCGTGAACTCCGCCCTCGCCGGGGAGACCCCCAAGAGCGGCGGCACGACCGCCAGGACCCTCGCCGCCCCCGGCACGATCACCTGCCCGGACGTGGCCTCGCAACTGCCCGCGATCCCCGCCACCGCGAAGGCCGAGGTCGATCGCAATCTCGCCCTCCTGAACACGCAGATCCAGGAAGCCAACAAGCGCCTCGTCGACACCGTGGGCCAGGGCGGCCCCAACTTCGTCCAGAACGCCATCCTCGGCCCCCTCAAGGACAAGCGCGTGGCGACCGTCAACCGCATCGCGACGGCGATCGGACGTACGGCCGCCAAGCCGACGGGCCTGGACTCGCTCGCGCCGTGCACCCTCAGCGCGGGCGGCGTGGCGAACACCGCGACGGCCACGCCGAGCGCGGCGGCGACCCAGGCCGGCGGGAACACGGGTAACGCAGGCAACACCGGTAACGCGGGGAACGCGGGGAGCACCAACGCCGTCGGCACGATCACCTGCCCGGACGTGGCCTCGCAACTGCCCGCGATCCCCGCCACCGCGAAGGCCGAGGTCGACCGCAATCTCGCCCTTCTGAACACGCAGATCCAGGAAGCCAACAAGCGCCTCGTCGACACCGTGGGCCAGGGCGGCCCCAACTTCGTCCAGAACGCCATCCTCGGCCCCCTCAAGGACAAGCGCGTGGCGACTGTCAACCGCATCGCGACGGCGATCGGACGTACGGCGGCCAAGCCGACGGGCCTGGACTCGCTGGCCGCCTGCACGCTCAACAAGTGAGGTGACCGGCAGCTGTGGCCGCCCCGAGTGAGCGTCGGCCGGGGCGGCCACAGTCGGCGACGGGGGTGCCATGGGGGCCATGGCAGGCCGCCGGCAGACCGTGACGGGCCACCACGTACCGGATCCCTCAATTCCTTAGACAGGCGAAAGGATTCCATCGATAATCGTTAGACATGGGAAAGACTTACGAGCGCATAGACGGCAGGCTCCGTACGTTCATCGAGGAGCAGCCCCTGTTCTTCACCGCGACCGCTCCGCTGTCCGACGACGGCACGGTCAACCTCTCCCCCAAGGGCGTCAAGGGCTCGTTCGCCGTGCTCGACGAACACACCGTGGCCTACCTCGACTTCGCCGGATCCAACGCCGAGACCATCGCGCACCTGCGCGAGAACGGCCGGATCACCCTGATGTGGTGCGCGTTCCAGGGGCCGCCGAACATCGTGCGGGTGCACGGCCGCGGGGAGCCGGTCTTCCGTGACGACCCCCGTTTCAAGGAGTTCCTCGCCCGCTTCCCGGACATCGACCCGACCCCGCACGGCCTGCGCGCGATCATCGTGGTGCGAGCCGAACTCGTGCGCGACACCTGCGGGTACGCGGTGCCCTTCATGACGTACGACGAGGACCGCGACCTGCACGCCAGGCGCTTCGCCCGCGAGGACGACGCCTCGCTGAGCGACTACTTCCAGAAGAAGGAGCACGTGGAAACCAGCCTGGATGGACTACCCGGGCTGCCGTTGCCACTGCCTCCCTCTAGCGTCTGAGCATGCGCCCTGGTGTCGTTGCCGCCGGTCTCGTCTCCCTGTCCCCTCTGCTGCTCGGTGCCGCCGCGCCCGGTGGTGAGCCGCCTCTGCCCGCGCGGATGGCGGACACCGGGGGCGGCACCCAGCTGATCACGGCTCAGGCGCCGCGCGCCGACTCGACGTCGGGCACGCTCAGCTGGTGGGACCTGCGGAACGGGCAGTGGGTGAAGACGGGTTCCACGCAGGCCCGGTTCGGGGCGAATGGGCTGGTCGACGGCGCCTCTCGAAAGCAGGGGACCAACAGGACACCGGCCGGGCTGTACGACCTGCCGTTCGGGTTCGGGATCAAGAAGGCGCCGAGCGGAACCGCCGTCGCCTACCGGCCGGTTCGGGAGAACTCCTGGTGGTGCCAGGACAACGACTCCCGCGCCTACAACCGCTGGACCGAGCCTCGCCCGTCCGACTGCCGAGCCGCCGAGTCCGAGCACCTGATCTCTTACGAGACGCAGTACGCGTACGCGCTCGTCATCGGCTTCAACTACCACAAGCCGGTGCGCGGGCGCGGCGCAGGCATCTTTCTGCACGTCAACGGGCGCGGGGCGACCGCCGGGTGTGTGTCGGTGCCGGTGGCGGCGATGCGTGCGCTGGTGCGCTGGGCCGATCCGGCGCTGAGACCGCACATCGCGATCGGAACGCGGAGCGGGCCGACGGCGATCACGCGCTACTGACGTCCGACGTCTTCGCTGCTGTGCCTGTGCCTGTGCCTTGCCTGTGCCTTGCCTGTGCCTTGCTGTGCCCGAGCCCGGGCCGTGACGCTCCCCGGTGCCCCGTCAGGTGGCGGCGGCTCAGCCGGCCGTCAGGGGCAGCCGCACCGTGAACGTCGTCGCCCCCGGGCGGCTCTCCAGGTCCACGCACCCGGCATGGGCCTCCACCACCGCCGCCACGATCGACAGACCCAGTCCCGCGCCGCCGCCGGAGGCCTCTGTGCGGCGACGGTCGGCGCGGCTGAAGCGTTCGAAGACGCCCGGCCGGATGTCGTCGGGGATGCCGGGGCCGTCGTCGTGGACCTTGAGGGCGGCCGTGGTGGCGTCGGTCTCCAGAGACACCGTCACCTTGGTGCCAACAGGTGTGTGCAAACGCGCGTTGGCCAACAGGTTGGCCAACACCTGGTGCAGGCGGTGCGTGTCGCCGGTCACCGTGACCGGATCCTCCGCGAGCTCCAGGATCCAGCGGTGGCCGGGGCCGGCCGCGCGGGCGTCGGTGACCGCGTCCAGGACCAGGCGGGTCAGGTCGACCGGAAGGTGTTCGAGGGGGCGGCCGGCGTCCAGGCGGGCCAGCAGGAGCAGGTCGTCGACCATCTCGCCCATACGGGAGGACTCGGCGGCTATGCGCTCCAGGGCACGGGTGACCTGCTGCGGCACCGGGCCGGGGTGCAGCAGGGCGAGTTCGGCGTGGCCGCGGACCGAGGCGACCGGGGTGCGCAGCTCGTGGCTGGCGTCGGCCGCGAAGCTGCGCAGCCGCTCCTCACTGGCGTGGCGTTTGGTCAGGGCGTCCTCGACATGGCCGAGCATGCGGTTGAAGGCGGCGGCCACCTGGCCCACCTCGCTGCGCGGGTCGGATTCGGGGGCGCGCGGCGGCAGCGCGACCTCCCCGCTGGCCAGCGACAGCTCGCTGACCCGGGTCGCGGTCGCCGCGACCCTGCTCAGCGGGCGCAGCGACCAGCGCACCCAGAGGGCGCCGGCGACACCGGTGGCCGCCAGGGCCAGGGCGAAGACGATCCCGGCGACCAGCTCCAGCCTGCGGACGGTGGCCTGCACCGGCTCCAGGGGCAGCCCCGTGATCAGTACGTCGCCGTCGAGGCCCCGGGTCGCCAGGACCCGGTAGTCGTCCAGGGAGGAGAGGTCGACCGTGTGTCCCCTGCCGTCTGCCGGGACCACGGCGAGCTGCTTCTCGTCCCCGGCGGACAGGGGCACGTTCAGGTTCGCCGTGGCGTCGCCGGAGCGGACGACCGCCGCGTTGGTGACCGTGCCGCCGACCAGTCGGGCGCCGAACGTACCCGTGGCCTGTCTGCGGGTGTCGCCGTGCTCGTCGCCGTCGTTGTCCGGCAACCGGCCCCGGTGTTCCAGGCTGGCCGGGAACCGGGTCCCGACGTCGCTGAGCTGCTCGTCGAGGCGGCGGGTGAGGAAGCCGTTCAGCTCGACCACGGCGGCGACGCCGACCGCGGCGCAGCTGATCGCCAGCAGCACCACCAGGCCGACGGTGAGCCGGGCGCGCAGGGTGCGTGGCCGGGGCAGGCGCCGCACTCGCTGTCGCAGTCGCGGCCTCACTGCCTGTCGCAGTCGCGGCCTCACTGCGCCACCGGCTTGAGCACGTAGCCGGCCCCGCGCACGGTGTGGATCATCGGCTCGCGGCCCGAGTCGACCTTCTTGCGCAGGTACGAGATGTACAGCTCGACGACGTGGGCACGGCCGCCGAAGTCGTACGACCAGACGCGGTCGAGGATCTGCGCCTTGCTGAGTACGCGCCGCGGGTTGCGCATCAGGAAGCGCAGCAGCTCGAACTCGGTGGGCGACAGCTCGATCAGCTCGCCCGCGCGGGTCACCTCGCGGGCCTCCTCGTCCATCACCAGGTCGCCCACGGTCAGCCGTGGCCCGTCCTCCTGCTGACGGGCGATGCCCGCGCGGCGCAGCAGTCCACGCACCCGGGCGACGACCTCCTCCAGGCTGAAGGGCTTGGTGACGTAGTCGTCGCCGCCCGCCGTGATGCCCGCTATGCGGTCCTCCACGGCGTCCCGGGCGGTGAGGAAGAGCACGCAGACGTCGGGTTTCACGGCGTGCAGGGTGCGCAGCACGGCGAAGCCGTCGGTGTCGGGGAGCATCACGTCGAGGATGACGGCATCGGGCATCAGTTCCCGGGCCTCGGTGACGGCCGACGCGCCGTCGCCGGCGGTGCGCACCTGCCAGCCTTCGTAGCGCAGTGCGCCGGACAGCACCTCGGCGAGGTCCGGGTCGTCGTCGACGACGAGGACGCGCAGCGGTGTGCCGTCGGGGCGGGTCAGGGCGGGGCGGCCGGAGCGGGTGGTGTTCATGACTCCTACCAGCATCACCCCTCCGACGGGTCGCGAGTGTCTGCGGAGGCTCTGAGTTTCCTTTGAGTCCACCGTCCGGGCCGCCCGCTCAGAGCGAGCTCAGAGGTTCGGCCTGCACAGTGGCGCCCAGGACAGGCGAAAGGACGCACACAATGACCACCGTGTACGAGCGACGGGCGGCGACCGCCGTGCCGCCGGCTCCCCGGCGCTCCCCCGCGGGTGGGGTGCTCGCCCTCCTGTGGGCGGGGGCCGCCGCGGTGCTCGCGCTGTGGTGGTCGGACACCGGCTCCGTGATCGGTGCGGCGGGCTGGCTCACCGGCGCCGGCCGGATCGCGGGGCTGCTGTGCGGGTACGCGTGCGCGGTGCTGGTCGGCCTGATGGCGCGCGTGCCGCTGCTCGAGCGGCGCATCGGCTCCGACCGGGTGGCCCGCTGGCACGCGATGGCCGGCCGCTACACGGTCTGTCTGCTGGTCGCGCACATCGTGCTCATCCTCGCCGGGTACGCCGCACAGGACCGCCAGTCGGTCGTGCACGAGACGCTGACCGTGGTCCTGGACTACCCGGAGATGCTGAAGGCCACCGCGGCCACGGTCATCCTGTTCGCGGTCGGCGTCACCTCGGCCCGCGCCGTGCGCCGCCGGACCAGCTACGAGTTCTGGTACTACGTCCACCTGCTCACGTACGCCGCGCTGTTCCTCGCCTTCGGCCACCAGCTGGCGCTGGGCAACGACTTCAGCGGCAACAGCGTGGCCACGGCCGCCTGGTACACGCTGTACCTCGGCGTCACGGCCCTGGTGCTCTGGTTCCGGATCCTCGCGCCGGTCCGGCTCAACCTGCGCCACCGGCTGCGGGTCGAGGCGGTACAGCGGGAGGCGCCGGGCGTGTACTCGGTAGTCGTGCGCGGCCGGCGGCTGGACGAGCTGGGCGCGCAGGCGGGGCAGTTCTTCCGGTGGCGGTTCTTCGGGGAGGGCATGGGCTGGACCTCGACGCCGTACTCGCTGTCGGCGCCGCCCCGCCGCGACCTGATGCGCATCACGGTCAAGGCGCTCGGCGGCCACAGCGCGGCCGTGTCCCTGTTGCGGCCGGGCACCCGGGTGTGGGCGGAGGGGCCGTACGGATCACTGACCGCCGACCGGCGCACCGCGTCCAGGTCGCTGCTGATCGCGGGCGGGGTCGGCATCACCCCGCTGCGGGCGCTGTTCGAGACCCTGCCCGGCGACGTCACCCTGCTGTACCGGGCGCGCACCGCCGAGGACCTCGCTCTGGGCGGGGAGTTGGAGGCCGTGGCGCGGTGGCGGGGGGCGCGGGTGCTGTACGCGCTCAACGGGCCGCACGGGGAGCGCCCCGACCTCACGGCCGACGCCCTGCGCGCGACCGTCCCCGACCTGTCCGGACACGACGTGTTCATATGCGGTCCGCACGGCTTCGCCCAGGATCTGTACGGAGCCCTGCGCGCCGCCGGAGTGCCGGACCGCCGTATCCACCACGAGTCGTTCGAGCTGTGAGAGCCGCGAGCGTTGCAAGAGTTGCGAGAGTTGCGAGAGTTGTGATGAGGCCGTCGTGCACGCACTGAAGAAGAACCGTCCCCTGCGCCGCATCGTGCTGGCGAGCGCCGCAACCGTCTCCGGAATGGTGCTGCTGCTGTCGCTGAAGCCGCACACGAGTACGGCCGTCGCCGTCGGGTCGCCCGCCACCGCTCCGTCCAGTGGCTCCAGTGCCTCCGCCGGGTCCGGCTCGACGGGCTCCTCCGGCACGACCGGCACGAAGACCGTGACGGGCGACTCGATCCAGACCCGCTGGGGACCCGTCCAGGTCCGGATCACCCTGAAGGACGGCAAGCTGACCGAGGTCACCGCGATCACCTACCCCCAGGAGAACCCCCGGGACCAGGAGATCAACAGCTACGCCGTTCCGCAGCTGAGGCGGGAGGCGCTGGCCGCGCAGAGCGCCGAGATCGACACCGTCTCGGGGGCGACGTACACGAGTGACGGTTACCGCCGGTCGCTCCAGTCCGCACTCGACTCGGCAGGAGGCTGAACACTCGCGAGCCGCGGCGCGTATCTGTGGGCCAAGGGTCAAGTCCCCACGGAGGAACCGTGACCACCACGCTCGCGGGCGGCCGTGCCGCCCGACGCCAGACGATGCGCCGCATCCGTCCGCGCCGCTCCCCGGCCGTCCCCCTGCTGCTCGCCGTGTGGGCGGGCGCGGTGGGGGTGCTGTGGCTGTGGTGGCACAACACGCCGTCGATCGCGGACGACAACAGCAAGATCCTCAACGCGGGCCGGATCACCGGCCTGCTCGCCGGATACCTGATGGCGCTCGTCGTCCTGCAGATGGCCCGCGTGCCCGCGCTGGAGCGGCGGGTGGGCTCCGACCGGGTGGCCCGCTGGCACGCGATGAGCGGCCGCTACACGGTCTGCCTGGTGGTCGCGCACGTCTTCCTCACGATGTGGGGCTACGCGTTGCAGGCCGGCAAGTCGCTCGGCGACATCGTCCAGCAGACGATCGACTCCATCAACCAGCTGCCGGACATGGGCAAGGCCGCCATCGGCACGGGTCTGCTGTTCCTCATCGGGCTGGTGTCGGTCGGCGGGATCCGCAAGCTGATGCCGTACGACACCTGGTACCACATCCACCTGATGACGTATGCGTCGGTGTTCCTGACGTTCTGGCACCAGCTCACCACTGGCAACGACTTCGCCGTCGAGCCGGTCGCGAAGACCGTCTGGTACGTGCTGTACGGCTCGGTCACCGCGCTGGTGGTCTGGTACCGCATCCTCACGCCGATCCGGCTGAACCTACGGCACCGGATGCGGGTCGAGGCGGTGATCGAGGAGACGCCCGGGATCGTGTCGGTGCTGATCGGCGGGCGCAAGCTGCACCGGATGGGTGCGGAGGCCGGGCAGTTCTTCCGCTGGCGGTTCCTGGCGCCGGGGATGCGGTTCAGCTCGCACCCGTACTCGCTGTCGGCGGCGCCCCGGCCGGACATGCTGCGGATCACCGTGAAGGCGATCGGCGACCACAGCGCCCGGCTGCGCGAACTCACGCCCGGCACCCGGGTGTGGGCCGAGGGCCCGTACGGGGCGATGACGGCGTCGCGGCGCAGCCGCGGCAAGGTGCTGCTGGTCGCGGGCGGTGTCGGCATCACCCCGATGCGGGCGCTGTTCGAGACGCTGCCCGGCGCGGCCGGCGACATCACCCTGCTCTATCGAGCCAACAGCACCCAGGACCTGGCGCTGTGGGACGAGCTGGCCAAGATCGCCGGTGAGCGCGGCGCGCGGCTGATGTACGCGGTCAACAGCCCCGACGGGGAGCGCCCCGACATCTCGGCCGAGAGCCTCCAGCGCAAGATCGGGGACATCGACCGCCACGACGTCTTCATGTGCGGGCCGCCCGGTTTCGCCCAGCAGGTGTACGAAGCACTGCGCGGCGCGGGGGTTCCCGCCCGCCGCATCCATCACGAGTCGTTCGAGATGTGAGCGACGGGAGTCAGGAGCGATGAAGAAGAGCCACCCCATTCGGCGTGTCGTGCTCGCCACCGCCGCCACCGTGTCCGGGATCGTGCTGCTGCTGTCGCTGAAGCCGGCGTCCGACCCGGGCTCCGCGCAGGCGGCCGGCGGCGTGGCCCCCCAGCAGACGGCCGCGGCACAGGAGTCGGCCCAGGGCGGCGCCGCGGCCGCCGGTGCCGGCACGGTCACCGGAGCCGTGG
Source organism: Streptomyces sp. NPDC001315 (assembly GCF_042896175.1). NCBI lineage: Bacteria > Bacillati > Actinomycetota > Actinomycetes > Kitasatosporales > Streptomycetaceae > Streptomyces > Streptomyces sp. NPDC001315. Next base: position 338,853 of record NZ_JBIAWZ010000007.1, on the reverse strand, counting down.
CCCAGACCCAGTACGGCCCCGTCCAGGTGCGTCTCACCATGAGCGGCGGAAAGATCACCAAAGCGGAGGCAGTCCAGGCGCCCAGCGGCGGCACCAGCACCCAGAAGACCGAGCTGGCCGTACCCAAGCTCAACCAGGAGGCGGTCGCCGCGCAGAGCGCGGACATCGACACCGTCTCCGGTGCCACGTACACCAGCACCGGCTACAAGCAGTCGCTGCAGTCGGCGTTGGACCAGGCCAAGGCCGCCGGGAGCGGGTCCGCCTCCGGGAGCGGTGGCTCGTCCGGTAGCGGTGGCTCGTCCGGGAGCGGTGGCTCGTCCGCCCCTGCCGCGCAGGCCCGTACCGTCACCGGACGCGTGGCGCAGACGCAGTACGGCCCTGTCCAGGTCCGTATCACGGTCAGCGGCGGCAAGATCACCAAGGCGGAGGCGGTGCAGGCGCCCAGCGGCGGCACCAGCAGCCAGAAGACCCAGCTGGCCGTGCCCAAGCTCGACCAGGAGGCCGTGGCGGCCGGCAGCGCGGACATCGACACGGTGTCCGGCGCGACCTACACCAGCACCGGCTACAAGCAGTCCCTGCAGTCGGCGCTGGACCAGGCCGGTGGCTGAGCCGGTGGCCGAGTCCGCGGAAGCTCCCGCCCCGGTACGTCATGTGGAGGAGGTCATGGGGACCGTCTTCTCCTTCGACGTCCGGGGCGGGGAACCCGCCGCCGTGCGGGCCGCGCTCGAGGAGGCCGTCGCCGGGCTGCACCGGGCCGACGAGGTGTTCAGCACCTACCGCGAGAACAGCCAGGTCTCCCGGCTGGCCCGTGGGGAGCTGTCCGTCGGGGAGTGCGCTCCCGAGGTGGCCGAGGTACTGGAGCTGGGCGCCGAGGCGGAGCGGGTGAGCGAGGGCTGGTTCAGCACGTCGTACGAGGGGCGCCTCGATCCGACCGGGATCGTCAAGGGCTGGGCCGCCGAACGGGCCGCCCGGCGGCTGGCGGCCGCCACCGGGGTGAGCGGGGTGAGCGTGAACGGCGGCGGGGACGTCCAGCTGTTCGGCACTCCGGGTCCGCAACGGCCGTGGCGGGTCGGGGTGTCGGATCCGCTCCGGCCGGGCGGGCTGGCCGCGGTGATCTCCGCGGCCGGGACGGACCGGCTGGCGGTGGCCACCTCCGGCACCGCCGAGCGGGGCGCGCACATCGTGGATCCGCGTACGGGGCGCTCCGCGGTGACCGATCTGGTGGCGGTGACCGTCGTGGGGCCCTCACTGACGTGGGTCGACTGCTGGGCGACGGCCGCCTTCGCGATGGGGTCGCGGGAGGCTCTGAGCTGGCTGGAGGGCCTGCCGGACGTGGAAGCGCTGCTGATCACGGCCGGTGACGAGGTGCGGTGCACCGGAGGGCTCGCGGCGCGGCTGGGCTGAACGGTGTCGAGGTTTTCGCCGATACGCGACCATTTTCACCTTTTTACCCCGGAACGCCATCCAACTTCCGTTCTGAGACGTATCCCATGTGCAGCAAGTTTCAGGAGGAATGCACATGGCCATCTTCAGCAATCTGATTCCCGCCAACCGCCGGGACCGCGACCGCGACACGTCGGGCCGCGACTTCTCGGGGCACGGTCACGGTCACGGCCACGGCCACGGCCACGACCACGACCACGGCGGCCACCGCGGGCACGGCCACGATCACGGTCATGACCACGGCAACGGCAACGGCCACGGCCACGGCCACGGCGGCTACTGACCGCACACGGAGGCTGAGCGGACCGGGGACCCGGGGCCCTGGTCCGCTCTGTCCGTCCGTCCATGAGGAACCCGTGCCATGGTGCATGTCCTGCGGCGTCTGCTGTCGGTGGGTGAGTCTTCCGACGTGGTGGCTGCCGCACCCCCGGTGTCTCCGCGCGAGGTGTTCCGGCGGTTCTGGCCCTACACCCGCGGTGGCCGACGCTGGTTCGTGCCCGTCGGCCTCTTCAGCCTGATCGGCCCCGCCGTCGAGGCCGCGGAGATCTGGCTCTTCAAGATCGTGGTGGACGACGTTCTGGTCCCCCGCGACATCAAACCGCTCCTGTGGATCGCACCGGCCTATCTGGGGCTCATCATCGGCTCCGGCATTCTGGGGTTCGCCGACGACGTGACGTCCACGTGGGTCAGCGAACGCTTCCTGCTGACTCTTCGCGCCGATGTGTTCCGGCACGTCCAGGGCCTGTCGCTCGGATTCTTCGAACGCCGGCGACTCGGGGACGTGCTGTCGCGTGTGACGGGCGATGTCGACGCGGTCGAGACGTTCCTGCTCTCGGGAGTGGCGGACGCCCTCTACTACGTGATCCGCCTGGGCGTCTTCCTCGGTCTGCTGTTCTATCTGCAGTGGGATCTGACCCTCCTGGCCCTCGTCATCGTGCCGTTGTTCTGGGGCGTCGCCCGGCACTTCTCAAAGCTGGTCAAGGAGGCGTCCCGGGAGCGCAGGCGTCGGAGCGGCTCGATCAGCGCGATCGCCGAGGAGTCGCTGGGCAACGTCGCCCTGGTGCAGGCGTACAACCGGCAGGGGTGGGAGGAGCGCCGGTTCGAGCGTGAGAACGTCGGCAGGTTCCGGGCCACGATGACCTCGACGCGGATCCGCGCCGTCTACGGATCCGTCGTCGAGATCGTCGAGGTGTCCGGCGTCCTCGCGGTCATGAGCCTGGGCACCTGGAAGCTGGCCCAGGGACAGCTCACTCTGGGCGGGCTCCTGGTCTTCCTGGCGCTGATCGGCAAGATGTACAGCCCGGTCCATGGTCTGTCCCACCTCGGTACCACCTTCTACGCGGCGTCCGCCTCGGCCGAACGGGTCATCGAGCTGCTGGACCAGCGGCCGCAGGTCGTCGAGGCCGCCGACGCCCGGCGGATCGGCCGGGCGCGGGGCGACGTGGAGTTCGACGGCGTCTCCTTCCGCTACCCCGGTACGTCGGCCTGGGCCCTGTCGGACGTGTCGTTCCACGTGGCACCCGGAGAGACGCTGGCGCTGGTCGGGGCCAGCGGGGCCGGCAAGTCGACGGTCGCGAAACTGCAGCTCCGCTTCTACGACCCCGACGTCGGAGCGGTCCGCCTCGACGGGACGGATCTGCGGGACCTGTGCCTGACCGACGTGCGGCAGAGCGTCGCGGTGGTCCTGCAGGAGACGCTCGTCTTCCACGGCACTGTGCGGGACAACATCGCCTATGGCCGGCCGGAGGCGACCGAGGCGGACGTCGTCGCGGCGGCGCGCGCCGCGGACGCGCACGAGTTCATCGAGCTGCTCCCGGAGGGCTACGACACGATGGTCGGCCAGCGCGGCCGGACGCTCTCCGGCGGACAGCGCCAGCGCCTGGCGATCGCCCGCGCGATGATCAGGGACGCGCCCGTGCTCCTCCTCGACGAACCGACCACCGGGCTCGACGTGCGGTCCGGGCGGCGGATCATGGACCCGCTGCGCCGGCTCATGGCCGGGCGGACGACGGTCGTCATCTCCCACAACCTGCTGACCGTCCGGGACGCCACGCGCATCGTGGTTCTCGACCACGGCCGGGTCGTCGAGTGCGGCGCCCACGACGACCTGCTCGAGCGCGGCGGGACGTACGCCCGGCTGCACCGGCTGAACGCCATGGCCGGTGCCGCTCCGGCCGGGTCCTCGGCTCCGGGGACGGTGCTGTCGTGAGTGTCCCGGCGGTGCCGACCACCGCCCCACCCCTGGCACCCGGCACGAGACCGGTCCCTGGCTACGAGGTCCTGGCGCGTCTGGCGCGCACCGGCTGGCTCGACGTCTACGACGCCTGGAGCGAGGAACGGGACTGCCGGTGTGTGATCAAGGCCGTACGTCCCGACCTCCGGGACCGGGAGCAGCTGCGCGACCGGCTGCTGCGTGAGGGCCGGTGGCTGAGGGCCTTCACCCATCCGCACCTGGTCCGCGCGTACGAGACGTTCGAGTCGCCGCTGCCGCTCGTCGTGCTGGAGACGCTGACCGGTGAAACGCTGTCCCACCTCGTCCACCGGTTGCGGCGCCGGCCGTCCGCCGCGGACGTGGCGCTTCTCGGGGTGCAGCTGTGTTCCGCGATCCACTACCTCCACGGTCAGGGTCTGCTGCACCTGGACCTCAAGCCGTCGAACGTGGTGGTGGACTGCGGTCACGCGAAGGTGCTGGACCTGAGCACCGCGCGGCCGCCCGGCCCCGCGCCCGCGGGGGTGGGCACGTTCCGCTATCTCGCTCCGGAGCAGGCCCGCGGCGGCCCGCTGTCGGCGGCCGCGGACGTGTGGGGCATCGGCATCACGTTGTACGAGGTCGCCGCCGGTGACGTGCCCTTCGACGGCAGGGGGCCCCACCAGGAGACCGGCGAGAGGCCCGGCGAGGAGCCTTGCGAGGAGAGGAGCACCGAGCCCTGCGACGCCCGCGTCACGGGCGGCGGTCAGGACGACCGGTATCCGCAGCTGGAAGGGCGCGCCCCGCCGATCGGCTCGCGGCGGCGTCTGCCCGGGGGGCTGGCGAGGGCCATCGACGGCTGCCTCCGGGCCGATCCGTCGTCCCGGCCCTCGGTCGCCGAGCTGGCCGCCGCGCTCGAAGCGACCCTGCCCGGCCCGGGGCGCCGCACCGCCCACCCCTGAGGCGGTGGCGGGGCGCCGATCTCACGCGCTTCGGCAGGGTCTCCAAAGGGTTCACGCGCTTCGGTCGGTGTCGAAGTGGCCGGTGGCGAGGACCGTGCCGTCGGAGGAGGTCAGGCGGGCGCCGGAGAGCGCCTCGGGGTCGACAGGGGCCGCCGCGCCCCACTCAGCGCGTCCCTCGCGCAGGGAGAAGGTGCCCACGCGGATCGAGGTGCCGTTCGAGCGTTCCAGCTGGCAGACGACCTTGCCGCTGTACGGAGTGCCGGCGGCGGCAAGATCGACAGACATGTAGATCCAGCCAGGCTTTCCCGGGTCCCCGGGGTGGGCGTAGATCTCACCGGCCGGCGGCCTGGGGCCCGAGGCCGAGGTCAGATCTCCCTCCATCAGACGCGACCCGGCCTCCACGGCGGGCGAGCTCGAGGCCGTGAGGTTCTCGATGGCGTTGCCCACCGCCCATCCGACGAACCCGAAGGTGAGTCCGAACGCGGCCACGGCGGACGCGACCCGCAACCGGGCACGACGGGCGCGGCCGCGGAACGCCTTGCGTCCGGGGCCTGACGCCGTCGACTGCGCGCCCCCTTCGTGCAGGGCCGCGTCCCGGACCAGCCTGCGAGCCACCCTGGTCTCGAACCCGAGCGGCGGTTCCCTGTCCGGCAGCAGGCCGATCAGCCCGTCGCCGACCAGGGTCATGTGCTCGATGTACTCCCGACAGGCCGCGCACCGGTCCAGATGCGCGACCGCCTCCGCCCGCTCACGGCCGGGCAGCACGCCCAGCGCCAGCTCGGCACCGATCTCGCGGAGCTTCTCGCAGGTCACGTCATTGGACATGGTCCCCTCGTTTCGGAGACGCGAGTGTGTTGCGCAGCTTTCCCATCGCGGTCCTGATCCGCGTTTTGGCGGTGCCCAGCGGGATCTGCTCCCAGTCGGCGATCTGCTGGGCCGTCATTCCGTAGATGCCCGCCATCACCAGGGCACGACCCTGTTCCCGCGGCAGTTGCGCCACGGCGGCCCGCAGCCGGGACGAGGCCTCGTCGGCCAGCGCCCACTCCTCGGGGGTCTCGGTCACGACATCGAGGAGCGCATCGAGGTCCTCGGGTGCCACCGGCTCCGTCCGCCGCGCACGGACGGCGTCGATGGCGAGGTTGTGCGCGATGGTCGTCAGCCAGGTCGCCACCGACCCACGGCGCGAGTCGTAGATCTGCGCATGACGCCACGCACGCTCGAATGTCTGCTGGGCGATGTCCTCGGCGAGCTGCGGGTCTCCGGTGACGGCGATGGCGACACCGAAGACCGTGCGCTGGAACCTCCGTACGAAGGTGACGGCGAGTTCCGGATCACCGGTGGCCAGCCCGGACAGCAGAGCCTCGTCCGGGAGACGGCCCACGGGGAACCGGAAGCTCGGCACACCTTTATATACGGCCCGCACCCGCCAAGGGATTGCCCGGCCGCTACGGAAGATCACATTCCCATTCTGCGCCGGTTTCCCCGGCGGCACGACCCCCCTCGGCGCGGTCAGTGACCGTTCTGCGCCAGCCGCAGCAGGTGATCCGCCAAGGACTGTCCCCCGGTCGGATCCCTGCTGATCAGCAGCAGTGTGTCGTCACCGGCGATCGTCCCCAGGATGTCGTGCAGTTCCGCCTGGTCGATCGCCGAGGCCAGGAACTGCGCCGCCCCCGGAGGGGTGCGCAGGACCACGAGGTTGGCGGAGGCCTCCGCGGAGATCAGCAGCTCCTGCGAGAGCCGCCGCATCCGCTCCTCCTTCGCCGACTCGCCGAGCGGGGCCCGCGGGGTGCGGAAGCCACCCTCGCTGGGGACCGCGTAGATGAGGTCGCCGTCCGTGTTGCGGATCTTCACCGCGTTCAGCTCGTCCAGGTCCCGGGAGAGCGTCGCCTGTGTGACGGTCAGCCCGTCGTCGGCGAGGAGCTTCGCCAACTGACTCTGGGAGCGCACCGGTTGCCGGTTGAGGATGTCCACGATCCGGCGGTGGCGGGCGGTGCGGGTCTGCGGCACGGCAGGCCCCGCGGTCTGCTCGTGATCCTGCGCCTGGCTCATCGTCGTCTCATTCCCCGGATCATCCGTCCCCCTTGGCCACGTCCAGGATGCCGGGCAGCGCCCCGACGAACGCGTCCACGTCGTCGTCGCCGAGGTTCAGCGCCGGCATCAGCCGTACGACATCGGGTGCGGGCGCGTTCACGAGGAAGCCGGCGTCCTGGGCCGCCTGCTGCGCCTTCTGCGCGAGCGGCTCGGTGAGCACGATACCCAGGAGGAGGCCCGCGCCCCGGACATGGTCGATCAACGGGTGCCCGAGGGACTCGATTCCGTCGCGCAGCTTCTCGCTCTGGTTCTTGACGTTCTCCAGGAGGCCGTCGTTCGCGATGGTGTCGAGGACGGCGAGTCCGGCCGCGCAGGCGACGGGGTTGCCGCCGAAGGTCGTCCCGTGCTGCCCCGGCTGGAGCAGTTCGGCGGCGCGCCCGAAGGCGACGGTCGCACCGAGCGGCAGCCCGCCGCCGAGGCCCTTGGCGAGGGTGACGACGTCGGGCAGGACGCCCTCGTGGGCCTGGTACTCGAACCAGTGCCCGGTACGGCCGATGCCGGTCTGCACCTCGTCGAGGACGAGCAGCGCCCCGGTCGCGGCGGTGATCGCCCGAGCGGCCTTCAGGTAGCCGGCGGGCGGGACGACGACGCCGTTCTCGCCCTGGATGGGCTCGATGATGACGAGCGCGGTCTCCTCGGTCACCGCGGCGGCCAGCGCCTGCGCGTCGCCGTACGGCACATGCGTGACGTCGCCGGGAAGCGGCAGGAACGGTCCCTGCTTGCCGGGCTGGCCGGTGAGCGCGAGAGCGCCCATCGTGCGGCCGTGGAAGCCGCCCCGGGTGGCGACCATGTGGGTCCGCCCGGTCAGCCGGCCGATCTTGAAGGCGCCCTCGTTGGCCTCGGCACCGGAGTTGCAGAAGTACACCTTGCCGTCCCGGCCGAAGTGCTGGAGCAGCCGTTCGGCGAGGGCGACGGGCGGTTCGGCGACGAAGAGGTTGGAGACATGGCCGAGGGAGGCGATCTGCGTGCTGACGGCCTCGACGACCGCCGGGTGGGCGTGGCCGAGCGCGTTGACCGCGATACCGCCGACGAAGTCGACGTACTCCTTGCCGTCGGCGTCCCACAGCCGGGTGCCCGCGCCACGGACGAGGGGCAGCCGCGGGGTGCCGTAGTTGTTCATGAGCGCGCCCTGCCACCGCTGGGTCAGCTCTTCGTTGGCGGTCATGCGTCCCCCTCCTCGTCCGGCACGACCATCGTGCCGATGCCTTCGTCGGTGAAGATCTCCAGCAGGATCGAGTGCTGGACCCGGCCGTCGATGACGCGGGCGGTGGTCACACCGTTGCGTACGGCGTGCAGACAGCCCTCCATCTTCGGCACCATGCCGGACGACAGCTCCGGCAGGAGCTTCTCCAGCTGGGAAGCGGTGAGGCGACTGATCACCTCGTCGCTGTTCGGCCAGTCCTCGTAGAGGCCCTCGACGTCCGTGAGGACCATGAGGGTTTCGGCCCCCAGTGCCGCAGCGAGTGCCGCAGCCGCCGTATCAGCATTGACGTTGTAGACATGTCCGTCGTCCTGGCTGCGGGCGATCGACGAGACGACCGGGATGCGGCCGTCGGCGAGCAGGGCCTCGATCGCGCCCGTGTCGATCGCGGTGATCTCGCCCACCCGCCCGATGTCGACGAGCTCGCCGTCGATCTCGGGCTGGTGCTTCGTTGCGGTGATGGTGTGCGCGTCCTCGCCGGTGAGGCCGACGGCGAGCGGGCCGTGCTGGTTGAGCAGCCCGACCAGCTCGCGCTGCACCTGCCCGGCGAGCACCATGCGTACGACGTCCATGGCGTCCTCGGTGGTGACCCTGAGGCCCGCCTTGAACTCGCTGACGATGCCGTGCTTGTCGAGGGCCGCGCTGATCTGCGGGCCGCCGCCGTGCACGACGACGGGCTTGAGCCCGGCGTGGTGCAGGAACACGATGTCCTGCGCGAACGCGGACTTCAGCTGCTCGTCGATCATGGCGTTGCCGCCGAACTTGACGACGACCGTCTTGCCGTTGTGCCGGGTCAGCCAGGGCAGTGCCTCGATGAGGATCTGGGCCTTGGGCAGGGCGGTGTGCTTGCGAGTAGTGCTCATGACGAGTACGCGCTGTTCTCGTGGACGTAGTCCGCGGTGAGGTCGTTGGTCCAGATGGTGGCGGTCTCGGAGCCGGCCGCGAGGTCGGCGACGATGTGCACCTCGCGGTAGCGCATGTCGACCTTGTCGCGGTCCTCGCCGACGCCGCCGTTCTTGCAGACCCAGACGCCGTTGATGGCGACGTTGAGCCGGTCGGGCTCGAAGGCGGCGCCGGTGGTGCCGATGGCGGACAGCACCCGCCCCCAGTTGGGGTCCTCACCGTGGATCGCGCACTTGAGGAGGTTGTTGCGGGCGATGGAGCGGCCCACCTCGACGGCGTCCTCCTCGGCCGCGGCGTTGATCACCTCGACCTTGATGTCCTTGCTGGCGCCCTCGGCGTCCCGGATCAGCTGCTGCCCGAGGTCGTCGCACACGGCACGCACGGCCTCGGCGAACTCCTCGTACTCCGGGGTGACCTCGGACGCTCCGGAGGCCAGCAGCAGCACGGTGTCGTTGGTGGACATGCAGCCGTCGGAGTCGACCCGGTCGAAGGTCATACGGGTCGCGGCCCGCAGCGCCTTGTCCAGTACGTCGCTGTCGAGGTCGGCGTCGGTGGTGAGGACGACGAGCATGGTGGCCAGACCGGGGGCGAGCATGCCCGCGCCCTTGGCCATGCCGCCGACGGTCCAGCCGTCCTTGGTGACGACGGACGTCTTGTGGACGCTGTCGGTGGTCTTGATGGCGATGGCGGCCTTCTCGCCGCCGTGCTCGCTCAGGGACGCGGCCGCGGTCTCGACCCCCGGGAGGAGCTTGTCCATGGGCAGGAGCACGCCGATGAGCCCCGTCGAGGCGACGGCGACCTCGGCGGCGTTGTGGCCGAGCACGTCGGCGACCTTCTCGGCGGTGGCGTGCGTGTCCTGGAAGCCCTTCGGACCCGTACAGGCGTTGGCGCCACCGGAGTTGAGGACCACCGCGGAGACCTGACCGCCCTTGAGGACCTGCTCGGACCACAGCACGGGGGCGGCCTTCACACGGTTGGAGGTGAAGACGCCGGCGGCGGCGCGGCGGGGCCCGTTGTTGACCACGAGGGCCAGGTCCGGGTTGCCGTTCTCCTTGATCCCGGCGGCGATGCCCGCCGCCGTGAATCCCTTGGCTGCCGTGACGCTCACGGTGCGACTCCGATCGTGGAAAGCCCGGTGGCCTCGTCGAGTCCGAGGGCGATGTTCATGCTCTGGACGGCACCACCCGCGGTGCCCTTGGTCAGGTTGTCGATGGCGCTGATCGCGATGATGCGGCCCGCGGCCTCGTCGTACGCGACCTGCACCTGAACGGCGTTGGAACCGTAGACGGACGCCGTGGCCGGCCACTGGCCCTCGGGGAGCAGATGGACGAAGGGTTCGTCGGCGAAGGCCTTCTCGTAGGCGACGCGCACGGACTCGGCGGTGACGCCGGGCTTCGCCTTGGCGCTGCACGTGGCGAGGATGCCGCGGGGCATCGGTGCGAGCGTCGGTGTGAAGGAGACGGTGACCGGCTCGCCGGCGGCCGCGCCGAGGTTCTGGATCATCTCGGGGGTGTGCCGGTGGCCGCCACCGACGCCGTACGGCGACATGGACCCCATGACCTCGCTGCCGAGCAGGTGGGGCTTGGGCGCCTTGCCCGCCCCGGAGGTGCCGGAGGCGGCGACGATCACGGCCTCGTTCTCGGCCAGGCCCGCCGCGTACGCCGGGAAGAGGGCGAGCGTGGCCGCCGTCGGGTAGCAACCGGGCACCGCGATGCGCTTGGACCCCTCCAGCGCGGCGCGGCCGCCCGGCAGTTCGGGGAGGCCGTAGGGCCAGGTCCCGGCGTGCGCGGAGCCGTAGAACTTCTCCCAGTCGGCGGCGTCCTTCAGCCGGAAGTCGGCGCCCATGTCGACGACGAGGACGTCCGGGCCGAGCTGCTCGGCGACGGCGGCGGACTGCCCGTGGGGCAGGGCGAGGAAGACGACATCGTGCCCGGCGAGCACCTCGGGGGTGGTGTCCTGGAGCACCCGGTCGGCCAGCGGCAGCAGATGCGGCTGGAGCGCGCCCAGCTTCTGGCCGGCGTTGGAATTGCCGGTCAGGGCGCCGATCTCGACCTCGGGGTGCGCCAGGAGCAGACGCAGCAGTTCCCCGCCCGCGTACCCGCTCGCTCCGGCCACTGCCGCACGTACCGTCATGGACTCCTCCTCCTTGATGGCATGACTATACGTATCGCTGCACGTTTATGCAATCCATGCGGGCGGCGACCTGCGCGCAGTCGTGACGGTGGTCATTGCGTGGGCTGCCGCCACTGGGACAGCAGCCCACGCCGGAACCCGCTACCTCTGCTTGATCCGCAGGAAGGTGATGGAGTTCGCCGGGAAGGTGTACGTGAACCTGTCGGCGACTCCGGTGAAGGTCGACGTCACCGGCTCGACCGCCGTCTCCGTCTCGGAGTTCACCGCGTCCGGCGCGGCGGCCAGCGTGGTCACCCGGGCCTTGGAGGCGACCTCGGCGCCGCCCAGGTCGACCGCCGTACGGGCCGCCGAGGACTGGGCATTGACGACCTTGACGATCAGGTCGCCGGTCTTCTTGTCCGTGGTGACGACCTGCCGGAACGGCTCGGCCGGCTTGTCGTCGGTGAAGCTGCCCCACTCCTGGCCGTCGAGGGAGAGGGTGACCTGGCGGCCCCGCACCTTGATGTCGACGTCGTACGCGCGGCCGGTCTCGATGGTCCCCGCCTTGGAGATCAGCGTCGACTTGCCGCCGTCCACGGCCTGCTCGACGGCGGACTGGGTGTTGTTCCAGCCGCCCAGGTTCCACCAGTAGTAGTTGCCGGTGTCCTTGACGCCGAAGGCGACGAGGAAGCCCTCCTTGCCGGACTTCTTGGTGGCCTTCACATGCAGGTCGTAGTCGTGCCAGGAGGGGTCGCCCGCCGAGACCATGGTGTTCTCGGCGGCCACGTCGGTCTGGACGTACTGCCCGTCCTGGAGGCTCCAGCTGCCGCCACCGGTGTGGGTCCACTGGGTGGCGTCACCGCTGAAGTCGTCGCTGAGCAGCGTCGTCCCGTCCGCGCCGGTCACCTTGACGTCGTCGTAGGCGGCCGTCGTGGCCCATGTCGACAGGCCGACGGCGCCGGAGATCGGGCCGCTCAGGGCCGGGGTCGTCGTGGCGGTGCTGGGCACCACGCGGTCGCCGACGTTGGTCATGAACAGCTTCTGGACCTCGTAGTCGGCCGAGTTCCAGGAGGCGTGGTTGTTGAACCACACCATGTCCGGGCGCCACTGCACGTAGTCCTCGTTGGCGAACAGCGGGGCGTAGGAGGCGAGCTTGACGACGTCCGCGTTGCGCTCCAGGCCGGTCATGTACGCGGCTTCGGCGAGGCCGTTCTTGAAGGTGTTGCCCTGGGAGGCGTACTCGCCGAGGAAGACCTTCGGGCCGCTGCGGTCGTAGGAGTCGTAGCGGTCGTTGTTCTGCAGGAACCACTGCGGGCTGTTGTAGTAGTGCTCGTCGACCATGTCGACCTCGGCGTCCTTGTTGAGCTGCCAGGCCGTGTCGAAGGTCGTACCGGAGTCGTCCGGTCCGGAGTTGGAGATGACGGTGATGTCGGGGTACTCGGCCTCGATGGCGGTACGGAACCGGGTGAAGCGGGCGAAGAACTCCTCGGGGAGGTTCTCCTCGTTGCCGACCTCGATGTGGGTGAGGTGGAAGGGCTTGGGGTGGCCCATCTCGGCCCGCTTCTTGCCCCACGTCGACGTGACGGGCCCGTTGGCGAACTCGATGAGGTCGAGGGTGTCCTGGATGTGCCGCTGGAGCAGGGCGTCGTCGTCGACGGCCTTGTTCTGGCCGCAGCCGGTCACCAGGGCGGGTACGACGGGCAGCGGCATCGCGCCGATGTCCTCGGCCAGGCGGAAGTACTCGTAGTAGCCGAGTCCGTAACTCTGGTTGTAGCCCCAGAAGTTGGAGTTCGTGGCGCGCTGCTCGACCGGGCCGATGGTGTCCTTCCACTGGTAGGAGCGGGCGCGCTGGTAGCCGGACGACTCGCTGTAGTCCTGCATGGAGCCGGTGTTGACCAGGCAGCCGCCGGGGAAGCGCACGAAGCCGGGATGCAGGGCGGCGATCTTCTCGGCGAGGTCCTTGCGCAGGCCGTTGGTCTCGTGCTTGTAGGTGTCGCGCGGGAACAGCGACACCATGTCGAGGGCGGCCGCGCCGGAGGAGGCGACGGTGAGGCGGCCGTCGGCGCTGGTGCGGCTCGCCGTGAAGGTGGCGGTGTACTTGGCCCAGCCACCCTGCGCGGCCACCTGGCGGACGTTCGCCAGCGTGCCGTCGGCGTCCTGGAGGGTGACGGTGAGCGTGGTGCCGCTGCCGGTCCGGGCCCACACCGAGAAGTCGTACTTCTTGCCCTCCTCGACGCTGATGCCGGTGTTGTAACCGGCGTTCGTGACGGACGAACCGGCGTCCAGGGAGAGGTAGTTGCGGTTGCGTGCGTTGAGGCGGCCGTCGTCGTTCACGACCTGGGCCGTACCGGCGACCGTCCAGGACGTGAGCGGGGTGTAGGACCGGTTGTCGGTGGTGGAGTACTCGAAGGACCGGTTCTGCACGAGCTCGGCGTACAGGCCTCCGTCGGCGGCGCGGTTGATGTCCTCGAAGAAGACGCCGTACATCGTGTCGTCGATCTTCGCGCCCTTGGCGGTCGGGTCGACGGTGATCGCGTAGTCGGTGACGTCCACGGCGTGCGCGGGGGCGGGGATCACGGCCGAGGCCGCCAGGAAGGCGGTGGCGGTCAGGCCGAGTCTCCAGCGGGTGCGGGTGGTGCGTGACATGAATACTCCGCGGCTCTGTAGGAGTTGTCCGAAATATCAAACAGCGGTCAGCACTTCGAACGGCACGATAAAGAGGGGGCATGATCGCGTCAATGGGGCGTGCGACGACCCGTCGGGCGGGGGCTGCCACACACGGGCGACCGGGACGTAAGGTCGACGGCATGGATGCGCCGCTTCCCTACCTGGTCCTGCTCGGTCACCTGGCAGCGGCCCTGGGGTTCTTCACCTGGCCGGCACGGCTGATACGCGGGCGCGGCACCGCAGGCGCGGGCCCGGCGGCCGCCCCGGCTTCGTACGAGGCGGCCTTCCGCGTCACGAGCCATGAGTCGCACTACGAGATCCGGGCCCGGGCGGAGCGCGAAACCCCCGCCGACTCCCCGGACGGACGGCGCCGCCGGCCGAGGAAGGGATGACGATGGGCGGCTTCTGGCCCGTGCCGGACGTGCTGGCCCATCTGGCCGGGCGCTGGCGTGTGGAGCGCACCGTGCGGGATCTCGCGGGCGGCGACGAGGGTCGTTTCGAGGGCGCCACCGTCTTCGGCCCGCTGGACGGAGGCGGACTGCTGCACCAGGAGGCCGGCACGTTCGTCTGGCAGGGGGTGGCCCGCCCCGCCGAGCGGACCCTGCGGTTCCTGCCGGGCGCGGCGCCCGGCACGGCGGACGTGCGGTTCGCGGACGGGCGGCCCTTCCACGACCTGGACCTGACGTCCGGCCGGTACGTGGCCGACCACCCCTGTGCCGCCGACCTCTACCGGGGCGAGTTCACCGTCCGGGACGCGGACCACTGGCGGACGGTCTGGCGCGTCGGCGGCCCCGCGAAGGACCTCGTCCTCACCACCGACTACGTCCGTGAGGGCTGAGCGGACGCGGGATCGAAACGAAGGTTCCAGCGGCCCGCCCGGCCGGTGACGGTGGTCGTCGACAGGGGGCGGACGTCGATGTTCCAGTACGTCGAGGGCGGTGCCTTCAGGGCGTAGACCAGGGCGGCGCGGATCACGGAGGGCTCGGCCACGGCGACGATGCGGCCACCGTCCTCGACCGGGCGGGTGTCCAGCCAGCCGCCGACCCGGGAGACGAAGGCGAGCAGCGACTCACCGCCGTGCGGGGTGGAGCGCGGGTCGGCGAGCCACGCGTCGACGGACTGCGGCTCCCGGGCCATCGCCTCACCGAGTGTCAGCCCGCGCCAGCGGCCCATGTCGCAGTCCCGCAGGGCGAGTTGCACGAGCGGGGCGTAACCGAGGGCGTCCCCGGTGGCGCGGCTGCGCGGGGTCGGCGAGCAGTAGCGCAGCTCCGCGGCCGCGAGCGGCAGCAGTTCACCGGCGACGCGCTGCATCTCCTCCCAGCCCGCCTGGTCCAGTGGCCGGTCGTCCTCGAAGCGCTCGGCGAGCAGCGGGGAGCTGCGCGCTGCGGCGACGAACGTGACCCGAAGTGGCATGCGGCGATCGTGAGCCGTGCAACTGCGCTGGTCAAGGGGTGTTACCTGGGAGTTACCCAGGGTGCGCGAAACCTTACTCGAAGGTCAGGATCTGACGGACAAGTCCCACGAAAACCTCACTCGAAGGACAGAGTCATCCACTGGTCGGGCCGCTCCAGTGCCTTGAAGCCCAGTTTCTCGTAGACCCCGTGCGCGTCGTGCGTGGCGAGCAGGATGCGGCGCAACCCGTACGGCCGCAGATGTTCGCGCACGGCGCCCACCATGGCGGTGCCGATCCCCTTGCCCCGCACCGACGGATCCACGTACACGTCGCACAGCCACGCGAAGGCCGCCCGGTCGGTGACGACCCGCGCATACGCCACCTGTTCGCCCGAAACCGTGTCGTACACCCCGAAGTTGAGCGATCCGGCGATCGCCCGGTCCTGCTTCTCGCGCGGCCGGCCGATCGCCCAGTACGCGTCGGTGGACAGCCAGCGGTGCACGCGCTCGGCGTCGATGCGGTCGGGGTCGGTGGAGATCTCGTAGCCCTCGGCAAGGCTCGGCGTGTCGGTCATGCCGGGATCCTCACAAGGTCACGCCCCTCGTGTCGAGCGGTTTCCGCGGCCCGGGAGCACCTCGTCGCAGGCCGTACGCAGCCGTCGTACGCCCTCCGTGATCTCGCCGGTCCCGGCGACCGCCGCGAAGCTCAACCGGACGTGCCCGGCCGGGGGTTCGGCGCTGAAGTAGGGGCGGCCGGGGGCCAGCGCGACGCCCGCGCGCAGGGCGGCCGCGGTCAGGGCCGTCTCGTCCGTGCCGTCGGGCAGGCGCAGCCACAGGTGATACCCGCCGGACGGGACGTGCGGCAGGGCGAGTTCGGGGAGGGTCAGGCGCAGGGCGGTGGTCATCGTGTCGCGGCGTACCCTCAACTCGGCCGAGATCGCCCGCAGATGGCGTGGCCAGGCGGGCGAGCCGACGAGCTCCAGGGCGGCCTCCTGAAGGGGCCGGGGGACGAAGAAGGTGTCGACCACCTGGATGGCGCGCAGCCGTTCCAGGACCGGGCCGTGCCCGGCGAGGGCGCTGACCCGGAAGCTGGGCGAGGTGGCCTTGGTGAGCGAGCCGACATGGACGACGACGCCGTCCGGGTCGTCCGCGGCGAGCGGACGCGGCAGTTCCCCCGCGTCCTCGTGCACGAGCCGCCGTACGAAGTCGTCCTCGACGACGAACGCGCCCGCCTCCCGGGCGATGCGCAGCACCTCGCCGCGGCGGTCCGGGGCGAGCACGGCGCCGGTCGGGTTCTGGAACAGCGGCTGGCAGACGAAGACCCGGGCGCCCGTCGCCCGGAACGCGTCGGCGAGCAGCTCCGGCCGCACACCGTCCGCGTCCACCGGGACGGGGACCGGGCGCAGGCCCGCCGCGCGGGCGATGGCCAGCATCCCCGGGTAGGTGGGCGATTCCACGAGCACCGGGGCGCCGGGCGGTGCCAGCGCGCGCAGTGCGGTGGTCAGCGCGGACTGGCCGCCGGCGGTGACCAGTACCTCGGCGGCCGTGACGGACCCGCCGATGCTCCGCGCGAACCACTCACGCAGCTCCGGCAGCCCTTCCATGGGCGGCCGGCCCCAGGCACCGGGGCGACGCCCGGCGCGCGACAGCGCCGCGGCCATCGCCCGCTCGGGCTGGAGCGAGGGATGCAGATAGCCGCCGTTGAACTCGATCACGCCGGGCGGCGGCGCGGCGAGCGAGACCGTGACCCCGGAGGCGTCCACGGTGCGCGGTACGAGGTCGGCGGCGCCGTCCGCACTGAGGGCGACCTCCTGCCAGGAGGTGTCGCCGACGGGTGCCGCGGTGGCGCGTGGCCGCGCGCGGAACGCGCCCGCGCCGGGCCGGGTGACCACCAGCCCCTCCGCGGCCAGCTGCGCGAGGGCGCGCGAGACGGTCACCGGGCTCACCCGGAACCGTTCGACGAGGGCCCGGCTGGACGGGAGCTTTCCATCTGGCGAGTAGCGGTCAAGCTCCTGCCTCAGCCGATCCGCCAGTTCACCGACACTGCTACGCTCTTGCATGAGAGTACAGAGTAGCGCTACTACGGCAACCCGGATAGCGGTCGACACCGCCTCCCCCAGACCGTCCAGGGCCCCCGCAGGGGTGCTGCAGGCCGCCCTGGGCGTCGTCGCCTTCTCCCTCACCTTCCCGGCCACCGCCTGGGGCCTGGAGGGCTTCGGGCCCTGGGCCCTGGTCGCCCTGCGCAGCGTCCTCGCGGCGCTGATCGCGGGCGGCTGTCTGCTCGCCCTGCGTGTCCCGCCGCCCGCCCGGCGGCACTGGCCGGGGATCGCGGTCGTCGCCGCCGGGGTCGTCCTCGGCTACCCGCTGCTCACCACCCTCGCCCTGGAGACGTCGACCACCGCGCACGCCGCCGTCGTGGTCGGCCTGCTCCCGCTGACGACCGCGCTGCTGTCCGCGCTGCGCGTCGGCACCCGGCCCTCGCGTGCGTTCTGGGCCGCGGCGCTGGCGGGCGCCGCCGCCGTGGTCGCCTTCACCGTGCTGCAGAGCGGGGGCGCCCTGACCTCCGCCGACCTGTACCTCTTCGCGGCGCTGCTGGTGTGCGCGGCCGGCTACACCGAGGGCGGCCGGCTGGCCCGGGTACTGCCGGGCTGGCAGGTCACCGGCTGGGCGCTGGTGCTGTGCCTGCCGCTCACCGTGCCCGTCGCCGCCGTGGCCCTCGCCCATCAGCCGCCGCAGCTGACCGCCCACAGCGTCGTCGGGGTGCTGTGGGTCGCGGCCGGCTCGCAGTTCCTGGGCCTGGTCGTCTGGTACCGGGGCATGGCCGCCATCGGCATCCCCAAGGCCAGCCAGTTGCAGTTGGCGCAGCCGCTGCTCACACTGGTGTGGTCGGTGCTGCTGCTCGGCGAGCACCTCACTCCGGCCGCCCCGCTGACGGCCGCCGCCGTGCTCGTCTGCATCGCCGTCACCCAGCGGGCGCGCGGCTGAGCGCGCACTGGTGAGGAGGCCCTTAGATGCGCGCATCCAAAGGCGACCAGCTTGTCCAGCACGGCAGGGTGGTCGGCCAACACGATCAGATCTCGGAAGTTGTCGAAGTGATGGGCACGGAGGGCAACCCGCCGTACCGCGTCCGCTTCCCCGACGGTCACGAAGCAGTGATGTCTCCCGGCCCCGACTGCGAGGTCCGGCACCACAAGGAGAAGGAAGGGTGAGTCAGCGCGGGGGCTTCGCCGGCTGCCGGTAGTGGTCGGCGACGACCCGCGCCATCGCCCCGATCGGGTCCGCCGCCACCTCCCGGGCGGCGAAGAAGACATGGCCGCGCACCTCCGGGTGACCGGCGGCGAGGGTGAGGTGGCGGGACAGCTCGGCCGGGTCCTGCCAGGCGGCCGGCTGCGCCGGGTTGCCCGCCTTGTACAGCGCCTCGCCCAGGTACAGCTTCGTCCTGGTGCCCCGCGCGACCTCGGCCCACCAGGGCAGCAGCTTGGCGTAGTCGGCGGCGGCCAGGCCGATGTTCCAGTACAGCTGCGGGGCGAGGTAGTCGATCCGGTGCTCGCGCACCCATCTGCGCGTGTCCGCGTACAGGTCGTCGTACGTCTGCACGCCCGCCCGGGTGTCGGAGCCGAGCGGGTCCGTGGCGGCGTTGCGCCACACCCCGAAGGGACTGATCCCGAACTCGGTGCCGGGCCGGACCTCCTTGACACGGGCCGCCATCTCGCGGACCAGCCGGTCGGTGTTGTCGCGGCGCCAAGCGGCCCGGTTCGGGAAGTCGCCGCCGTACGCGTCGTAGGCGTCGTCGTCGTCGAAGGTCTGGCCCGCCACCGGATACGGGTAGAAGTAGTCGTCGAAGTGCACGGCGTCGACCGGGTACCTGGCGACCGCGTCGAGCATCGCGTCCTGGACGAACGCGCGCACCTGAGGCAGGCCCGGGTTGTAGTACATCCTCCCGCCGTACGCCACCACCCAGTCCGGGTGCCGCCGGGCCGGGTGGGAGGCGACGAGTCCCGACGGGTCGGCATGCATGGCGATCCGGTACGGGTTGAACCAGGCGTGCAGCCGGAGCCCCCGGACATGGGCCTCCTCGACGGCCGTGCCCAGCGGATCCCAGCCCGGGTCCGCCCCCTGGGTGCCCGTGAGGTACTGCGACCACGGCTCGTACGGCGAGGGCCACAGCGCGTCCGCCGTCGGCCGCACCTGGAAGATCACCGTGTTGAGACGGTTGCGCATCGCCGTGTCCAGGTGGGCGATCAGCTCGGTGCGCTGCTCGGCCGCCGTCAGCCCGGGGCGGGAGGGCCAGTCGCGATTGACCACCGTCGCCAGCCACACGCCCCGCATCTCCTCGGCCGCACGGCGGTGACCCGGCTCCCGCGGCCCGGGCCGCGCCGCCGCACCCGTCGTCGTCCACGCCGTCAGTGCCGCCAGCGCGAAAGCCCGCCGGGTCGGTCGCCCCATACCGAACCACCCCCAATACGCCACGGATCCGTGCCGTCACGGACCGTCCGCGCGCCAAGGATGCCGCACCCCGGCGATCGATCATCGATACTTGGCGGTAACGTGCACGATTGGAGCAGGCGCCGAACCACGGCAGACCTGCCACAGCCGTAGATCAGCGCAGCGAAAGGGACGATGTGACCGACATCGAACGCGTCGGAGTGGTGGGCTGCGGCCAGATGGGAGCGGGCATCGCCGAGGTCTGCGCCCGCTCCGGTCTGAACGTCAAGGTCGCCGAGACCACGGGCGAAGCCCTGGAGTTCGGCCGTACCCGCCTGTTCACCTCCCTGGCCAAGGCCGCCGAGCGCGGCAAGATCACCGAGGAGGAGCTCGCGGCGACCCAGGCGCGCCTCAGCTTCACCACCGACCTCGGCGAGTTCGCGGACCGCGACCTGGTGATCGAGGCCGTCGTCGAGAACGAGCAGGTCAAGACCGAGATCTTCCAGGTCCTGGACCAGGTCATGACCCGCCCGGACGCCATCCTGGCGTCCAACACCTCCTCCATCCCGCTGGTGAGGCTCGCGGTCGCCACCTCGCGGCCGGACCAGGTCATCGGCATCCACTTCTTCAACCCGGCCCCGGTGCAGCAGCTCGTCGAGCTGATCCCGGCGCTGACCACCTCCGAAGGCACGCTGAGCCGGGCGCAGCTGTTCACCGAGAAGGTGCTCGGCAAGCACGCCATCCGTGCCCAGGACCGCTCCGGCTTCGTGGTCAACGCGCTGCTGATCCCGTACCTGCTCTCGGCGATCCGGATGTTCGAGTCGGGCATCGCCAGCCGCGAGGACATCGACAACGGCATGGAGCTGGGCTGCGCCCACCCGATGGGCCCGCTGAAGCTGTCCGACCTGATCGGCCTGGACACGGTCGCCTCGGTGGCGCACAGCATGTACGAGGAGTACAAGGAGCCGCTGTACGCCGCTCCCCCGCTGCTCCAGCGCATGGTCGACGCCGGCCGGCTGGGCCGGAAGTCCGGCTCGGGCTTCTACACCTACGGCTGACCCGCGGCTGACTACAGCGAGCGACGCCCCACGGGCCCGGCACCGGAAACGGTGCCGGGCCCGCGGCATTCACACACCGTGTGCGCGCCGGGCACGCATATGCCCCTCGCACACTCTCCCCACGCGCCCACCAGGCGAGTTGACTCTTCATGCACATGCAAGGGATGTGAGACGACTACGGAAAGGAGCGGACACATGACCGCCGATCCCGAGCATCCCGTCGTCCATGGAGACGTCGCAGAGTTACGGCGCCGCCTCGACGTGGCGTACGCCCGCGTCGAGGGCGGACTGGCTCTGCTCACCCATCGCACCGAAGAGACCGCCAAGGAACTCGACGAACTGAGCACCCGGCTCGGCTCGCTGGAACACGCGCGCTGGCCACTGCCCTCGATCGCGGCCGTCACGGCCGTGGGAGCACTGGTCGCGACGGTCTGGCAGGCCCTTGGCCACTAGCGCCCAGGACACCGTGGGGGGATTCAGGGCAAGGTGTCCTGCCCGAACCTGAGGTGGTGCAGGAGCAGTAACGCGGCCGCCATGTTGGCGGCCGGGACCTCACCGCGGGCGACCATGTCGGGGACCAGCTTCAGGGGGACCCATTCCCGACGGTCCGACTCGAAGTCGTCCACGGGGTGTCCGATGTACTCCCCCTCGTCGGCCCAGTAGATGTGGTGCCGGGCGTCGGTGAGCCCGTTGGACGGCTCCACGCTCATGAGGTGGCGCAGAGGCCCCGGCCGCCAGCCGGTCTCCTCCTCGAGTTCCCTGGCGGCCGCGCTTGCGATGTCCTCGCCGTCCTCGACGACGCCCGCCGCGAGTTCCCACCCCCAGCTGTCGGTGATGAAACGGTGGCGCCACAGGAGGAGGACCTCATTGGCCTCATTCACCACCGTGGCCACGGCGACGGGCCGCAGCCGTATGAGGAAGTGGTCGAGGTGCCGGCCGTCCGGCAGCTCGACATCTGCGAGATTGACGCTGAACCAGCGGTTTTCATACACAGTTTGTTCGTTCTGCTTCGTCCACTGCACGGTTCTGCCACCTTCCGCCGAGTAAGTGGCAATATCGCAGCAGGAGCGGTCTGACAGCAGGCGCACAGCGAGCCGCTCCCGGCGCAGCGGTAGGCGCGGCGGTCCCTACCTGCGGGATTTTCGGGAATCTACAGCGGTACGCGCAGTGCCCCGTCGATGAGTTCGGCGGCCTCGGCCGTGCCGGCCACGCCACTGCGCACCAGGTGCTCGCGTACCGCGCGGAGTCTGTCGCGCAGGCGCTGGGACTCCATTCCGCGGGCCTGTTCGGTCATCTGCACCGCCGTGGCCACCGCCTTGTCGGCGTTGCCCTGGCGGAGTTCGATCGTGCTGAGCATCGCGAGCCGGTGCACCCGGCCCCGGTCGTGGGCCGGGTTGTCCAC
Organism: Streptomyces sp. NPDC001315; assembly: GCF_042896175.1. Lineage (NCBI taxonomy): Bacteria > Bacillati > Actinomycetota > Actinomycetes > Kitasatosporales > Streptomycetaceae > Streptomyces > Streptomyces sp. NPDC001315. Next base: position 317,009 of record NZ_JBIAWZ010000007.1, on the reverse strand, counting down.
GGCGGCCGCCGCGTGCTCCCGGGCGGCGGCCAGCTCGCCGAGGCTGAGCAGGGCCTCCGCCACCTGGACGTTGACGAGGCCCGGCTGGACATAGCCGGTTTCGTCGGGTTCGTATCCGCGCCGGATGCGTTCGGCGGCCGCCTCGGCACGCCGGATGCAGGACAGGGCGCTCGTGCCGTCGCCCAGATGTGCGTACGCCTTGGCCTGCATCGCGTACAGATCCGAGGCGAGCGCGGGGGTGATGTGCCGTCCGGCGGCGCGCAGCGCGGCCTCGGCGAAGGCGACGGCCTGGCGGTACTCCCGCATGAACAGCGACTGGTTGACGAGCAGCGCGATGACATACGCGCCAAGTCCCCGGTCGCCGCTGGCCTTCGCGAGTCTGAGCGCCTGGTGGAAGTAGCGCTGGGCCAGTCCGTGCGCGTCGGAGTCGTACGCGCAGATGCCGACGATCGCCACCAACCCACCGGTGGCCCGGTGGAGTTGGCGGCCGGTGGCGTCGGTGTAGCTGCCGCGCAGCAGCGGGGCCGCCTCGGCGTTGAGGAAGCCGACGATGCGGCTGCGGGTCGCTATGCCGCCGGCCTTGCGGTACAGCTGCTCGTAGTGGGCGCGGGCGGCACGCAGCATCTCGATGTCGAACTGGGTGACCCGGTGTCTGCCGCCGCGGGAGACGTCCACGTCCTCGGGCGGGTTCTCCCACTCCCATACGGGCATCACCGCGGGCGTGCCGGTGACGGCGGGGGCACCGAGGACGTGCGGGCGCTGCTGTTCGTCGGAGCGCCACAGGGCGGTGGCCCGCTCCACGAAGCCGGAGAGCGAGGTGCCGTGCGGGGCCGACGGCTCGCCCGGGACGCCGAGGCCGATGTCGTCGAGGGTGACCGGCCGGTGCAGCCGGCCGGCGAGCACCTCGCAGATCAGGTCGGGCACCTGGCCGCGCGGCCGCTGGCCCTTCAGCCACCGTGCCACGGCGGTGTGTTCGTATCGCAGTGCCAGGCCGCGGCCCCGCCCCGCCTGGTTGACGTGCGCGGCCAGCCCGGCATGCGAGATGCCCGCCTCGTCCAGGATCGCGTCGAGCAGAGTGTTGGGCTGCATGGGTGCCCCCCGGTGGCTCGGTGCCGACAGAGTAGTGGGTCCCGTTTCACACGGGGTGTGAACGGAGTGCGCGAATCCACGCTGTGCGCGCGCTGTTGCGGAAAGTCCCCGCCCGGTTGACTGAAATGCCTCGCAAGAGGCCGGCCGGGCCGCCGGCTCCCCCTCATACAGTGCGGCGGCCCGCTTCCGCGCCGTCCGCCCTGCTGCCTGCCCGACACTCCGTGGCGGGGCGGACGGCGAACGGCGCTGTGCTGTGCTGCGCCGGCAATGGCGGGTACTACACGTGGTTCGTCGGCAGCGGGTGCGTGGGGGCTGGTCGCGCCCGCGCGGCGGAGCCGCATGTGTCACCGTCTCGCACCCCTTCAGGGGCGCGTTCCCGCACACGTTCGTTGCGCAGTACGAGTAAGGCCACGTCGTCGGTCGGTCGGCCGCCCGTGTGGCGATGGAGGGCGGTGAAGACGGTGCGCAGGATGGTCTGGGGTGTGACCGGGTCGTCGCCGACCGCCGCGGCGATCGCGGTCGGCAGGGAGAAGAAGCGGCCGTGGCAGTCCCTCGCGTCCTCCGCCCCGTCCGTGTGCAGAACCAGTGACTCGCCCGGGAGCAGACGGCCTACGCGCACGGCGGGAAGTTCCCGCGGGAGGGGGAACGGGCCGAGGGGAGGGAGGGGATCCGCCCGGGCCAGGGGCTCGACCCGGGTGCCGCTCAGCAGATACGGCCACGGGTGGCCGCAGTTGAGGGCGTGGACCTCGCCGTCCCGGCCGATCTCCAGCAGCAGGACGGTGACGAACTCCTCGACGACCGGGGTGTCGGGCGGCGGGCCGGCCGAGGGGTGCTCGGCACGGGCACGTTCGCGCAGATGCCGGGCGAGCGCGCGCTCCAGGCGGTGCAGCACGCTGCCGAGTTCGGCCTCGTCGTGCACGGCCTCGCGGAAGCAGCCGAGGACGGCGGCGACGGTGCCGATCGCCGCGAGCCCGTGCCCGCGGACGTCGCCCATCACCACCCGTACGCCGTGTTCGGTGGCGATGGCCTCGTAGAGGTCGCCACCGACCGAGGCGCCGCGGTCCGCGGAGAGCTGGGCGGCGGCGACGCCCAACCCGTCGATACGCGGCGGCAACGGCCGCAGCAGCACGCTCTGGGCGGCGCCCGCGACCCGGCGGGCCTGCCTGAGCTCGCGCAGCAGTGTCGCCCGGAGGTGGAGGACCAGCCCCGTGCCGACGGCGAAGAAGACCGCGCTGGTGGCGACCCGCGCGCCGAGCCCGGTCTGCTGGGCGAGCGGACAGGCCAGTTTGTACGTGATCGCCAGGGCGCCCCACACCGTGGGCAGCCCCAGCAAGAAGGCTCGGCGCAGCGGCCGCCTGATGCGGAACATGTCGATGGCCCCCCATCTAGGCCGTGACGGCACAGACCGACCGGCCCCGAAAGGCCGGTCCGATTCTGTCGACCGCGTGACCTGGGAGGCCAGGCCGCTGGGGGATCTCACCCGATCGAGTGAGACGCCTGATGGGGGACGCCCTGACAGGGGCACGGGCCAGTGACACATGCGGCTCCGCCGCGCGTTGTTTCGCCGGCCACGGAGGACCCGTGGCGGGCGAAACAACGCTCGGTTCCCCGGCGGAACTAACTCCGCAGCACCGCTCCCGTACGCTCAGCGGCCAGCGCGACCGCCGCGTCGCGGGCGGCGGACGCCTCGTCGACCGTCAGCGTCCGGTCCCCGGCGCGGAAGCGCAGCGCGTACGCGAGCGACTTCTTGCCCTCGCCGAGCTGCTCGTCGTTCTCGTAGACGTCGAACAGTCGGATGGCCTCCAGCAGTTCACCGGCGCCGTCGCGCAACGCGCCCTCGACGTCCGCGTGCGGGACCGACTTGTCGACGACCAGGGCGACGTCCTGCGTGGCGACCGGGAAGGTGGAGATTCTGGGCGCCTGCGGGGTGTCGTTGCCGACCGCCTCCAGGATGTCCAGGTTCAGCTCCGCCGCGCTGGTGCGGGCGGGCAGACCCAGGGCCTTGACGACGCGCGGGTGCAGTTCGCCCGCGTGGCCGACGAGCTTCTCCGTGCCGTCGGCGGCGACGACCAGCAGCTCCGCGCAGCGGCCCGGGTGCCACGGTCCGTGCTTGCCGTTGCGGACGACCAGCTCGGCGCCGACCTCACGGGCGACGGTCCGGGCGGCCTCGACCGCGTCGGCCCAGTCGGCCGGGCGGCCCTTGCCCCACCAGCCGGCCTGCTCGCGGGCGCCCGCGAGGACGACGGCGACATGGCGCGGCTGCTCGGGCAGCGCCGCGTCGAGCGTCGCGATCTCCTCGTCGGTGGGACGCCGGTCGACGGGGAGGGCGACGGCGACCCGCTGCTCCTCGCGCGGGTGGAAGACCAGCCCGGTCTCGAAGAGCGCCAGGTCGTGCGAGCCCCGGCCGTCGTTGCGGCGCAGCGCGCCGAGCAGGCCCGGCAGCAGCGACGTACGGAGCGCGGGCTCCTCGTCGTTGAGCGGGTTGGTCAGCTTCACGACCCGGCGCCCCGGGTCGTCGGCGTCCAGGCCGAACTGGTCGAAGACCTGCTCGCTGATGAACGGGTAGTTCGGCGCCTCGACGTAGCCCGCTCCGGCCAGCGCCCGCCCGACGCGGCGGTGCAGCCGCTGCCGGTGGGTCAGGCCGCGGCCCGACGGGGGCTTGGGCAGCGTGGAGGGCAGGTTCTCGTAGCCCTCCAGGCGGATGACCTCTTCGGCCAGGTCGTTGGGCTCGGTGAGGTCGGGCCGCCACGACGGCACGGTGACGATGAGCTCGTCCTGCCCGTACACGTCACAGCCGATCTCCTGGAGACGGCGTACGACCGTCTCGCGGCCGTAGTCCACGCCCGCGACCTTGTCCGGGTGGCCGGCCGGAACGGTGATGGTGTGGGGCGCGGACGGCGCGATGACCTCGGTGACCCCCGCGTCGGCCGTACCGCCGGCGAGGAGCACGAGGAGGTCGACCGTGCGCTGGGCGGCGGCGGACGCGGCCTGCGGGTCGACGCCGCGCTCGAAGCGCTTGGACGCCTCCGAGGACAGCTTGTGCCGGCGGGCCGTACGGGCGATCGCGACCTGGTCGAAGTGCGCGGCCTCGATGACCACGTCCGTCGACACGTTCTCGACGTCGTCGTGGTCGGCGATCTCCGTGTTCGCGCCACCCATGACGCCGGCGAGCCCGATCGGGCCACGGTCGTCCGTGATCACCAGGTCCTCGGCGTGCAGCTTTCGCTCGACGCCGTCGAGGGTGACGATCTTCTCGCCCTCCTCGGCCCGGCGCACGCCGATGGTGCCCTGGACGAGCGAGCGGTCGTACGCGTGCAGCGGCTGGCCGAGCTCCATCATCACGTAGTTCGTGACGTCGACGGCGAGCGAGATCGGGCGCATGCCGACCTTCTGCAGGCGGCGCTGCAACCAGATCGGGGAGCGTGCCTCGGGGCTCAGGCCGGTGACGGTGCGCGCGGTGAAGCGGTCGCAGTTGACGGGGTCGGAGACCTTCACGGGGTAGCCGAACGCGTTCGGGCCCGGGACGTCGAGCAGCGCCGGGTCGCGCAGCGGCAGGCCGTAGGCGATGGCGGTCTCGCGGGCGACACCGCGGATCGACAGGCAGTCGCCGCGGTTGGCGGTGACGGCGATGTCGAGGACCTCGTCGACCAGCTCGAGCAGCTCGATGGCGTCCTTGCCGACCTCGGTCTCCGGCGGCAGCACGATGATGCCGTGGGTGCCGTCGTCGCCCATGCCCAGCTCGCCGCTGGAGCAGATCATGCCGTGCGAGGTCCTGCCGTAGGTCTTGCGCGCGGCGATCGCGAAGTTGCCGGGCAGTACGGCGCCCGGCAGCACCACGACGACCTTGTCGCCGACGGCGAAGTTGCGGGCGCCGCAGACGATCTCCTGGGGCTCGCCGATGCCGTTGGCCTGGCCGACGTCGACCGTGCAGAAGCGGATCGGCTTCTTGAAGCCCTCCAGCTCCTCGATGGTCAGCACCTGGCCGACGACGAGCGGACCCTTGAGGTCGGCGCCGAGGTGCTCGACGGTCTCGACCTCCAGACCGGCCGAGATCAGCTTGTCCTGGACGTCACGCCCGGTTTCGGTCGCCGGCAGGTCGACGTACTCCCGCAGCCAAGAAAGCGGGACCCGCATCAGATCTCCATCCCGAACGGCCGGGTGAACCGGACGTCACCCTCGACCATGTCTCGCATGTCTTCGACGTTGTGGCGGAACATCAGCATCCGTTCGATGCCGAACCCGAAGGCGAAGCCGCTGTACTTCTCCGGGTCGACGCCGCAGGCGGTCAGCACCTTGGGGTTGACCATGCCGCAGCCGCCGAGCTCGATCCAGCCCTCGGACGAGCAGGTGCGGCAGGGCCGGTCGGGGTTGCCGACGGACTCGCCGCGGCAGACGTAGCACACCATGTCCATCTCGGCGGACGGCTCGGTGAACGGGAAGAAGTTCGGCCGCAGCCGGGTCTTCATGCCCTCTCCGAACAGCGACTGGACCATGTGATCCAGGGTGCCCTTGAGGTCGGCCATGGTCAGGCCCTCGTCGACGGCGAGCAGCTCGACCTGGTGGAAGACCGGGGTGTGGGTCGCGTCCAGCTCGTCCGTGCGGTACACACGTCCGGGGCAGATCACGTACACCGGCAGCTCGCGCTGCAGCAGGGAGCGGATCTGCACGGGCGAGGTGTGGGTGCGCAGCACCACGCCGGACTCGGTGCCGCCCTCGGGGCCCTGCACGAAGAAGGTGTCGGCCTCGCCGCGGGCCGGGTGGTCCGGGCCGATGTTGAGCGCGTCGAAGTTGAACCACTCGGCCTCGACCTGCGGGCCCTCGGCGACCTCGTAGCCCATGGCCACGAAGACGTCCTCGATGCGCTCCGAGAGCGTGGTCAGCGGGTGCCGGGCGCCGGCCGGTACGCGGTCGTGGGGCAGTGTGACGTCCACGGCCTCCTCGACCAGTACCCGGGCGTCGCGATCGGCCTCCAGTTCGGCCTGGCGGACGGCGAGGGCCTTGTTCACGGCACCACGGGCCTGGCCGACCAGCTTGCCGGCGGCGGCCTTGGCGTGCGGGGGCAGGGCGCCGATCTCGCGGTTGGCCAGGGCCAGCGGCGAGGTGCCGCCGGTGTGGGCGACCTTGGCCTCCTGGAGCGCGTCGAGGGAGTCCGCGGCGGCGAAGGCGGCGAGCGCCTCGTCCCGCATGCGCTCGATCTCTTCCGGTTTCAACGCCTCGACCTCTACAGGGTCGTACGACTTATTCGGTGCCGACATCTCTTCCCGTGCTTCCGATTGGCTGGCTGAAGGTCCCCGTCATCGACTCAGAGGCCCGTCTGTGGGACACAAAGGTGCCAAAGGCCGAGTCTAACGGGGTGGAGGTATACGAATGCGCCCGCGGGCTGCTCAGGCGAGATACGCCGGGGCGCCCACGGGCAACGTAAATCGGAATTCGGCGCCGCCGCCGGGGGCGCGGCCGACCGTGATGGTGCCGCCGTGGGCTTCGACGATGCCCTTGACGATGTACAGCCCGAGGCCCGTGCCGCCGCGCTTGCTGCCCCGCCAGAAGCGGGTGAAGACGCGGTTCATGGACTCCTCCGGGATGCCGAGCCCCTCGTCGCTCACCGTGACCGATGTGCCGACATCCTCCCCTTCGCGGGGGGACGCCGAGGGCGTGACGTCAATCGTGACGGTTCCCTCTCCGTGACGCACGGCATTTTCGAGCAGGTTGCTGAGCACCTGGTCGACCTTGTCCGGATCGGCCCACAGGTCGGGCAGCGGCTGCTCGATGCGCAGCAGAAAGCGGTCGGCCGGCTGACCTGCGGCGACGTATGCCTGGATGTGCCGTCCCACGGCCGCGCCCATGTCCACGGGCTGGCGGCGCACCTCCAGCCGCCCGGAGTCGATCCGCGAGATGTCCAGCAGCTCGGCGATGAGCCGGGTGACCCGGTCGGCGTCGGCGTCGACGGTCTCCAGCATCAGCCGCTTCTGGTCGTCGGTGAACCGCTCCCACTTGGCCAGCAGAGTGGCGGTGAAGCCCTTGACGGAGGTCAGCGGCGAGCGCAGCTCGTGGGCGACGGTCGCGATGAGTTCGGCGTGGCTGCGCTCGGTGCGCCGACGGGCCTCGGTGTCACGGAGGGTGACGACGACGCGGCGGACGGGCCCGGTGGGTTCCGTGCGGACGTACCGCGCGGACACGAGTACTTCCCGTCCGCCGGGCAGCAGCAGATTGCGCTCGGGCTGGCGGACCCTGATGGACAGGCCGCCGTACGGGTCGGTCAGCTGCCACCAGCGCCGCCCTTCCAGGTCCTCTAACGGCAGCGCTTTCTCGAGCCGCTGCCCGAGGGCGTCCGCGGCGGCGGTGGCGGTGATGCGCTGGGCGGCGGCGTTGAAGCAGATGACGTGCCCGTGCTCGTCGGCGATCACGAGGCCGTCGGGCAGTTCGTCGGGATCGATGCCGAGCTCGGCGAGATCACCGCAGCGGGGCGCGGGTGTGCGTCGCGCCTGCCTCGCTCCCGGTGCGCTGCTCGTGCCGACAGTCATCCCCGTACCCCACCTCTCAGACGGCCACGGGCCCCCGAGCTGGTCACCCTACTAGCTCTCGGTGACGGAGCGGCACCCTCCGGAGGCGCGCTGTGCACGGGCCGACGCGTAGAGACATACGGCGGCCGCGGTGGCGAGGTTCAGGCTCTCGGCCTTTCCGTGGATCGGGACGCGGACCACGGCGTCCGCGAGCGCGCGGGTCTCCTCCGGGAGCCCCCAGGCCTCGTTCCCGAAGACCCACGCGGTGGGCCCGCCCATGGTGCCCTTGTCGAGCTCGTCGTCGAGGTCGTCGGTACCGGCGCCGTCGGCGGCGAGGATACGGACCCCTGCCTCCTTGAGGCCCGCCACGGCCTGTTCCACGGGTACGCCGACGGCGACCGGGAGGTGGAACAGGGAGCCGACGGAGGCGCGCACGGCCTTGGGGTTGTACAGGTCGACCGAGGCGTCGGTCAGTACGACCGCCTCGGCGCCGGCGGCGTCCGCGCAGCGCAGCACGGTGCCGGCGTTGCCGGGGTCACGGACGTTGGCGAGGACGGCGACGAGCCGGGGGCGGGCTTCGAGGATCTCCTCGAAGGGGGTGTCGAGGAACCGGCAGATCCCGACGAGTCCCTGCGGGGTGACGGTGGTCGAGATGTCCTCGATGACCTGCTCGTCGGCGAGGTGGATGCGGGCGCCGCCGGTGCGGGCCTCCCCGACGATGTCGGCATACCGCTCCGCTGCCTCGACGGTGGCGAACAGCTCGACGAGCGTGGGCGGGCCGCCGGCCTCGTGTGCCGCGGCCTCCCGCACGGCCTGCGGCCCCTCCGCGAGGAACAGCCGCTCCTTCCCCCGGAAGTTCCGCTTGGCGAGCCGCCGCGCTGCGGAGACGCGGGGCGAGCGGGGGGAGATCAGCTCGGGGGCGGGGGGCATACGGTCCACTTTCGGAAGAGTCGAACACGACGGACCCGCAGACCGGCTGGGGCCTGCGGGTCCGATCACGTCACGTCCGGCGCGAGCCGGCGCGGCGTCACGCAGCCTTCGGCGCGTTCACGTCCGCCGGCAGCGCCTTCTGGGCGACCTCGACGAGCGCGGCGAACGCACCGGCGTCGTTGACGGCCAGCTCGGCCAGGATCTTGCGGTCGACCTCGACGTTCGCGGCCTTCAGACCCTGGATGAAGCGGTTGTACGTGATGCCGTTGGCGCGGGCAGCGGCGTTGATGCGCTGGATCCACAGCTGGCGGAAGTCACCCTTGCGCTTCTTGCGGTCGTTGTAGTTGTAGACCAGCGAGTGGGTGACCTGCTCCTTGGCCTTGCGGTACAGGCGCGAACGCTGACCGCGGTAGCCGGAGGCCTGCTCGAGGATCGCCCGGCGCTTCTTGTGGGCGTTGACTGCCCGCTTGACGCGTGCCACTTGTTAACTCCTTGTAGCGGGGCCGTGGTTGGACTCACACGGCCCGGAAACGATTGGGTCCCGGTCCAGACGTACGGCGCTCAGTGGCGCCCGTACGTCACTTGCCGAGAAGCTTCTTGATCTTCGCGGCGTCGCCCGGGGCCATCTCGGCGTTGCCGGTGAGGCGACGCGTCACGCGGGACGACTTGTGCTCGAGCAGGTGGCGCTTGCCGGCGCGCTCACGGAGCACCTTGCCGGAGCCGGTGATCTTGAAGCGCTTGCTGGCACCGCTGTGCGACTTGTTCTTCGGCATAGCGCCGTTCTCTCCTCGTCGGTGGCGCTCCGGTGCCCGGTCGTTAAACCGGGCACGGTGGAGCGTCGTACTTGTATCGGGTTGCATCCTGGGACTCGCGTCCCGGGGATCACGCCTCGGCGTGCTCCTCGGCGGGTGCCTCGGTCTCGACGTCGGTCTCGACCGCGGCGTCGGCGTCGGTGTCAGCAGGGTTCTGCGAACGACCGGGGTTGGCCTTCGCTTCCGCCTTGCGGGCCTCCTGCGCCTGCCGGGCCTCGGCCATCGCCTCGGTCTTCTTCTTGTGCGGACCGAGGACCATGATCATGTTGCGGCCGTCCTGCTTCGGGTTCGACTCGACGAACCCGAGGTCCTGGACATCCTCCGCGAGACGCTGCAGCAGTCGGTAGCCCAGCTCGGGACGGGACTGCTCGCGACCACGGAACATGATCGTGATCTTGACCTTGTCGCCCTGCTTGAGGAACCGGACGACGTGACCCTTCTTGGTGTCATAGTCGTGCGGGTCGATCTTCGGCCGGAGCTTCATCTCCTTGATGACCGTGTGCGCCTGGTTCTTGCGCGCCTCACGGGCCTTCATGGCCGACTCGTACTTGAACTTCCCGTAGTCCATGAGCTTGCACACAGGCGGACGGGCGTTCGCCGCGACCTCGACCAGGTCCAGGTCGTACTCCTGCGCAAGCTCCAGTGCCTTGGCCAGCGGGACAATGCCCACCTGCTCGCCACTGGGACCGACAAGTCGCACCTCGGGAACGCGAATCCGGTCGTTGATGCGGGGCTCGGCGCTGATGGATCCTCCTCGGTAGCACCACACGGCGGTCTGGCGGACAGCCGCGTAACGTCTCTGTTCGTTAGACCGAACCGCGCCGAAGCACAAAAAATGCCCCGGACGATCACAGGCGGGGCTCCTCGAACTACCGGAACACCGCCGCGGTGAACGCGGGGCGCACTATCGGGCGGACCGCCGTCACAGGGATGGCGCCGCCTGACCGGTGACCCGCCGCCCCGGAGGGCGGTCAGGTGGGAGTTCGAAGCCTCCACTTGTAGGTCGGGCCCGTCTGCCATGGGCATGCGTGTCCGACCGGTCGTTACACAAGGTTAGCAGCATCGGTCCGGAACGGCTAATTGAGGCCAAGTAGGGCCGGGTCCCGCCCGGCACCTATCGTGTGGGGCATGAGTGAGACCTCCCCCTCGGACACGCCCGAGACCCCCGGCACGACCGACTTCGATGCCATGACCCGCGACATCGCCGAGGTCCCCGCGGTCGAGGTGATCGTGACGGTCGCCGTCAACCTGATGAGCGCCGCCGCCGTGAAGCTCGGTCTGACCGAGGAGGGCGACAAGTACAAGGACCTGGACGAGGCCCGCAAACTGGTGCACGCCCTGGCCGGTCTGCTGGACGCGAGCGCGACCGAGATCAGCTCGTTCCACGCGGCGCCGCTGCGCGACGGCCTGAAGTCGCTGCAGCTGGCGTTCCGCGAGGCGTCGATCGCCCCGGACGATCCGGGTCAGGGGCCCGGCGAGAAGTACACCGGCCCGATCTACGGCTAGCTCGCCGACAGCCGATATCCCACCGTCAGGCGATATCCGGCGGCTTCATCCTCGTACGTACAGGGGCTCGCCCGGTGGCGTCGTCCCGGCCGGCAGCAGTGCCAGGTCGAGGCCGCGCACCAGGCGGGCCCTCAGTGTCTCGTCGGCGGCCAGCCGCCGGGCGACCGCCCGGGCGGCGTCGGCCGGGGGTGCGGCCGGGTCCAGTACGAGGGCGAGGGTGCCGTCGGCCGGCCCGGGCCCGAGGTGGGCGCGCAGCACGGCGGGCTCGGCGGCCACCACGGCGCGTACCGCCTCGACGACGGCCGGGTCGGCGATCGGGTCGGTCGTCGTACGGCCCTCGGCGAGCGCCAGCAGTGCCGGTCCCGTCAGCTCGTACGGCACCGGACCGGCCAGGTCCAGCAGGACCGTGTCCGCCTTCTCGTGCGCCGCGGCCTGGAGGGCCTGGTGCAGGGGTACGGCCACGGGGCGGGCCTGGGCGTCCCAGCGGGCCAGCGACTCGGTGGACGTGAAGGCGGGGAGGGCGGTGCGGTGGCCCGCCTTCAGGGTCGGTACGGCCATGTCGCTGGTCTTCTCGCGGCGCAGCCCGTTCGCGTCCTCCTCCACCTCGCCGAGCACGGCGACGACGGGGACGAGCAGCCGGGCACCCTTGAGCGCCTCCAGGACGGGGGTCACGGCGGTGCGGTCCTCGGCCCAGGCGGCCAGCGCGGCGCTCAGCCGGGGGTCGGCACTGCCGTCGTCGTCGGAGAAGCCAGGGTCGGGAATGTTCTTGTTCGCCACGGTCACCGACCCTATAGGGGGGATGCTGTTGCGCTTGTGCGGGCCCGGAAACCAGCCGGACACGAGATTCACGGGTTTCTCATATTTCCCTGACGAAGCTCTTACTTTCGTCTAACGGCCCGCACAGTCGCCGCCCCGAGCATCGCGGCCATGGAGTCCTCCAGAGCCCGCCGACGCCGCTGTGCTCGTCCGTCACGGCGCCGCCCCCTTCTGTACACCGCGCTCGTCTCGGTCGCCATCGTCGGCGGTACGGCCGCGGGCACCGTGTACGTCAAGGCGAAGGCGCATACCGGGACGAGCGCCGTATCGTCGTCGGTGTCGCCGTCGGCCACGTCCTCGCCCTCGGCGGACGGGGAGGCATCGGTGGAAGCCGTGGCGGAGCCGACGGTGGACCGCGAACAGTTGCTGGCCGACGCGCTGGCGTCGGTGACCGTGCCGGACGGCGCGAAGGTGTCGGCGGCGGTGCTGGACCTGGAGTCCGGGGAGAGCGCCACGTACGGGGACGCCGCCTTCGACACGGCGAGCATCGTCAAGGTCGACATCCTGGCGACGCTGCTGCTCCAGGCGCAGGACGCGGGCCGGCGTCTCACCGCCGCGGAGAAGACGTACGCCACCGCGATGATCGAGAACAGCGACAACACCTCCGCGTCGGCGCTGTGGCGGATCATCGGCAAGGCGGACGGGCTCGACGCCGCGAACGAGCGTTTCGGGCTCACGGACACCGCGGGCGGCGACGACATGCTGTGGGGGCTGACCCAGACCACGGCGGCCGACCAGCTCACGCTGCTCCAGCAGGTCTTCGGGGACGACTCGAAGCTGAGCGAGGCCTCGCAGTCGTATCTGCGAGGGCTGATGAAGCAGATAGAGACCGACCAGCACTGGGGTGTCTCGGCCGCCGCCGACGGCTCCGCGTGGGCGCTGAAGAACGGCTGGCTGGCGCGCAGTACCACCGGCCTGTGGGACATCAACAGCATCGGGCGGGTGACGGTCGACGGCCACGACTACCTGGTGTCCGTCCTGTCCAACGGCAATGCGACACAGACGAAGGGCATCTCGCTGGTCGAGGCGGCGGCGCGGGCCGCGCTCTCGGCGTTCACGGGCGGCGACGGTTCGGCCTCGGCGTCCGCCGCTGCCCGTGCCACCGCCTCTGCCACTACCTCCGGCTAGGACGTGTCCGGCGCCTAGAAGCCGTCGTTGTGCCGCGACTCACGGCGGCCCCGCCACATCACGATCGCGACGACCAGCAGTACTCCCCCGGTACTGCCCGCCAGCGGGCCCGCCCAGCTCGACGTGTCGTCGTCCGCCTCGGCGGTGTCCGGTCCCGAGCCGAAGTACTTCTCGCCGTACGACGCGGCTCGCAGGCCCTCCGGATCGAGGCGGGCTGCGGCCTTGAGGGCGGCGGCCGGGTCGATGAAACCGAAGCCGCGGGAGTCGTCGCGGCCGCTGCTGGGGGCGTCGCGGGCGGTGTCCTCGAGGAGTTTCTTGAACTGGGGCGGGGTCAGGCCCGGGTGGGCCGCCTTGATGAGGGCCACCGCGCCGGAGACGAAGGCGGAGGCGGCGCTCGTGCCCCAGCCCTGGTAGTACTTGTGGTCCGGGTCGGCGATCACGACGTCGACGCCGGGGGCGCTGACGGTGGCGTACCAGCGGCGGGTGGAGAAGGACGCGCGGGTGCCGTAACGGTCGACGGCGGTCGCGGCGATGACGCCGGGGTAGGCGGCCGGGTAGGAGATGTGGTCGCCCTTCTCGCCCCCGTTGCCGGCCGAGGCGACGACGACGGCGCCTTTCTTGAGGGCGTACTGGACGGCCTCGTCCTCGCTGGGCTCCGGGTGCGCGGAGGCGGAGTCGTCGCCGAGGGAGAGGTTGATGACGTCGGCGCCGTGGTCGGCGGCCCAGCGGATGCCCTCGGCGAGGGCGTTGCCCCGGGTGCTGCGGGCCTTGGCCCGGGAGGGGTCGCCGTCCTCGAGGATGACGCGGACGGGAAGGATCTTGGCTTCGGGGGCGATGCCCATGACGCCGTCGGCGTCGCCGAGGCCGTGTCCGTGGCCGGCGATGATCCCGGCCATCGCGGTGCCGTGCCGGGCCCAGGCGCGGTCGCCGGGTCCGGCCCCGAAGCCCACCATGTCCTTGCCGGTCAGGACGTTGCCGGTGAGGTCGGGGTGGTCGGCCTCGACGCCGGTGTCGAGGACCGCGACGGTGATGCCCCGGCCCTTCGTGGTCTGCCAGGCCTGCTGGGTGTGCATGGCGTCCAGGGCCCACTGCTGGGCGCGGATGCCGTCGGCGTGCGCGGGGGTGGCCGGCACGAGGGCGAGGGAGGCTGCGAGGAGGCAGCTCACGAGCCCGGCGCGATGTGTCGTACGGCTGCTCATGAGGGCGCCTCCGTGGCCGCGCCGGCGGTCTCGCGGAAGGCGCGTTCGATGCGGTCGGCGAGGCCCTGGGCCTCGTTGCCGAGACCGGCCTGGGCAGGGGCGGTGGTGGCACCGGTCCGGGTGGCGTCCGCCGCGGGCTGTGGCGTGTCGACGGTGCGGCCGTCGGCCCAGCCGGAGACGGCGAAGACGACGACGGGGGCGTCCGTGAGGACGGAGATGGTCCACGATGCGCGCTGCTTGTCGCCGAAGGCGGCGGCGACGGTGTCCTTCGCGGCGTACGGGCGGGGCATGAGGTCGGTGCGGCGGTCGAGGCCCTCCTTCTGGAACTGGGTGTCCAGGGCGCTCATGGCCGCCGCGTCGGCCTTGGTGAAGAGCATGCCGACGGTGGTGACGTAGCTCCGGGTCGCGTCCGTGTACGTGGCGCGCAGCAGGCGCCGGCAGCCGGCGGGGGCGAGGGCCTTGCCCAGCAGCGGGTCGAAGGCGTTCTGGCAGCCGCTGTCCGGGGCGACGGCGATCCGCGTCCAGGTCCGGTCGGCGCCGCCCGGGCCGGCTCCCGTCCCCGGCACGGTGGGCGGGAACAGCTGGTCGACGGGGATGCTGTGCCACAGGTCGGCGGCCGCCGTGAAGGTGTCCGGGGCCTTGTCGTCCCCGGCACCGCCGGTCAGCCAACTGCCCGTCACGGCACCACCGATGAGCCCGAGCCCCAGCACCAGACAGACGCCGACGGCTGCGGTACGGGGCCGCAGTCGCGCACCGAGCGGCCGTGGCCGCGTCCGCTCGTCGTACCCCTCCGGCTCCCCGAACGTCACGACGGGCCGATCCGCACCGAGCGTCCCACCCGGCGTCATGACACTCCAGGAGAGCGCCGGGTCCGGCGCCAGGGGGATGGGGGCAGCGGGGGCACCCGCGGCGCCGGGCGGCACGGGGCGCGGCGGCACGGCGGAACCGGCGGGAGACGCCGACGGTACGGCGGAACCGGGGCGGCTGAAGGCGTCGGCGGACGTGGGGGCGGGGCGGGTGTCCGGACGCGGCGGGACGGCTCCGGGAGCAGCACGGTGGGAGGCATCGGCGGACAGGCCACCGGGCCGACTGTCCGGACGCGGTGGGACGGCTCCGGAACCACGGCGCCGGAAGGGCTCCGCGGGCGTGGCGGTGCCGGGGCGAGTCTCCGGACGCGGCGGGACGGCGGTGGCGCCGGGACGGCTCGGCGGTGCTGTGGGGGTGAAACCCCGGTCGGTGTCCGGCTCGGGCTGGGGGGCCGGGGGAATCGGGCGGAGGCGGGCGGTCGTCTCCGACGGCGTCTCGGACGGTGCGCCGGTGCGCCTCGGCTGCGCCATGGGCCGGTGGCCCGGCCGCGGCGGCGCACCGCCCGGCGCGACGCCTCCGGCGCCGTCGCGCCGCGGCTCACGGCCCGCACCCCGCGTCGTGGCCTCGTGCCGAGCCTCACGGCCGGCGCGCGGGACCATGCCGTCGCGCCCTGGCTCACGGCCCGTGCTCTCGGACGCGCTCCCGCGCCAAGCCGCAGGACCTCCACCCTCGGCCGTGCTGTCACCCCCCGCCTCACGGCCCGTGGCGGACGGGGCGTCCGGGAAACGGGCCGAGTCTGCCGGTGGAGTGTCGGGGAAACGGGAAGATGCTGCCGGTGGCGGCGGAGTCGTCGGGTCACCGAGTCGTGAGGGGGCGGACCGAAAGCGGGGGAAGCGCACCCCGGTCTGCGCGGAACCGGACGCGGAAGGGCCCGCCCCGGTCGCGTCGCCACCGCGTGTGCCCTGCGCCCCGGAGTCCGACCGGGCGGAAGACGACGAGCCACGCACAGCACCCGACGAAGCTCCCGACGGTCCGCCGAAGCCCTCGGGCGTACCGCCCGACGAAGTTCCCGGCCGCGCGCCGCATCCCTCGGACGCCCCGCCCGACAAGACCCCCGTGCCAGTCCCGGAACCCTCCGACGCCCCGCCCGGCGAAACCCCCGACCGCGCACCGGGAGCTTCCGGTGCGGTGGCTGACGAGTCGTTGCCCGGGGGTGCGTCGGGCCCGGGTGATGCGCCCTCGTCCACCGGATCCCCCGAGGGGGGCGTCGTGGGGCGTGGGGGGACGGGGGCGCGGCGCGCTTCCGTGCTCATGCACCCCCCGTTTCCCTCGTACCCGGGCCGTCGTTCTCGTGCGCGGGTCACTGTCGTGCTCGTGCCCGGACTGCCCGCTACGGATTCGTTCGCCTCGGGCACGCATACCCGCACGGACGGACCGCCATCCCGGCGCGGACCTGCGACCGGTGTCGATCCTCTGTGCGTGCGCGTCACTCTACGGCTTGTTCAGGGGCGAACGGGAACCAGTCCGCGACGCCGGGGCATCTGCCCGGAACGTCCCCCTACCCTGCGGTAATCCTGTCTGGCAGGCTTCGTTCATGACTGCGCGCGCCGCCGACAGGGCCCGTTACGACCGGGCCACCGCCCATCTCGACGCCCCCCTCGCGATCGTGGACCTGGACGCCTTCGACGCCAACGCGGACGACCTCGTCCGCCGGGCCGGCGGCAAGCCGATCCGGGTCGCCAGCAAGTCCGTTCGCTGCCGGGCCCTGCTCGAACGCGTCCTGGCGAAGGACGGCTTCGCGGGCATCATGTCCTTCACCCTCGCCGAGTCCCTGTGGCTGGCGCGCTCCGGATTCGACGACGTCCTGCTCGCCTACCCCTCGGCCGACCGCACGGCCTTCGCCGAACTGACCGGCGACCCCAAGCTGGCCTCCGCCGTGACCGTGATGGTCGACGACCCCGCCCAGCTCGACCTGATCGACGCCGCGCGCTCCGGTGGGAGCGAAGTCGTGCGCGTCTGCCTGGAGTTGGACACCGCCCTGAAGCTGTTCGGCGGCCGGGTGCGGGTCGGGGCGCGCCGTTCCCCGCTGCACTCCCCCGCGCAGGTCGCCGACCTGGCCCGCGCGGTGGCCCGGCGGCCGGGGTTCAAGGTCGTCGGGATCATGGCGTACGAGGGTCATGTCGCCGGCGTCGGGGACGCGGTCGCCGGTCGGCCGCTGCGCTCCCGTGCCGTACGGCTGATGCAGGCGGCCGCCCGCCGGGAGCTGGCCGAGCGGCGCGCCGCGGTGGTGCGCGCGGTCCGGGCCGTCGTACCCGACCTGGAGTACGTCAACGGCGGCGGCACCGGCAGCGTGCAGCACACGGCCGCCGAGGACGCGGTCACCGAGATAGCGGCCGGCTCCGGGCTGTACGTACCGCGGCTGTTCGACAACTACACGTCCTTCAGGGGGCGTCCGGCCGCCCTCTTCGCGCAGCCGGTGGTGCGGCGGCCGGGGGTCGGGGTGGTGACCGTCCTGGGCGGCGGCTACCCCGCCTCGGGCGCCGCGGGGCCGGACCGGCTGCCGGTGCCGTACCTGCCGGAGGGACTGCGCTACGACCCCCAGGAGGGGCCCGGCGAGGTGCAGACCCCGCTGCTCGGCTCGCCGGCCGACGACCTGCTCGTCGGCGACAAGGTGTGGTTCCGGCACGCGAAGGCCGGTGAGCTGTGCGAGCGGTTCGACGTGCTGCACCTGATCGAGGGGGACACGGTGACGGCGACCGCGCCGACGTACCGCGGCGAGGGCCACACCTTCCTGTAGATCGGCTCACTGCACGGATCTGTTGGCTCGATGCACGGTGTCCCGCCGGTCGGGGACCACCGTGCCGTCGTCCCGCAGGAGGGGCGCCCGCGGGGTGACGTCGGGGTCGGCGTCACCGCCCGCGATCGCCGGCCGGTGCGGCCACGGCTGCCGGCGCCGGGCGGCGCCCTGGACGCCGTAGACCTCCTGGTTGAGCCGGCAGCGTTGCCGTCGGTGTACGGGATCGCATACGCGTGAACCGTACCGTTTCGTCCCTACAGGGGCGTGACGTACGCGCCCGAGATTCCGCCGTCCACCAGGAAGTCGCTGGCGTTCACGAAGGAGGAGTCGTCGCTGGCCAGGAAGGCGACGGCGGCGGCGATCTCCTCGGCCTCGGCGAACCGGCCGACCGGGATGTGCACGAGACGACGGGCGGCCCGCTCCGGGTCCTTGGCGAACAGCTCCTGGAGGAGCGGAGTGTTGACCGGTCCGGGGCACAGGGCGTTGACGCGGATGCCCTCCCGCGCGAACTGCACACCCAGTTCCCGGGACATGGCCAGGACGCCGCCCTTGGAGGCCGTGTACGAGATCTGGGACGTGGCGGCGCCCATGCGGGCCACGAACGACGCCGTGTTGATGATGGAGCCCTTGCCCTGGCGCCGCATGTACGGGATCGCGGCCTTGCAGCACAGGTAGACGGAGGTGAGGTTGACCTCCTGCACGCGCTTCCACGCCTCCAGCCCGGTCTCCAGGATGGAGTCGTCGTCGGGTGGGGAGATACCGGCGTTGTTGAAGGCGATGTCGACGCTGCCGTAGGTGTCGTAGGCCGTCTTGAACAGGGCCTCGACCTGCTCGGGGTCGGTGACGTCGACCTTCACGAAGATCCCGCCGACTTCCTCGGCGGCCGCCTTGCCGCGGGCGTCGTCGACGTCGCCGCAGACGACGTGGGCGCCCTCGGAGGCGAGCCGGCGGGCGGTGGCGAGGCCGATGCCGCTGCCGGCTCCGGTGATGACGGCGGTACGGCCGACCAGCCGACGGCAGACGGGGGTCTGGGGGGAACCCCCAGAGGATGTACCGGTCTCCTGAGCCTGAGTCATAGTGCGGGGCCCTCCGTGCTGATGAAGACGTTCTTGGTTTCGGTGAAGGCGGTCAGGGCGTCGGGGCCCAGCTCGCGGCCGATCCCGGACTGCTTGAAGCCGCCGAAGGGGGTCCAGTAGCGGACGCTGGAGTGGGAGTTGACGGACAGGTTGCCGGCGCGGACGGCCCCCGAGACGCGCAGGGCGCGGCCGACGTCCCGGGTCCAGATGGAACCGGAGAGCCCGTAGTCGGTGGCGTTGGCCAGCGCTACGGCCTCCGCCTCGTCCTCGAAGGGCAGGACGACGGCGACCGGGCCGAAGACCTCCTCGACGGCCACGCGCGCGTGCGGGTCGACGCCGGTGAGGACAGTGGGCGGGAACCAGAAGCCGGGGCCCTCCGGGGCCTTGCCGCGGATGCCGGGCGCGGCCGCGTCGACGTACGAACGCACCCGCTCCAGCTGCACCTTGGAGATCAGCGGGCCCATCTGCGTCTGCTCGTTCGCCGGGTCGCCGACGAGGACGGACTCGATGGCGGGGGCGAGCAGGTCGAGGAAGCGGTCGTACGCCGAGCGCTGGACGAGGATGCGGGTGCGGGCGCAGCAGTCCTGGCCGGAGTTGTCGAGGAAGGACATGGGGGCGGCGGCCGCGGCGGCTTCGAGGTCGGCGTCGTCGAAGACGATGTTCGGACTCTTGCCGCCGAGTTCCAGGGTGACGCGCTTGAGGAGGGCCGAGCCCTTCGCCAGCACCTGTTTGCCCACGGCCGTCGACCCGGTGAAGACGATCTTCGCGACGCCGGGGTGCTCGACGAGCGCGTTGCCGGCGACCGGGCCGTGGCCGGGCAGCACCTGGAAGAGGCCTTCCGGCAGCCCGGCGGCCAGGGCGAGTTCGGCGAGGCGCAGGGCCGTCAGCGGCGTCGTCTCGGCGGGCTTGAGGAGCACCGCGTTGCCCGCGGCGAGCGCCGGAGCCGTGCCCCAGGCCGCGATGGGCATGGGGAAGTTCCAGGGCGCGATGACACCGACGACGCCGAGCGGTTCGAGGATCGTCACGTCGAGGCCTCCGGCGACCGGGATCTGGCGTCCCGTCAGCCGCTCCACTCCCCCGGCGGCGTAGTCGAGCAGGTCGCGGACGTTGCCGGCCTCCCAGCGGGCGTTGCCGACGGTGTGACCGGCCTCTCGGACCTCCAACTGCGCCAGTTCCTCGACATGTTCGTCGACAGTGGCCGCGAACCGGCGCAGCAGCCGGGCGCGGTCGCCGGGCGCGAGGGCGGCCCACCGGGCCTGCGCCCCGGCGGCGCGTACGACGGCCGCGTCCACGTCGGCCGCGGTGGCGGCCTGGACGGTCGCGACGACCTCCTCGGTGGCGGGGTTCAGTACCTGAAGCTCGTGCTCGTGCGACTGCTCATGGGACCGCTCGTCGGACTGCTCGTAGGACAAGAATGACCTCACATGCGTTCGAAGGAGCGGCGCAGCTCCCAGTCGGTGACCGCGGCGTCGAAGGCCTCCAGCTCGACGCGTGCCATGTTGCGGTAGTGCGCGACGACCTCGTCGCCGAAGGCGGCCTTGGCGATCGGGCTGTTCTCCCAGAGCTCGGCGGCCTCGCGCAGTGTGGTGGGAACGTGCTCGAACGCGGCGGTGTAGGCGTTGCCCATGCACGCCTCGGGCAGCTCCAGTTGCTGCTCGATGCCGTACAGCCCGGCCGCGACCAGCCCGGCGACGGCGAGGTGCGGGTTGACGTCACCGCCGGGCAGCCGGTTCTCGAACCGCATCGAGCGGCCGTGGCCGACCACGCGCAGCGCGCAGGTGCGGTTGTCGTGGCCCCAGGCGACGGCGGTCGGCGCGAAGGAGCCGGGCTGGAAGCGCTTGTAGGAGTTGATGTTGGGGGCGTAGAGCAGCGAGAAGTCGCGGAGCGCGGCGAGCTGCCCGGCGAGGAAGTACCGCATGACGTCGGACATGCCGCCCGGCTCCGAGGCGGAGCCCGCCATGGCGTTCGTGCCGTCCGCGTCCGCGAGCGAGAGGTGGATGTGGCAGGAGTTGCCCTCGCGCTCGTTGTACTTCGCCATGAAGGTGAGCGAGACGCCCTCCTGGGCGGCGATCTCCTTGGCGCCGGTCTTGTAGACGGCGTGCTGGTCGCAGGTGACCAGGGCCTCGTCGTACCGGAACGCGATCTCGTGCTGGCCGGGGTTGCACTCGCCCTTGGCGGACTCGACGGTGAGGCCGGCGGCGGCCATCTCGTTGCGGATGCGGCGCAGCAGCGGCTCGATACGGCCGGTGCCGAGCACGGAGTAGTCGATGTTGTACTGGTTGACCGGCGTCAGCCCCCGGTAGTTGGCGTCCCAGGCCTGCTCGTAGGTGTCCTTGAAGACGATGAACTCGAGTTCGGTGCCGACCTGGGCGGTGAACCCGTGCTCGGCGAGCCGTTCCAGCTGGCGGCGCAGGATCTGCCGGGGCGCGGCGGCCACGGGGGACCGGTCGTCCCAGGCGAGGTCGGCGATCACCATGGCCGTACCGGCGTTCCAGGGCACGCGGCGGAGGGTGGACAGGTCCGGGTGCATGGCGAAGTCACCGTAACCCCGCTCCCAGGAGGACATGGCGTACCCGTCGACGGTGTTCATCTCGGTGTCGACGGCGAGGAGGTAGTTGCACCCCTCGGTGCCGTGCTCCAGCACCTCGTCGAGGAAGAACCGTGCGGCGAACCGCTTGCCCTGGAGGCGCCCTTGCATGTCGGGGAAGGCCAGGACGACGGTGTCGATCTCACCGCTCACGACGAGGGCGTGCAGTTCCTCGACGCTCAGCGGCGGCGTGCGGTCTGCCACGAGAGGGCCTCCTTCGCCTTCTTCGAACCGGGAGCCATAAGGTATTGCTGAGAACCATTGCTTGGGAAGGGGGTGCGGCCGGATGCCGCAGGACACGGGCCCGGGGAGGCCGGCCACGCGCGGCCCGGCCGACGGACTCGCGCCGGTGCTGCGGCCGGTGCGGGCGGGCAACGGCTTCGAGGAGGCGCTGGAGCAGATCCTCCAGGTCGTACGGCTGGGCCTGGTGCCCGGCGGCGAGCGACTGCCGGCCGAGCGGGAGCTGGCGGAGCGGCTCGGGATAAGCCGGGTGACGCTGCGCGACGTACTGAAGGTGCTCCAGGACCAGGGCCTGGTGGAGTCCCGTAGGGGCCGGTACGGCGGAACGTTCGTGCTGCCGCGCGCGGACGCCGGCGGCGAGGACGAGCTGCGGCGACGGATCGCCGAGGTCGACATCGAGGACGTGCTGCGCTTCCGGGAGGTGCTGGAGGTGGGCGCGGCGGGGCTGTGCGCGGCGCACGGGCTGACGGACGAGCAGGCGGCCCGGCTGCGCGAGGCGCTGGCCCGCACGCACGAAGCGCCGCTCGCGGACTACCGCCGCCTGGACACGCTGCTCCACCTCACGCTGGCCGAGCTGTGCGGCTCCCCGTCGCTCACCGCGCAGTACGCGGCCGTCCGGGCGACGGTGAACGACCTGCTGGACTGCATCCCGCTCCTGGTGCGCAACCTGGAGCACTCGCAGCGCCAGCACATCGCACTGGTCGAGGCGGTGCTGGACGGGGACGCGGACGGGGCGCGGGAGATGACACGGGAGCACTGCGCGGGGACGGCGGCACTGCTGCGGGGGTTCCTGGCGTGAGGGCCGGCAAGCGTGCGCCGGGCTCCCTCTTGCCGCGCACGGGCGCGCCCAGTAAAGGTATGCGGTCAATCCATTGCACGGGGTAGGAGGGCACATGGCGCGCAGGCCGCTGATCGGCGTCAGTACGTATCTGGAGTCCGGGACGCGCTGGGGCGTGTGGGAGCTGGAGGCGGCGCTGCTGCCGGCCGGGTATCCGCGGCTCGTGCAGCGGGCAGGCGGCCTGGCCGCGATGCTGCCGCCGGACGCGCCGGAGCACGCGGCGGCGACCGTGGCGCGCCTCGACGGGCTGGTGATCGCGGGCGGCCCGGACGTCGAACCGGTCCGCTACGGAGCCGAGCCCGACCCCCGCACCGGCCCGCCCGCCCGCGCCCGGGACGCCTGGGAGCTCGCGCTGATCGAGGCGGCACTCACCGCGCGCGTCCCGCTGCTGGGCATCTGCCGGGGCATGCAACTGCTGAACGTCGCTCTCGGCGGCACGCTCGTCCAGCACGTCGACGGGCACGCGGAGGTGGTCGGCGTCTTCGGCCGGCACCCGGTCAAGCCGGTCCCGGGCACGCTGTACGCCGGTGTCGTACCGGAGGAGACGGCCGTACCGACTTTTCACCACCAGGCCGTCGACCGCCTCGGCACCGACCTGGTCCCGTCGGCGTACGCGGCGGACGGGACGGTCGAGGCGATCGAGCTGCCGGCCACGGCGGGGTGGGTGCTGGGCGTGCAGTGGCACCCGGAAATGGGCGAGGACCTGCGGGTGATGCGGGCCCTGGTCACAGCCGCGTCCTGAGCCATTCCACGGCGGCCTCCCCCTGGGCCCGCTGAAAGGGGCGGAGGGTGGGCAGGCCGGGCGGCGGGGGCCGCAGCGCGTGTTCGAGGAAGTAGCCGGCGAGGGCGGCGAGGGCGGCGGTGACCGCGCCGGGGTCCGCGTCGCGGCCCACCGGATGCTCGGTGAAAACCTCCTGTGGATCCGGTCCGCCCTGCGCGCGCACGCACGGCAGCATCACGAGCAGGTCGAACCAGGGCGCGGCTCGCACGGCATGCGGCCAGTCGACGAACACGACACCTCCGTCGGCCGTCAGCAGCATGTTGTCCGCCCGCAGGTCGGCGTGGGCGAGGGTGTCGCCGGAGACGGACTCGGGCCACGGGGCGGCGAGTTCGGCCAGGTCGGCCAGGTGGGCGGCGCTCCAGTCGTCGAGGCGCCCGCGCACGTCGCCGGCCGCGCCGTCGCGCAGTCGGCGCCAGCCGTCGAAGGCGTCGGCGAATCGCTCGGCGGCGGGCGGGGCGTCGAGGGGGGACGGGGTGAGGGTACGGCTGAGGTCCTCGACCGCGTCGAGCACGCGCCGCAGCTCGGCCGGCCGCCATGGGACGTGCGGCTGGCGCCCAGACACTTCCTCGAAGACCAGCGCGACCCAGGTGCCGTCGTCGTAGGTGCCGAGGAGGCGGGGGGCGGGGACGGCGGGTGGGAGCGCGGCGGCGTTGCGGGCCTCCGTGCGGTGCAGGGCCGGGCTGTCGGGGTTGGTGTCGGCGCTGACCGCCTTGACGAAGGCGCGCCGTCCCTGGGCGGTACGGAGGCGGGCGGCCACGCCCGGGGAGAACCCGCCGGGCTCGGTGACGGCGTGGAGTACGGGCGCCCCGATGATGTGCGCGACGGCGTCGTGGACCGTGGTGGGAAGGGCTTCCCAGGGGGTGCGGGCGCCTGCGGCGGGCGGGGCGGTGGGGGTCATGCGGACCATGGTGGGGGCGGGTGGTCGCGGCTCGCCAAGGGTTTTCGCCCCCGCCGCCCCTACCCGTCCCGGGGGCGCTGCCCCCGGACCTCCGCTCGCAAACGCCGGGGGGCTGAACATTCACCGACCGGAGCCCGAAGAACTCAACCCCGCGTCAGTGACAGCAGCTCCCTCGCCGGGCCCATCGGCCGGTGTCCCGTGGGCCACACCGCCCGCAGATCCCGCCGCAGCGAAACGCCCTCCACGGGGATGCTCACCAGGCGGCGCATCGCCAGCTCCTCCCCCACCGCCAGTTCGCTCAGCACGGCCGGCCCGGCCCCGCTGACCGCCGCCGCCTTCACCGCCGTGGTCGAGGACAGTTCGATCAGGGGGCGGGCCAGGCCCCCCAGGGCCACGTCCAGGACCTGCCGGGTGCCCGAGCCCTCCTCCCGGAGGATCAGCGGCGTCGCGGCCAGCTC
This sequence comes from Streptomyces sp. NPDC001315, assembly GCF_042896175.1. NCBI lineage: Bacteria > Bacillati > Actinomycetota > Actinomycetes > Kitasatosporales > Streptomycetaceae > Streptomyces > Streptomyces sp. NPDC001315. The sequence goes on along the minus strand of NZ_JBIAWZ010000007.1, from coordinate 292,547 downwards.
CTCGGCCTCCAGAGGGCGCCGGCGGCGGGCCCAGGGGTGGCGGGGAGCCGTCACCACGATCAGCCGGTCGTGGGCGATGACCGCGGATTCCAGGCCGGTCGGCACCGACAGCCCCTCCACGAAGCCGAGGTCCGCCTCGTCGGACAGCAGCCGTTCCGCCACCGCCGCCGAGTTCCCGGCCAGGAGCGACACCGCCGTGTCGGGGCGCTGGGCGCGCAGGGCGAGCAGCCAGCCCGGCAGCAGGTACTCGGCGATCGTCATGCTCGCCGCCACCCGCAGCCGGGAGTCACGGCGGTCGCGCAGCGCCTGCGCTCCCGCGTCGAAGGCCTCCGCCGCCTCGACGACGCGCCGCGCCCAGTCCGTCACCAACGCCCCGGTGTCCGTGAGCCGGGAGCCGCGCGGTGAGCGGTCCACCAGCGCCACGCCCAGCTGGCGTTCCATCGAGCGGATCCGGCTGCTGGCGGCGGGCTGGGTGATGCCGAGTTCCCGCGCCGCCCCGCCCAGGCTGCCCAGCCGCGCCACCGCCAGCAGCAGCTCCAGCGCGCCGAGATCCGGGACCCGGTGCGCGATCGAACCGCCCGGCGCCCGCGTGCCGCCCTGCCCACTCGCGTCGCTCATAAGCCCACCTTATGCCCCCATAGAGACAAAGTCCCTGGTCGCGGGCCCCGGCCGGCGAAAAGGTGGGTCCATGGTCACCGCAGCCCATCCCCTCCCTCTCCCAACGGTCCGCTACCCGGCCGTCCGCCACCTCGGCCCCAACTGGTACGCCTCCGTCATGGGAACCGCCATCGTCGCCACGGCGGGAGCGGGACTGCCCCTGCACCTCCCCGGCCTGCGCACCGTCTGCGCCGCCGTCTGGGCCCTGTCCCTCGCCCTGCTGGTGACCCTGCTGACCGCCCGCGTCCTGCACTGGACCCACCACCGCGACCAGGCCCGCGCCCACCTCCTCGACCCGGCGGCGGCCCCGTTCTACGGCTGCCTGGCCATGGCGCTGCTGGCCGTCGGCGGCGGTGCCGTCACCGTCGGCCGGGACTGGATCGGGACCGGGCCGGCGGTCGCCCTCGACGCCATCCTTTTCACTGCCGGCACCACCGTCGGCGTGGCGACAGCCGTCGCGGTGCCGTACCTCATGGCCGTACGCCATCGGATCGAGCCGGGGCAGGCGACACCCGTGTGGCTGCTGCCGGTCGTCGCGCCCATGGTGTCCGCCGCCCTCGGGCCGCTCCTGGTGCCGTATCTGCCGGCGGGGCAGCCTCGGGAGACGCTGCTCCTGGCGTGCTTCGCGTTGTTCGGGCTCAGCCTGCTCGCGACGCTGCTCATGCTGCCGCTGGTGTTCGCCCGGCTGCTCACCGGCGGGCCGCTGCCCCTCGCCCTCACCCCGACCCTGTTCCTGGTGCTGGGCCCACTCGGCCAGTCCACGACCGCCGTGGGGAACGTCGCGGACGCCGCTCCGGGCGTCGTGCCCGCCCCGTACGAGCAGGGCTTCGTCACGTTCGCCGTCCTGTACGGCGTCCCCGTCATGGGCTTCGCGCTGCTCTGGCTCTGCCTCGCCACCGCCCACGTTGTACGGGCCAGGAGGCAGGGGATGGGCTTCGCGATGACCTGGTGGTCGTTCACCTTCCCGGTCGGCACCTGTGTCACCGGCGCCGAGGCGCTGGCCCGGCACACCGGGCTGGTCGCCTTCGACGGGCTCGCGGTGGGGCTGTACGCGGTGCTCCTCGGCGCCTGGGTCACCGTCGCCGCGCACACCGTGCGCGGCCTGGTCAGCGGTGAGCTGCTCGCAGCGCCGCGCCCAGCACCCGGGGCGCCTCGGCCAGCGAGGGGCCGTACCACGTCAGGTGCCGTCCGCTGACGAGAGCGCAGGACAGGCCGGGGAAGGCCTCCGGGCCGTCGTCGGCAGTGAAGCGGTAGGGCTCGTCCGGGAGCACGACGGCGTCCGGCTCCGCCGCGCGCAGCTCCTCCAGGGGAACGCGCGGGTAGCGCTCCGCATGGGACGCGTAGACGTGGTCGACGCCCAGGCGGGCCAGCACGTCGCCGGCGAAGGTGTCGCGGCCCAGGACCATCCAGGGGCGGCGCCAGACCGGTACGACCGCGGTCGCGCGGCTCGTCGGCACCGGCAGCGACGCCCACGCCGCCTCCGCCTCGTCCAGCCAGCGCGGCCGCGACCGCGCCCCGCACGCCCGCAGCACCCGGTCCAGTTCCCAGAAGGCCTGCGGCACGTCCCGCACCTCGGTCACCAGCACCTCGACGCCCGCCGCGCGCAGCGCCGCCAGGTCCGGGGCGCGGTTCTCCTCCTCGTTGGCGACCACCAGGTCGGGAGCGAGGGCGAGAATCCGCTCGACCTTCGGGTTCTTGGTGCCGCCGACGCGGGCCACGTCGAGGTCCGCCGGGTGGGTGCACCAGTCCGTGGCACCGACGAGGACACCGGGGACCGACACGGCCACCGCCTCCGTCAGGGACGGCACCAGCGAAACGACCCGCACCGTCTACCTCCGCCGGCCGCGGACCGCCTCGATGTGCTCCGCCACCGCGACCACGACCACGCGGGTGTCCGGGACGGTCGCCCGCCACCGGTGGCGCACCCCGCCGGTCAGGTACAGCGTGTCGCCGCGGCCCAGGCGGTACGCGCGGCCCTCCGCCTCGATCTCCACGGCGCCGTCGGCGACGTACATCAACTGGTCGTTGCGGTACTGGAACTCACGGCCCGCCTCATGGTCGCCGGTGAACTCCGAGGCATGCATCTGGTGGTGACCGCGCACCAGGGACCGAGCCCGGGGTTCGGTCCCCGGCTCGGTGTCCTCGGCGCGGACGACGTCGACGCTGCACGCCGGGTCGGCGGCGGCGAGGAGTTCGACGGCGGTGGTGCGCAGGGCGTCGGCGACCTTCTCCAGGGAGGTTCTGCTGGGCCGCGCCCGGTCGTTCTCGACCTGGCTCAGGAAGGGGACCGACAGGCCGCTGCGCTCCGCCACGACGGCAAGGGTGAGGTCCAGCGCGCGACGGCGGCGCCGCACGGCCGCGCCCACCCGCAGGGGCTGCTCTTTGTTGTCGCCCATCGCTCCGGCTCCCTCCTTCGCTCGTCGGTCGCCTGCCCGGGTGCCAGGGTCCGCACGCACTCCTTCTGATGAGTTCTCTGCACCCTACGCATGTTCGGCAAACCGTTTCAGGCGCCCGTCACATCGACGAAACACCGCGACGGGTCGGACCTCACAGTTCTCGCCAGTGGAGCGGCCGCCGGGCCGGCCGCCCTTCGGGCTCGGTCACGAGCGTGGCCGAGGGGGCGGGCGAAGGCCCGGCCGCCGCCCGGGGGTGCGGACGGTCAGCAGGTCGGCACGTCCGGTCGCGGGCTCCCAGGCCTGCGTCCGCGGGGCGGTCAAGTCCTCGCGCACGGACTGACCCTCGATCAGCACGAGCGTGGTGCCGTTCAGTTGAACGCCTGAGCGGTCCCGGATGTTCCCCACCGCCCCCCAGGCCCGAACTGCCTGGTCGAGGCGGTGGTCGAAGCTCGCGTGCCGGGTCGGTGGTGTAGCGCTCTGTGGTTGTCCGGATCCTTTTCGTAGGAGGGAGCCGTCCGCCGCGCGCATTCCGTGCCGAGCGTACGGACGCCCCTCGGCTCCCGGGCACGGCCCGAGGGGCGGGCTCGACCACACGCGGTCAGGACGCGTGGGAAAGCCCACCCCTCGGGTGGCGGTCGGCGCAGCGACTACTGCTGCGGTGTCATGCGGTCGACGACGTCCGGGTGCTCCTTCAGCCAGGCCGCGACCGCTTCCTCCTCGTGGCCCTGGCCGCGGTCCTTGATCTCGCTCTCCAGGCTGCCGAGCTCGCCCTCGCTCATATGGAAGCCCTTGATCCACTTGGTGAGCTGCGGGTACTGCTCGGGGAACTTCTCGTTGGCGATGGTGCGGATCGTGTTGCCCTCGCCGAAGAGCTTCTTGTCGTCCTTCAGTTTGGTGAGGTCGTACTGGCTGTACGCCCAGTGCGGCGACCACAGGACGACGGCGACGGGCTCCTTCTTGGCGTAGGCGCGCTTGAGCTCGGCGAGCATCGCCGGTGTGGAGCCGTCGACGACCTTGTACTCCTTGTCCAGGCCGTAGCCGGGCAGGACCTTCGTCTTGAGCAGGTTCATCTCACCGGTGCCCGGCTCGATGCCGATGATCTTCCCGTCGAAGGTGTCGGCCTTGCCCTTGAGGTCCGCCAGGGACTTGACGTCCTTGACGTAGGAGGGCACGGCGATCTCCAGCGAGGTCGGCTGGTACCAGGTGCCCAGGTCCTTGAGTCTGTCCTTGCTCTTGTCCCAGTAGTTCTTCTGGGCGTAGGGCAGCCAGGCGTCGAAGTTGAGGTCGAGGTCGCCGGAGGCCAGGCCGGTGTAGACCGGGCCGACGTCCATCTGCTTGAGGTTCAGCTTGTAGCCGCGCCGCTCCAGGACGTTCTTCCACAGGTAGGTGACGGCGACGTCCTCGTCCCACGGGAACCAGGCGACGTCCACGGCCCGCTTGGCCTCGGCCGGGGTGGCGCCGGCACCGCTCCGCACGGGGGCCAGCTCGTCGACGACCGACGGATTGTCCTTCAGCCAGGCGCGTACGGCGTCCTGCTGCTTGCCCTTGCCCGCCTTGTTGATCTCGGCCTCGAGGCTGGTGAGCTGCTTCTCGGTCAGCTTGAAGTTCTTCAGCCACTCGCCGACGACCGGGTTGTCGTCCGCGAAGCCCTTGCGGGCCAGCGTGTGCACGCCGTCGCCCTCGCCCCAGGCACCCTTGGGGTCCTTCAGCTTCTTGAGGTCGTAGTCGTTGTACGCCCAGTGCGGCGACCAGAGCGTGACGACGATCGGTTCCTTCTTGCTGTAGGCGCGCTTGAGCTCGGCCAGCATCGCGGGCGTGGAGCTGTCGACGACCTTGTACTCCTTGTCCAGGCCGTACTCCTTGAGGACCTTGCTCTTGAGCAGGGCCATCTCGCCGGCGCTGGACTCGATTCCGGTGATCTTCCCGCCGAAGGCCGACGCCTTGCCCTTGAGGTCGTCCAGGGAGTCGACGCCCTTCATGTACGAGGGCACGCTCAGCTCCAGGGACGTCTTGCCGTACCAGGCGCCGAGGTCGTCGAGCTGGTCGCCGTACTTCTTCCAGTACTGCGCGTGGGTGGTGGGCAGCCAGGAGTCCGTCTCGAAGTCGACGCTGCCCTGTGCGAGGGAGGTGTAAAGCGGCCCGGCGTCGTACTGCTTGGCGTCCACCTGGAAGCCGCGCTGTTCGAGGATCTCCTTCCACAGGTACGTGGAGGCGACGCCCTCGTCCCAGGGGATGTAACCCATGGTGATCTTCTTGCCCTGGCCGACGTCCTTGCCGTCGGCGACGGCCGTGGAGCCGCCGTCGCCGCCGCCGAAGATCCCCATGCCGCCCGCCACCAGGCCGAGGATCACGACACCGATCACGGCGACCTGCGGGCGGGGCCGGTAGGACCAGATCTTCAGCCCCTGGGCGGCGCGCGCCTTGGCGGCGGCGCGGCGGCCGAGCGGGGACACCTGGGTGCCGAGGGCGCTGGTCATACGGTCGAGATAGATCGCGAGGATCACGATGGCGACGCCGGCTTCGGAGCCGAGGCCGACGTTGAGCTGGCCGATGGCCTCGTTGACGTCGCCGCCGAGGCCGCCGGTGCCGACCATGCCGGCGATCGCGGCCATGGACAGGCCGAGCATGATCACCTGGTTGACGCCCGCCATCACCGTGGGCAGCGCCAGCGGCAGCTGGACGCGCAGCAGGGTGTTGCGGGGCGTGGTGCCGAACGCTTCGGCGGCCTCGACCAGCTCCTTGTCGACCTGGCGGATGCCCAGCTCGGTCATGCGCACACCCGGGGCGAGCGCGAAGATCAGGGTGGCGACGATGCCGGCGGAGGCGCCGGTGCCGAAGAACAGGATCGCCGGGATGAGGTAGATCATCGCGGGCAGCGTCTGCATGAAGTCCAGGACCGGCCGGACCAGCCCGCCGACCCGGCTGGAGCGCGCCGCCCAGATACCCACCGGCACCGAGATCACCAGCGCGATGATCGTGGCGACGAGGACGAGCGACAGCGTGACCATCGCGTCGTCCCACAGTTCGAGGGAGTCGATGAAGGCGAAGCCCACGAAGGTGAGGACACCGGCGAGGGTGCCGCGCAGCCAGAAGGCCAGCACGGCGAGGATGCCGGCGAGCAGCAGCGGCTGCGGGGCCTGGAGGACGGCGTCGATGCCGTCGTAGGTGCCGGTGAAGACGGTCTTCAGGAAGTCGAAGAGCCAGGACACATGGCCGAGCAGCCAGTCGACCGCGTCGTTGACCCAGTCGCCGAGCGGGATCCTAGGCACGGGCCACCACCTTCTCGCCGCCCTTGTCGCGTGGGGAGTCGCAGGTGCCGGCGGCGGCCGGCTCGTCACCGAGGAAACCGATGAGGCGCTGTCGTGGGACGACCCCGACGAGAGCGCGTTTCGCGTCGAGCACCGCGACCGGGTGCGGCACGCGCGCGCTGATCGCGCACAGGTCGGTGAACGGGGTCTCGGGAGCGGCGGTCTCGCAGTCGCAGTCGGCCTCGTCACCGCGCACGTCACGGTCCATGACCGCGCCGGCGGTCAGCACCCGGGAGCGGTCGACGTCCTGGGTGAAGGAGGCGACGTAGTCGTTGGCGGGACGCATCAGGATGTCCTGCGCGGTGCCGATCTGCACGATCCGGCCGTCGCGCATCATCGCGACGCGGTCGCCCAGGCGCATGGCCTCGTTGAGGTCGTGGGTGATGAAGACGATCGTCTTCTTCAGGGTCTTCTGCAGGTCGAGCAGCTGGTCCTGCATGTCGCGGCGGATCAGCGGGTCGAGGGCGCTGAAGGACTCGTCCATGAGCAGCAGGTCGGCGTCGGTGGCGAGGGCGCGGGCGAGACCGACGCGCTGCTGCATGCCGCCCGACAGCTCGTCGGGCCAGGACTTCTCCCAGCCGGCCAGGCCACACAGGGCGAGCGCCTCGTCGGCGCGGCGTACGCGCTCGGCGCGGGGCACGCCCTGCACTTCCAGACCGTAGGCGGCGTTGTCGCGGACGCTGCGGTGCGGGAAGAGCGCGAAGTGCTGGAAGACCATGCTGATCTTCTTCGAGCGGACCTCGCGCAGTCCGCGGTCGCCGAGTGCGGTCAGGTCCTGACCGCCGAAGCGGACATGCCCGGCCGTCGGCTCCAGCAGGCCGTTGAGCATGCGCAGCAGCGTGGACTTCCCGGACCCGGACAGGCCCATGACGACGAAGATCTCGCCAGGCTCCACGGTGAAGGAGGCGTCGATCACGGCGGCTGTGGTGCCGTCGGCGCGCAGCTCCTCCCGGTCGGCTCCCTGGCGCAGTCTGTCGACTGCCTGGTCCGGTCGTCTGCCGAACACCTTGTAGAGGTTTTCGGCCTCAAGCCTGGCTGACACGCATGCCTCTTCTTCTCGGGGACAGGGGAAGGGGCGGTGGCCGACCGCAAACGTTGAATGTGCAACCGGCATCGCTCCGAACCCGCGCCTGCCCCCGCACGTACCGGCCAAACGCTGCAGTGGCCCAGCTCACAGCACATTTACATCCGCCACGTGCACGATCCGCTGTCGCCCTGACGGATGGTTGTCGGTGCCGTACGGCATGATGCGAGCGTGACCGGACGACTGATGCTCCTCGACACCGCCTCGCTGTACTTCCGCGCCTACTTCGGCGTGCCGGACTCCGTGCGGGCTCCGGACGGCACGCCGGTGAACGCCGTGCGCGGGCTGCTGGAGTTCATCGACCGGCTGGCCAAGGACCATCACCCCGAACACCTCGTGGCCTGCATGGACGCGGACTGGCGGCCGCGGTGGCGGGTCGACCTGATCCCGTCGTACAAGGCGCACCGTGTCGCCGAGGAGCACGCGGTCGGCCCGGACGAGGAGGAGGTGCCGGACACGCTGTCGCCCCAGGTGCCGGTCATCGAGGCGGTCCTGGACGCACTGGGCATCGCCCGCGTGGGCGTCGCCGGGTACGAGGCGGACGACGTGATCGGCACGTTCACCGCGCGCGCGAAGGGCCCGGTCGACATCGTCACCGGCGACCGCGACCTGTACCAGCTCGTGGACGACGCGCGCGGGGTGCGCGTGCTGTACCCGCTCAAGGGTGTGGGCACGCTGCAGCTGACCGACGAGGCGTGGCTGCGCGAGAAGTATGGGGTGGACGGGCCGGGGTACGCGGATCTGGCTCTGCTGCGCGGGGACCCGAGCGACGGCCTGCCGGGCGTGCCCGGGATCGGCGAGAAGACGGCGGCCAAGCTGCTGGCCGAGTTCGGGGACCTGACCGGCATCATGGCGGCCGTGGACGACCCGAAGGCGAAGCTCACGCCGTCGCAGCGCAAGCGGCTCGACGAGGCGCGGCCGTACGTCGCGGTGGCGCCGAAGGTCGTCCGGGTCGCCGACGACGTCCCGCTGCCGGACGTCGACACGGCACTGCCGCGTCATCCGCGCGACGCGGCGGCACTGGAGGAGCTGGCGGTGCGCTGGGGACTGGGAGGGTCGCTGCAGCGGCTGCTCACCACACTGGGCGCGTAACCATTGTTCTCGTTTCAGGAAACGACATTTCAGCTGACGGAAAGCCATGATCTCGGGGAGGGGTTCATGAACCTCTCACCATGGGGGAGTTAACTGAGGCAAGAGATGCTAACTTAGGTAAACCTAAGCTTGGGAGCACTGGGAGGCCGTCATGGCAGAACGTCCGGCACGGAAACCGCGGAAGCCCCACTCCGCGCAGGTCGTCCGCACCGAACGGCTGACCCCGCACATGCAGCGCGTGGTGCTCGGCGGCGAGGGTCTGGCCGACTTCACCGCAGGATCGTGCACCGATCACTATGTGAAGCTGCTGTTCCCGGCCGAGGGCGCGACCTACCCGGAGCCCTTCGACATGGAGCGGATCCGGGCCGAGTTCCCTCGCGAGCAGTGGCCGGTGACCCGGACCTACACCGTGCGCGCCTGGGACCCCGAGAACCACGAACTGACCCTGGACTTCGTCATCCACGGCGACGAGGGCCTCGCCGGGCCGTGGGCGATGCGCGTTCAGCCGGGCGAGACGGTGCGCTTCATGGGCCCCGGCGGCGCCTATGCCCCCGACGCCGGCGCCGACTGGCACCTGCTGGCCGGTGACGAGAGCGCGCTGCCCGCGATCGCGGCCGCGCTGGAGGCGCTGCCCGAGGGCGCGGTGGCCCATGCCTTCGTGGAGGTCGCGGGACCCGAGGAGGTGCAGAAGATCGACTCCGATGTGGAGGTCGTCTGGCTGCACCGCGGCGACCGGCCCATCGGCGAGAAGCTGCTCGAGGCGGTCCGGGGCCTGGACTTCCCCGAGGGCCGTGTTCACGCGTTCGTGCACGGCGAGGCCGGCTTCGTGAAGGAGCTGCGCCGGCTGCTGCGGGTGGAGCGGGAGTTCCCGCGCGAGGACCTGTCGATCTCCGGCTACTGGCGGCTCGGCCACAACGAGGACGGCTGGCAGGCCTCCAAGCGGGAGTGGAACGCGCGCGTGGAGGCGGAGCAGGAGGGCGCGGCGCCGGCCGCGTGACACATGTGCGGGGGCGGCACCTCGTCGTGGTGCCGCCCCACGTGACTTCACGGTGTGCTCACACCGACCGCTGGTACGACCGGAACGTCCGGATCGACAGCCACACCGCCGCCACCGCGAGTGCCATCAGCGCACCGCCGCGGCTCAGCACGTCACTCCGGTCGGGGTTCTCGGACAGTGCCGAACGGCCCGCGACCATCGCCCAGTCGAGCGGGTTGAAGTCGGCGATGTGCCGCATCCAGGAGGGCATCTGGGACGGCGCCATGAAGGCACTCGAGAGGAACGTCAGCGGCAGCAGCAGGAAGGTGTTGATGCCGATGATCGACTCCCGTTCCCGCACCAGCATGCCCAGCGCGTTGGACAGCGCCCCGAAGACCGTGCCGAGCAGCACGGCGGCGAGGACCAGGATCGCTGTGCCGCCGATGCCGCCCGGGTAGTCGGCACCGCCCAGCAGTCCGAGCAGCACGATGACGACCGACTGGAACGCGGTGACCAGCCCGTTGTTGACGACGTTGCCGTTCATCAGCGCGGCCCGGCTGACCGGAGTGGTCAGGAACCGGTCGAGGGTGCCCCGCTGGATCTCGTCGAGGGTCGTCATCCCCGCCCACATGTTGGAGCTGAGGGCGCTCATGACGACCACGCCGGGGACGAGGTAGTCGAGGTACGAGGTGGTGCCGAAGCCGCCCAGCTCGACGACGTTCTTGAAGAGGCTGCCGAACAGGAACAGCCAGATCACCGGCTGGATCAGGGTGATGATCGCGTACGCCGGCTGCCGTACGAACACCATGAGTTGACGCTGGGTCATGTACCAGGTCTGGGAGACGGCCGTGCTCATCGCGCACCTCCGGCGAGGACGAGGTTCCCGGTGGCTTCGGCGTCGGCCTCGGAGTAACGGCGGCCGGCATAGCGGAGGTAGACGTCGTCGAGGGAGGGCCGGGCGACGGTCGCGGCGGCCACACCGACCCCGGCGCGTTCGAGGGCACCGAGCAGTGCGGGTACGGCGGCTGCTCCGTCGTCGGCGCGGACGCTGACGCGGCGCCCGTCGACCAGCACCTCGTGCACGCCGGGCAGTCCGCCGAGGGCGCCCCTGAGCAGCGTACGGCCGGCTTCACCGACCGCTTCCCGCAGCTCCAGGTGGACGGCGTCGCCACGAAGTTCGCCCTTGAGGGAGTCCGGTGTGCCTTCGACGACGACCCGGCCGCGGTCGACGATGGCGATGCGCTCGGCGAGCCGGTCGGCCTCTTCGAGATAGTGCGTGGTGAGCAGGATGGTCAGACCCTCCTCGCCGGCGAGCCGGTCGATCTCGTCCCACATCGCGGTGCGGGCCTCGGGATCCAGGCCGGTGGTGGGCTCGTCGAGGAAGAGCACCTCGGGCCGGTGCACCAGGCCGAGGGCGACGTCGAGGCGGCGCCGCATACCGCCGGAGTAGCCCTTGACCTGGCGCCGGGCGGCGTCGGCGAGGCTGAAGCGGTCGAGCAGCTCGTCGACGCGCGCGTCGAGCGCGGCGCCCCTCAATCCGTAGAGCCTGCCCTGGAGCTGGAGGTTCTCGCGGCCCGTGGCGACCGGGTCGGCGCCGGAGCTCTGGGCGACCACGCCGATCGCGCGGCGCACCCGGTCCGGGTGGCGCAGGACGTCGTGCCCGGCGACGGTCGCCGAGCCCGAGTCGGGGCGGGCCAGGGTGGTGAGGATCTTGACGGTGGTGGACTTGCCGGCGCCGTTGGGCCCGAGGAGACCGAAGACGGTGCCCGGTTCGACGGTGACGTCCATGCCGCTGAGGGCGGTCACATCACCGGCGTAGGTCTTGATCAGCTGGCGCGCCTCCACTGCGGGCGCACGGGTACTACTCATGACGACAGCTCCCCATGAATGAGCGGATGTACAGCGATACGTCTGATCCGCATGAAGAGCACCGGGCTATCCTGGGTGTGCCGCACCTCGATCGCCTGGAGCTGCCTCTCGGCGGATTCAGTTCGGGGTTCGAGACCCCGGCGGAGCTGCTGCAACAGCTCGGTCGGGGTCTTTCTCTCAGGTGAATTCCGGTGGCAGCTCCCCCGTTTCGTGGAAGTGACGCCACCCCTCGACGCCCGGCAGCGAGCCCTTCTCGATCTCCTCCAGGAGACCGCGGACCCAGTCCGCCTGCGCCTCGACCATGTGCAACTGGTACTCGAGCTCGAGGAGGAAGAGCCGCGGGAGCGACTCACACAGCTTCTCCAGCGCCGCGCGCCCACTGGCCGCCTGCACGTCCAGGTTCTGCAGCCGTTCCTTCAGCAGCCGCACCACCTCGTCCGGATGCAGCGCACCGCACAGCGACAGCGCGGTCTCGAAGATCGGGAACTCCTTGACCGGGACGGCCAGCAGATCGGAGAGCCAACCGGTCATTTCCTCGCGCCCGGCCTCGGTGAGGCCGTAGACCGTGCGCTCGGGGCGGTTGCCCTGGCGCTCGACCTCGGTGACCTCCACGAAGCCGTGCTTCTCGAGGTTCTGCACGACCGTGTACAGCGAGCCGTAGTTGATCTTCATGCTGGCGTCCTTGCCCTGGCGGCGCAGGGTCTGGGCGATCTCGTACGGATGCATCGGCTGCTGCCCGAGGGTCACCATCACGGCGAGCGCCAGCGGGTTGCCGAGCTTGCGACGCTTCGCCATTCCGATCACCTCGTCTCCGAATATCCGTGACCGAACATATCGCGACTCGACGTCGAGCGTCAATAGACACGATGTATCGCGTTTCTGGGCACGCGGCAAGGGCGTGAGGACTTGGGCCCGTCGCGGACATGCCGGCGTGACGCGCGCGAAACAGCCCGTCCCTAATTTCTGTCGCCTGACAGGAACTCCGCGCCACTCTCCGCTCCCCGCGCCGAAGGCAGGTGCCGCCGTGACGACAACCGCCCCCTCCGACGTCCGCCCCGACCCACCGCACTCTCCCGACGACCGCTCCCTCGCCGAGTTCGGCTACCGCCAGGAACTGCACCGCAGCCTCGGCCGGTACGCGTCGTTCGCGGCCGGGTTCTCCTTCATCTCCGTCCTGACGACCGTCTTCCAGTTCTTCGCCTTCGGGTACGCGTTCGGCGGCCCCGTCTTCTTCTGGGCCTGGCCGGCGGTGCTGGTCGGACAGCTGCTGGTGGCCGCCTGCTTCGCCGAACTGGCCGCCCGCTACCCGATCTCGGGCGCCATCTATCAGTGGTCCTCGCGCCTGGCGAACGCCTCCTTCGGCTGGTTCGCCGGCTGGATCATGGTGATCGGGCAGATCGTGGTGGTCGCGGCGGCGGCACTGGCCCTCCAGATGGTGCTGCCGGCGATCTGGTCCGGCTTCCAGCTGATCGGCGACGACCCGGCCCCGACCTCCGCGGACGGCGCGGCCAACGCGGCGCTGCTCGGCGTGCTCCTGCTGGCCCTGACGACCCTGGTGAACGTCCTGGACAACCGCGTGATGTCCGTGGTCAACCGTGTCGGCGTCACCGCCGAGATCATCGGCGCGGTCCTCATCGTCGTCCTTCTGCTCACCCACTCCGAGCGCTCCCCCGGCATCACCTTCCACACCGCGGGCGCCGCCCAGGACGGCCTGTTCGGCGCGCTGCTCGTGGGCTCGTTCACGGCGGCGTACGTGATGATCGGCTTCGACAGCGCGGGCGAGATGAGCGAGGAGACGCACAACCCCCGGCGCACCGCACCCCGTACGATCCTCACCGCGCTCGGCGCGGCCGGTCTGCTGGGCGGGCTGATCGTGCTGGGCGGCCTGCTCGCCGCGCCCAGCCTCACCGATGGGCACCTGGCGGTGGACGGCCTCAGCTACGTCCTCACCAGCAGCCTGGGCGACGGGGTCGGCAAGGTCCTGCTGGCCGACGTGGTGGTGGCGATCGCGGTGGCGACCCTGGCGATCCAGACCGCGGCCTGCCGCATGCTGTTCTCGATGGCCCGCGACGGCCAACTGCCCTTCTCCCGCCGCCTGGCGAAGGTCAACCCGCGCACCGGCATGCCCAGCGCCCCCGCCCTGGTGGTCGGCGTCCTCGCCGCGGCCCTGCTACTGCTCGACTTCGCCTCGCCGGAGGCGTTCCTGGCCATCGGCACCACCTGCATCGTGATGCTCTATCTGGCCTACGCGATGGTCACCGGCCCCCTGCTGGTACGGCGCCTGCGCGGCGGGTTCACCACCCAAGGCACCGACGAGACGGGCACCCCGCTGTTCTCCCTGGGCCGCTGGGGCATCCCCGTCAACGCGCTCGCCCTCCTGTACGGCCTGCTCATGACCGTCAACCTCGCCTGGCCGCGCGCGGCGGTGTACGACCCGGCGGGCGGACACTGGTACTTCCAGTGGTTCACGGTGCTGTTCCTGGCGGCGGCACTCGCGGCGGGCGTGGCCTACCGGACGTACCGCAAACGGGCGGCGGCCGGGGCCGTGGTGCCGGAGACTGCGGCCGCGTGAGTCAGTCGCCCTGTACGCGCGCGTGCAGGTGCATGTCGTGCCAGCCGTCCCTGTGGAGGCCCGCGCTGCGCTTGGTGCCCTCCAGGGTGAAGCCGGTCTTGGCGGCGACGCGGCAGGACGCCTCGTTGGCGGTGGCGTGGGTGAGTTCCAGACGGTGGAAGCCGATTCCGTCGAGGGCCCAGGCGGCCAGCGTCACCGTGGCCCGCGCGGCCACCCCCTGGCCCCGGGCCGCCGCCACGGTCCAGTAGGCGACCTCCGCCACGCCGTCGGCGAGCACGATGTCGCGCAGCGCCACCCGGCCGAGCAGCCGGTCGGTGGCCTCGTCGGCGACGGCCCACTGGGCGTCGCGCTCGCCGGTCCAGGCCTGCCGCCACTCCTCGATCCAGCCGCCGGCCTCGTCCTCGGAGTCGGCGGCGCGGACGTGCCACTGGTGCATGGCCGGGTCCTGGAAGGCGCGGTGGACCGCGGGCGCGTCCTCGGTGCGCCAAGGGCGCAGGACCAGGCCGTCGCCGGTGGAAAGGGTGGGCTGGGGTGCGCGGGAGAGGGTGCCCGCGGGCAGGACGTCGGTCGTCAGGAAGGGCATGGTCCGTATCCTGCCCGGCGGGCCGCGGGCGAGCCCGGCGGTTTTGCGCCGTGCGCCGCCCCGGTGCCCCGCGCCGCCTCGTAGGCTGGGCGGCGATGAGACGCCGAACCCCGCCACCGCCCTCCCCGCTGCCGCAGCGCTACGGGGTGGACCCGGTGCGGGTGCGACTGCCCGCCGAGGGGGCGTGGGCCACGGTGCGCGCATACCTGGTCGAGCGGCTGTCGGGGGCGGCGCCGGGCGCGGTCGCCGGGATGTTCGACGCGGGGCTGATCGTCGGGGCGGACGGGCGGGCCGTGGCGCCGGAGACGGCGTACGCGCCGGGGACGTACGTGTGGTTCCACCGGGAGCTGCCCGCCGAGGTGCCGGTGCCCTTCCCGCTGGAGGTCGTGTACCGCGACGCGCACATCGTCGTGGCCGACAAGCCGCACTTCCTGGCCACGACACCCCGCGGCAGCCATGTCACCGAGACCGCGCTGACCCGGCTGCGGCGGGAGCTCGGCATCCCCGCGCTGGGCGCCGCGCACCGGCTGGACCGGCTCACAGCCGGGCTGGTGCTGTTCACGGTGCGGCCCGAGGAGCGCGGCGCGTACCAGACGCTGTTCAGCCACCGGCGGGTACGCAAGGAGTACGAGGCCGTCGCCCCGTACGATCCCGCGCTCGCCCTGCCCCGGACCGTGCGCAGCCGGATCGTGAAGGAGCGCGGGGTGCTGGCCGCGCGCGAGGTCGAGGGCGAGCCGAACGCGGTCAGCCGCGTCGAGCTGATCGAGCACCGCACCGACCGAGCAACCGCACTGGGCCGTTACCGGCTGCTGCCCGCCACCGGACAGACCCATCAACTGCGGGTGCACCTGAACACGCTGGGCGTGCCGATCCTGGGTGATCCGCTGTATCCCGTGGTGACCGGCCCCGTGCCGGACGGTGACTTCCGGCGGCCGCTGCAACTGCTGGCGCGGGAGCTGGAGTTCACCGATCCGGTCACGGGGGTGGCGCACCGGTTCCGCAGCGGGCGGACACTGGCCGCGTGGTCCGCGTACGGAGAGTGGTCCGGTCAGTAGCCGCGCCACCAGCGCAGGAGGCGTCGCCAGGCACCCGGCCGGCGGGGCGGCTCCTCCGGCGCAGCAGCGGGCTGCGCCGGGACGGGCTGTGGGGGCGCGACCGGCTGGGGTACCGGGGCGGCGACCTGCGCGGGCTGCGGCTCGAACGTGCCGATCTGCCAGGTGGAACGCTGCGACGGGAT
The DNA here is from genome assembly GCF_042896175.1 of Streptomyces sp. NPDC001315. Classification (NCBI taxonomy): domain Bacteria; kingdom Bacillati; phylum Actinomycetota; class Actinomycetes; order Kitasatosporales; family Streptomycetaceae; genus Streptomyces; species Streptomyces sp. NPDC001315. The sequence goes on along the minus strand of NZ_JBIAWZ010000007.1, from coordinate 276,773 downwards.
CGGGTTGCCGTGGCTCGGCGCCACCGTCACGTCCTGTTCCGGCTTCGGCTCGAACACCACGGGCAGATCCACCAGATGCCGCGAGGCGATCGACGTCGTCCAGCGCAACTCGTCCTCGTCGCAGTCGAGTTGGACGTCCGGCAGCCGCCTCAGCAGCGCGTCGACGCCGACGTCGGCGATGGCGCGGCCGACATCCTGTCCGGGGCACTCGTGCGGGCCGCCGCCGAAGGCGAGGTGCGAGCGGTTGCCCTGCATGCTGGCGGACAGGTCGGGGCGTACCCGCGGGTCGATGTTGCCCGGGGCGGGGGCGAAGATCAGCCCGTCGCCCCTGCGGATGCGCTGGCCGCCCAGCTCCGTGTCCTGCTTGGCGAAGTAGCCCAGGATGCCGCTGAACGGAGGCTCGTCCCACAGGGACTGCTCGACCGCCTCGGGCACCGTCATCTGGCCGCCGTTGAGCCGGGCCACGAAGCCGGGATCGGTGAGTACCCTGCGCAGCACGTTGCCGAGAAGGTTCGTCGTGGCCTCGTAGGCGGCGAAGAGCACCAGCCGCAGATGCTCCCTGACCTCGTCGTCGGTGAGCCGCGCCGGGTGCATGATCAGGTGGCTGGTGAAGTCCTCCTCGGGCTGGGCCCGGCGGCGGGTGGTGAGCCGGCTCAGCGCGTCCACGACGTAGCTGTGGCTGGCGATCGCCGTCTCGGTGCCCTTGAGCGCGTCGCGGGCGGCCTGCACCATCCGGTCGTTGTACTCGTCGGGCATGCCGAGGATCTCGCACAGCACGGCCATCGGAAGGTGCTCGGCGAACTGGCTGACCAGGTCGGCATGCCCCTTCTGGCAGAAGTCGTTGACGAGTCGCTGGGTGTAACGGTAGATGTGCCGGCGGACGCCGCGGGGGTCGATCGTCGACATGGCGCCGAGGACCGCCCCCCGCAGCCGCAGATGCTCGTCGCCCTCGGCATGGGAGCAGATGGGCTGCCATGCGATGTGCGGCATGAGGGGGTGGTCGGGTTTGACCGCGCCCTCCAGCAGCGGGTTCCAGATGCGGCTGTCCCGGGTGTACTGCGAGGGCGTGCGCACCATGTGCATGTTCTCGGCGTGGCCGAGGACCACCCAGATCGGTACGTCCTCATGGAGCAGGGCCGGTGCCACGGGGCCGTACTCGTCCCGTAGTTGCTCGTACAGGTCGCCCAGGTCCGCTGCTTCGGGGCCGTAGATCCGGTGCAGTCCGCCGGGGCCGCGGCCGTGCGCGGGACAGCCGGGGGGCGGGCCGCTCGTGAGGTCGTCCGTACCGGTCGTGGAGTGGTGTTCAGGCGTCACGGTGGTCGCTCCGAGAAAACTGAGGTCGGTCCAGAAGTGGGGAGGCGTGCGGTGATCAGATGAGGCTGCCGGAGAGGGCCATGGAGTGCAGGAAGCGCATCAGGGTCAGCAGGACGTCGCGGCTGGAGGCGCGGCGGCGGACGTCGCACTCGATGATCGGGATCGCCGGCGCCAGGTCGAGTGCCGCGCGAAGGTCCTCGACGGGGTAACGGGGTGCGTCGGGAAAGGAGTTGACGGCGACCACGAACGGCACACCGCGCTCCTCCAGCTGCCCCATGACGTCGAAGCTGACCTCGAGCCGCCGGGTGTCGATGAGTACGACGGCGCCGAGCGCGCCCTCGAACAGCCCGTTCCACAGGAACCAGAAGCGTTCCTGGCCCGGGGTGCCGAAGAGGTACAGCACCACCTGGTCGGTGATCTTGATGCGGCCGAAGTCCATGGCCACGGTGGTGGCCGTCTTGGTGTCGGAGCCGTAGTTGTCGTCGACTCCGATACCGGCCTGGGTCATGGTCTCCTCGGTGGTCAGCGGCCTGATCTCGCTGACCGCGCCGACCATGGTGGTCTTGCCGACGCCGAAGCCGCCCACGATGACGATCTTGGCCGCGGCCTCGGCCGTGTGCGGCAGATGGTCCTCGGCCCGTGGGCCGGGGACCGTGTCAGAGCCTTTGAAGTCCATGCATCACCGCTTCGAGGAGGGAACGGTCAGGGAGCTGCTGGCGGACGATCGGGGCGCGCACCTGTACCAGTTCGACCGCCAGCATCTCGGTGATCAGCACGGTCACCACGCTGAACGGCAGGCTGAGGTAGGCCGACAGCTCGGCCACGGACAGCGGGTTGGCGCACAACCGGAGTACCGCCGACTGCTCCGGCGTGGCGGACGAGGGCGGTTCGGCGCGCGCCACGATTAACGACACCAGGTCGAGGGGCACGCGCTCGCCGTCCGGGCCGGTGATGACGTACAGCCGTTCGGGGTTCTTCCGCTCGCCCTCTTTCTCCGGCTGAACGGGCGGTGGTTCCGTGGGGTGTCGCCGCTGGCGTTGCGGAGGAGTCATACGGTCTGCCCGTTGCGCCGGGGCGGACTGGTCAGATGGGATCCGATGCGGACGACGAGGTCACGCATGTGGGCGCTCATGTTCCCGGGTTCGCAGACCACATCGGCGAGGACCGCGAGATAGGCGTTGTCGCCGGCGGCCATCAGGTAGAAGTAGCCGCCGTTCAGCTCGATGATGACCACCTTCATCTCGCCGTCGCTGGTCGGGATCTCCTGGGCGACGGCGCTCGCCAGACTCTGCAGACCCGCACAGGCCGCGGCGACCCGGTCGGCTGCGTCCGGGTCGCCGGCGTAGCGGGCGATGCGCAGTCCGTCGGCCGAGAGCACCACGATCATCTCGATGCCTGGAACGCTTTTGTAGAGCTCCTTGAGCATCCAGTCGAAGTTCGCTCGCTGCTGGATCACTTGAGATCCCCCTCGTCGTCGGCCTCGGGGCCGACCGGCTTGTTGATCAGATGCATGTACGCGGTGGGGTTGCGGGTGAAGTCGGTCGGGTCCGGGCCCGGGTTGTCCTTCTTGAGCCCCTCCCAGAAGGCCTCGACCCACAGACCGGGCTCACGCTCGTCCTTCTTGGGCTTGGGTTCGGCCTGGGCCTGCGTCCAGATGTCGGGCTTGCCCTCGCGTGCCGCGCGTTCGGATGCGGCGGCCTCGGCGAACCGCTGGGCGAGCGGGGTCTTCATCCGGCTGCGGCGCTGCGGCAGGCCCTTGTCGGTCCACTCGGTGACCTCGGGCACGTCGTCCTCCATGGAGACCGAGGAGACCGAGGCCGGGATACGCGGGCTGGTGGGGCGGCGCTTCTTGGGCGGCCGCTTGGGGCCCTCGAGCGCACCGAGCTCGATCTTGGGCACGGCGGTGGCGCCGATGCCGTGCGCGAAGCCGGGCGCCGGGTCGGAGGTCATCATCTCGCTCGGCACGATGAGGACGGCGCGGACGCCGCCGTACGCGGAGGCCCGCAGCGAGACCTGGAGGTTGAACGACGTGCACAGACGGCCGACGACGGCGAGGCCCAGGCGTGGGGTGTCGCTGAGATCCTGGACGTCGACGCCGGCCTTGGCGGCCTCCAGCAGGCCCTCGGCCTTGGCGCGGGCCTCCTCGCTGAGGCTGACGCCGGCGTCCTCGATCTCGATGGCGATGCCGGTCTGCACCTCGACCGCGTTGACGTGCACGTTGGTCTGCGGCGGCGAGTAACGCGTGGCGTTGTCCATGAGTTCGGCGAGCGCGTGGATGAGCGGCTCGACGGAGATGCCACGGATGTTGACCTTGGCGATGGAGTCCAGCTTGATGCGGCGGTACTCCAGAATCCGGGACATGGCGCCGCGCAGCACGCTGTACAGCGGGACGGGCTGGGGCCACTGACGGCCGGGGCGGCCGCCACCGATGACGGCGATGGAGTCGGCGAGCCGGCCGATCAGCGAGGTGCCGTGGTCGATGCGCAGCAGGTCGTCGAAGACCTCGGGGTTGCGGCCGTGGTCCTCCTCCATCTCCCGGAGTTCACTGGCCTGCTGGTGGACGATCGCCTGGACGCGCCGGGCGACGCTGACGAAGGAGCGCTGCGCGGAGTCGCGCATCATTTCCTGGTGGTCGACGATGTCGAGCACCGTCTTGACCACGGTGCGGTGCGCGTCGGAGAGATCGCTGTAGGCGGGATCCGAGTTGATGAGGTGCCGCATCACCTCGTGGGGGCTGTTTCCGCCGCGCATCACCTTCAGCGCGGTGGGCAGGACCTCCTTCGCGACGCGGAGGTTCACCTCGTCGTGGGCGGCGACACACCCTTCCAGATACGCACGGTGACGGGCGTGCTCGGCGCGTGCCTCCTGGAGCCGACGGCCGCGGCGGACCGCCTCGGCCCCGGCCGCGATCACCAGGAGCGTGGCGACGCCGCCGCACAGGCCGACGGCGATCCGGGCCGAGTTCGCCACCAGGGCGACAGCGGCCCCGGTCGCCGCGGCCATCAGTATGGCGGGCAGCAACAGCACACGTACGAACGGAAGGTCGCGGCGATCTGGAGGGGACTGAACACTCACCATGTAGGCCCTCGAAACGAATCGGAATCTGCTAAACATTTGGGAACAAGCGCACGATTACCACCCAACTCGGTGCGCTGCGGGCGAGCTTAGTCCGACCGGATCATCGTCGTGTCATATTCAGCAAGCCCCTGAAACCGCCCCCGCGAGAGGAGTACCCTCAGCCCCATTTGCACGCTGAGCCCCGAATCGAACACGGTGCGTCACGCCGTACGGGCAGGCGAAAACCACTCACCGTAATGAGTCAAGGCGAATCCGGGGCTCAGACCCCGGCGATACGCAGCGCCGCGTCAGCGGTGGCCTCGGCGAACGCCGACACCGGCCGCTCCGGGTCGGAGCGGTGGACGAGGATGACGCCCTCGATCAGCCCGAACACCAGGTCCGTACGGAGATCGAGCCCGCTCTTGGCGAGCGCGCTGCCCGCGGCGGTCGCGGCGAGCAACTGCCGGTAGGTGTCCTTGAGTTCGGCGCGCACGGCGTGGAAGCCGGCGAAGCGCTCGGTGCGCACCTCGGGCAGGAGGTAGAGGCCACCGAGATTGTGCGGGCCGCCGCACAACAGCTCGACGTCGGCCCGGCACAGCCGCCACAGCCGGCCCTCGGCCGGCGTCGCGTCGTCGGCGAGCAGTTCACGGGCGTACGCCAGCGACGGCGTGACCGTGGACTCCAGCAGCGCGGCGAGGAGTTCCTCCTTGCCGGAGACGTAGTGGTACATGGACGCCTGCCGCATGCCCGCCCGCTCCGCGACGGCCCGTGTCGTCGTGGCCGCGTAGCCGCGCGTGGTGAACAACTCCGCGGCGGCGGAGAGCAGTTCGGCGCGCGGCTCCAGACCGCTGTCCGGCCGCTGCGCGGCCCGCGGCCTGCCGACCCTGCGCCCGCTGCCCGTCCCCATGCGTTCGATCCTCGCACACGGCCCCGTCCGCCGATCTCCGTGAGGGGTCGGTAACCGCTCGGCAACGCGGGGGCAATGCCGGTGACGCGACCCGCACCTAATTTCTGTCGGGCGACAGAAATAAGCAGCCGCACGAGTGAACACCGACACGAGTGAACACCGAAGTGAAGCCGCACGAGCGAACCCGAGCCGGAGGTCCCGCGATGGCGACAGCGACCACATACGGAGCCCGCGCCCATGCGCGCGCCCAGGAGGGCAGGCGCACCGACGCCATGCCCGTCGTGCCGGCGGGGAACTGGCCCACGCCGCCCTGCGAGGCGGGTCACCTGGTGTGGGCCGAGACGGTGGCCGGCGGCAACTACACGCACCGGGTCCTCGCGCGCGGCACCGAGCTGCGCCTGACCGACCTGCGCGGCGACGCCTGCGCACACCTGCTGCTCTTCGTGGCCGACCGGCCGTGGGAGCGCCTCAACGTGGCCGACACGGTCAAGGTCCAGTGGAACGCGTACCTGGGTGAGGGACAGCTCCTCCTGTCCGACCAGGGCCGGGTCCTCGCCTCGGTCGTCTCCGACACCTCCGGCCGGCACGACGCGCTGTGCGGCACCTCCACGCTCGTACGGAACACCGAACGGTACGGCGACGGAACCCCGCAGTCCGCCTCCCCGGCAGGCCGTGAGCTGTTCAAACTGGCCGCCGCCAAGAACGGCCTCGAGCCGCGCGACCTGCCACCGTCGCTGTCGTTCTTCCAGGGCGTGAAGGTCCGCGACGACGGCACGCTCGACTTCACCGGCTCGGCGGGACCGGGCGGCAGCGTCACACTGCGCGCCGAACAGGACGTGACCGTACTGATCACCAATGCGCCCCACCCGGCCGACCCCCGCCCGGACTACGTCAGCACCCCGCTGGAGGTGCTCGCCTGGCGCGCCGAGGCGACCAGGCCCGGCGACCCCCTGTGGGACGCCACGCCCGAGGGTCGCCGCGCCTTCCTGAACACCGCCGAATTCCTCGCCGCGAGGGGGCTCGCATGAGCACGAAGACCGTGGTCGCGGCCCGCGCCGCCTGGTCGTCCGTCGTCCGCACCGGCGAGACGCTGACCATCACCGACCTGCACGGAAACCAGGCCGTCGACTTCCTGGTCTACGACGCCCACGACACGTCCGTCCGCTACAGCGCGCCCGACACCATCCACGCGCAGGGCAACATCTTCCTCACCACGGGCAGCGTGCTGCTGTCCAACGAGCACACCCCGCTGATGACCGTGGTCGCCGACGACGTCGGCCGGCACGACACGGTCGGCGGTGCCTGCTCCAAGGAGTCCAACACCCTCCGCTACGGCCACCACACCTGGTCGCAGCACGCCTGCGTGGACAACTTCCTCGCCGAAGGCGCCCGGTACGGCCTCGGCAAGCGCGACCTCGTCTCCAACATCAACTGGTACATGAACGTGCCCGTCGAGCAGGACGGCACCCTCGGCATCGTCGACGGCATCTCCGCCCCGGGCCTGGCGCTCACCCTGCGCGCCGAGCGCGACGTCCTGGTCCTCGTCTCCAACTGCCCCCAGATCAACAACCCGTGCAACGGCTTCGAGCCGACGGCCGTGCAGATGACGATCACCGGGGCGGGCGCATGACCTTCTCCACGCTGCTGGTCGCCAACCGTGGCGAGATAGCCGTACGCATCATCCGCACGGCCCGCGAGCTCGGCCTGCGCACGGTCGCCGTGTACTCCGACGCCGACCGCTCCGCCCCGCACGTCCGGCTCGCCGACGAGGCGGTGCGGCTCGGCCCGGCGCCCGCGAAGGAGTCGTACCTCGACGCCGACCTGGTGCTGAAGGCGGCCAAGGACACCGGTGCGGGGGCGATCCACCCCGGCTACGGCTTCCTGTCGGAGGACGCGGCCTTCGCGCGCCGCTGCGAGGACGCGGGGATCGTGTTCGTGGGCCCGACGCCCGAACAGCTGGAGCTGTTCGGCGCCAAGCACACCGCGCGGGCGGCGGCCGAGGCGGCCGGGGTGCGGCTGGCGCCCGGGACGGGGCTGCTGGCCTCGCCGACGGAGGCGGTGCAGGCGGCCGCGCGCATCGGCTACCCCGTGATGCTCAAGGCCACCGGCGGTGGCGGCGGTATCGGCATGTCGGCATGTCACTCGGTCGACGAACTGACCGAGGCCTGGGACCGGGTCCAGCGCGTGGCCGCCGCGTCCTTCTCCTCCGCCGGGGTCTTTCTGGAGCGGCTCGTCGAGCACGCCCGCCATGTCGAGGTACAGGTCTTCGGCGACGGCGAGGGCCGGGTGGTCACCTTCGGCGACCGCGACTGCTCCCTCCAGCGCCGCAACCAGAAGGTCCTGGAGGAGGCGCCCGCGCCGGGGATCCCCCCGCAGGTCCGTGAACGACTCGCCGCGTCCGCCCGCGACCTGTGCGCCTCCGTCGGCTACCGCTCCGCCGGTACGGTCGAGTTCGTGTACGACGCCGCCCGCGAGGAGGCGTACTTCCTGGAGGTCAACACCCGTCTCCAGGTGGAGCACCCGGTCACCGAGGAGGTCTACGGCGTCGACCTGGTCGCCTGGATGCTGCGTCTGGCCCGCGGCGAACGGGACGTCGTGCGCGACCCGGGCACCCCGCGCGGCCACGCCGTCGAGGCCCGTCTGTACGCCGAGGACCCGTCACGCGAACACCGGCCCAGCGCGGGCCTGTTGACCCGGGTGGAGTTCCCGAGCGGGGTGCGCGTCGACGGCTGGGTGGAGACCGGCACCGAGGTGACGACGTCGTACGACCCCATGCTCGCGAAGGTCATCGCCTACGGCCCCGACCGCGACCACGCACTACGGCGGCTCGACGAGGCGCTGGCCCGCACCCGCGTCGACGGCATCGAGACGAACCTGGGGCTGGTGCGGGCCGCGCTGACGGACCGGGACTTCCTGATCGCGGCCCACTCGACGGCGACCCTCGCGCGCGTCACCGATCCGACGCCCCGCGTCGAGGTCGTCTCCGGCGGCACGCTCACCACCGTGCAGGACTGGCCGGGCCGCACCGGCTACTGGCAGGTCGGCGTCCCGCCCTGCGGCCCGATGGACGACCTGTCCTTCCGGCTCGGCAACCGGGCGCTCGGCAACCACGAGGGCGCGCCGGGTCTGGAGTGCACCCTCCAGGGGCCGTCGCTGCGTTTCACCCACCCCACGACGGTGTGCGTGACCGGCGCCCCGGCACCGGTGACGGTCGACGGCACGCCTGTGGCGCAGTGGGAGCCGGTGACGGTGCCGGCGAATGCCGTCCTCGCGATCGGGGCGCCCACCGAGCACGGCCTGCGCACCTACGTCCTGTTCGCGGGCGGCGGCCTGGACGTGCCCGCCTTCCTCGGCAGCGCGAGCACCTTCACCCTGGGCCGCTTCGGCGGACACGGCGGCCGGGCGCTGCGCACGGGCGACGTCCTGCACGGCGGGACCGTCACCGAGGGCACACCGGTGCCGGGGACCGACCGGCCGGCCTACGGCTCGCTGTGGCACATCGGCGTCGCCGAGGGCCCCCATGCGGCACCGGAGTTCTTCACCGAGGACGACATCCGCGACTTCTACGCCGCCGACTGGAAGGTCCACTTCAACTCGGCGCGCACCGGCGTACGCCTGGTCGGCCCCAAGCCGCGCTGGGCCCGCACCGACGGCGGCGAGGCGGGCCTGCACCCGTCCAACATCCACGACACCCCGTACTCCGTCGGCGCCGTCGACTACACCGGCGACATGCCGGTGCTGCTCGGCCCCGACGGCCCCTCGCTGGGCGGGTTCGTGTGCCCGGCGACGGTACTGAGCGCCGAGCGGTGGAAGCTGGGCCAGCTGCGGCCGGGCGACACGGTGCGCTTCAAGCCCGTGGACGTCGCCGGCGCACCGCGGCCGGAGATCGTGGACGGCGGGGTGCTGGCCCGGGACGGCGACGTGACCTACCGGCGCAGCGGCGACGACAACCTGCTGGTCGAGTTCGGCCCCATGCAGCTGGACCTGGCGCTGCGCATGCGCGTCCACGCCCTCATGGAGGCGGTGGCCGAGGCCGGGCTCGACGGGGTCACCGATCTCACCCCCGGCATCCGCTCCCTCCAGATCCACGCGGACCCGCACCGCCTCCCCCAGCCCGAACTCCTGGCCGTGGTACGGGAGATGGCCGCCGCGCTCCCACCCACCGACGAACTGGTCGTCCCGTCCCGCACCGTGCACCTCCCCCTCTCCTGGGACGACCCGGCGACCCGGGAGGCGATCGCCCGCTACATGGCGGGCGTGCGCGACGACGCCCCCTGGTGCCCGTGGAACATCGAGTTCATCCGCCGGGTCAACGGTCTGGAGTCGGTGGCGGACGTGTACCGCACGGTCTTCGACGCGGAGTACCTGGTCCTGGGCCTGGGCGACGTCTATCTGGGCGCCCCGGTGGCGACTCCCCTCGACCCCCGCCATCGCCTGGTGACGACGAAGTACAACCCGGCGCGCACCTGGACGGCCGAGAACTCGGTCGGCATCGGCGGCGCCTACCTGTGCGTCTATGGCATGGAAGGCCCCGGCGGCTACCAGTTCGTGGGCCGTACGACCCAGGTGTGGTCGGCCTGGCAGCAGCGCGGCGCGTTCGAGCCGGGCTCGCCCTGGCTGCTCCGCTTCTTCGACCGGATCAAGTGGTATCCGGTCGACGCGGACGAACTCCTCGACCTGCGCGCCGACATCACCTCCGGCCGCTTCGTGCCCCGCATCGAGGAGGGGACCTTCTCGCTCGCCGGGTACCGGACGTTCCTGGCCGAACACGCCGAATCCATCGGGGAGTTCAGGTCACGGCAGCAGACGGCGTTCGCGGCGGAGCGGGACGCGTGGGAGGCGGCGGGCGAGTTCACCCGGGCGGAGGCGGCGGCCGCGCCCGTGGCGCCTGCGGCCGAGGTGACGGTCCCGGCGGGCGGGCGGCTGATCGAGGCCGAGTTCGCCGCGTCCGTCTGGCAGGTGAACGTCGAACCGGGCGACGAGGTGGCGGCCGGACAGCCGCTGCTCGCCCTGGAGGCGATGAAGATGGAGTCCAGGGTGCACGCCCCGGCCGCCGGAGTGGTCGCCGAGGTCCTGGCCAGACCCGGCGACCAGGTGGAGGCGGGGACGGCACTGGTCGTCCTGGCCCCGGCCACGAGCTGAGATCCGAGGAGCACGTATGTCCCCCACCCTGTCCCGAGTCCGTGCCGCCTATGCCCGCATCGCGGCCGTCGGCCGCCCCGAGATCTGGATCGACCTGCGGCCGCGCGCGGAGGTCGAGACCGAGGCCCGGGCGATCGACAAGCGCGTGGCCGCCGGTGAACGGCTCCCGCTCGCCGGACGCCTGCTGGCCGCGAAGGGCAACATCGACGTGGCCGGCCTGCCCACGACCGCCGGCTGCCCCGCGTACGCCTACGCGCCGGAGGCCGACGCCCCGGTCGTCGCCCGGCTCCGCGCGGCCGGCGCGCTCGTGCTCGGCACCACGAACCTGGACCAGTTCGCGACGGGCCTGGTGGGCACCCGCTCCCCCTACGGCGCGGTCCGGAACGCGCACGATCCGGAGCGGGTCAGCGGCGGCTCCAGCTCCGGCTCGGCCGTCGCGGTGGCCCTCGGGATCGTCGACCTCGCGCTCGGCACGGACACCGCGGGCTCGGGCCGGGTCCCGGCCGCCTTCAACGGCATCGTCGGCCTCAAGCCCACCCGCGGCCTGGTCCCGACGACCGGCGTGGTCCCGGCCTGCGCCTCGATCGACTGCGTGACGGTGTTCGCCCGTACGCTCCCGGAGGCCGAGGAGGCGCTGGCGCACATGGCGTCACCGCCCGACCGCGTCCTCCCGGCGCTTCCCTCACGTGCTCCTGGCCCGTGGCGCGTCGCGGTCCCGGCGCCGGAGCAGCTGGGGGAGCTCGACGCGGGCTGGACCGAGGCCTACGAGGCGGCCGTCGCGCAGGTCGCGGCGGCGGGCGCCGACGTACGGACCGTCGACCTCTCCCCGTTCACCGAGGCCGCCGCCATGCTCTACGGGAGCGCGTTCGTCGCCGAGCGGTACACGGCGGTAGGGAGCTTTGTCGACAAGTTGATCGCAGCGGGTGGCGAGGGCCTCGACCCCACCGTGGCCGGCATCATCACCCGCGCCCGGGACATCCCGGCCCATCAGCTCTACGCCGACCAGGACCGCCTTGCCGCCCTGCGCACCCGCGCGCTCGCGGAGCTCGCCGACTCGGACGCCCTGCTGCTGCCCACCGCACCGGGCCACCCCACCCTCGCCGAGGTCGCCGCCGACCCGCTGGGCGCCAACGCCCGCCTGGGCCGCTTCACCAACTCCACCAACCTCTTCGACCTGGCCGCGGTCGCCGTCCCGGCGGGCGAGGCGAACGGCCTGCCCTTCGGCGTGATGCTGGTGGGCCGGGCGTTCACGGACGAGCGGCTGGCAAGGATCGCCGCTCTGCTGCAACCGGAGACCCGGCTCGCCGTGGTGGGCGCGCACCTGACGGGCCAGCCCCTCAACCCCCAGCTCCTCGCCCTCGGCGCCCGCCTCGACCGCACGACCACCACCGCGCCCGGCTACCGCCTGCACGCCCTGCGGACCGACCCGCCCAAGCCGGGCCTGGTCCACGTCGGCGAGGGCGGGGCCGAGATCGAGACGGAGGTGTGGCGCCTGCCGGCGGACGGCCTGGGCCGCCTGCTGGCCGCCCTCCCCCACCCGATGGCCCTGGGCAGCGTGGAACTGGCGGACGGCAGCCACGTCCCAGGGTTCCTCTGCGAACCCAGCGCGTTGCGGGGCGCCGAGGACATCACGTCCTACGGCAGCTGGCGTTCATATGTGAGCGCCGGTCAGGACCGCTCACCCAAGGGGCGCGGGGCTGTGACATATGCGGCTCCGCCGCGTGGGCGCGACCAGCCCCACACAACCCGCACCCGCCACCCGGACAATCACCCCACCGACGAGTAGGCAACAACCCCCCGCAGCAACAGATCAACAGCCTTCCGCGCACTCTTCGCCACCGTCGAGCCCGCCGCAGGAGAAGCCGCGGAGATCTGACCGAGCACATCGATCACCTGCTTGCACCACCGCACGAAATCTCCCGCCGGCATCTCCGCCTCGCGCAGCACCTCGTCGAGGCCCTTGCCGGACGCCCACATGTACGCGGCCCAGGCGAAGCCGAGGTCCGGCTCGCGCTGGCCGACGCCCTCGGTCTGGTTGATCCGGAAGTCCTCCTCCAGCGCGTCCAGCCGGCCCCAGATGCGGACCATTTCGCCGAGCGCGGCCTTGGCCTTGCCGGAGGGCAGCTTCGGCGCCATCGCGTCGTCGCCGACCCGTGCCTCGTACACCAGCGCCGAGACGCACGCGGCGAGTTCGGCCGGGGCGAGTCCCTCCCAGACGCCGGCGCGCAGGCATTCGCTGGCCAGCAGGTCGAGTTCGCCGTAGAGCCGGGCGAGGCGCTTGCCGTGTTCGGTCACCTCGTTGCCGCGCAGGTAGTCGAGCTCGGTGAGGAGCGCGACGATGCGGTCGAAGGTGCGGGCGATCGTGTTCGTCCGGCCTTCGATGCGGCGCTCCAGCTGCGAGGTGTCACGCAGCAGCCGGTGGTAGCGCTCGGCCCAGCGGGCGTGGTCCTCACGGTCGTTGCAGCCGTGGCAGGGGTGGGCTCGGAGCGCGGTGCGCAGCCGGGCGATCTCCCGGTCGTCGGCGGCCTGGGAGCGCTGCTTGCGGGCCCGCTCCGGCGGGATGTGCCCGGCCTTGGTGCGCAGCGCGGACGCGAGGTCGCGACGGGACTGCGGCGAACGCGGGTTGAAGGACTTCGGGATCCGCATCCGCTCCAACGCCGCGACGGGCACCGGGAAGTCCATCGAGGCGAGCCGCTTGACCTGCCGCTCGGCGGTCAGCACCAGCGGCCGCGGCCCGTCGTGGTGCTCGAAGCCCCGATGACCGTTGGACCGGCCGGCGGACAGCCCTGGGTCCAGCACCAGCGCCAGACCGGCGTACTTGCCGGTCGGCACATGGATGACGTCTCCCGGCTTGAGCTTCTCCAGCGCTACGGCGGCCTCGGCGCGCCGCTGGGCCGCGCCCTGCCGGGCCAGCTCGGTCTCCCGGTCCTTGAGTTCGCGGCGCAGCCGCGCGTACTCCTCGAAGTCACCGAGGTGACAGGTCATGGAGGCCTTGTAGCCCTCCAGGCCCTCCTCGTTGCGCTGCACCTGGCGGGAGATCCCGACGACCGACTTGTCGGCCTGGAACTGCGCGAAGGACGTCTCGAGGAGTTCGCGTGAGCGGTGCCTGCCGAACTGCTCGACCAGGTTGACCGCCATGTTGTACGACGGCTTGAAGCTGGAGCGCAACGGGTACGTGCGCGTGCCGGCGAGGCCCGCCAGATGGTCGGGGTTCATGGCGCGCTGCCACAGCACGACCGCGTGGCCCTCCACGTCGATGCCGCGCCGGCCGGCGCGACCGGTCAACTGGGTGTACTCGCCGGGGGTGATGTCGGCGTGCTGCTCGCCGTTCCACTTGACGAGCTTCTCCAACACCACGGAGCGGGCGGGCATGTTGATGCCGAGGGCGAGGGTCTCGGTGGCGAACACGGCCTTCACCAGGCCGCGTACGAACAGCTCCTCGACGACCTCCTTGAACGTCGGCAGCATGCCCGCGTGGTGGGCGGCGATGCCGCGCTCCAGGCCCTCCAGCCACTCGTAGTAGCCCAGGACATGCAGGTCCTCGGACGGGATGGAGGCGGTGCGCTCCTCGACGATGTCGCGCACCTTCGCCCGTGCCTCGTCGTCGTTCAGCCGCAGCCCCGCGTGCAGGCACTGCTGTACGGCGGCCTCGCAGGCCGCGCGGCTGAAGATGAACGTGATGGCGGGCAGCAGTCCCTCGGCGTCGAGGCGTTCTATGACTTCGGGCCGGCTCGGCGTCCAGATGCGCGAGCGCTGCCGGCGCTCGCGCTCGCGGTCGGCCTCGCGCATGGCGCGGCCGCGTCTGCGGTCCTGGTACGACGGCCTGCTCGCCTCCGTGCGGGCCAGGCGCGTGAGGTCGGGGTTGACGGCCTTCTTGTGGCCCTCGCCCTCCTCGAACAGGTCGTACATCCTGCGCCCGGCGAGCACGTGCTGGAACAGCGGCACGGGCCGGTGCTCGGAGACGATCACCTCGGTGTCGCCGCGGACGGTGTCGAGCCAGTCGCCGAACTCCTCGGCGTTGGACACGGTCGCCGACAGCGAGACGAGGGTGACCGACTCGGGGAGGTGGATGATCACCTCTTCCCACACCGCGCCGCGGAAGCGGTCGGAGAGGTAGTGCACCTCGTCCATGACCACATAGCCCAGGCCGAGGAGGGTCTGCGAGCCGGCGTACAGCATGTTCCGCAGCACCTCGGTGGTCATCACGATCACCGCGGCGTCGGGGTTGATGCTGTTGTCGCCGGTCAGAAGACCGACCATGCCCGTGCCGTAACGGCGGCACAGGTCGGCGTACTTCTGGTTCGACAGCGCCTTGATGGGTGTCGTGTAGAAGCACTTCTTGCCCTGTTGCAGGGCGAGGTGGACGGCGAACTCGCCCACGATCGTCTTGCCCGATCCGGTGGGCGCCGCGACCAGCACGCCCTTCCCCGCCTCGAGCGCCTGGCAGGCCTCGATCTGGAAGGAGTCGAGGCCGAAGTCGTACATCTCGCGGAAGGAGGCGAGCGCGGTGGCCTGCTCGGCAGCGCGCCTGCGTGCTGCGGCGTACCGCTCGGCCGGTGAGAGGTCCTCTGTCATCGTGCTTTCGAGCGTACCGGGCCGCACTGACAACAGGACGATCATTATCCGGATCGGTGCCGGTGAAACCCGGGATCCACGCAGCTCACGGCCCTGGGAGCGACGTGCCCCGGGGTGTGGGGGGGCACGGTCGGTCCCCGCGACCGCACGGTCGGTCCCCGCAACGCGGAAGCGGCCGGCCGCGCCATGTGGGCGCCCCGGCCGCTTCCGCGGTGGAGTGGACGAAGCGGATGGGTCGCCGGTCACCGGAGTGACCCGCGAGCTGCCGCCTGCCCGTCAGGTCACGTCGTCGTACCCGTTCACCCGGTCCGTGCTCGTCTGCTCCGGCAGCGCACGGCCGACCGACACGGACTCGGCCTCGCCGATGTCCTCGGGCGTGAGATCCAGGTCGGAGGCCTCGTCGTCGGCAGGACCCTCGGCCTCACGGCGGCGCTTGCGCTTGTCGTTGAGCAGCGAGAAGGCGACCGCGCCGAAGTACAGCACCCAGATCGGTCCGGCCAGCGCCAACATGGAGATGGGGTCGGTGCTGGGCGTGGCCACGGCCGCGAACACCGTGATGCCCATGATCATGCCGCGCCACCAGCCGAGCATGCGCCGGCCGGTGATGACGCCGGTCAGGTTGAGCATCACCAGCAGCAGGGGCAGCTCGAAGGAGAGCCCGAAGACGACCACCATGCGCGTGACCAACTGGAGCAGGTCGTCGAGCGGCAGCAGGTTGTCGACGCCGCTGGGCGTGAAGTCGATGAGCACGGCGGCGGTGGTGGGCAGCACCCGGTACGCGAAGTAGGCGCCGCCGAGGAACAGCGGAAAGCCGGTCCCCACGAAGGAGAGCGCGTACTTCTTCTCGCTCCGGTGCAGACCCGGCGCGACGAACGCCCACAGCTGGTAGAGCCAGACGGGAGCGGCGAACACGACGCCGGCCATCAGGGAGACCTGAAGGGCCAGCGTGAAGGGGGCGAGGAGACCGTTGATGGTGATCCGCGCGCACTTCTCGTTGGACGTCGACTTCGCCAGTTCCTCGAAGGTGGTCTTCCCGCAGCCGACCGAGTCGAGGATCGGCTTGGTGAGGAAGTTGATGATGTCGTTGTAGAAGAAGGCGGCGACGACCGTCACGATGACGATGGCGAGCATCGCCTTCGCGAGCCGGTTGCGGAGCTCACGAAGGTGTTCCGCGAGGGGCATCCGCCCCTCTGGGTCCTTCTCCTGACTGCGGGCGGACTTCAGCAACCCACGTTCCCATCTCGTGCGGCGGGCCGGAGGTCACCGGCCCTGCGTCAGCGCTTGGTCGTGTCCGTCGGCTCGGCGACCGGGCGGGAGCTGGTCACGTCGCCGGGGGCGGCCTGGATGGTGCGCTGAGCCGAGGGCTGCTCGTCGGTGGTGGGCGTCTGGGCGGAGCTGCTGCCGCCCTCTTCCTTCATGGCCTTGGCCTCGCTCTTGAGGATCCGCGCGGACTTGCCGAGCGAGCGCGCCATGTCCGGAAGCTTCTTCGCGCCGAACAGCAGGATGATGACGACGAGGATGAGAATGATCTCGGGAGCTCCGAGCCTTCCGAACATAATCTTTACCTTCTCACCGAGGCGGCTGGGTGGGACGCTGTCCGACCGGTCGGACAGATGTCCGAACGATCGTGTGTCAGCGATCGTAACGCTCAGGGGTGAACGGGAGGCAATCCCCGTGCGTACTCCCGGTTCGCGATGTGGGCCTCGTTCTCCGCACCGCGACCAGCAGCGTACCTGCCCCCACGGCCGGGGTGACAGGGCGAAGTCCCCCAAAACGCATCCAACTCCGGACTCACAGGAGCACCACAGCAGGACTCACATCGAGTCCACAGCCCGGGCCGTGCTCACAGCCGCCTTCTCCAGATCCCCGGCCGCCCTGTTGATGCGGCGCGCCGAGTCCGCGACCTGCCGGCCGAGGCGCTGCGCCTCCAGGAACACCCGGACGGCGAGCACACCGAGAACGACAAGACCCAGGAAACCCACGGCTACCGCGAACATCGGCCAGAACATGGCGCCGAGCCTAGTTGGTCCCTCACCGCCCGGCGCACACGCTCCTACGTCGAGTGCAGCCGCAGCGTGCTGACCCCGCCCCCGGTCAGCAGCTCCACGATGCGCTCACCCGCCGGCTTGCGGACGGACACACCGCAGTCGGGGCAGGTGAAGGAGTAGAAGGTGGTGCGGCTGGTGGCGCCGATGGCCAGGCGCAGGGCGCTCGCGGCGAGCTCGAAGCGGCCCCGGCAGTCCGGGCAGCCGGCCCTGAACACGACCGGCGCCACGCTCCTCATCCCGGCGAACGCCGCCGCCACCGACATTCCCCGCACCGCGGACGTCACCGACTCGCTCAAAGCCCCTGCTCCTGCCTGTCGTACTGCCCGTCGCGCACCTCGTGCGGCCCTCGCGCCGCGATCCCGTCGCTCTCGTCGAGCCCGTCGTACGCCGCCAGCGCCTCGCGGGCCGCCCGGCGGGCGCTGTCGGCCAGCTCGGGCGGCGAGACGATCCGGCCGTCGCGGCCGAGCCGCAGCGCCAGCCGTCTGAGCGAGGCAGGATCGGGCGTACGCAGGGTGATACGCAGGCCACCGTCCGGGAGCTCGTCCGCGCTGTCGTGCGGGTAGTACTCGGCGACCCAGCGGCCGCCGGGGCCGACCTCGACGACGACCTCCGGATCCTCGGCGGCGGGCTGGACCAGCCCCTCCGACAGGTCCCGCAGCTCGACCTCGGGCGGCGCGGACGGCTCGTCGAGGACCCTGATCTCGGCGACCCGGTCGAGCCGGAAGGTGCGGCGGCCCTCCGAGCGGTAGCACCAGGCCTCGACATAGGTGTGGCCGACACTGACCAGCCGGATGGGGTCGATCTCACGCTCGGTGACCTCGTCGCGCGCCGGCGAGTAGTAGCGGATCCACAGGCGGCGGCGCTCGGAGATCGCCCGGTCGACGTCGGCGAAGACACCGCCCTCGGACTCGAAGGTCACCGACAGCCGGGAGCTGGCCCCGGCCGCCTCGCCGGCCGAGGCCTCCACCTTGGCGGTGGCCCGCAGCAGCGCCTGCCGGTCGCTCTCGCGCAGCCCCGGCAGGGTCGACACGGCCCGGGCGGCCACCAGCAGCGCGGTCGCCTCGTCGGCGGCCAGCCGCAGCGGCTCGGCCGCGTCCGCCCCCAGCGCGGCCGGGTTGTGCCACCAGATGCGCTCGCCGTCGGTGTCGATGTCGAGCAGGTCGCCGCCGCGGAAGCTGGTGCCACACATGGGCAGCACGTCGAGGTCCGAGACCAGCTCGTCCTCGGTGATCCCGAAGGCACGCGCGACGTCCTCGATCCGGGCGCCCGGGCGCTCCCTGAGATACGTCACCAGGGAGAGCATCCGCCGGGTCTGGTCGATGGCGTTCGTGGGCCTGACCGGTTTGCCTGCCACTGTGTTGCTCGCTCCCCCTCAGCCCTTGGCCACGGCGCGCAGCCGGTCCACCACGTCGGCCCGCAGCTCCGCGGGCTCCAGGACCACCACGTCCGGCCCGAACTCCACCAGCCAGGCGTCCAGCCCGTGCCCGTACGGAATCTCCAACTCGTCCCAGCCGTCACCGAGTTCCCGCACCGCGCCGGCCTTCGCCCGAAGGGGGTACCCCGCGCCCGAACGCAGCCGGATCAGCGCGCTGCGGTCGGCGGTCTCCCCCGCCCAGCTCGCCACGGTCTCACGCACGGTGACCACGTCGGGGACCTCGGCGGTGAAGCGGCCGCTGCGGCTGCGCACCTTGCCGGTGATCCGGGACAGCCGGAACACACGCTCGGCGCCCCGGTCGCGGTCCCAGCCCGCCAGGTACCAGTGGCCGCGCCAGCACTCCAGGGCCCACGGCTCGACATGCCGGGGCTCGGGGTGGGCGGCGGTGGCCTTGCGGTAGTCGAACACGACCGGCCGGCGGTCGCGGCAGGCCAGCATCAGCGGCTCGAAGGCGGCCTCGTGCACCGGGATGCGCGGCTCCAGGGCGCCATGGGCCTCGTACGGGTCGACGTCCTCGGGCAGCCCGGCCGCCCGCAGCTTCTGCAGGGCGCCGCTGGCCGCGCCCGCCAGCCGCGCCTGCTGCCACACCTTGGCGGCCAGCCCGAGTGCGGCGGCCTCCTCGGCGTCGAGAGTGATGGGCGGCAGGCTGTTGCTGTCGCGGCGGGCCAGGTAGCCGACCTCGCCGTCGAGGTTGTCGACGGTCTCGATGACCAGGCCCAGCTCACGCAGGTCGTCCTTGTCCCGCTCGAACATGCGGTTGAAGGAGTCGTCCGAGCCGGCTTCCAGATACGCCTCGATGGACTCGCGCAGCTCGCGCTTGCTGAGCGGCCGCCGTGTCCCCAGCAGGCACAGCGCCAGGTTCATCAGCCGCTCGGCCTTGGCAATGGCCATCGACGCCCTTCACCTTCCCTATGGTGCTTCCGACCGATGACCGTACCGCTCCGCGGTGCCACGGCAAAAGCCGAGGGCCCATGCCCGGACAGGCATGGGCCCCAGGTGATCGGGTCCGGTCCCCCGCGATCAGACTCCGAGGAGGTCGACCACGAAGATCAGAGTCTCACCGGGCTTGATCGCCGGGGTCGGGCTCTGGTTGCCGTAGGCGAGGTGGGCGGGGATGGTCAGCTGGCGACGGCCACCGACCTTCATGCCCTGCACACCCTGGTCCCAGCCCTTGATGACACGGCCGCCACCCAGCGGGAAGCGGAACGGAGTGCCCCGGTTCCAGCTGGCGTCGAACTCCTCACCCGTGCTGAAGGCGACACCCACGTAGTGCACGGTGACGGTCTGACCCGCCTCCGCCACGGGACCGTCGCCCTCCCAGATGTCCTTGATCTCGAGGTCCGCCGGGGGCTCGCCACCCGGGAAGTCGATCTCAGGCTTCTCGATGCTCACGTCTCTAGCTCCTGCTTGTCTTCGGTAAGGCAACGGTCACAGTCTTACACCTTCCGGGCCTCACATCTTCGCGAGGATGTCCACGGAGAAAACCATCGTGGAGTCCTTGCTGATGCCGCTGCCACTCGGCGGGTTGTCGCCGTAACCCAGGTCCGGCGGAACCACGATCAGCACCCGGCTGCCCACCTTCTTGCCGGTCAGGCCCTGCGCCCACCCCTTGACGACCTGCGACAGCCCGAACGACGTCAGCGCCTTGCGGCCGTACGTCGAGTCGAACTCCTTGCCGGTGTCCCACAGCACGCCCTTGTACTGCACCAGGACACTGTCCTCGGCCCCCACCTCGGCGCCGGCGCCCTCGATGACGTAGTTCGCCACGAGCTCCTTGGGCGGGTCCACCTTGGGCACCTCGATGGAGGGCGCGCTGCCGTCGGTGTTCGTACCGACCTTGGGCAGGTCCGCGTCGTTCTGGGCGACGTCCGTGCCCTTCGCGGAGCTCTTCGCGTTGAAGGTCGCCTGCACGTCGACCACGAACACCAGCGTGTCGGTGCCCTTGATGCCCGCCTGCGAGTTGCCGTCCTTGCCGTAACCCCAGGTCGGCGGCACCGAGAACAGAACCCGGCTACCGGCCTTCTTCCCCGTCAGGGCATACCGCCAGCCGTCGATGATGCTGCCCTGGGCCAGCTGGATGACCAGCGGCGTCTTGCGGTCGTAGGAGTTGTCGAAGACCTTCGCCGTGTCCCAGATCTGCCCCAGATAGTGCGCCTGGATGTAGTCGTTCTCCGCGACCGTCTGGCCGCCGCCCGCGATCACCGTCTTGACCGCGAGCTGGCCGGACGGATCGCCGGTGCCCTTGGCGACCGTCGGCTTCTCGCCGAACGTGGTGCCGGCGGTGATCGCCGGCAGCGGACCGTCGACGATCTTCGGCGGTGGAACGGACGACGTGGCCGAGGCCGACGGCGACGCGCCGGCGCTCGCCTTGCTCGAGGCGGACTCGTCCTCACCGCATCCGGCGATCGTGACCAGTCCAGCGGGTACTGCGGCAAGGATGAGTGAACGTCGGCGCACGGTGAAGGCCTCGTAATCGGTCGATCTTGTTGATGGCGTGCGCGCAACTCTACGGCGTGGAACGGGCGCCGTACGGGAAACGTACGGCGCCCGTGTTGCGTTCCGACACTGTGTGCGGAACGCGTCGCTCACATTCCGGCGATCAACTTCTCCACCCGGTCGTCCACCGAACGGAACGGGTCCTTGCACAACACCGTGCGCTGTGCCTGGTCGTTCAACTTCAGGTGCACCCAGTCGACCGTAAAGTCACGGCGCTGTTCCTGGGCCCTGCGAATGAAGTCACCGCGCAGCCTCGCCCTGGTGGTCTGCGGGGGCACCGACTTGCCCTCGAAGATCTTCAAGTCGTTGCAGATACGGGTTGCTTGACCCTTCCTCTCCAGCAGGTAGTACAGACCACGACGGCGATGGATGTCGTGGTAGGCGAGGTCTATCTGCGCGACCCGCGGGTGGGACATCGTCATGTTGTGCTTGGCCCGGTACCGCTCGATGAGCTTGTACTTCATCACCCAGTCGATCTCGGTACCGATCCGGTCGAGGTCCTCGGCCTCGATCGCGTCCAGCGTGCGGCCCCACAGCTCCAGGACCTGCTCGACGGTGCCGGTGCGGATGCCGCGGCGCTCACAGAAGTCCACGGCCTTCTCGTAGTACTCGCGCTGCACCTCCAGCGCCGAGGCCTCCCGGCCACTGGCCAGGCGCACCTTGCGACGGCCCGTGATGTCGTGGCTGACCTCGCGGATCGCCCGGATCGGGTTCTCCAGGGTCAGGTCGCGCATCACCGTGCCCGCCTCGATCATGCGCAGCACCAGGTCGGTGGCTCCGACCTTGAGCAGCATCGTCGTCTCGGACATGTTCGAGTCGCCGACGATGACGTGCAGCCGACGGTAACGCTCGGCATCGGCGTGCGGCTCGTCGCGCGTGTTGATGATCGGCCGGGAGCGGGTCGTCGCCGAGGAGACGCCCTCCCAGATGTGCTCGGCCCGCTGGCTGACGCAGTACACGGCCCCGCGCGGAGTCTGCAGGACCTTGCCCGCCCCACACAGAAGCTGGCGCGTGACCAGGAACGGAATGAGGATGTCCGCGAGCCGGGAGAACTCCCCGTGCCGCGCCACCAGATAGTTCTCGTGGCAACCGTAGGAGTTGCCCGCCGAGTCGGTGTTGTTCTTGAAGAGGTAGACGTCGCCCGCGATTCCCTCCTCGTGCAGGCGTCGTTCCGCGTCCACCAGGAGTCCTTCGAGAATGCGCTCGCCGGCCTTGTCGTGGGTGACCAGTTCGGTCACATTGTCACATTCGGGTGTCGCGTATTCCGGATGTGACCCGACGTCGAGATAGAGGCGGGCGCCGTTTCGCAGAAAGACATTGCTGCTGCGGCCCCATGACACGACACGGCGGAAGAGGTACCGCGCCACCTCGTCAGGCGACAGGCGGCGCTGTCCCCTGAACGTGCACGTGACGCCGTACTCGTTCTCCAGCCCGAAAATGCGGCGGTCCATGACTGAACATTACGCCCGATCCCCTGAGCTGAAACGGGGTTCGGCAGCACGATTTGGATCATTTTCCAATGAAGCCGCAACCACCGCTCCCCCGGCGGGAGCTGCGAGGACCCGTCCCGTGGCCAGCAGAACCAACAGGGACACGGCTCCCGCGACCCCCGGAACGGCGAACCCCCACAGGGCCCCGCCCGCCTGGACGACCGGTCCCGCCAGGCCCGTTCCGACGGACGCGCCCACGGTGAACGTCGTCACAAGCCAGGAGAACGCCTCGGTGACCGTTCCCCTCGGCGCGTGCCGGTCCACGATGACGAACGCACAGGCGATGGCGGGCGCCAGGAACACCCCGGCGAGCGCCGTCAGCGCCACCATCGCCACCGCGCCCGGCATCAGCATGAGCGGCAGATAACACACCGCCAGGAACGCCACCAGGACCCGCAGTCGCCGCTCCGGCACCCCCGCCCACTGCCGCGCTCCGTACACCGCGCCGCCGACCAGCGCGCCGAGCCCGATGGCCGCCATCAGCCACCCGTACACCTCGTCACCACCATGGTCGTCCGCGTACGGCACCGAGGCGACCGTGATGGAACCCAGCGCGATCCCCACGAACAGGAACGCGGCAAGAAGCGCCAGCAGACCGCGCGACCTGAGCGCACCGAGCCAGTGGGCCTCGCGCGGCGCCGAACGCCACGCGCGCGAGGGCGGCGAAACGACCACGGAGAGCGCACCCAGCACCCCGACCACGTTCAGGACCAGCAGGGCCGCCCGCGCCGACCACAGCGACACGCACAGCGTCACCAGCAACGGGCCCACGGTGAACATGACTTCCTGGGCGATGGCGTCCATGGCGTACGCCGTGTGCACCTGGTCCCCCCTGCGCAGGACACTCGGCCACAGCGCCCGCAGACCGCCCTCCAGGGGCGGCGTGAAGAGCCCGGCCGCCGCCACCGCCACGTACGCGAGCGCAAGCGGGTCGGTGCCCGTGAAGGCGAACGCGGCCATCGCCAGCCCGGAGGCGAGCGCGGCGGGCAGCTGGACGCGCGGCTGCCCGTACAGGTCCACCAGCCGCCCGAGCACCGGCTGCCCCACGGCGTTGGCGACCCCGTACACCGCCGCCAGCGCCCCCGCCAGGCTGTACGTACCGCCCTCCGCCCGCACGAACAGCACGATCGCGATGGCGGCGGTGGCGTTCGGCAGCCGGCCCACGAGCGTGCCCGTCAGCAGCCGGACGGCATGCCTCGCCCTGAGGATCTCCAGATATCCCGCCGCCATGTCCTGCCTCCGTCGCCTCGCCCGAGGCTCCGTACCGCCCCATGGTGTTGTCAGTGTTACGTATAACGTCCTCATCCATACGTACCATGTGCGCTGTTCACCAGTCCAGACGAAGGAGCACGCCAGCGGTGGCACGAGGTAGCACACGCCCGACGAGCCGCGACGTCGCCCAGGCCGCGGGCGTCTCCCAGGCCGCGGTCTCCCTGGTACTGGGCGAAAAATGGCGCGGCCGCGTCTCCGAGACCACCGCGCAGCGCGTACGAGAAGCCGCACGCGACCTCGGCTACCGGCCCAACCTCGCCGCCCGCAACCTCCGCCTCGGCCGCACCCGCACCGTCCTGCTCGTCGTCCCCGCACTCACCACGGAGTTCTTCGCGGGCGTCTACACCGGAGCCGCCCGCGTCGCCGCCGACCACGGCTTCGGCGTGGTCCTCTACCCCTCCCCCGAAGGCATCGGCCCCGCCCGCGACCCCTTCGCCTCCGCCCAGGCAGCCCTCGACGGCGTCATCGCCTCCTCCATGGCCGCCGACGCCCTCACCGCCCTCCGCGGCGGCGACCAACTACCCCTCGTCATGCTCGACAGCGACCCCGACGGCAGCCTGGGCGCGGCAACCGTCAACCTGGACATCGCCGACGGCGCACGACAGGTCGCCGACCACCTGCTCGGCCTCGGCCACCGACGCTTCCTCCACCTCGCGGCGGACGTCCCCTCATGGACCTTCGACGTACGCGCACGAGAACTGGCCACGCGAATCGGCGCGGTACCCGGAACATCCCTCCGGACGACACACGCACCGATCTCCATCGAAGGCGCCCTGACGGCCGCGACCGCCGCCCTGCACACCCCCGGACCCCGCCCCACCGCGCTCGTCTGCGACGACGACAAACTGGCCGCCGGCGCCTACAAGGCGATCCGCCGCCTGGGCCTACGCGTCCCCGACGACATCTCCGTCACCGGACTCGACGACCTCGCCCTCGCCACCGCCCTCGACCCCGAACTCACCACCGTCCGCCTGGACGCCGAACTCTTCGGCGAACGGGGCATGCAAGCCCTCCTTGCCGTACTGGAGGGCCGTACACCCGACGCCGGGGACATCCCCGTAGAACTGGTCGTACGGGGCTCCACGGCACCCCCGAGCGCCTCCTGAACACGATGTGCCCCCGACCGCCGTCACCGGCCGGGGGCACACAAGCAGGGCGAATCAACAATCAGGGAAGATCTACTTCTCCTTGGACACGTCGCCGGAACCCTCGTCGGAACTCTCCGCCTCCGTCGACGCGCCACCCGCCTCCAGCAACCGCGACAGCTGAGGACCCACGATCCGCTTGAACTTCCGCGCCTGCGGACGCGTACGGTCCAGCACCGCGACCTCCAGGCGCTCGGCCGGAATCTCCCGCTGCGTGCCGTTCGTATCCCGGGACAGGGCCTGCACCGCCAGCTTCAACGCCGCGGCCAGCGTCATACCGTCCTCGTGACGCTGGTCCAGATAAGTGCTGATCTGCTCCGCATTGCCACCGACCGCGACCGAACCGTGCTCATCCACGATCGACCCGTCGTGCGGCAACCGGTAGATCTGGTCACCCTCCGGCGTCTCCCCTACCTCGGCCACGACCAACTCCACCTCGTACGGCTTCTCGGCCGCACTGGAGAAGATCGTGCCCAGCGTCTGGGCATAGACGTTCGCCAGCCCACGGGCGGTCACGTCGTCACGGTCATAGGTGTAACCCCGCAGATCGGCATAGCGCACGCCACCGATCCGCAGGTTCTCGTACTCGTTGTACTTACCGGCGGCCGCGAAACCGATCCGGTCGTAGATCTCGCTGAACTTGTGCAGCGCACGGGACGGGTTCTCGCCGACGAACACGATGCCGTCGGCATACTGCAGCACGACCAGGCTGCGGCCACGGGCGATGCCCTTGCGGGCGTACTCCGCCCGGTCGGCCATGGCCTGCTGGGGTGAGACATAGAACGGCGTCGACACCGGTTATCCGTCCCTTTCTGTCGAAGTCACAGGATCACCTTGCAAAGAACCGGGCCGCCGACTACAGCAGCGCGGCACGCGGGCCGTCGGGCTGCTCGAGACGGCGCTCCAGGATCGCGCGGGCGATCTCGGAGGACTCCCCGTCGGTCAGCCGGCGGAAGCCGTCCTCGGTGATCACGGTGACGATCGGGTAGATCCGGCGCGCGACATCGGGACCACCGGTCGCCGAGTCGTCGTCCGCCGCGTCGTACAGGGCCTGCACCACGAGCGTCGTGGCCTGCTCCTCGGTCAGGTCGTCACGGAACAGCTTCTTCATCGCACCGCGCGCGAAGATCGAGCCCGAACCCGTGGCGGCGAAGTTGTGCTCCTCGGACCGGCCGCCGGTCACGTCGTAGGAGAAGATCCGGCCCTTGGCCCGGTCCACGTCGAACCCGGCGAACAGCGGGACCACGGCCAAGCCCTGCATGGCCATGCCGAGATTCGACCGGATCATGGTCGACAGCCGGTTCGCCTTGCCCTCCAGGGACAGCTGCGCACCCTCGACCTTCTCGAAGTGCTCCAGCTCGAGCTGGAAGAGCTTGACCATCTCGACGGCCAGGCCGGCCGTGCCGGCGATACCGACGGCCGAGTACTCGTCCGCCGGGAAGACCTTCTCGATGTCGCGCTGGGCGATGACGTTGCCCATGGTGGCGCGGCGGTCACCGGCGAGCACGACACCACCGGGGAACGTGACGGCCACGATCGTCGTCCCGTGCGGCGCCTCGATCACGCCCTGGGTGGGCGGCAGCTGCCGCTTACCAGGGAGCATCTCCGGCTGGTGCTCGGACAGGAAGTCCATGAAGGACGACGACCCAGGCGTCAGGAAGGCAGCTGGTAGACGCCCGGTGCTACGAGTGTTGGCTTCCACGCGTTTCCTTCCACGTATGCAGCAGCCCGCCTTATGGCATCGGGCCGATCCTTGAGCTGCCCCAGTGCGGCGTTGCAGCTGAAGCACAGTACGCCTCGGACCCTACCCGTGTTGTGGCAGTGATCCACATGTGCCGCCGGAGCAGACAAACATATGCAGCAGACGCCTCCTTGGGAGGCGATCAACCCGTCTCGTTCGGCTTCGGTGATGCCGTACTGGCGCTTCAGATGGCCCGCACGCCCCTTGACCGCACGACATGCCTTGCAACTCGTCGACAGGCCGTCAGTGGCCGTAGCGTTGCGATGCCAATCACTGTGCGGCTTGACCTCACCGCAGCTACGGCAGAACTTGTGCCCCTTAGGCGTCTCTACGCGGGGCCGCACGTTCTTTCCCTTCGCCAACTGCCGAGCTTGGTGATAGGACGCCCAGCACTCCCGACAGTAGGCCTGCAACCCATCTCGGGCCGCTTTGTTACTGGCGAAGGCTGCCCGCGGCCTGAACTCCTGACACCGCGAGCAACGCTTCACGTCATCTTCGCTTGACAAGCCCAAGCCCCCCCGACGCCTTCGATTCAAAGGCTACTGGCCGCCCTTCTGAACGAAACTTCGAACGAAGTCCTCTGCATTCTCCTCGAGGACATCGTCAATTTCGTCAAGAACCGAGTCCACGTCGTCGCTCAGCTTCTCCTGACGCTCCTTGAGGTCCTCCGAAGCCTGCGCGTCTGCCGCCTGCTCCTCGACCTCCTCCGTGGAGCGCGTCGCCTTCTGCTGGCCGCCGCCGGTGTCCTTGGTCGCCATAACCCTCACCCCGCTCAGTTCGCCCGACATGGTCGACAGGTCGGCATTCCTGCCGATCGGTGATGATCAGACCCTACAAGCCGGGTCCGACATCGGCCCCGCAGTTGCTGCAACGTGCGGGGGCCACCTCAATGATTCCCTTACGCAGGGGTTTCCACCCGCGCGCAAGGGCCCGCCCTGGTACCTGCTCAGCCGCCGGAAAGGACCCTGACCAGGTCTTCGGCGGTGCGACAACGGTCCAGGAGTTCCTTGACGTGATTTCGCGTTCCGCGTAGCGGTTCCAGGGTTGGAACGCGCTGGAGGGAGTCCCGGCCAGGCAGGTCGAAGATCACGGAGTCCCAGGAGGCGGCGGCTACGTCGTCCGCGTACTGCTCGAGGCAGCGGCCGCGGAAGTAGGCGCGGGTGTCCTCCGGGGGCGTGGTCCTGGCCCGCTCGACCTCCGCCTCGTCCAGGAGCCGCTTCATCCGGCCGCGGGCCGCCAGGCGGTTGTAGAGGCCCTTCTCGGCCCGTACGTCCGCGTACTGGAGGTCGACCAGGTGGAGCCGGGCGGCGTCCCAGTCGAGGTCGTCGCGGCGGCGGTAGCCCTCCATGAGCTCGCGCTTGGCGACCCAGTCCAGCTCGCCGGCCAGGCTCATGGGGTCGCGCTCGAGGCGGTTCAGGGTGTCTTCCCAGCGGGTCAGGACGTCCTTGGTCTGTTCGTCGGCGTCGGCGCCGTAGCGCTCCTCGACGTACTTGCGCGAGAGCTCGTAGTACTCCATCTGGAGCTGGACCGCGGTGAGTGTCCGGCCGCTGCGGAGGGTGACCAGGCGCTTGAGGGTCGGGTCGTGGGAGACCTGGTGGAGGGTGCGTACGGGCTGGTCGACGGCGAGGTCGACGGCGATGAAGCCGTCCTCGATCATGGAGAGGACCAGGGCGGTCGTGCCCAGCTTCAGGTAGGTGGAGATCTCGGAGAGGTTCGCGTCGCCGATGATCACGTGCAGGCGGCGGTATTTCTCCGCGTCCGCGTGGGGTTCGTCGCGGGTGTTGATGATCGGGCGCTTGAGGGTCGTCTCGAGGCCGACCTCGACCTCGAAGTAGTCCGCCCGCTGGCTGAGCTGGAAGCCGTGTTCGTGGCCGTCCTGGCCGATGCCGACGCGGCCGGCTCCGGCGAAGACCTGGCGGGAGACGAAGAAGGGGGTCAGGTGGCGCACGATGTCCGAGAAGGGGGTTTCCCGCTTCATCAGGTAGTTCTCGTGCGTGCCGTAGGAGGCGCCCTTGTTGTCGGTGTTGTTCTTGTAGAGGTGGATCGGCTGGGCGCCGGGGAGCTGGGCGGCTCGTTCGGCGGCCTCGGCCATGATCCGTTCGCCGGCCTTGTCCCAGAGGACGGCGTCGCGGGGGTTGGTGACCTCCGGGGCGCTGTATTCGGGGTGTGCGTGGTCGACGTAGAGGCGGGCGCCGTTGGTGAGGATCACGTTGGCGAGGCCGATGTCCTCGTCGGTGAGCTGGCTGGAGTCGGCGGCCTCGCGGGCGAGGTCGAATCCCCGGGCGTCCCGCAGCGGGTTCTCCTCCTCGAAGTCCCAGCGGGCCCGGCGGGCCCGGTGCATCGCCGCCGCGTAGGCGTTGACGATCTGGGACGAGGTGAGCATGGCATTGGCGTTGGGGTGGCCGGGGACGGAGATGCCGTACTCCGTCTCGATGCCCATTACTCGCCGTACGGTCATGCGGCCCTCCTTGCCCGGCGGCACCCTCGGTCGTGGGCGCCGCTCAAGTACCGGTGGTGCTCCGGTGCGTGTGCGGTGCCCGTCCCCGCACTGCGCGACTCGGCGGTACGGAAGAGCCTAGAACGCCTTTGCGCTGGTGGGGAGATCATTTGCGTCATTGCCTTGCTCCAGCCGTGGCCCTGGAAAACAGTTGGCTGCGGGTACCCGCCGAGGGCACCCGCAGCCGCCCTGTTCTTACAGGTACTGTCCGGTGTTCGCCACCGTGTCGATGGAGCGTCCGGTGTCCGCGCCCTGCTTTCCGGTGATGAGGGTACGGATGTAGACGATCCGTTCGCCCTTCTTTCCGGAGATGCGGGCCCAGTCGTCCGGGTTGGTGGTGTTGGGCAGGTCCTCGTTCTCCTTGAATTCGTCCACGCAGGCCTGGAGGAGGTGGGAGACGCGGAGGCCCTTCTGGTTGTGGTCGAGGAAGTCCTTGATGGCCATTTTCTTGGCGCGGCCGACGATGTTTTCGATCATGGCGCCGGAGTTGAAGTCCTTGAAGTAGAGGACTTCCTTGTCGCCGTTTGCGTAGGTGACTTCCAGGAAGCGGTTTTCCTCGGATTCGGCGTACATGTGTTCGACCGCCGTCTGGATCATGCTCTGGACGGTGGTCGCCTTGCTGCCGCCGTGCTCGCCGAGGTCGTCGGAGTGCAGCGGGAGGCGCTCGGTGAGGTACTTGCCGAAGATGTCCTTGGCCGCTTCGGCGTCCGGGCGTTCGATCTTGATCTTCACGTCGAGGCGGCCGGGGCGCAGGATGGCCGGGTCGATCATGTCCTCACGGTTGGAGGCACCGATCACGACCACGTTCTCCAGGCCCTCCACGCCGTCGATCTCGGCGAGCAGCTGCGGGACGATGGTGTTCTCCACGTCCGAGCTGACACCGGAGCCGCGGGTTCGGAAGAGGGACTCCATCTCGTCGAAGAAGACGATGACGGGCGTGCCCTCGCTGGCCTTCTCCCGGGCTCGCTGGAAGACGAGGCGGATCTGGCGCTCGGTTTCGCCGACGTACTTGTTCAGGAGCTCGGGGCCCTTGATGTTGAGGAAGAAGCTCTTGCCGGCGGCCGCTCCGGTCACTTCGGCGACCTTCTTGGCGAGCGAGTTGGCCACGGCCTTGGCGATGAGCGTCTTGCCGCATCCGGGGGGTCCGTAGAGGAGGACGCCCTTCGGTGGGCGCAGCTCGTGCTCCTTGAACAGGTCCGGGTAGAGGTACGGGAGCTCGACCGCGTCGCGGATGGCCTCGATCTGGTTGCCGAGGCCGCCGATCTGCTCGTAGCCGATGTCGGGGACCTCTTCGAGGACGAGTTCCTCGACCTCGCTCTTGGGGACGACCTCGTAGACGTAGCCGGAGCGGGGTTCGAGCAGGAGGGCGTCGCCGGGACGGATGGTGACGTCCAGCAGCGGCTCGGCGAGCCGTACCACCCGTTCCTCGTCGGTGTGCCCGAGTACCAGGGCGCGCTCGCCGTCCTCGAGGATCTCCTTGAGGGTGACGATGTCCCCGACCCGCTCGTACTCCATGGCCTCGACCACGTTGAGCGCTTCGTTGAGCATCACTTCCTGGCCGCGTCGGAGCTCGTCGAGTTCCACGCTGGGGCTGACGTTCACCCGGAGCTTGCGGCCGCCGGTGAAGATGTCGGCCGTGCCGTCCTCGTTCGCCGTGAGGAAGACTCCGAAGCCGGCCGGGGGCTGTGCGAGCCGGTCGACCTCTTCCTTGAGGGCCACGATCTGGTCGCGGGCCTCACGGAGTGTGTTGGCGAGTCGCTCGTTCTGTGCGGACACGCCGGCCAGGTTGGTCTGCAGCTCGACGATCCGCTCTTCGAGAATCCTCGTGTGTCGCGGAGAGTCGGCGAGCTTGCGTCGCAGGACGGCGATCTCCTGCTCAAGGTAGGCAATCTGACCGGCCGGGTCGTCGGACCCTCGTCCCGGGCGGATGCCGCGGTTCATGTCGTCGTCGTGGGCTGCCACGGTCCTCACCTCCTCCAAGGGGAGCTGGACGCTTCCAGACCCTACCTGGGTGGGTGTCGATTGAAACCCCTAGATCACAAAGACTGTCGGGGTGTGTCCGATCTTCACCCTTGCGCTCTCCCTCACGCCAGGGGAATACCCACCGAACATGATTGGAAAGCGGACGGGGGTAGGGTCGAAGTGTTCAACACCCGTCAGGGCCAGCATCGTTCCCGCGGCTCGGCGCAGTAAACGGTCAGGAGAGATGACGTGCAGCAGGAGGCCGCAGTCGGCGGTGAGGCGTTGGAGGTCTGGATCGACCAGGATCTCTGTACCGGCGACGGCATCTGCGCCCAGTACGCACCCGAGGTGTTCGAGCTGGACATCGATGGTCTGGCCTATGTGAAGGGCGCCGGGGACGAGCTGTTGCAGGACCGGGGTGCGACGACGCCGGTGCCGCTGCCGCTGCTGGCGGACGTGGTGGACTCGGCGCGGGAGTGTCCTGGCGACTGCATCCATGTGCGGCGCGTTTCGGACAGGGTCGAGGTGTACGGCCCGGACGCGGAGTGAGCGTCCGGGTGCGTGGCGTAGTGAGTGTCTGATTTCTCACACGCGGGGGTTGCCGGGCTCAGACGCCGTGTGCTCCGGCGGGTGTCGAGCGGATGAACGCGCTGTTCTTCCACTGCCACTTGGCGCTGTCGGTCAGGTCGGGGCAGCAACTGGGTACGTCGGTCGACGAGTAGCCGAGGAGCGTGGCGAGCACGGCTCCGTCGCTCACGGCGAGGCTGCTGACGGTGAAGCGGTCCTTGGGGTCGACGAGTGTGGCGACCACGCGGGGCCGCTGGGCGTCGGCGGCCTGGGTGAGGACGTAGACGCCGTCGGGCGGGGTGCCCATGCCGGCGTCGCAGTGGACCGCGGCCACGGTTTCGGGCCGGCCGTCGCCGTCGAGGTCTCCGGTGGCCTTCTTCTGTACGACGGCCTTGACGGGGCCGCACTCCAGGGGGAAGTCGATGCCGGTTGTCGCCGGCGCCCGCGGGGTGGTTGCGGAGGTGGACTTGGCCTCGGTGCCGGGGGTCTGGGCGGCCGTCGCCGGGTGGGGCTGCAGGACCGAGGTGAGGGCCACGACACCGGCGACAGCGGTTGCGGTGGCGACCCAGTGGATCGGTCGGGTGTGGGTGTGTGCCAGTTCCGGGACGGCGGATTGCTGCACTAGGAGCGTCTCCTGCGAGGACTGTGCCGGTGGGGTGGCCAGCATCGTGCCACACGTCACAGTGCGGGGGAACGGCGGGGTCAGGGGTTCCCGTGGCGCGGTGACGGACGCGGCAACGGAAAGGCGCCGTGGCCGAGTTCCGGTGTGGGGTACGGGAACTCGGCTACGGCGCTGCGTCGTTGAATGCGGCACAGGGCCGCCTGGCGAGTTGGCTGCGGCGGGGGCCGGCTCAGCGGCCGGAGCCGCCGTCGGCGTTGGGGCCGGCGTAGTCCTCGCCGTAGGCGCCCTTGGCGGGGCGGCGGCGGCGCATGGGCGGCTCGACGCCGTCCGCGAGGCGGCGGGCGGTGAGCAGGAAGCCGGTGTGGCCGATCATCCGGTGGTCCGGGCGGACGGCCAGGCCCTCGATGTGCCAGTTGCGGATCATCGTCTCCCAGGCGGTCGGCTCGTTGAAGCAGCCGATCTCGCGGATGGACTCGACGGTCCGGGCGAGCTGGGTGGTGGTGGCGACGTAGCAGCAGAGGATGCCGCCGGGGACGAGTGCCTTGGATACGGCCTCGAGGCACTCCCAGGGGGCGAGCATGTCGAGGATGACGCGGTCGACGTCGGTGTCGCTCAGGTTGTCCTGGAGGTCACCGACGGTGAGCTGCCAGGCGGGGTGCGGGCCGCCGAAGTAGCGCTCGACGTTCTGCTGGGCGATCTCGGCGAAGTCTTCGCGGCGCTCGTAGGAGTGCAGCATGCCCTGGTCGCCGATGGCGCGCAGCAGGAAGCTGCTGAGCGAGCCGGAGCCCACGCCCGCCTCCACGACGCGTGCGCCGGGGAAGATGTCGGCGAAGGCGAGGATCTGCCCCGCGTCCTTGGGGTAGACGACTGCTGCCCCGCGGGGCATGGACAGGACGTAGTCGGGGAGCAGGGGGCGCAGCGCGAGGTAGGCGACGTTACCGGTGGTGCGGACAACGCTGCCCTCGGGTGCGCCGATCAGTTCGTCGTGCGGGAAGGAACCCTTGTGGGTGTGGAAGTTCTTCCCGGCTTCGAGCGTGAACGTGTAGTGGCGGCCCTTGGGGTCGGTCAGCTGAACCTGGTCCCCGACCTTGAAGGGCCCGCGCCTGCGGGCGGCACCGGTCGGTTCGGACATGTGACCAGCCTACCGGTCCCTGGAGGGCTCGCCGACCATCTCAGCTCGGCCTGGCCATCGCCTTCACGAAGGCGCGTTCCACGTCCGCGGCGGACAGGACGCCGTAGATCTCGCCGGTGTCCTCGACGACGAGGTACTCGGTGGCGGGGGTGGCGCGCAGGACGTCGAGGAGGTCCTCGCCCGCGAGCTCGGCGGAGACGCGCATGCCGTCGGTGAGGTCCTGGGCGAGGCCGCTGACGGCGACCCAGGGGCGGCGGTGTTCGGGTACGCCGACGATGGCGGCCTCGCGTACGAGGGAGAGGGGTTCGCCGTTGGCGTCGACCACGACCAGGGCGCGGGCACCCGCGGCGTTGGCGCGGCGCAGGGCTTCCGAGAGGGGGGTGTCGGTCTCTACGGGGACCGCGCGGCGGGTGAGGTTGCGGGCACGCAGTTCGGGGAGGTGTTCACGCAGGCGGGCCATGCGCAGGCTGTTGCCGGCGCCGGTCCAGATGATGGCGGCGAGGATCGCGGCGAGCAGGGCGTCGAAGACGGTGTCCATGCCGACGCTGTCCTCGGCGGTGGCGCCGAGGGCGCCGGACTGGGTGAGCAGCGGCAGGCCGATCAGGACGGAGACGGCGAGGGCGCGGCCGACCCAGGCGGCGGCGGTCGTGCCGGTCATCGCGCGGCCGGTGATCTTCCAGACGACGGCGCGGAGCATACGGCCGCCGTCGAGGGGGAGGCCGGGCAGGAGGTTGAAGGCGGCCACGATGAGGTTGGAGATCATCAGGCCGGCGAGCAGGACGCCGGGGACGGTGCCGGGCTCGACGGGCCGCAGGGCGAGGTAGAAGAGGCCGGAGAGGATCAGGGAGAGCAGGGGGCCGACGAAGGCGAGCACGAACTCCCGGCCCGGGGTCTCCGCCTCCTTCTCGATCTCGGAGACGCCGCCGAAGAACTGGAGCTGGATGCGGCGGACCGGGAGCTTGAAGCGGAGGGCGGCGACGGTGTGGGCCAGTTCGTGGACGAGTACGGAGGCGTAGAAGGCGACCGCGAAGAAGAGGGAGACCAGGTAGCGGGCGGCGCCGAGTTCGGGCAGTACGCGGTCGAGCTGGTTGCCGAACACCCAGGTGATCAGGGCGGCGACCAGGAACCAGCTGGGCGCCACGTACACGGGCACCCCGAAGGGCCGCCCCATCAGCAGCCCGCCGCGTGGCTCGGGCGCCCGCTGCGGCGGACGGTTCTTGCGGGGGGCCGAGTGGGCGAGGGTGCGGTCGCCGGGGGCGGGGGTGTCGGGGCCGGGGGCGGGCGCGTGGTCGTCGGGTACGCCGGGGGCGCCGGACTCGCTCGGGTGAGCGCGGTCGGCCGGGGCAGCGGGCTGGTCTTCCGGGTGGGTGTGCTCCGCGGTCACGGAGGGAACCTCCGCGTCGGCGGGGGCTTCGGGCGTGGCGCCCGCGCCGGCAGGAGCTTCGGGTGTGCTGCCCGCGCCGGCAGAACCCTCGGACGAGCTGGCAGCGCCGGCAGAACCCTCGGACGAGCTGCCCCCGCCGACAGGGGCTCCAGGCGGGCCGTCCGCGCTTGTACGGTCCTCGGGCAGTTCCCCGGATGCAGAGCCGGGTGCCGGTGATGACCCGTCGGTGGTGGCGGACGGTGTCGTCTCGGCGGCCTCGTCGTCGGGGGTGTCGGGAGGCGTGGGCTTCGGGTGGGCGGTCTCGTCGCGTGGGGTCGGGGCCGGGCGTGCGGGGCCGGAGGCCGGGGCCGCAGGCCCGGCGTGGCGCTCGGCCGACTCGTCGTTGCCCGACCGCGGCTGCCCGCTCCCGCCGCTCTCGTCCACGATGTCCCCTCGCTCGAAGCGTCTTCCGCTCCTGCCGGGCGGAAGGTCTCGGGTCGATGGTATGCGGCGTCCGTGACGCGTTCCGCCCCGGCACCCCCTGTGTTTCCCTTGCCGTCGCCCTTGTCAGGGCCGCGGTTGGGTCACTGTCAGTGGTGAGCCGTATGGTCTGTGGTCATGGAGACGAGCGCGGAGGGCGTCGCGGAGGCCCACAGCAGCGGTACGACAGCGCAGGACCCGTCGGCCACGGTCGCGATTGAGCCGGTGGCGACTGAGCCGGTGGCGGGGGCTCGGCCGCCCGCGTCCCTCTCTCCCTCGCGTGCCAGTGACTTCATGCAGTGCCCGCTGCTGTACCGGTTCCGGGTGATCGACCGGCTGCCGGAGAAGCCGAGCGAGGCGGCGACGCGGGGCACGCTGGTGCACGCGGTACTGGAGCGGCTCTTCGACGCGCCGGCCGTGGAGCGGACCGCGCCGCGGGCCAAGTCCCTCGTCCCGGGCCAGTGGGATCGGCTTCGGGAGAGCCGGCCGGAGGTCGTGGAGCTGTTCGCCGACGATCCGGAGGGCGAGCGGCTGGCGCGCTGGCTGGGCGAGGCGGAGCGACTCGTCGAGCGCTGGTTCACGCTGGAGGATCCGACGCGCCTGGAGCCGGCCGAGCGGGAGCTGTTCGTCGAGGCCGAGCTGGACTCGGGGCTGACGCTGCGCGGGATCATCGACCGGGTGGACGTGGCGCCGACGGGCGAGGTGCGGATCGTCGACTACAAGACGGGCAAGGCGCCCCGGCCCGAGTACGCCGAGGGTGCGCTGTTCCAGATGAAGTTCTACGCGCTCGTCGTGTGGCGGCTGAAGAATGTGATCCCGCGGCGGCTCCAGCTCGTCTATCTCGGCAGCGGTGACGTGATGACGTACGACCCGGTCCGCGCCGACCTGGAGCGTGTCGAGCGCAAGCTGCTCGCCCTGTGGGAGGCGATCCGGCTGGCCACCGAGACGGGCGAGTGGCGGCCACGGCCGACGAAGCTGTGCGGCTGGTGCGACCACCAGGCGCACTGCCCGGAGTTCGGCGGGACTCCCCCGCCCTATCCCCTGCCGGTGAGGGCGGCCGCGTCCGGTGACGAGTGAGCCACCGGCCGGATCGCCCCGGAGGCGAACCGGTGAACGCGCGCAGGGCAGAATGGGGCCGGACTAGCGAAGGAGACTTACGTGGCCATCCGCGTCCTACTGGTCGACGACCAGCCGCTGCTGCGTACGGGCTTCCGGATGATCCTGGAGGCGGAGCAGGACATCGCGGTGGTCGGCGAGGCCGGAGACGGTCTGCAGGCGCTCGACCAGGTGCGGGCCCTGCAGCCCGATGTGGTTCTGATGGACATCCGCATGCCGCGGATGGACGGTGTGGAGGCGACCCGGCAGATCACCGGGCCGGAGCGGGACGGTCCGGCGAAGGTGCTGGTGCTGACCACCTTCGACCTCGACGAGTACGTGGTGGAGGCACTGCGCGCGGGTGCCAGCGGGTTCCTGCTGAAGGACGCGCCCGCGAACGAGCTGGTGCAGGCGATCCGGGTGGTGGCGGGCGGCGAGGCGATGCTCGCGCCGAGCATCACTCGGCGGCTGCTCGACAAGTACGCCACCCATCTGCCGTCCGGGGACGAGCCGGTGCCGGACACGCTGCACACGCTGACGGACCGTGAGGTGGAGGTGCTGAAGCTGGTGGCGCGCGGGCTGTCGAACGCCGAGATCGCGGCGGATCTGTTCGTCAGCGAGACCACCGTCAAGACGCACGTCGGCCATGTGCTGACGAAGCTGGGGCTGCGCGACCGTGTGCAGGCCGCGGTGTACGCGTACGAGAGCGGTCTGGTGCGCCCCGGCGCACAGTAGGCCCGGCAGTGGCCCGCAGCCGGGCCACTGCTGCCGTACGACGCGGAGGGCGCCCCTTCTTCGGGAGAAGAGGCGCCCTTTGTGTGTGTCGGCTGGTCTCGTCAGCCCTTGCTGAGTTCCCAGAACCGGAACACGGTCGAGGCGTCGAGGCAGTACTCGAGGCCGTAGACGCCGTCGCGGGCGACCGCGTACTGCTTGGCCTGCCAGACCGGGAGGACGGGGAGCTGCTCTGCGACGATGTCCTGGAGCTTGCCGAAGTCGTTGTCGGTCGCGGCGCGGTCGCTCTGCGCGGCGGTGCGCGGGATGAGCGTGCCGGTGATCGTGTTGTTGGTGTAGTTGTTGCTCAGCACGTTGCCCGCGCCGAAGAAGGGGGCCGTGAAGTTGTCGGCGTCCGGGTAGTCGGGGACCCAGCCCTTGACGTAGACGCCGTACTTGCCGTCGGCGATGTCCTTCTCGTACTGGGCGTAGTCGACGGACTGGACGTCGGCGTCGAACAGGCCGCTGGCGTTGAGCTGGCCCGCGATCGCCTTCAGTTCCTGGTCGGTGGCGGGGCCGTAGCGGGACGGGGTGGACCAGAGGGTGAGCTTGACCTTGTCGGTGATGCCCTCGGCCTTGAGCGCGGCGGCGGCCTTGGCCTGGGAGGGGCGGGCGCCGTAACGGTCGAAGAAGGCCGTGTTGTGGCCGGCGATACCGGCCGGGATGATCGAGTAGAGCGCGGTCGCCGTGCCCTCGTAGACGTTCTTGATGAGGGCGTCGCGGTCGATGAGGTAGGCGATGGCCTGGCGGACACCGAGCTGTCCGGCGACCGGGTCGTCCATGTTGAAGACGAGGTGCTGGACCTCGGCGCTGCTGCCTTCGATGACCTCGGCGCCGGAGTCGGCGCTGCTCTGGTCGATGTCGGCGATGTCGCTCGCGGTGAGGCCTCGGTAGGCGATGTCGACCTTGCCGTCGAGGAGGTCCTTCTTCAGGGCGGACTGGTCGCCGTGGAAGAACTTGAGGGTCACGCCGGAGTTCTGTATGTCGGCGGTGCCCTTGTAGTTGTCGTTGACGGAGAAGACGGCCTTGTCGTCGCCGAACGAGTCGAGCTTGTAGGGGCCGGAGCCGACGGCCTCGCCGTCCTTGCGCAGGCCGGTCGCGTCGTACTGCCGGTGGTCGACGATGGAGCCGGCACCGGAGGCGATCTTGCTGGGGAAGGTGGCGTCCGGGACCTTCAGGCGGAAGACGACGGTCTTCTCGTCGGGTGTCTCGACCTTGTCGAGCATCGGGAACATGATCGCGGGACCGGCATCGTCGTTGATCTTCAGCATGCGGTCGAAGGAGAACTTCACGTCCTCGGAGGTGAGCGCGTCACCGTTGCTGAACTTGAGGCCGTCCTGGAGCGTGCACTTGTAGACCTTGGTCTGCGTGTCGCTGAAGCCGCACTCCTTGGCGGCCTCCGGCTCGGGTTCGGTGCCTCCCTTGGGGAAGCTGAGCAGCGACTGGAAGACGTTGTTGAACAGCAGCCAGGAGCCGGGGTCGTAGCCGGAGGCGGGGTCGGTGGCGAGGACGTCGTCGGACATCCCCATCACCAGGGAGGAACCGCTGCCCCCCGAATCGCCGCTGTCCGTTCCGCAGCCGGTCAACAGGCCGGAGGCCAGACCCGCCACGATCGGCAGGACTGGCCACTGGTTGCGCATGTTCACGTGCATGTGCCTTGTCGTCGGTCTCGTCGACCAGGGGCCCGTCCCGGGCCCCTGGTCCGGTCGGGCGTCAGTCGCTCACGCCGTGGCCGAGCTCCCACAGCTGAAGGGTGGAGGAGGAGTTCAGGGCGTACGCGGTGCCCGTGACGTCGTCGCGGGCGGCGACGTACTGCTTGCCCTGCCACAGCGGGATCACGGGGACGTCCCGGGCCACGATGTCCTGGATCTCGGTCAGGCTCGAGGCGGCGGTGAGCCGGTCGGCCTCGCGGCGGGACTGCGGGATCAGGTCGTTGATGATCTGGCTGTTGGCGTACGGCGAGTTGAGGAAGTTGTCCTTGTCGAGGAACGGCGCGAGGAAGTTGTCGGCGTCGGGGAAGTCGGGGAACCAGCCCATGCCGAAGACGTCGTACTCGCCCTTGGTCTCGGCCGGGACGAAGGACTCCCACAAGGTGCCCTTGATGTCGACGTCGAACAGGCCGCTCGCGTTGAGCTGCTTCTGCAGCACCTCGAACTCCTGCTTGGTGCTCGTGCCGTAGTGGTCGATCGTGTAGTTCAGGGTCAGCTTCACCGGGGTGGTGATGCCGGCCTTGGCCAGCAGGGACTTGGCCTTGGTGACGCTCGGGTCGCGGTACCGGTTGAAGAACGAGTTGGAGTGGCCGGTCACTCCGGCCGGGACGAGCGAGTACAGCGCCTCGGCCTGGGAGCCGTACACCTTGGACACGAGCTCGCTGCGGTTGATGATCTGGGCCATCGCCTCGCGCACGGCCTTGTTCTTCACCGTCGGGGCGTCGGTGTTGAAGCCGAGGTAGCGGATCTCGAGGCCGGGCAGTTCGACGATGTCGACGTCGCCACCGGTGTTGTTGGACAGCTTCTTGATCTGCTCCGGCGTCATGCCGCGGGTCACGATGTCGACATCGCCCTTGTCGAGGGCGGTGCCCAAGGCCGTGGCGTCCGCGTAGTAGACCATCTCGACCTTGTCGTTGTTCACCTTCAGCACCCCCTTGTAGTTGGGGTTCTTGGTGAACACGCCCTTGACCATCACGTTGTTCTTGGTCTCGGCCTGGAAGGTGTACGGGCCGGAGCCGTCCACGTCGAAGCCGTCGCGCAGCTTGTCCTTCTGGTAGTCGTCGGAGTTCACGATGCCCGCGACCGGAGTGGACAGCTTGTAGGGGAAGGTGGCGTCGGCGGTCTTCAGGTGGAAGATCACCTCGCGGTCGCCCTGCGTCTCGACGGTGTCGATGGTGGACAGCAGCGCGAAGACACCCAAATCGCTCTTGATGGCGCGGGCGCGGTCGATGGAGAACTTCACGTCGGCCGCGGTGATGGCGTCCCCGTTGGAGAACTTCAGACCGCTGCGCAGCTTGCAGGCGTAACGTTCGTTGCCGCTGTCGGTGAAGCCGCAGCTCTCGGCCGCCTCCGGTACCGGGTCGCCCTCGCCCTTCGGCTGCACCATCAGGGTCTGCACGGTCTGGCGCAGGACGTTCCAGCTGCCGACGTCGTAGGCGTACGCGGGGTCGAACGGCGCGGGTGCGTCCTTGGTGACGGTGAATTTGTCCGTGGTGCCGAGGACGATGGCGTCGCCGCCGCTGCTCCCGCTGCCGGACCCGCCACAGGCGGCAAGCACGGGCGCCATGAGGCCGATCACGGCCGGCAGCACCAAAGTCTTGCGGTTCATGCTTGAGTTTCTCCAGCTGTTCGATTCCGTGTACCCGGCATGCATGGGGTGTTGCTGCGGATCACGGGGGTGGGGCGATGTTCTCGCGATGAGATTAGTCCGCGCCTGCACGAGGGTTCGCAGCCAGTGGAGTTGAGCCCTCATCACGCAGCGAAACCGGGTGCGGACACACCGAAAACCCGACAGCGGAAGGATTAGTGCAGGGTTTCACCAATCAGGACACAAAGGCGCGCCGACATCCCCCGAAAAGGGGTGAGCAGCACGCGTCGGCCCGTCTGTCGACCCCGTTTGAGGTGGCGAACGTCACACCGTCAACTGTGTTCGAGCGGAGTGGAATTCGGCCACACAGGGCACTCCAATTCCCTGGAGTCGCTTCGGAGTCACTTCGCCGGAATTCCCCGCCTAACGATGTTGCACGCTGGGTGAACGCCTAGCGCATTTCCGTCATCAGTCCGCGCAGGAATGCCAGGTCCACCTCTTCGAGCGAGGTCACCACGGTGCGCCGGGCGGCCGGGGCGATGGGCGCCACCGACGGCACCGCCACCACGTGGCAGCCCGCGGCCTCGGCCGCCGCGACCCCGGTCGCGGTGTCCTCGACGACCGCGCATCTGGCGGGATCCACACCGAGTCCGGCGGCGGCGAGCAGATACGGGTCGGGGTACGGCTTGGTGCGCGACACCTCGTCGCCGGCCACGCTCAGGGCGAAGTGCTGGGGGCCGAGCGAGGTGAGGACGCGGTCGATGATGCGCCGGTGCGAGGCGGACACGAGGGCGGTGGGGATCTCGTACTCGGCCAGTTCGGCCAGCAGCCGGGCGGCCCCGGGCATCAGCGGCAGTGCGTGGGCGATGCGGTCCTCGAACCCGGTGTTCAGCAGGACCGTGAGCTCGGCGAGGGTGATGTCGGCGCCCGTGGCCTCGATCAGGAACCCCGCACTGCGGGTCATCGGGCCGCCGACCACGACATGGCGCCAGGAGTCGTCGAGGGCGTGGCCGAGGCCGGCGAAGATCTCGACCTCGACGTCCCACCAGAAGCCCTCGGTGTCCACCAGGGTGCCGTCCATGTCCAGGAGCACAGCCTGAAGAGCCGAGCCTTCGGCCGTTCGGGTTCCGAGTGCGGGGACCGTGCTGGTCATCCACGTACCTCCTTGAAGGGACGATCAGGCCGGTTCCCACGCGGGGAACCGGCCTGGAGTGGACCGACCAGTGTACGACCTGTTCGATCAGCGCGCGCTGCGGTATACGTCTCACGGCGCGCCGCGGGTGTTCGTCACCGTGCGTTGAAGTACTTCGCTTCCGGGTGGTGGATGACGATGGCGTCGGTGGACTGCTCGGGGTGGAGCTGGAACTCCTCCGACAGGTGGACGCCGATCCGCTCGGGCTGGAGCAGGTCGGCGATCTTCGCGCGGTCCTCCAGGTTCGGACAGGCGCCGTAGCCGAGCGAGAAACGGGCACCCCGGTACTTCAGGGCGAACATGTCCTCGATCTCGGCCGGGTCCTCGCCGGCGAAGCCCAGTTCGGAACGCACGCGCGCGTGCCAGTACTCGGCGAGCGCCTCGGCCAGCTGGACGGACAGACCGTGCAGTTCGAGGTAGTCGCGGTAGGAGTCCGACGCGAACAGCTTCGCGGTCTCCTCGCCGATCCTGGAGCCGACGGTGACGACCTGGAGGCCGACCACGTCCTGCTCCCCCGACTCCTCCGGGCGGAAGAAGTCCGCCAGGCACAGCCGCCGGCCACGGCGCTGGCGCGGGAAGGTGAAGCGGGTGCGCTCGTTGCCCTGCTCGTCCAGGATGATCAGGTCGTCGTCCTTGGACACGCACGGGAAGTAGCCGTAGACCACGGCGGCTTCCAGCAGGTTGTCGGTCTGGAGCCGGTCCAGCAGCCCGCGCAGCCGCGGCCTGCCCTCGGTCTCGACGAGCTCCTCGTACGTCGGCCCGTCACCGGTGCGGGCCTGCTTGAGGCCCCACTGGCCCTTGAACAGCGCGCCCTCGTCGAGCCAGCTCGCGTACTCCTTGAGCTGGATGCCCTTGATGACCCGGGTGTCCCAGAAAGGCGGCGTGGGGACAGGGTTGTCGGTGGCCACGTCGGAACGGACGTGGCCCTCTTCCGGACGCTCCTCGACCTCCACGGCGGCCGCCGGGCGGACCCGGCGCTGCTTGAGCTCCGGCAGCTTCGCGCCCGGCACGCCCCGCTTGACGCCGATCAGGGCGTCCATCAGGCGCAGGCCCTCGAACGCGTCGCGGGCGTAGCGGACCTCGCCCTGGTAGATCTCGTGCAGGTCCTGCTCCACATACGCCCGGGTCAGGGCCGCACCGCCGAGGATGACCGGGTAACCGGCCGCCAGGCCACGCTGGTTGAGCTCCTCCAGGTTCTCCTTCATGATCACCGTGGACTTCACCAGCAGACCCGACATCCCGATGACGTCCGCCTTGTGCTCCTCGGCCGCCTCCAGGATCGCCGAGACCGGCTGCTTGATACCGAGGTTGACGACGTTGTAGCCGTTGTTCGACAGGATGATGTCGACCAGGTTCTTGCCGATGTCGTGGACGTCCCCGCGCACGGTGGCCAGCACGATCGTGCCCTTGCCCTCGGCGTCCGACTTCTCCATGTGCGGCTCGAGATACGCCACCGCCGTCTTCATCACTTCGGCGGACTGGAGCACGAACGGCAGCTGCATCTGACCCGAGCCGAACAGCTCACCGACGACCTTCATCCCGTCCAGCAGCGTCTCGTTGACGATGTCCAGAGCCGGACGGCTCTCGAGAGCCGCATCGAGGTCGGCCTCCAGGCCGTTCTTCTCGCCGTCGATGATGCGGCGCTTGAGGCGCTCCTCCAGCGGGAGGGCTGCCAGCTCCTCGGCCTTGCCTGCCTTCAGCGACTTCGCCGTGGCGCCCTCGAACAGGGCCATCAGCTTCTGGAGCGGGTCGTAGCCCTCGGCACGGCGGTCGTGGATCAGGTCGAGGGCCGTCTGCACCTCCTCCTCGCTGAACCGGGCGATCGGCAGGATCTTCGACGCGTGCACGATCGCCGAGTCGAGGCCCGCCTTCACGCACTCGTCCAGGAAGACGGAGTTGAGCAGGATGCGGGCGGCCGGGTTGAGGCCGAAGGAGATGTTCGACAGGCCCAGGGTGGTCTGGACGTCGGGGTGGCGGCGCTTGAGTTCGCGGATCGCCTCGATGGTGGCGATGCCGTCCTTGCGGGACTCCTCCTGACCGGTGCAGATGGTGAAGGTCAGGGTGTCGATGAGGATGTCCGACTCGTGGATGCCCCAGTTGCCGGTGAGGTCGTCGATGAGCCGTTCGGCGATCTCGACCTTCTTCTCCGGGGTGCGGGCCTGGCCCTCCTCGTCGATCGTCAGCGCGATCAGCGCGGCGCCGTGCTCCTGCGCCAGCTTGGTGACCTTCGCGAAGCGGGACTCCGGGCCGTCGCCGTCCTCGTAGTTGACGGAGTTGATGACCGCGCGGCCGCCGAGCTTCTCCAGGCCGGCCCTGATGACCTCGACCTCGGTGGAGTCCAGCACGATCGGCAGCGTGGAGGCAGTGGCGAAGCGGCCCGCCAGCTCCTCCATGTCGGCGACCCCGTCACGGCCCACGTAGTCCACACAGAGGTCCAGCATGTGGGCGCCCTCGCGGATCTGGTCGCGGGCCATCTCCACGCAGTCGTCCCAGCGGGCGTCCAGCATCGCCTCGCGGAACTTCTTCGAACCGTTGGCGTTGGTGCGCTCGCCGATCGCCAGGTACGAGGTGTCCTGACGGAACGGGACGGTCTGATAGAGGGAGGCCGCACCCGGCTCCGGCTGCGGGTGACGCTCGGCCGGGCTGAGGTCGCGGACGCGTTCGACGACCTGGCGCAGGTGCTCGGGGGTGGTGCCGCAGCAGCCGCCGATGAGGGAGAGGCCGTATTCGCGGACGAAGGTTTCCTGGGCGTCGGCGAGCTCCGGCGCCGTCAGCGGGTAGTGGGCGCCGTCCTTGCCGAGGACCGGCAGGCCCGCGTTCGGCATGCAGGACAGCTGGATGCGGGAGTGGCGGGCCAGGTAGCGCAGGTGCTCGCTCATCTCGGCCGGGCCGGTCGCGCAGTTCAGGCCGATCATGTCGATGCCCAGCGGCTCCAGCGCGGTCAGCGCGGCTCCGATCTCCGAGCCGAGCAGC
Source organism: Streptomyces sp. NPDC001315 (assembly GCF_042896175.1). Taxonomy (NCBI): domain Bacteria; kingdom Bacillati; phylum Actinomycetota; class Actinomycetes; order Kitasatosporales; family Streptomycetaceae; genus Streptomyces; species Streptomyces sp. NPDC001315. The sequence continues at coordinate 232,200 of NZ_JBIAWZ010000007.1, read as the reverse complement.
ATGGTGCCCGTCGTCTCCACGGTCACCGACACGATCAGCGGGACCTCGTACCCGGCAGTCTCCATCGCCCGGCGCGCGGCCAGGACGGAGGCCTTGGTCTGCAGCAGGTCCTGGGTGGTCTCCACCAGCAACGCGTCGGCACCGCCGGCGAGCAGGCCCTCGGCGTTGCGCTGATAGGCGTCGCGGATGGCGGTGAAGGTGGTGTGGCCGAGGGTGGGCAACTTGGTGCCGGGGCCCATCGAACCCAGCACCCAGCGCTGACGACCGTCGCGGGCCGCGTACTCGTCGGCCGTCTCGCGGGCGATGCGGGCGCCGGCCTCGGACAGCTCGGCGACGCGCTCGGGGATGTCGTACTCGCCCAGGGCGGTGAGGTTCGCTCCGAAGGTGTTGGTCTCGACACAGTCGACGCCCGCGTCGAAGTACGCCGCGTGGACCGAACGGACGATGTCTGGGCGAGTGGCGTTGAGGACCTCGTTGCAGCCCTCGAGGTTCTGAAAGTCCTCGAGGGTGGGGTCCTGCGCCTGGAGCATGGTGCCCATCGCTCCGTCGGCCACCACCACTCGGGTGGCGAGGGCCTCTCGGAGCGCGGACACACGGGTCCGGCTGTCGGCGGAAAGGGTCGGCGGCACAGAGGCCATGAAGGGGCTCCCTTAGGTGCGACGGCTGTCGGCTTTGCGCCACCGGGGGATGCCCTCACGGGCTCCCGAGGAGGACGCACGTTCGCCAGGGTATCCGGGACCGGGGGCTTATGGTCAGGGGCGTCCACGGGGCGGACGAGGATGACGTCCTGGTCACTCCCGGGAGGCGAGTGACGTAACAGGTACCGGCCGACCATTAGCGGGAGGTCGGCATGGACCGGTAGTGTTCGACATTGCCGAACGTCGGCAGCAGAGGCCGCGCTTTGTCGGTCAAGGGGACGGAGGCAGGACGGCGATGGCACGGAACATCCAGTCGCTCGAACGGGCGGCCGCGATGCTGCGGCTGCTCGCGGGCGGCGAGCGACGCCTCGGCCTGTCGGACATCGCCTCGTCCCTGGGCCTCGCCAAGGGCACCGCGCACGGCATCCTGCGCACCCTCCAGCAGGAGGGTTTCGTGGAGCAGGACGACGCCTCCGGGCGCTACCAGCTGGGCGCCGAGCTGCTGCGGCTGGGCACCACCTATCTCGACGTGCACGAACTGCGGGCGCGCGCCCTGGTGTGGACGGACGACCTGGCCCGTTCCAGCGGGGAGAGCGTGCATCTGGGCGTCCTGCACCAGCAGGGCGTGCTGATCGTGCACCACGTGTTCCGGCCCGACGACAGCCGGCAGGTGCTGGAGATCGGGGCCATGCAGCCGCTGCACTCCACGGCCCTGGGCAAGGTGCTGTCGGCGTACGACCCGGTGGCGCACAGCGAGGCGCTGGAGGCCGACCGCAAGGCGTTCACGGACCGGACCGTGTGCGAGCCGGGGGAGTTCGAGCACATCCTCGACCTCACCCGCGCGCGCGGGTACGCGGCCGACGTCGAGGAGACCTGGGAGGGCGTCGCGTCCATCGCCGCGCCCATCCACGACCGGCGGCGCATGCCGGTCGGCGCGGTCGGCATCACCGGCGCCGTGGAGCGGCTGGGCCGGGACGGGGAACTGCGCCCCGAACTGATCGCGGCGGTACGGGACTGCGCCCGCGCGGTGTCGCGGGACCTGGGCGCCGGGCGGTTCTGAGGCGCCGTACACATCAACGGGCCGGAACGCCGGGTGGCGCTCCGGCCTCAGCCATGCCCTGATACGCAAAGCGGGATAAACACCCAGTTCAGCACGCTGGGTGCCGATGCCGCTGCCGTACGCGCCCGCCCTCAAGATCGATAGCCCATGGCGATCAATAACGATCGCGCTTTCGATAACAGAACCCTTGACGCATGCGTGCGCCGGGACAAGACTCCCGTCCATCGGTCGGCATTGTCGAACACCTACCGGCAATACGCGCTAGAGTGTGACAACGCCAAGGCCGGCATCGCTCTCACCCCCGAGGGCGCCGGAACCCCGGAGGGACCCGGGAGTTCCAGCCCTGGACGAAGGACAAAGGAGTCGCGGGTGTCCAGCTCCGACATCTTCATCGGCGAGACCATCGGTACCGCCATACTCATCCTGCTCGGCGGTGGCGTCTGCGCCGCCGTCACGCTGAAGGCCTCCAAGGCCCGCAACGCCGGCTGGCTCGCCATCACCTTCGGGTGGGGTTTCGCCGTTCTGACGGCTGTTTACACCTCGGCGCCGCTGTCCGGCGCCCACCTCAACCCGGCGGTCACGCTCGCACTCGCGATCAAGGACAACGACTGGAGCAACGTTCCGGCCTACTGGGGCGGACAGCTCCTCGGCGCCATGATCGGCGCGACTCTGGTCTGGGTCGCCTACTACGGGCAGTTCCACGCGCACCTCACCGACAAGGAGATCGTCGGCGGTCCTGGTGCGCAGGCCACCAAGGTGAAGGCCGTCGAGGCCCAGGAGAAGGGCGCCGGCCCGGTGCTGGGCGTCTTCTCCACCGGTCCGGAGATCCGGGTGGTGTGGCAGAACCTCGCCACGGAGATCATCGGCACCGTGGTGCTGGTGCTCGCCGTGCTCACGCAGGGCCTGAACGACAAGGGCAACGGCCTCGGCAACCTGGGCGCCCTGATCACCGCGCTCGTGGTCGTCTCGATCGGTCTGTCGCTCGGCGGCCCGACCGGCTACGCGATCAACCCGGCCCGTGACCTCGGTCCGCGCATCGTGCACTCGATCCTGCGCCTGCCCAACAAGGGCGGCTCCGACTGGGGCTACGCCTGGATCCCCGTGGTCGGTCCGCTGATCGGCGGAGCGCTCGCTGCAGGCATATACAACGCGTTCTTTGCTTAAGAGCAGCCGGCTTTCACACCGAGTACCGAGCCTCAGAGCACGCGCCGTACATACAGCCCTCACCCACGGACCATTCAGGAGCACACAGTGACCGACGCGCACACCGCCGGCCCCTTCATCGCTGCCATCGACCAGGGCACCACCTCCAGCCGCTGCATCGTCTTCGACCGGGACGGCCGTATCGTCTCCGTCGACCAGAAGGAGCACGAGCAGATCTTCCCGAAGCCGGGCTGGGTCGAGCACAACGCCACCGAGATCTGGACCAACGTCCAGGAGGTCGTCGCCGGAGCCGTCGCGAAGGCCGGCATCACCCGCGACGACATCAAGGCCATCGGCATCACCAACCAGCGCGAGACCACGCTGCTCTGGGACAAGAACACCGGTGAGCCCGTCCACAACGCCATCGTCTGGCAGGACACCCGCACCGACGCGCTCTGCAAGGAGCTCGGCCGCAACGTGGGCCAGGACCGCTTCCGCCGCGAGACCGGTCTGCCCCTCGCCTCCTACTTCGCCGGCCCCAAGGCCCGCTGGCTGCTCGACAACGTCGAGGGCCTGCGTGAGCGCGCCGAGGCGGGCGACATCCTCTTCGGCACCATGGACACCTGGGTCATCTGGAACCTGACGGGCGGTGTCAACGGCGGTCACCACGTCACCGACGTCACCAACGCCTCCCGCACCATGCTGATGAACCTGCACACGCTGGAGTGGGACGAGAAGATCGCCGAGTCCATCGGCGTCCCGCTGTCGATGCTGCCCGAGATCCGCTCCTCCGCCGAGGTCTACGGCGAGGTCACCGGCGGCAAGCTGGGCGACCTGCTCGGCGGCATCCCCGTCGCGTCCGCGCTCGGCGACCAGCAGGCGGCCCTGTTCGGCCAGACCTGTTTCGCCGAGGGCGAGGCCAAGTCCACGTACGGCACCGGCACGTTCATGCTGCTGAACACCGGCGAGAAGATCATCAACTCGTACTCGGGCCTGCTGACCACCGTCGGCTACCGCATCGGCGACCAGAAGCCGGTCTACGCCCTCGAGGGTTCGATCGCCGTCACCGGTTCGCTGGTGCAGTGGATGCGCGACCAGATGGGCCTGATCTCCACCGCCGCCGAGATCGAGACGCTCGCGCTCTCGGTCGAGGACAACGGCGGCGCCTACTTCGTGCCGGCCTTCTCCGGTCTGTTCGCCCCGTACTGGCGCTCCGACGCCCGCGGTGTGATCGCCGGCCTGACCCGGTACGTCACCAAGGCGCACCTCGCGCGCGCCGTCCTGGAGGCCACCGCCTGGCAGACCCGTGAGATCACGGACGCCATGACCAAGGACTCGGGCGTCGAGCTCGCGGCCCTCAAGGTCGACGGCGGCATGACCTCCAACAACCTGCTGATGCAGACCCTCTCGGACTTCCTGGACGCCCCCGTGGTGCGCCCGATGGTCGCCGAGACCACCTGCCTCGGCGCCGCCTACGCCGCCGGTCTCGCCGTCGGCTTCTGGACCAGCACCGACGACCTGCGCGCCAACTGGCGCCGGGCCGCCGAGTGGACCCCCCGCATGGACGCGGAGCACCGCGACCGTGAGTACAAGAACTGGCTCAAGGCCGTCGAGCGGACCATGGGCTGGCTCGAGGACGAGGAGTAAGAACCGCACATGACCAGTCAGCTCACCCTGCAGTCCGTGCCTGCCCTGGGGACGCGCCCGGCCTCCGGCTCCAACCCGAGCCGCGCCGAGACCCGGGAGCAGCTCTCCAAGGCGTCGTACGACCTTCTCGTGATCGGCGGCGGCATCCTGGGCATCTCCACCGCCTGGCACGCCGCGCAGTCCGGTCTGCGGGTGGCCCTGGTCGACGCCGGCGACTTCGCCGGCGCCACTTCCTCAGCCTCCTCCAAGCTGCTCCACGGCGGTCTGCGCTACCTGCAGACCGGCGCGGTGAAGCTGGTGGCGGAGAACCACTTCGAGCGCCGTGCGGTCTCCCGCCAGGTGGCCCCCCACCTGGCGAACCCGCTCACGTTCTACCTCCCCGTGTACAAGGGCGGGCCGCACGGCGCCGCGAAGCTCGGGGCGGGCGTCTTCGCCTACTCCGCGCTCTCCGCGTTCGGTGACGGCGTGGGCCACCTGCTCAGCCCGGCGAAGGCCGCGCAGGACGTGCCCGAGCTGCGCACCGACAACCTCAAGGCCGTCGCCGTGTACGGCGACGACCAGATGAACGACTCCCGGATGGCGCTGATGACGGTCCGTGCGGCCGTCGAGTCCGGCGCCGTCGTGCTGAACCACGCCGAGGTCACCGGCCTGCGCTTCACCAAAGGCCGGGTGACGGGCGCCGAGCTGCGCGACCGTCTCTCCGGTGACGAGTTCGGCGTGACCGCCCGCCTGGTACTGAACGCGACCGGCCCGTGGGTGGACCACCTGCGCCGTATGGAGGACCCGAATGCAGCGCCGTCGATCCGTCTGTCGAAGGGCGCGCATCTGGTCCTGAAGCGGACCGCGCCGTGGAAGGCCGCGCTGGCGACCCCCATCGACAAGTACCGCATCACCTTCGCCCTCCCCTGGGAGGACATGCTGCTGCTCGGCACGACGGACGAGGAGTACGAGGGCGACCCGGCGGACGTCGCGGTCAACGACAAGGACATAGCCCAGATCCTGGACGAGGCCGCGTTCTCCATCCGCGACCAGCAGCTCGACCGCCACCTGATCACGTACGCCTTCGCGGGTCTGCGCGTGCTGCCGGGCGGCCCCGGCGACACCGCCAAGGCCAAGCGCGAGACCGTGGTGACCGAGGGCAAGGGCGGCATGCTGTCCGTCGCGGGCGGCAAGTGGACCACCTTCCGCCACATCGGCCGTACGGTGATGCAGAAGCTGGAGGCGTTGCCGGGCCACCCGCTGGGCGACGACTTCGAGCCGATCGCCTCGCTGCCGAAGAAGCTGCCGCTGCCGGGTGTCGCCAACCCGCGCGCGGTCGCCCACCGCCTGCTCGTCGACCGCCCGGCGCCGGGCCCGCGCATGGCGGCGGACACCGCCAGGCACCTGGCCACGCACTACGGTTCGCTGGCGTTCGACATCGCCCGCCTGGCGAACGAGAACCCGGAGCTGGGCGAGCGCGTCCACCCGGACGCACCGGAGATCTGGGCGCAGGTCGTCTACGCCCGGGACAACGAGTGGGCCGAGACGCAGGACGACGTGCTGCGCCGGCGTACGACGCTGACGATCCGCGGCCTGGCCACGGACGAGGTCCGCGCGAAGGTCCAGGACCTGCTCGACAAGAAGTGACCTGCTCGACGAGGAAGCAGACCTCGCGCCGGCCCCCTCCCCTGACCGGGGCCGGCACCACCGAGGACCGGCCCCTCCCCCTATGGGGGCCGGGACCGTGAAAGGGGCGACTCCGTCGGAGTCGCCCCTTTCACGTGCCGGAACGGACTGGCCCGACGGCCGTCAGGCGAGTGCCCGGATGTGCTCCGGTGTGGTCAACTCCTCGCGCCGCAGGATCAGTTCGCGTCCGAGCAGCAGTGCCCGCCGGGACGCCGGCACCGGGTCCGGCAGGGTCGTCAGGTCCGTGAGGTGGGCGAAGCCGATGATGCGGCGGACGATCTCCGTGCCGGCGTAGCCGAGGGACTCGGTCCAGACGCGGCGCAGGAAGCGGTCGAGGTAGGCGTCGTCGAAGAAGGTGTCGACGCGGGTCGGCCACAGGCGGCGGAACTCGGCCTCGAAGGCGTCCCAGGACAGGCGGAGTTGCTCGGCGTGGTCGGACAGCGCCCCCAGGGCACGGGCCCGCTCCTCCGACACCAGCGCATTGGCCCAGTAGAGGCCGAGGTCGTAGCCGATCGGGCCGACGAAGGAGAACTCGGGGTCGAAGACCCGTACGACGGGGAGGCCGGCGCGCTCGCCGACCATGACGCTGCCGGTGTGCAGGTCGCCGTGGAGGAGGGCCTGCCCGCTCGTCATGAAGGTGTGGCGGAGGTCGGCGACCTCGGTGCGCAGGCGGGCGTCGGCGCGGAACTCGGCGGCCAGGTCGTCGAGGCCGGGGTGCCAGTGGTTGTGCTCGTGCTCGAGGTACGGCTCGGACAGGACCACGTCCTCGGTGATCTTGCAGAGTTCGGGGCTCACGGAGGCCGCGACCAGCGCCTTGCGTTCGGCGGACGGCATGCCGAAGTCGCTGGTGGCGAAGGAGAACTGGGCGACGAACTCACCGATCCGGGCGGAGGTGTGCGGGCCGTAGGCGGCGCCCTCGTTGAGGAGCGTGCGCAGCACCTGGAGGTCGGACATGTCCTCCATGACGAGCGTGTAGTTCTCGGGGTCGTAGCCGTGGATCGCCGGGATCTTGTCGGGGGCGACCTCGGCGACCTGCTCGTAGGCGCGGGCCTCGGCGTCCGCGCGGTCGGGGTTCATCGGCCAGGAGGGGCCGGCGACGCGGACCCAGGGCAGGGCCTGCTTGACGGCCAGGCTGCGGGTACCGTCGCCGGACCTGGCGAGGAAGACCCGGTTCATGTTGCCGTCGGAGACCTCGCGGACCTGGATGTCGGCCAGGTCCTCCCAGTGGCCCCGCTCGTTCAGGTAGGCGGGGATGTCGTCGGTCTCCAGGATGCGGTAGCCCATGGGTTTCCTCGGGTTCCTCAGGAAGTGCGGCGCTTGGACAGGGTGAAGCTGAAGACCAGGGCGAGGATCAGGACCGCGCCCTCGACGACGTCCTGCGTGTAGTACGGCAGGCCCTTGATGGTCAGGCCGGTGGTGATGATGCCGATCAGCACCGCTCCCAGGGCCGTGCCCCACACGTTCGGACGGCCACGGCCGAGCACCGACGTGCCGACCAGTGCGACGGCGACGGCCTCCAGCAGCTGCGAGGTGCCGGCGGAGACATCGCCCTGCCCGATGCGGCTGGCCAGGATGAGGCCGCCGACCGAGGCGAGGACGCCGGAGATGACGTACGCCAGGCAGCGGTAGGCGCCGACGCGGATGCCGGCCAGGCGGGACGCCTCGGGGTTGGCGCCGATCGCGTACAGGACGCGGCCCCAGCGGGTGCGGGCGAGGAAGACCCAGGCGGCGACGGTGAGCCCGCCGAAGATCAGCACCGAGATCGGGATGCCGAGGACGGTGCCCCGGTCGATGCGCAGGAAGCCCGCGGTGAACCTGCCGGGCGCGGTGCTGCCGTCGGACATGGTCATGCCGGGCGTGATGGACTGGCCGTCGACCAGGACGAGTTTGCTGCCCTGGATCACGAAGAGCATGCCGAGGGTGGCCAGCATGTCGGGAATCTTCAGGACCACGATCAGCAGGGCGTTGAGCAGACCCACCAGTGCTCCCGCCGCGAGCACGGCGAGGATGGCGACCGTGCCGACCTGGTTGAAGACGACCATCGTCTGAGCGGCGACGGAGACACCGAGTCCGGCGACCGCGCCGACGGACATGTCCATTCCGCCGACGGCCATGGTGAGGGTGACACCCAGGCCGAGGATCGCGGCGACGGAGACGTACCGGAGGGTGTCGAGGAGGGTCGCCGACTCGCGGAAGGAGCCCTCGCTCAGCGCGAAGTACAAAAAGAGCGCGACCGTGACGAAGATGAAGCCGTACTTGATGACGGCGTTCTGGACGCGCAGGGCGGTGGAGGTCGCGGGCGGGGTCGCCGCCTTGGTGGGGACCTCGGTGCTCTGGGTGGTGGTCATGGCGTACTTCCTGGGAGGGCCGGGGTCACACGGACGCCGAGATGGTCTGGATCACGCGGTCGCGTTCCGCGTCTTCGCCGTAGGCGTCGAGGTGGACCTCACCGGCGGCGAGGACGACGACCCGGTCGGCCACCTCCAGGACCTCGTCGACGTCGGCGGACAGGACGAGGACGGCGGCGCCCTCGGCGGCCAGGGCACGGGCCCGGCGGCCGATGTCACGACGGGCACCGATGTCCACGCCTCGGAACGGCTCGTCCAGGATGAGGACGCGAGGGGTCTCGGCGAGCCAGCGGCCGACGACGACCTTCTGCTGGTTGCCGCCGGACAGCTCCTCGACGGTGCTGTGCTCGTCGCGGGTGACGACGCCGAGGGCGGCGATGGTGTCGCGGCCGAGGGCGTCCTCCTTCGAGCGGTTCACGAGCCCGGCGGTGGACAGGGACTTCAGGAACGGCAGCGAGATGTTCTGCGCCAGCGACCAGCCGGGGACGAGGGCGTCGGCGTGCCGGTCCTCGGGGACGAGGTGGACGCCGGCCCGGATGGCGTCGGCCGGGCGGCGGGGCTTGTAGGGCTTGCCGGCCAGCTCGACCGCGCCCGTGGCGAAGGGCTCGGCGCCGAACAGGCCACGGGCCAGCTCGGTCTTGCCCGCTCCCAGCAGGCCTACGACGCCGGTGACCTCGCCGGCGCGGATGTCGAGGTCCAGCGGGGCGCGGCCTTCGAAAAGGCGGACGCCGCGCAGGGCGAGGACGGCCTGGCCGTGCTCGTTGACGTGCTGCGGCCGGGCCGTCGTCGCCTCCTGGGCCTGGGCCAGCATCGCGCGCAGTGCGCTGTCCCAGTCGAAGGGCCTGGTCTGGTCCTCGGTGAGACGGCCGTCCCGCAGGACGACCAGGCGGTCGGCCAGGGCGTCGATCTCACCGAGGCGGTGGGAGACGTACAGGACCGCGATGCCGTCGTCGCGCATCTTCTCGACGAGTGCGAACAGGCGCTGGGCCTCGGCGGCGGACAGCGCCGAGGTCGGCTCGTCGAGGATCAGCAGGCGCGGGCGGGTCGCCAGGGCGCGGGCCAGGATCAGCAGCTGCCGGTCGGAGATGCCGAGTTCGGTGACGTCGCCCTTGAGCACGGCGTCGCTCCAGTCCAGGCCGAGGGCGGCCTGGATCTCGCGGGCGCGGGCCAGGACGCGGCGGCCGTTCAGGAACGGGTTGCCGCGTCGCTGCGCGAGCTCCTCGAAGACCAGGTTCTCAGCGGCCGACAGGCCGGGCACGATGCCCTCGCCGATGCGCTGGTGCACGGTCTGGATACCCAACTGCCGGGCGGCCAGAGGGGATTGAAGGGCCACCACCGAGCCGTCCACGCGGATCTCGCCTCGGTGGTCGGTGTGGACGCCCGAGAGGATCTTGATCAGCGTGGACTTGCCGGCGCCGTTCGCGCCGAGCAGCGCGACCACGCTGCCCGGGGCGATGTCGAGCGAGACGGAGGCGAGCACCGTCTTGCCGCCGAACGCCATGCCGACGTCGCGCAGCGCGACGGCCGCCGTTTCACGACCGCTGTCAGTGGGCGACATTCGAGATCCAGTCCGCGGTGCTGACCTGGGACAGGTTCAGCGCGGGCAGCGCCTCGCGCAGCTGGTCCATGTTCTCGATCTTCTTCTCACGCAGGAAGTCCTGCGTGATGGCGACGGCCGGGAACTCCACGGACGTCTTGTTCAACTGACCGGCCAGCTCCAGGGCGGTGGTACGGACGACGGCCGCGCCCACCGCGGACGGGTCGGTGCCCGCCGTGGCGACCCACGGGCTGTCGGCGGCGGTCATGTTCTGGATGTCGGCGTTGGAGACGTCCGCGCCGAAGACCTTCACCTTGTCCTGGAGCTTCTTGTTCTGGACGGCGAGGACGGTGCCCTTGGCGAGCTCGTCATAGGGGGCGAAGACGCCGGTCACGTCCGAGTGCTGGGTGAGGGCGGCGGAGACGAGCGGGACGTTGTCGGTGGCGGTGGAGTCGGTGACCTTGCCGACCTTGAACTGCTGCTTCCAGCCCTGCGCGTCGGCCGTCTTCTTCCAGACGGTGTTCCGCTTGTCGAGGGCGGCGTAACCGGCCACGTTGACGTAGCCGACCTTGGCGTCCTTGCCGAGCTCCTTGGCCATCACGTCGAGGACGGCCTGGGCCATGCTGGCGTCGTCCTGCTCGGTGCTGACGACACCCTTGGTCGAGGTCTCCACGTCGTAGACGACGACCTTGATGCCCTTCTTCACGGCCTTGTCGATCTCCGGCTGGATGGTCGCCGGGAAGCCGTGGTCGATGATGATCGCCTGCGCGCCGGAGTTGATGGCCGAGGACAGGTCGGTGGCCTGCTTGGCGTTGTCGGCCTGGGCGTCGTACACCGTCAGGTCGATGCCGAGGGCCTTGGCCTGCGCCTTGGCGCCGTTGCCCCACTGCTCGAAGTAGTCGCCGGCGCCGCTCTGTCGGACGAGGGCCACCTTGACCGTGCCGTTGCTGAACGGGGCGGGCTTCTTGCCGGTGGCCGCCGAGGCCGAGGCGGCGGTGTCGCCGGTGTCCTTCGAGGCGTCCGTGGACTGCGAGCAGCCGGCGAGGAACAGGGCGGAGACCGAGGCCAGGGAGAGCGCGGCAAGAGGCAGACGAGTACGGGACATGGGGGGCTCCAGGTGCAGGGGTGACGCAGAGGGGAGAGAGGGAACGAACCGGGACCGGAGCGAGGGAAAGGAACACGCCACCGTGCGGTCAGGTGGCCGGCCTCGCGGCATCGGGGGCGCCGGAGCTCCGGGGGGGGAGGTCAGCGACAGCTGGCCGTGGTCGACCGGAGCAAATCCACGTACAGCCGCCGCACGAGCAGCAGCATCTTCATGCACAGATCATGAGAACGATTTCAGCCATGCGTCAAAGAAATGGGACTGCTATCTCAGAAAGTGAGACAACGACTTCGTCACACCAGGTTGCCTGGTCGGCTGGCGTTACCATCACGGGACCGGCACCCGACCCGGCACAGTGAGGCCCCGATGACGACTCCCCGCGCGACGGCGCTGCGCATGCCCCGCATGCGGCGCTGTATCGGCGCGACGTGTCACGGCTGACCCGCTGCTCGCCGCCGCCCGTCCCGCTCCCCGCCGTCCGGTGCTCGTCTCGGTATCCGGACTCCCCTCCCAGCCTCCTGGAGTTGCTCCGATGACCCTGCTGACGACGTGGGCCGAGTCCGGCCCCGACACTCTGGTGCGCCGCACCTCGGACCCCGCCGAGATCGCGGAGGCGCTCAAGCCGCTCGGTGTGCGCTACGAGCAGTGGCCGGTCCGCGAGGACGTCCCGTTCGACGCCGACAGCGCGGCCGTGTTCGCCGCGTACGGCCCCGAGATCGACAAGCTGAACGCCGAGGAGGGCTTCACCACGGTCGACGTCCTCGGCCTGCACCCCAGCGACGACCCGGAGTTCCCGGCGAAGGCGAAGGCGGCCCGCGAGAAGTTCCTCCAGGAGCACACCCACGACGACGATGACGAGGTCCGCTTCTTCGTCTCCGGCTCCGGCATCTTCTACCTGCACGTGAACGGCGAGGTGCACGCCGTCTTCTGCGAGAAGGGCGACCTGCTGGGCGTGCCGCGCGGCACCACGCACTGGTTCGACATGGGCACGAAGCCCTCGTTCACCGCGATCCGCTTCTTCCACGAGGAGGACGGCTGGATCGGCAACTTCACCGGCTCCCCCATCGCCTCCCGCTTCCCGGACTACGACACCATCTCGGCCGGCTACGAGCAGGACAAGGCCACCGCGTGACGCTGCACAACCAGCGGTTCGACGTGGACGCCGTGGTGCTCGACATCGAGGGGACCACGAGCGCCACGGGCTTCGTCGTGGACGTGCTGTACCCGTACTCGCGCTCCCGTTTCGGAGCACTGCTCTCGCAACGGAGCGGTGATCCGGAGGTGGCGCGGGCCGTCGCACAGGTGCGGGAGCTCACCGGCGACCCGGACGCCGACGCGGCCGCGATCGAGAAGACCCTCGACGCCTGGCTCGACGAGGACCGCAAGGCGACCCCGCTGAAGACTCTGCAGGGCATCATCTGGTCGGAGGGCTTCGCCCGCGGCGACCTCGTCTCCCACTTCTACGACGACGTCGTGCCGGCCCTGCGCGCATGGCACGCGGCGGGCCTGCGGCTGTACGTCTACTCGTCCGGGTCGGTGGCCGCCCAGCGCGCCTGGTTCTCCTCGACCCCCGAGGGCGACCTGCTGCCCCTGGTCTCCGGCCTGTACGACACCGAGAACGCCGGCCCCAAGCAGGAGCCGGAGTCGTACCGCCGGATCGCGGAGTCGACCGGCATCGCCCCCTCCCGCCTGCTCTTCCTCTCCGACCGGCCGGGCGAGCTGGACGCGGCCCGCACGGCGGGCTGGCGGGCCGTCGGGATCCGGCGGCCCGGGGAGCCGTACTACGAGCAGGGCGTCGGCGACCACGCGCAGGCGGGGACGTTCGACGAGATCACCATCAGCACTTCCAGGAGCACCACATGACCGCCGAGATCAGCCGACACGACCTGGAGGAGGCGGGGGCGGTCCTCGCCGCCGAGTCCGCCCGCTTCGCCGGCTTCGGCTGGATGCGCGGCACGTCCGGCAACCTGTCCGTGGTGCTCTCCCGCGATCCGCTGCGGCTCGCGGTCACCGCCAGCGGCCACGACAAGGGCGAACTGACGCCCGCGGACGTGGTGCTGGTGGACGGTCGGGGTGCCGCCGTGCAGGGGGGCAAGCCGTCCGCCGAGGCCGAGCTGCACGCGCGCGTGGCCGCCCTCACCGGCGCCGGTGCGGTCGTGCACGTGCACACCGTGGCGTCCGTGGCGATGGGCCGCCGCGAGCCCGGCGGGATCGTCCTCAAGGACCTGGAGATGCTCAAGGGCGTCGGCCAGCCCGCGCACGACGTCGAGGTGACGCTGCCGGTCATCACCAACAGCCAGGACATGAAGGTGCTCGGCGACCGCCTGGAGGCGGCCCGCGATCCCCGGATGCCCGCGGTGGTCGTCGCCGGGCACGGGCTGTACGTGTGGGGCGACAACCCGCGGCAGGCGCGGCACCACACCGAAGTGGTGGAATGGCTGCTCGAGTTGGAGCTGACCCAGCGTTAGCCGCGGCGGCAGCCGCACAGCTGCGGGTGCCCGGCGCGAGCGCGCGGGCACCCGCCGGGTCCCACTCGAACAGCCCCTACCGCAGCCGCTCTCCCGGCAGCTCCCCCGCCGACACCTCCAGCACCCCGCGCTCGGTCACCAGGCCGGTCACCAGCCGCCCCGGCGTGACGTCGAACGCCGGGTTGTGCCCGCGCGACTCGGCCGGTGCCGTCCGCACCCCTGCCCACTCCAACACCTCCGCCTCGCCGCGGAGTTCGATGTGGATGTCGTCGCCGGTGGGCGTCGAGAGGTCGACCGTCGTCGTGGGCGCCGCGACCAGGAACGGGATGCCCGCATCCGCGCACGCCAGGGCCACGCCCACCGTGCCGACCTTGTTGGCCGTGTCGCCGTTGGCGGCGATCCGGTCGGCGCCGACGATCGCCGCGTCGACCTCGCCGCGCAGGATGGTGCCGGCGGCGGCCCCGTCGGCCTGGACGTAGTGCGGGATGCCTTCCTGGACCAGCTCCCAGGCCGTCAGGCGCGATCCCTGGAGCAGCGGGCGCGTCTCGTCGGCGTAGACGACCTCCAGTTGTCCGCGGGCGTGCAGTTCGCGGACGACGCCGAGTGCCGTGCCCCAGCCGGCCGTCGCCAGTGCACCCGTGTTGCAGTGCGTCAGGATCCGCAGCGGCCGGTCCACGCCGGCCTTCTTCAGCAGCCAGTCCGCGCCGTGCGCGCCCATCGCGCGGTTCGCCTCGACGTCCTCGCGCTGGACGGCGGCGGCCTCCTCCAGCACCGCGTCGAGGCCCTCGCCGAAGCGGGTCATGACCCGGTCCACGCCCACCATCAGGTTGACGGCGGTCGGCCGGGCCTCACGTATACGAGCCACCGCCGCGCGCACCTGAGCCTCGGACCAGCCCTCGCGCCCACCCTGGAGCAGGGCTATCGCGACGCCGTACGCGCCCGCCGCCCCGATCGCGGGCGCGCCGCGCACGACCAGGCGCTGGATGGCATCGACCAAAGTGTCCACATCGCGGACGTCGACCGTCTCGGTGCGGTGCGGAAGCTGGGTCTGGTCGATCAGCGCGAGGCCGGTTCCGGTCCACTCGACGGCGCGCAGTTCCTGGGACATAACGGGACACTCCTGATGTTCCGATGGTGTCCGACACCGTACATGACCTCGGAGAACCACAGTTCGAGACGGCCGGGCGGTTGGCCGTAAACCGGTGTTAAAGTCCAGCACCTGTATTCCACGGGCCGACACCCCCATCCCGCAGGCCGAGACGACGCAGGAGGACATGTGCCGCTCACCAGGCGCCGGTTCCTCGACTTCGGCCGCTGCGCCGGCGACTGCTGTCGTCGCTGAGCCGTCCCCCTCAGCCCGCCCGTCGCCAGGTCACTCACCCTCATGCGCTCACCGCGGAGCGCCCCTTGCCGTACCCGGAAGGTCCCCGATGCACCGCAGACACCGCCGCACCCTGCAGCTCGCCGCGCTCGCCACCGGCACCGCCCTCCTCGCCACCGCGTGCAACGCCGCCGCGAAGAAGGACGACTCCGCCGCCGGCTCGGGCGGCAGCGGCACGTCCTTCACCCTCGTCACGCCGGACGCCGTGGGACAGAACGAGTTCCTCAAGCTCGCCGAAACCGGGATCAAGAACGCGGCGAAGCAGCACGACGGGACGCAGAAGGTGTACGAGTCCACGGACACCGCCTCCCAGCAGCAGAACGTGCAGGCGGCCGTCGACGCCAAGCCGGACGTCATCGTGCTCGTCGGCTTCGAGTTCGCCGACATCGTCGCCCAGCAGGCGCAGAAGAACCCGAAGCAGCAGTTCCTGATCATCGACGCCTGCACCACCAAGACGTACAAGAACGTCAGCTGCGCGGTCTTCCGTGAGCACGAGGGTGTCTACCTCGCGGGTGCCGAGGCGGGCCTGCTGAGCAAGAGCGGCAAGGTCGGCGCCGTCGACGTGCTCGACACGCCCCAGTTCCGCCGCTACAGCGACCCGTTCGCGGCCGGCGCCAAGAAGGTCGCCGCCACGACGGAGACCTCCACGCGCTTCGTCGGCGGCCAGTCCCCGTTCGACGACTCGGCGCGCGCCAAGGAGCAGGCGAACACCCTGCTGTCCAAGGGCTACGACCAGATCATGGCGGCCGCGGCGGCCGGCAACTACGGCGTCTTCGAGGCCGCGAAGGCCAAGGGCGCGTACGCGTACGGCGTCGACGTCAACCAGTGCCCCTCGGCGCCCGGCACGGTCGTCGACAACGTGATCAAGCGCACGGACATCGCCGTGGAGAAGGGCATCGAGAGCGTCCTCGGCGGCAAGACCGGCACGACCGTCTCGTACGGCCTGAAGGAGGGCGGCATCAGCCTCACCGGTCTGGAGGACGGCGTGGACTCCTCGAAGTGCGTGATCGCCGACCACAAGGACGTCCTGACGAAGGTCGAGGCGCTGCGCGACCAGATCGTGTCCGGAGAGCTGACGGTCGATGACCCCGCCGCGAGCTGACACCGGCGTCGCGGTCGAGCTCCGGGGAATCACCAAGCGGTTCCCCGGCACGCTCGCCAACGACGCCGTCGACCTGACCGTCCACCGCGGTGAGATCCACGCCCTGATGGGTGAGAACGGCGCGGGCAAGTCCACGCTGATGTCCGTCCTGTACGGCATGGAGCGCCCGGACGCCGGTTCGGTCCGCATCGACGGCGCCGACGTCTCCTTCGGCAGCCCCGGTGACGCCATGGCCGCCGGACTCGGCATGGTCCACCAGAGCTTCAAGCTGTTCGACTCCCTGACGGTCGCCGAGAACGTCGTCTACGCCGCCGAGCCGCGCCGTTTCGGCCTGGTGGACCGGGCCGCGGCCCGCAGCCGGGTGCGCGCACTCGCCGAGGAGCACGGGCTCGCCGTCGACCCGGACGCCCGGGTCGGGGAGCTGCCGGTGGGTCTGCGGCAGCGCGTGGAGATCCTCAAACTGCTGCACCGCGGCGCCCGTACCTTGATCCTCGACGAGCCGACGGCCGTACTCACTCCGGCCGAGGCGGACGCCCTGTTCGCGGTGCTCAAGTCACTGACCGCGCAGGGCCGTACGGTGATCCTCGTCACCCACAAGCTGCGCGAGGTCCTCGAGGGCAGCGACAACGTGACGGTGCTGCGGGACGGGCGGGTGGTCGCCCGGCTGGTCACCGCCGAGACGTCCGCCGACGAGATCGCGGCCGCGATGACCGGCCGTGCGGTCGAACTGGACCGGATCCACGCGCCGGGCACGCCGGGTGCGCCGGTGCTCGAGGTGACGGGCCTGGGCACGGACGCCGTGCGCGACGTCGACCTCGCGGTCCGCGCCGGGGAGATCGTCGGCATCGCCGGCGTAGCAGGCAACGGGCAGAGCGAGCTCGTCGAGGCGCTGGCCGGACTGCGACCGGTCACGGCCGGGCGGGTCACCCTCGCGGGGCGGGACATCACGCACGCCTCGGCGACCGAGCGGCGCGCCCAGGGGCTCGCCTACGTCCCCGAGGACCGGCACACGGTCGGTACGGCGCCCGCCGCGTCGGTCGCGGACAACCTGGCGATGGGCCACCACCGTACGTCCCTGTCGTCGCGCGGCGTGCTGCCGCCGACGGCCGTACGGGCCCATGCCCGGCGCCTGATCGAGCGTTTCGGCATCAAGGCGTCCACCCCCGAGGTGCCCGCCTCCGCGCTGTCCGGCGGCAATCTGCAGAAGCTGCTGATCGGCCGCGAACTCGCCCATGACGCACCGCTGCTGCTCGTCGAGCAGCCCACGCGCGGTGTCGACATCGGCGCCATCCAGAACATCCACGACCAGCTGATCGCCTACCGCGACGCCGGTCACGCCGTCCTCCTCGTCTCGGCCGAGCTGAGCGAGATCCGGGGACTCGCGGACCGGGTGCTGGTGATGTACGAGGGCCGGGTCACGGCGTCGTACACCAAGGAAGAGGCGGACGAGCGGACGCTGGGGCTCGCGATGGCGGGCGGCGCCGTATCCGTGGAGGCCGTCGACTGACATGAACGACCGCATATCGGGAGCCCTGCGCTCCCCCATCACCTTCTCCGTGCTGGCCGGTGTCGTCATCGGCGCGCTGTTCCTCGTCGGGACGGGAGCCGACCCGGTCTCGGCGTACGGCGCCGTCCTCACCGGCTCACTCGGCGGCGACGGCATCGGATCGACCCTGACGACCGGCACCAGCGTGCTGGGCATGGCGCTCGCGCTGGCGATCCCACTGCGGGCCGGGCTGATCAACCTCGGTGGCGACGGACAGATGGTCCTCGGCGGCATCACCGCTGCCGTGACCGGTCTCTACGCCCCGCTGCCCGCCCCGCTGACCGTGGTGCTCGCCCTGCTCGCCGGTATGGCGGCGGGCGCCGGCTACGCGGTGCTGGCCGCGCTGTGCGAGAACCGTCTCGGTGTCCCGCTGCTGGTCAGCAGCCTGCTGCTGAGCTACCCGGCGGTCTCGCTGGCCTCGTACCTGGCCCGGTACCCGCTCAAGGAGCCCGGTTCCAGCCTGCCGCAGACCCGGTCGCTCCCGGACGGGGTGGCACTGCCCGCGTTCGGCGACTCGACCGTGACGGTGGGCCTGCTGCTCGTCGTGCTGGCGGCGGCCGCTTACTGGTTCACCGACCGGCGCACCGCTTTCGGCTACGAGATCCGCATGACCGGGCTCAACTCGCGTTTCTCCGCGTACGCGGGTGTCGAACGCCGGGGCCTGACGCTGAAGTTGATGTCGGTCTCGGGCGCGCTCGCCGGACTCGTCGGCGCCATCGGCGTGCTGAGCTTCCCGTACCGCTTCGTCGACGGCTCACTCACCGCGCCGGGCTACACCTGGACCGGTCTGACGGCCGCGCTGCTGGCCACCGCGGCCCCGCTGGGCACGCTGATCGCCTCGTTCTTCTTCGCCGTCCTCCAGGTCGGCGGGCTCGCGATGGAGCGGACGACCGAGGTGCCGCGCGAGCTGACCCAGGTGCTCCAGGCCATCGTGATCGTGTTCCTGGCGGCCCGGCTGCGCTTCCCTAGTCGGTGGTTCAAGCGGAAGGAGGCCCTGTGATGTTCCTCGACTCCGATCTGCTGATGTCGGCGCTGCGCGCGCTGACCCCGATCCTGCTGGCCGCGCTCGGCGGTGCCCTGTGCGAGCGGGCGGGCGTGTTCAACATCGGCCTCGAAGGCATGATGCTGCTGGGCTGCTTCACCTCGGTGGCCGCCTGCTGGTTCACCGGCAGCCCGTGGCTCGGCGTGCTGGCGGCGGCGCTCGCGTCGGCCGCGTACTCGCTGATCCTGGCCGTCGGCGCGGTGACCCTGCGCGGGGACGCGGTGGTGCTGGGCATCGCCATGAACCTCCTGGCGGTTGGCCTGACCAGCTTCCTGCTGCGTACGGTCTTCGGTGTGCAGGGCACTTTCGACGATCCGTCACTCGCCGGGCTTCCGCTGATCGGTGGCTTCACGCCCCTGGCGTACCTGGCGTGGGCCGCCGTCGCGGTGGCCGCGTTGATGCTCTCGCGGCATGTGTGGGGGCTGCGGCTGCGCGGGGTCGGCGAGGCGCCGGACGCGGCAGCGACGCTCGGGGTGAGCCCGGCGAAGTACAAGTACGCGGCCGTGCTCGTCTCCGGGGTGCTGTGCGGGGTCGCCGGGGCCCAGCTCGCCCTGGGCAACGTCACCCTGTTCTCCGAGAACATGACGGCGGGCCGTGGCTGGATCGCCGTCGTCGCGGTCATGCTGGGCCGGGCGCTGCCGTTCGGTGTGCTGCTCGCCGCGCTGCTGTTCGGCCTCGCCGAGGCGGCCGGCTTCCGCCTCCAGGGCCTCGGCCTGCCGCAGCAGGCGACCGACGCCGCGCCGTACGTCGTCACGCTCGGCGCCCTCTTCCTCACGACGGCCCGCCGCCGTCGCCGTACCCGCCCCACCGGAGCCGTCTCATGACCCAGGACCTGCTGCCCGTCACCCGTATCCCCCGCACCGGGCTGCCGGCGCACGCGCTGGTCGTCGGCGACCCGGCGCGCGCCGCGGCCGTCGCCGCGCTGCTCGACGGCGCCGAGGAGGTGTCGTACCACCGCGAATACCGGGTGTTCAGCGGGAGCTGGAAGGGCCTGCCGGTCGTCGTGGCCTCGCACGGGGTCGGTGCGCCGGGGGCGATCCTGCTGTTCCAGGAGCTCGCGGACGCGGGCGTGCGGACCTTCCTGCGGTTCGGCACGGCGGGCGCGATGAAACCCGGGATCGGGGACGGCGACCTCGTCATCGCCGAGGCGGCCGTACGGGACGACGGGGTGACCCACCAGCTGCTGCCGCCGGAGTACCCGGCGGTCTCGGCACCGGAGGCGGTGCTCGCTCTGCAGCGCGCGGCGCACGCGGCCGGTGCCCCGCACCACCGGGGCATCGTGTGGACGCGGGCCGCGTTCCAGCCGGGGCTGATCCCCCTGTTCTCCTACGACGGTGCCGGGCTCGCCGCCATCGAGATGGAGCTGTCCGCGCTGCTGGTGACGGCCTCGCTGCGCGGGCTGGTCGCGGGCGGCGTCCTCGTCGTCGACGGGGCGAACGCCGACGAGCTCGTCGACGAGGCGGCCACCGGCGGATACGACCCGCACCGGGAGGTCGTCGCGGCCGGCGTCGAGCGGGGCGCGGTCGTCTCGCTGGAGGCGCTGCGGCTGCTGGCGCGGGAGGAGCAGGCGTGAGCATCGACCTGCTGGTGCACGGCGGTGACGTCCTGACGGTGGACGACGCCGGAACCGTCGTACGGGACGGGGCGGTCGCCGTCCACGACGGGGAGATCCTCGCCGTCGGCCCGGCCGCGGACCTGAGGGCGCGCCACACGGCGGACGAGGAGATCGACACGCACGGCTGCCTGGTGCTGCCCGGGCTCGTCAACGCGCACACCCACCTCGCGATGACCCTGCTGCGCGGCCGCGCCGACGACGTCACCCTCCAGGGCTTCCTGGAGCGGGTGCTGAAGTGGGAGGCCGAGCTGCTGTCGCCGAAGAACGTGGCGGCGGCGGTACGGCTCGCGGTGGCCGAGAGCGTACGGGCCGGGGTGACCTCGGCGCTCGACATGTACTGGTTCCACGAGGCGGCCGAGCAGGTCGCGCGTCAGGCGGGCTGGCGGCTGCACACCGGACCCACCTTCATGGACGTACCGCAGCCGCCCGACGGCATGGCGTACGAGGACCGGCTGGAGTGGGCGCGGCGGGACCTGACGGCGCGATCACTGCGGCCGGGCAGCCGTCCCGTCCTCTTCGCCCACTCCACGTACACCCTCTCCCCCGGGCAGCTGACCGAAGTGTTCGCCCTGGCGCGGGAGTTCGGGGCACTGGTGCACATCCACGCGGCCGAGAACGCGACCGAGGTCGCCACCGTCGAGGTGCGGCACGGCAGGCGGCCGGTGGAGCTGCTGGACTCGCTGGGTCTGCTCGGCCCCGACGTGCTGCTCGCGCACGCCGTGGACCTCACCGGGCCGGAGATCGCGGCGCTGGCCCGCACGGGCACGTCGGTCGCGCACTGTCCGGTGTCGAACCTGAAGCTGGGCTGCGGGATCGCACCGGTGGCACGGATGCTGGGCGCGGGTGTGACCGTGGGGCTCGGCACGGACGGGGCCGTCAGCTCCAACTCGCTGGACGTGCTGGGCGCGGTGCGGCAGGCGGCGCTGGTGCACAAGGCCGGCGGCGACCCGACGGCGGTCGGCGCCGAGCAGGCCGTACGCATGGCGACGATCGAGGGGGCGCGGGCGCTCGGACTCGGCGAGCACCTGGGCTCGCTGGAGCCGGGCAAGCGGGCCGACCTGATCGTCCTCGACCTGGACGCGCCGCACCTGCGTCCGGCGCACGACCCGTGGTCGACGCTCGCTTACGCGGCGCACTCGGCGGACGTGCGGGACACGGTGGTCGACGGGCGGGTGCTGATGCGTGACCGGGCACTCACCACGCTGGACGAACGGGCCGTGATCGACGACTTGGCCGCGCTTGTCTGATCAAGCCTCCATAATGTGGCTGAGACATCGGATGTCTGAGCGACTGGAGGACCGTCATGGCAGTCACCGATGAGGCGATCGAGAAGATCAAGGGCATGATCGTCTCCGGTGCGCTGCGCCCGGGTGACCGCCTGCCCAAGGAGAGCGAACTCGCCTCCGAACTGGGATTGTCCCGCAACTCCCTGCGCGAGGCGGTCCGCGCCCTGTCGCTGATCCGGATCCTGGACGTGCGGCAGGGCGACGGCACGTATGTGACGAGCCTGGACCCGCAGCTGCTGCTCGAGGCGATGAGCTTCGTCGTCGACTTCCATCGCGACGACACGGTGCTGGAGTTCCTTTCCGTGCGCCGCATCCTGGAGCCGGCCGCCACCGCGATGGCGGCCCTGAGGATCAGCGAGCAGCAACTGGACGCCATGGCGGCCCAGTTGGACGCGCTCGGCGCGGCCCCCTCGGTGGAGGAACTCGTCGCCTGCGACCTGGAGTTCCACCGGGCCATCGTGCAGAGCGCCGGCAACTCGGTGCTGTGCTCCCTGCTCGACGGCCTGTCCGGGCCCACCACCCGGGCCCGGATCTGGCGCGGGCTGACCCAGGAGGACGCGGTCGGCCGCACCCTGCGCGAGCACCGGGCGATCCTGGCCGCGCTGCGCGACCGGGACGCGGAGGCGGCGCGCTCCTGGGCGACCGTGCACATCGCGAGCGTGGAACAGTGGCTGCGCAGCACTCTGTGAATTCCCTGTGAACCGACCGGCGCAGGCCCGGGGCCGCCCGCGCCGGTCGGGGGGTGTTCGGGGGTGGCGAACGGGGCAGTGATCCGTTCACTCCCCCGTGCAAGGGGGCTGCGGGCGCCCCCGCCGCACGCCGTAAGGTTGGGGCGTACGCGAGGGCACGTCGGAAGGAGGCGCTGGGTGATCGAGCTCGAGGGGGTTCCCGAGCTGATCGACCCGGTCATGGTGGCCGCGTTCGAGGGCTGGAACGATGCCGGCGACGCCGCCTCCACCGCGGTCGCGCATCTGGAGCGGGAGTGGAAGGGCGAGGTGTTCGCGGCGCTCGACGCCGAGGACTACTACGACTTCCAGGTGAACCGCCCCACGGTGTGGATGGACGCCGGTGTCCGCAAGATCACTTGGCCGACGACAAGGTTGTCGGTGGTCCGGATCGGCGGCGAGAAGCCGCGCGACCTGGTGCTGGTCCGCGGTATCGAACCGTCCATGCGCTGGCGTTCGTTCTGCAACGAGCTGCTCGGCTTCGCGCACGAGCTGGGCGTGGAGCTGGTGGTGATCCTGGGCGCCCTGCTCGGTGACACCCCGCACACGCGTCCGGTCCCGATCAGCGGGACCACGTCCGACTCGGACCTGGCACAGCGCATGGACCTGGAGGAGACCAAGTACGAGGGCCCCACTGGCATCGTCGGCGTCCTCCAGGAGGCGTGCACGCACGCCGGCGTACCTGCCGTGTCGCTGTGGGCGGCGGTGCCTCACTACGTGTCGCAGCCGCCGAACCCGAAGGCCACGCTGGCCCTCCTCAACCGCCTGGAGGACCTGATCGACGTGCGCATCCCGCTGGGCGAGCTGCCCGAGGACGCGCGCGCCTGGCAGGTGGGCGTGGACCAGCTGGCCGCGGAGGACAGCGAGGTCGCCGAATACGTGCAGACGCTGGAGGAGGCCCGGGACACCGCGGAGCTGCCGGAGGCGTCGGGCGAGGCGATCGCCCGCGAGTTCGAGCGGTATCTGCGGCGCCGGGACGGAGGCGGCCCGCCTGGCGGGCACGCCACGGCGGACGGCAGCGACAGCACGCCGTACCTGCGCGACAACCCCAGCGAGCGGACCCGGCCGCCGAAACCGCCGAAACCGAGCACGGACGACGAGGATTCGTCGGAGGACTGAGCGGGCGGTGCGCCTCGGGCGCACCGCCCCTTTCCGTCAAGCGGGTACGACGACCACCGTGTACGTCATGTCGGGTGCCGGCGTGGTCGTGAACCGCGCGTCGGGCAGACAGAGCCTGTCCCGGTACGCCGCCACCGTGGTCGGCACGTCGAAGTCCGGGTCGGTGCTCCGGCGCCGGAAGGCGCTTCCCCCGCGGGGAGGAAGCGCCCCTCTCGTGCGTCCGCGCTCGCTACAGGGCCACGCCCAGCAGCGCGTCCACGGCCCGCGACACGACGCCGGGGGCCCCGATGTCCGTACCGCCCAGCTCCTGCTGTGCGGCGGCCCAGCAGTCCACGGCCGTGAGCGCGGCGGGAGCGTCGAGGTCGTTCGCGAGGGCCTCGCGGATCTCCTCGACGAGCGCCTCCGCGGGCGGCCCGTCGGGGCGGGAGACGGCCGCGCGCCAGCGGCCGAGCCGTGCCTCGGCGTCCCGCAGCACCTGGTCGGTCCACTCCCAGTCGGAGCGGTAGTGGTGGGCGAGCAGGGCGAGGCGGATGGCGGCCGGGTCGACGCCGTCGCGCCGCAGCTGCGAGACGAAGACGAGGTTGCCCTTGGACTTGGACATCTTCTCGCCGTCCAGGGCGACCATGCCGGCGTGGACGTACGCCTTGGCCATGGGGAACTCGCCGGTCAGCACCTGGGCGTGCGAGGCGCCCATCTCGTGGTGCGGGAAGGCGAGGTCGGAGCCGCCGCCCTGGACGTCGAAGCCCATACCGAGGTGGTCGAGGGCGATGGCGACGCACTCGATGTGCCAGCCGGGCCGCCCGCGCCCGAGCGAACCGCCGTCCCAGCTGGGCTCGCCCTCGCGGGCGGCCATCCAGAGCATGGGGTCGAGCGGGTTCTTCTTGCCGGAGCGGTCGGGGTCGCCGCCGCGCTCGGCGGACAGCAGCCTCATGGCCGCGGCGTCGAGGCCCGAGACCTTGCCGAAGTTCGGGTCGGACTCGATGGAGAAGTAGACGTCACCCTCGAGTTCGTAGGCGGCGCCCAGATCGCGCAGCCGCTCGACGAGCGGCACGATGCCGGGTATCGCCTCGACCGCGCCTATGTAGTGCTCCGGCGGCAGCATCCGAAGCGCGGTCATGTCCTCGCGGAAGAGGGCGGTCTCCTTCTCGGCGAGGGCGACCCAGTCGACGCCGTCCCGCTCCGCGCGCTCCAGGAGCGGATCGTCGACGTCGGTGACGTTCTGGACGTAGTGAACCTGCCGCTTGGTGTCGAGCCACACGCGCTGCACGAGGTCGAACGCGTTGTAGGTCGCCGCGTGACCCATGTGGGTCGCGTCGTACGGCGTGATGCCGCAGACGTAGATGCGGGCGACGGGACCGGGGACAAGGGGAACCAAGCCGCCGGTCGCGGTGTCGTGGATCCTCAGGTCGCGGCCCTGACCAGGCAGGGCGGGGACCTCGGAAGCGGGCCAGGCATGCATGCCATGAGCGTAACCGGACTGAAGTTCCGGATACGAACCGGAGCAGGCCAGATGGCCGGGAAGGCGCTCTTGCGAGACACCGGCCGGTGTGCTGCAGGGCACTTTCAGGCCCGGCGGGGCCCTTTCACACCGGCGGCCACGGAATGGCGGGCCACTCCCCGCTCGGTTCCGGATGTGTCCCGGACTCCAGCAGGGCGTCGACTCGCGCGCGCGTGGCGTCGATCTCGGCGGCGGTGATCAGCCCGGCGAGCCGGACCGCGAGGGCCCCGTCCGGCTCCAGGGCCCCTCTGAGCCCCTTGAGCGCCTCGACGGCCTCCCCGGTCAGCGGCTCCCCCGCCCATCCCCACAGCAGCGTCCGCAGCTTGTTCTCGGCGTTGAAGGTGACCCCGTGGTCGATGCCGTAGAGACGCTCCTCCGCGGCGGGCAGCAGATGGCCGCCCTTGCGATCGGCGTTGTTGATCACCGCGTCGAGGACGGCAAGCCGGCGCAGCCGTTCGTCGTCGGCGTGCACCAGCAGCGCCGTCTTCCCCTCACCGACCTCGGCGAAGCCGATCGCCTTCCAGCCGGGCCCGGGCTCCTCGTCGTCCACCAGGGCGAGCAGCTCGGCGTCCGGGAGCGCCTCGATCCACAGCTGGCACATCCCCTCGCCGTACGGTCCGTCGCGCAGCACGGTGGGCGGCACGAGCCCCCAGCCGGTCGCCTCGGAGACCTCGTACGCCGCCACCTCACGCTCGGCGAGCGTGCCGTCGGGGAAGTCCCACAGGGGGCGCTCCCCGGCGACGGGTTTGTAGATGCAGGCCGCCTCGTGACCGTCGTACGTCACCGTGCAGTACAGCGCCGCGTTGGACGCCTCGCGGATGCGCCCGCGCACGGTCAGCTCGCCCCGAGCGAGCAGCTCGGCGGGCGTCACGTCGGTCGTCACGCTCCGCGGCGGTATCCGTTCTGGCGCGGGCATACGTGTCCTTCCGGGTCGAGCGGCAGGCTGCACAGCGGACAGGGCGGCCGGCCGGCGTTGACGACGTCCAGGGCGCGCTTGGCGAAGGCCCGGGCCTGCGCGCCGGTCAGCCGGACCCGCAGCATCGGGGGCCCGTTCTCCTCGTCCTGGAGCAGCCGTTCCTCGGCCTCGGCGAGGTCCTCGTCGGTCTCCGCGTCGAGCTCCACGAGGGCCTGCGCCTCGACGATCATGCGCTGCTCCTCGCCGTCCCAGGCCAGCGCCATGGTGCCGACCCGGAACTCCTCCTCGACCGGTGTGGCGAGGGGGCCGGTGTCGGAGATCTCGGTGGGCGCCATGGCGGGCACGGCAGCGCTGCCGCCGCTACGGCGTACGACCTCGTCGAGCAGTTCGTCCATGCGCTCGGCGAGCGCGGCGACCTGCGTCTTCTCCAGGGCCACGCTGGTCACCCGGGAGCCGGCGGCGGCCTGGAGGAAGAAGGTACGGCGCCCGGGCAGTCCGACCGTGCCGGCCACGAAGCGCTCCGGCGGGTCGTAGAGGTACACCTGACGGGACACGTCCTGTCTCCATTGGAATCGTGAGTGCGTGAACGTCCATGCGTGAACGCGACTGTATGAACCGCTTCACCCTACTGCGGCCGACGATCACGGTGCGCCCGCGCCGCCCCCGACCGGGGCTTCGTCCCCGGGAGGTTCCTCGCGCGGCGCCAGGGAGGCGAAATCACCCGTGTCCCCGAGACGCACGAGAAAGGGCCGCAGCCGTGTGTAGCGGATCGCGGTGATCGAACACGGTTCGACGGAGATCCTCTGGAAAAGGTCGAGATGAAGTCCGAGGGCGTCCGCCACGAGCGACTTGATGATGTCGCCGTGCGAACACATGAGGTACACGGCATCGGCGCCGTGATCGCGCTCCACGCGCGCGTTCCACTCGCGCACCGCCTCGGCGGCCCGGGTCTGCATGGCCCGCATGGACTCGCCGCCGGGGAAGGCCGCCGCGGACGGGTGCGCCTGGACGACCTCCATCAGGGGTTCGTCCTTCAGCTCGGCGAGTTTGCGCCCGGACCAGTCGCCGTAGTGGCACTCCCCTATCCGCTCGTCGGTGTGCGCCCGCAGTCCGGGGCGCGCGGCGAGCAGCGGCTGGAGCGTCTCCTGGCAGCGCTGCAGCGGGCTGGTGACGACCTCGGCGATCGGGAGCTCGGCGAGCCGCACGGGCAGTGCGGCGGCCTGCGCGGCCCCGCGCTCGTCGAGGGCGACGCCAGGCGTCCAGCCGGCGAGCAGTCCCTCGGTGTTGGCGGTGGAACGTCCGTGCCGGACGAGGATCAACGTGGGCATGCGGCCCAGCGTAGGCGCACCCGGGGGTGCGCAGAGGGCCGGGCGGATGGAGAATGCGCTCCGTGATCGTCGACTGCGCCGTCTACCGCGACGGACACCGTACCGAGGGCCCCGCGGACCTCTCCGACGCCCTGGACGAGGCACGCGCGGCGGGCGGGTTCGTCTGGATCGGACTGCACGAGCCGTCGGAGAACGAGTTCGGCCTGGTCACCCAGGAGTTCGGGCTGCACCCACTGGCGGTCGAGGACGCCCTGAAGGCCCACCAGCGTCCCAAGCTCGAGGTGTACGACGACTCGCTGTTCCTGGTGCTCAAACCGGTTGTCTACGAGCCGGAGAGCGACGCCGTCTCCACCGGCGAGATCATGATCTTCCTCGGGGACGCCTTCGTGGTGACCGTCCGGCACGGCGAGGGCTCACCGCTGGCCGCCGTACGGCACCGGCTGGAACAGGAGCCGGAGACGCTCGGCAAGGGCCCCACGGCTGTGCTGTACGCGATCGCCGACGCCGTCGTCGACCACTACCTGGACGTGGCGACCGAGCTCCAGACCGACCTGGAGGAGTTGGAGGCGGAGGTCTTCTCGCCGGACGGCGGCGGCTCGCGGTACACCGCGTCCCGCATCTACACCTTCAAGCGGCAAATCCTGGAGTTCCGGCGGGCGACCGGCCCGCTGGCCCCGCCGCTGACCAGGCTCGCGGGCACCGGGCAGTTCGGCGGGTCGGTGCCGTTCGTGAAGGACGAGGCGCGGCCCTTCTTCCGCGACGTCAACGACCACCTCACGCGTGTGAACGAGTCGGTGGACGGCCTGGACCGGCTGGTCTCGGACGTCCTCTCGGCGCACCTGGCCCAGACGGGCGTACGGCAGAACGACGACATGCGGAAGATCTCCGCATGGGCGGCCATGGCCGCCGTCCCCACGATGATCGCGGGAATCTACGGCATGAACTTCGACCACATGCCGGAGCTGCACTGGATCTGGTCGTACCCGGCGGTGATCGCGGTGATGGCCGTCCTCGAGGTGCTGTTGTACCGGGCGTTCAAGCGGCAGGGCTGGCTGTAGTTTTCCGGCTTCGTGCTCCTGACTTCAGGCGTATTCGGGTGCGGGCGCGGCGGGGCCGCCCAGCGCGTTGCGCCGCTGGGGCATCTCCAGGGACACCATCCGCCGCCAGCCGGCGAAGCGTTCCCAGGCGTACACGGCGTGGATGACGGCCGCGAGCACCGCGGACTTGGCCTTCGGCCAGTCGAGGATGCGTCCCATGTGGGCCATGACGGCGAGGCTGACGTCACGGTAGATGCGGATCTCGGCCAGCGCGCATTCGCGCAGTGTCTTCTGGATGGCACGGCCGTGCCCGACGTGGGCGAAGCGGAGCAGTTCCTCGTGGCAGTAGGCGAGGTGGTTGTTCTCGTCGTTGGAGATCACCTTCACCGCACGGCCGACGTCGGGGTGGTCGGCGAAGTGCTTGCGCAGCAGCTCCATCTGCTCGGAGGCGCGCTGTTCGGTGACCCGGCTGTGGGCGAGGTAGGTGACGATGTCCCGGACGGTCAGTGGCCGGTCGCTCCTGAGCTTCTCGTGGGCGAGGCCGATGCCGTGCTTCTCCAGGAGCATCGTGTAGTCGGTGTCGGGTGGTACGGGGACGGGTTCGAGGCCCCGCTTCCTGATCAGGGCGTTGAAGATCCGCCCGTGCTTGTCCTCGTCGGCGCCATGGCGGGTGATCTTGGGGGCCAGTTCGCGTTCGCTCTCCGGGACGAGCGCGGCGATCCGGGCGTTCTCCCAGCCGCCCTGCGCCTCTCCGCTGGCCGCGATGGAGCAGAAGAGCCGGAAGGACTCGTCGTCGTCGAGGATCTCCTGGAACAGACTCTTGGCCGAAAGCATCGTGCGCACCTCTCTGCCGGACTACGAGTCAAATGCGGCGCGAGAGGTGGTGCAACAGCTGTGTCGGACGACTCCGCCGAAAGTAGGACCACCGGGGTCACGGTGGAGGCGTAACCGGGCGGGCCCGGGCGCGTTGTTCTGCGTGACGGCCGTGGCGGGGAAGACCCCCGAGCCCCCACCACGGCCGTAGAAAATCTCTCCCTTGTCCCGCCGACGTGGCTGATGTGTCCGGGACTACGCCAGCCCCGCGCGTTCCAGGGCCTCGGTGCCGGCACGGAGCGAGGCGAGCCGCTCGTCCAGCGTGAAACCGGCGGGGGCGAGGCTCAGGGTGGTGACGCCGGCCGCCGCGTAGGCCTTCATCCGGTCCGCGATCCGGTCCACCGAACCGAGCAATGTGGTCTGGTCGATCAGCTCCTGCGGAACGGCGGCCGCGGCGCCCTGCTTGTCGCCGGACAGGTACTTCTCCTGGATCTCGGCGGCGGCCTTCTCGTATCCCATGCGCCGGGCGAGCTGGTTGTAGAAGTTCTGCTTGGGGCTGCCCATGCCACCGACGTAGAGCGCGGTGTACGGACGGAAGGTGTCGGCGAGCCGGGCCACGTCCTTGTCGTCCCCGACGGCGAGCGGGAGGGTCGGGCAGACGTCGAACCCGTCGAGGCTCTTGCCGGCCTTCTCGCGCCCGGCGCGCAGATAGGTGATCGCGGTGTCCTCGAGGTGGTCGGCCGAGGGGAAGATCAGCAGAGCGCCGTCGGCGATCTCACCGGTCTGCTCGAGGTTCTTCGGCCCGATGGCGGCGATGTACAGCGGGATGTGCTCGCGCTGCGGGTGGACGGTGAGCTTGATGGGCTTGCCCGGCCCGCCGGGCAGGGGCAGCGTCCAGTGCTCGCCCTCGTACGACAGCCGTTCCCGGGTCATCGCCTTGCGCACGATCTCGACGTACTCACGCGTGCGTGCCAGCGGCTTGTCGAACTTGACGCCGTACCAGCCCTCGGAGACCTGCGGGCCGGACACGCCGAGGCCGAGGCGGAAGCGGCCGCCGGACAGCGAGTCCAGCGTCGCCGCGGTCATCGCGGTCATCGCGGGCTGCCGGGCCGGGATCTGGAAGATGGCCGAGCCCACGTCGATGCGCTCGGTCTGGGCGGCGACCCAGCTGAGCACGGTGGCCGCGTCGGAGCCGTAGGCCTCGGCGGCCCAGCAGACGGCGTAGCCGAGCCGGTCGGCCTCCTTCGCCACGGCGAGATTGTCCGCGTCCATCCCGGCGCCCCAGTAGCCGAGGTTGATCCCGAGCTGCATGCCCGATCCCCTTACCGCTCAGTAACGTCCCTTGTGCGGAGACCTTAGCGCGAGGGCCTCCGGCGAGGGAGGCGGGTGCGGTGCGGGGCGGGCGGGTCCGTGGCCCGGGCCGGTGGACCGGCGGAACGCCGACAACTGCGGTCCGGCCACGCGAAATCGGTTGTCCACAGGCAACCCACGCACCACCCCTGGCCAGTAATCTCGGCGTCCATGGAGCAGAGGCATCTCGGCCGCACCGGCCTGCGCGTGTCCCGCATCGGACTGGGCACCCTCACCTGGGGCAGGGACACCGACGAGCACGACGCCGCGGACCTCTTGAAGACGTTCTGGGAGGCGGGCGGCAGCCTCGTCGACACCGCGGACGTGTACGGCGACGGGGAGGCCGAGTACCTGCTCGGACGGCTCATGGAAGGCCTCGTACCACGCCATGACCTGGTCATCTCGACCAAGGCCGGCAGCGTGCCGGACCCCGACCGCCGCTTCGACGGCTCGCGCGGCCATCTGCTCTCCGCGCTGGACGCCTCACTGTCCCGCCTCGGCACGGACTACGTCGACCTGTGGCACATCCACGCCTTCGACCCGCACACCCCGCTGGAGGAGACCCTCCAGGCGCTCGACCTGGCGGTCAGCAGCGGCCGCGCGCGCTATGTCGGCGTGTCCAACTTCTGCGGCTGGCAGCTCGCCAAGGCGGGGACCTGGCAGCTGGCGGCACCGGGCACGCGGACCCGCCTGGCGAGCACGCAGCTGGAGTACTCGCTGCTCCAGCGGGGCGTGGAGCGCGAGGTGCTGCCGGCCGCGCTGGACCTGGGGATAGGGCTGCTGCCGTCGTCGCCGCTCGGCCGCGGGGTCCTCACCGGCAAATACCGCCACTCGACTCCCCCGGACTCCCGAGGTGCCTCGGAACATCTGGCTCCCTTTGTCGAGCCCTACCTCGACGACACCGCGAGCCGCATCGTCGACGCCGTGACGACCGCGGCGGACGGGCTCGCGGTGACCCCGCTCCAGGTCGCCCTCGCCTGGATCCGGGACCGGCCCGGGGTGGCGGCCCCCATCGTCGGCGCGCGTAACGCTCAGCAGCTCACGGCGGCGTTGTCAGTGGAGGCGCTTAGTCTTCCTGACGAGATCTGCCGGGCGCTCGACGATGTGTCGGCGCCTGTGCACCGCTATCCCGATCACGACTGGAGCACGCTGTGAGCACCGATCCGGAGCCGGAGACCACGGAGGACGCCGGGGCACCGACCACCGGGACCCCGGAGGCCCAGGACACCCCCGGGGCGTCAGCGGTCAGCGGGGAGCACCGGGAAGCCGGCGCCGAGGCCGCGGCGGGGAACGGTACGGACGCGACCGGGCGTGGCGTTTCGGCGGCCGCCGGGGGCGGCGACGGCGACGGTGAGACGGCTGAGGGCGGCACCGACGGCGACGCGGCCGGTCCGGGAGGCGCGGCGGCCGAAGGCGGAGACTCCGCCGAAGAGGGCGCCGTAGCCGAAGGTGGTGAAGGGGAGACCGAGACGTCCTCCCAGTTGTCCGAGGCCGAGGCCGAGATCGCGGCGCAGCGGCTGGAGCGGGAGCGGATCGAGCGGCGGAAGGCCGAGAAGAAGGGGCCCATCGACAGTGGGGCGAAGCTGAGCGGGAAGGCCGCCGATCTGCTCGCGGCCGTGCGGGCCGTGGAGAGCGGGGAGAAGCCCGTCGCCGCCGCGTTCAGCGAGCCGGAGCCCGCGCTGCGCCGCCCCGCCCCGGAGCCCGCACGGCGGCCGCAGCCGGTGACCGCCGAAGCCGTGGGCATCCCCTCGGGTCCCGCTCCGCAGACCGTCGACGCGGTACGCCGCGTGCTCGCCGACGGCGGCGCGCCCGAGGCGCTGGCGCCGCAGGTCGCCACGGTTCTCGGCGAGGGCGCGGACGACGGGCTGCGCGCCGATCCGTGGCAGTTGCTGCGGGTCACGGGCGTGCGGCCCGAGCAGGCCGACGGGTTCGCGCGGGCGCTGCTCGGCGCGGACTGCGGCCCGGACGACGAGCGGCGGGGCCGGGCGGTCACCGGCTGGCTCCTGGAGCAGGCGGCCCTGGCCGGGCACACCGCCCTGGAGATGCCCGCGCTCACGGCCGCGCTGGCCCAGCGGGCCGTGCCGGATCCGGAGGCGGCCGTGCAGAGCGCGATCGCGCAAGGCGAGGCCCTGGTCTTCCAGGACGCGCTGGACGAACCAGGCGCTCCGGCCGTGCGCCCGGACGACACGGCGGAGGCCGACGAGGACGCCGCGGCGCCCCCGGTCCGTGTCCTCGTCGGTCTGGAGCGGTACGCGCTCGCCGAGGAGAGCCTCGCCGACGGCCTGGCTCGCCTGGTCAACTCTCTTGCCAAGGAGGCCCCGGCGGAGTGGGAGCCGGCCGTGGCCTCGGCCACCGGCAGCGCGGCCGAGCTGATCCGCGCCGTCGCCGGGCACGGCCTGGTGCTGCACACGGGTGGCGAGGCGGCCCGCGCGGAACCGGCGGCCCTGGTCGGCGCGGCCCGGACCCTGGGTCTGCGTGCCGTCGCGGCCTGTCACACGGCCGACGGCCGCCGCAGGCTCGCCGCCACGCTCGGGACGTCCGAGGCCGGTACCGACGTCGTCACCGTCGCCGGGCTCCTCTCCGGCACCGAGGGACCCGGGCGGGACGCCGAAGGGGCCCTGGACCTCGATCTCCTGGTCCTGCTGGACGCGCCGCAGCTCGACGTGGAGAACGCCGCGATGGTGGTGGAGTCGCTGCCCGACGGAGCCCGGCTGGTGCTGAGCGGTGATCCGGCGGTGCTGTGGTCGGCCGGCCCCGGCCGGGTCTTCGCCGATCTGCTCGCCGCCCGCGTGTGTCCGCAGGTCGCCTCGCGTACCCCGGACCCGGGTCCGCTCGGCGAGCTGGTCTCCGGTATCGGCATCGGCGAGCTGACCCAGGTCGACGCGCCCGGCAAGGAGATCGTGATCGTGCCGGTGCGGGACGCGGGCGAGGCCGTGCACCGGACCGTGCAGCTCGTCGCCGACTCGGTGCCGCGTGCCCTCGGCGTCCCCGCCGAGCAGACAGTGGTGATCACCCCCGGCCACGGCGGCGCGGCCGGCACCCGCGCGCTCAACGCCGCGCTCAAGGAGCGGCTCAACCCCGGCCCCGGTCGGTTCGGCGGCTTCGACCCCGGTGACCGGATCGCCTACTCCCCCGTGCCGGGGCGGGTGCTGCCGGGCCAGGTGGTGACGGCTGACGCCGAAGGGTTGCACCTGTCGTGTGCGGGCGACCTGGTCGTCGTACCGAGGGAGCGGGTGGAGCAGGCCGTGCGGCACGGGTGGGCACTGACCGCGCACCAGGCGGTGGGCAGCCGGTGGCCCGCAGCGGTCGTGGTGCTGCCCGGCGATGCCGCGCAGGCCCTCAGCAGGCCCTGGATCTACACGGCGTTCGGCCGCGCGGACCGCCATCTGTCCGTGGTCCACGGGGTGGAGCAGGCGCTGCCGAAGGCCGTCGCGGAGGGCCTGGCGAAGCCCCGGACGACCCGGCTGCCCACGCTGCTGCGCACGCAGGTGCCGACGGCGGACTGATCCGGCCGGCAAACGAACGACACCGACGACGGCGGCGGCCGGGAAGCTTCAGCTCCCGGCCGCCGCCGTGACGAAGGTCGCCGCGCAGCGCCCTAGCGGTCGGCGTCGAGCCGCTCCAGAGCCTGGTCCTCGTCCTGACCCTCATCCCCGTCGTCGGCGTCGTCATCGTCCAGATCCGCGTCGAGATCGTCGTCGATGACGTCCTCCTCGAGGTCGCCGTCGAGATCGTCGACCTCGTCCTGTGCGTCCTCCGAGTCGTCCGTTTCGTCGATGTCGTCGAACACCGCGCTGACGTCGAAGCGGCAGACCACCCGCTGGGGGTCGATCTGCTCGAAGGGGGCCTCCAGCCACTCTCCGGGGTCGGCCGGTTCGTCCGCGGCCGTCACCCAGAGCGTGGAGTCGCCCTCCTCCAGCCCGAACTCCTTGTGCCGGGAAGCGATCTCGTCCGGCTCGAACTCGCCGAACAGGGTGCCGAGCGCCCCGTGGATCGTGCCGGCGGCGTCCTCGCCCGCGCCCGCGCTCTCCTCGTACTCCGCCGCCTCGACCCGCTGGGCCTGTGCCAGCAGCCGCTGGGGCTCCACCACGGCGTAGTCGCGGCGGATCAGCACGCTGATCGCGTTCGGCTCCTCGGGGCCCGTGTACGGCGGCAGCGAGTCGTCCGCACCGGGGATCTCGAAGGGCGTGACCTCGTCGTAGCGGTCGTAGAGCAGCTCGTCGTACACCTCGGCGGCCGCGGCCAGCTGGTTGAACGCCTCGTAGACGGCCGGGTCGTCCTCACCCGACCTGCGTTCGACCGCGGCCAGGTGACGGTCGAGCGCGGTCTTGACCGCCTCGGCGGCGGCTCGTACCTCGGCAGCGGTGGGCTGCGCAGCATCAGACATAGTGCAGACGCTATCCGTACCGGGCCCCAGCCCGCACAATAGATGCGATGCCGGAATACGAATTTGTCGACGTGTACGTACCGCGCGGGGTTTCCCGCAAGGACGCCACAAGACTGCTGACAGACCATGCCGAGTACGGACACTGGGAGTTGGACCGCCTGAGTCTGCTCCGCGACGGCAGCCGCCGGGTGCGGTTGCGCCGACGGATCATCCGCCAGGTGCGTGCCACGTGGTGAGCTGAGGCAACGGAAACGGAGCGGGCCCCGCCACGGCGGGGCCCGCTCCGTTGTGTGCGCCGTCACACCGAGGCGCGTGCCTTGCGGTAGAGGACCGCGCCCGCCAGCAGTGCGCCCGCGCCGACCGGCAGGACGAGGCCCATCGGCAGGTCGGTGCCGGTGTGGGCGAGCTGCGCGGTGCCCCGGGGCCGGCTCACGGACTGGGTGCCCGGCTGGTTGACCTGCGAGCCGTCGCCGGGGGTCTCGTGGCCCGAGCTGGGCGGGGTGCTCGGCGAACCCGGCGTACCGGGCTCCGTGGGGTTGCCCGGCTGCCCCGGGTTGCCGGGCTGTCCCGGCGTTCCCGGGGGCGTCGTACCACCGCCGCCCGGAGGCGTGGTGTGGTGCCCGCCCCCACCGTTGGCGCAGTCGTTGCCGCCGGCGGGGTTGCCGACCCCGATGACGTCCACGCTGTTGCCGCAGACGTTGACCGGCACGTCGATCGGCGCCTCCACGTGGTTGCCGGAGCCCACGCCGGGCGAGCCACCGGTGTGTCCGCCGGCATGCGCGCCCCCGGAGCCGCCGTGGCCACCGGAACCACCAGAACCGCCGGAGCCACCGTGGCCGTCATGGCCGTACCCACCCGACGGCGAACCACCCCCGCCGTTGTCGGCGCATGCGTTGCCCGTGGCCGGGTTGAGGATCCCGACCACGTCGACCGTGTTTCCGCACACGTTCACCGGCGCATTCACCGGTGCCTGCACGGTATTTCCGGACAGTACGCCCGGAGAATGGGAACTGGCGCCGCTCGCCGCCGAGTCGGCGTGGGCATAACCGCCGGCGGCGGCGATCGCACCGGTCGCCGCCATCACGGTCATGAGGCCTTTACGGGTGACCTCTCTCATACTCAATCCCTGCCTTTGACCTTGTCTCGAAAAGACCGATCGGCCCCGGAGCACATGGCGCGCGCTCCGGGGCCGACGGGATGGACAACCCTCAGAAGGGCGACGTCACTTGTTGATGCAGGTGTTGCCGAAGGCAGGGTTCAGCAGCCCGATCACCGAGATCGTGTTGCCGCAGACGTTCACGGGGACGTGAACGGGCACCTGAACAACGTTGCCGGACGCGACACCCGGGGAGTGCACGGCAGCACCCTGGGCACCGGAGTCGGCAACGGCCAGGCCCGCGCCCGCGAGAACCAGCCCGCCGGTGGCAGCGGCAGCGGCGACGATCTTCTTGATCATTATTCCTCCTTGTTGGCAATGCGATCCAAAGTCGCGGATCACATCATCAGTAACGAGGAGGAGATCTTGGGGATACGAGCCTATGAGAGCATCACTCTTCTCAGTTACTTCCGTACATGCTGCCGATTTCTGAAGCAACCGTTTCCGTGGGCGAGTTCAGGACGCGTCGATGAACCGGTCTAGCACCCGCACACCGAACTTCAGGCCGTCCACGGGCACACGCTCGTCGACGCCGTGGAACATGCCGGCGAAGTCCAGCTCCGGCGGCAGCTTCAGCGGCGCGAAGCCGAAGCCCCGGATGCCGAGGTCGTCGAAGGACTTGGCGTCGGTCCCGCCGGAGAGCATGTAGGGAATCGCCTTCGCGGCCGGGTCCTCGGCCAGCAGCGCGGACTGCATGGCGTCCACGAGCGTCCCGTCGAAGGTGGTCTCGACGGCCTTGTCGGCATGCACGTCCTCGCGCCGCACATGCGGTCCGAGGATGCGATCGACGTCGGCGAGGAACTCCTCCTCGAACCCGGGCAGGAAGCGCCCGTCGACGTGCGCGGTGGCCTCGCCCGGGATCACGTTGACCTTGTAGCCGGCGTTCAGCTGGGTGGGGTTGGCCGTGTTGCTCAGGGTCGCGCCGATGAGCTTGGCGATACCGCCGAGCTTGGCGAGGGTCCCCTCCATGTTCTCCGGGTCGAGTTCGGTGCCGAGCGCGTCGCCGAGCTCGTCGAGGAAGGCCCGGGTCGTCTTGGTGACCCGCACCGGGAACCTGTGCCGTCCGAGCCGCGCGACGGCCTCGGACAGCTCGGTGATCGCGTTGTCCCGGTGGATCATCGAGCCGTGCCCGGCCGTGCCCGCCACGGTCAGCTTCATCCAGTGCATGCCCTTCTCGGCCGTCTGGATGAGATAGAGCCGCCGCTGCTCGCTCACGGTGAACGAGAACCCGCCCACCTCGCTGATCGCCTCGGTGACGCCCTCGAAGAGGTCGCGGTGGTTGTCGACGAGGTACCGCGCACCGTACGTGCCGCCCGCCTCCTCGTCCGCGAGGAACGCGAGCACGATGTCGCGGGGCGGCCTGCGCCCGCTGCGCAGCCGGTCTCGTACGACCGCGAGCGTCATCGCGTCCATGTCCTTCATGTCGACGGCCCCGCGGCCCCACACGCACCCGTCCGCGATCTCGCCCGAGAACGGGTCGTGGGTCCAGTCGGCCGCGTTGGCCGGTACGACGTCGGTGTGGCCGTGGATCAGCAGCGCGGGCCGGGAGGGGTCCTCGCCCTCGATGCGGGCCACCGTGGAGGCGCGCCCAGGGTGCGACTCGAAGATCCGCGGTTCGAGTCCGACCTCGGCGAGCTTCTCGGCGACGTACTCGGCCGCCTTGCGCTCGCCCGGACCCGAGTGGTCGCCGTAGTTGCTGGTGTCGATCCGGATCAGCTCGCGACAGAGGTCCACGACCTCGTCCTCGCCGGTGACACCCTTGGCCGTGTCCGTCTGGCTCACGCTGCTTCCTCCCACTGTCACTGCTGGTGGTCCCCTTCATCCTCTCTCTCCCCCGGCCCCGGCCCAAGGCCGAGCCCGGCCCGTCACACGCCGTTCACGCCGGGAGGGACCGCGGGACCGCCTGTGATCAGCCACCCCCGAAAGCCTGGTAATGTTTACGTCGTCGCCGCGGGGGAAACCCCGCACGACAGACACCTGTCCGGGTGGCGGAATGGCAGACGCGCTAGCTTGAGGTGCTAGTGCCCTTTATCGGGCGTGGGGGTTCAAGTCCCCCCTCGGACACCAGCCGAATCCCCTCGGTCGCTCAGCGGCCGGGGGGATTCGCCGTTTCCGTCGAGGCTCCGACGCCCCCTCGGTCGGGGCTCGGATCGGGCCGCGGCGGGCCACCGTGGGCGCGGGCTCGCCACGCCTCCACACGTGTCTCCGCGCGCGTCCACTCCTGGGCCGGAATTCACCCCCGCGGGGGTGTCCGGAAGCCCGGCCGCATGGACGCTTATGGCGTGGCGGGCCCGTCCCGCCGCGACGGCGGCCCGTGCCGTCACCCACGAGCTGAGGAGAGACCCGATGCCCACCATTCCCTGGCTGCCCGGCGCCGACAAGGACGCGGCGGCTCCCGAGGGCGCCACGGGCCTGCCCCTGGTCATGGCCTCCCGGCTCGAGCTGCGGTCGCTGTGGTCCGTGCCCAGGTTCTTCCTGCTGTCGCTCGTCG
This sequence comes from Streptomyces sp. NPDC001315, assembly GCF_042896175.1. Classification (NCBI taxonomy): domain Bacteria; kingdom Bacillati; phylum Actinomycetota; class Actinomycetes; order Kitasatosporales; family Streptomycetaceae; genus Streptomyces; species Streptomyces sp. NPDC001315. The sequence continues at coordinate 193,800 of NZ_JBIAWZ010000007.1, read as the reverse complement.
TGTTCCAGCAGGTACGGCGCTCGCCGGGGCTGATCGGCGCCTCACTTCGGGCCGAGCCGCTGAAACGGACGTTCTGGACCCTGTCGGCCTGGCGCGACCAGGAGGCCCTGAACGCCTTCAACCGGACCGACCCGCACGCGAAGAGCGTGCGCGGGCTGCGTCCGGGGATGAGGGGCTCGGTGTTCGTGTTCTGGAACGCCGGGCGGGACCAACTCCCGATCGGCTGGGACGAGGCCAAGCGGCGGCTGGACGAGCAGGCCGGCAAGGAGACTCGGGCGACATGAGTACGGGTTTCGGCCGGGTCCGGGGACACCGAATCGGGGCGGACCGAGTCCGAGCGGCCCATCCGGTTCCGGTTCGCTGCTGGTGCCGGCACGCGACCGGCGGCACCATCGGCCCCGTTGACCCTGGGGGTTGACGTCCCTCCGCCCCAACGGTCCGACCCCGTTGGCCGGTTGTGTGGGCCATCTCTCTCCCCCGCTCAGACCGCCAGGTCACGGACGGTCTGCCGCGTCCCCGCACCCCGTTCCCGTCCCCCGAACGGCTGCCCTGAGTGGCCGTAACAGGGGCCCAAGCCTAGCGTCGTACTAATATTTCCGGCTTGTTATGGTGCCGAGCCGGACAACCCCAGGCAGACCTGCGGGCCCGCCGGCGCCCCGGAGGCTTCCGGGATCGAGACGCGAGGGCCCGATGGCAGCCATAGACGAGAGCAGCGCTCTCGGCCTGCTCGATGACGAGATCCGCGCGCGGTTCGGCGACACGGCACGTTTCTCGGGGGGCCCTGCCGCCTCCCCGCGCACGCTCGTCGACGTTTTCGACGCCTCCGTACGGTCCTACCCGGACGAACTCGCCCTGGACGACGGCACGACGCGCCTCACCTACCGTGCGCTCGCCGCGGAAGTGGAGAAGCTGCGCCGCCGGTTCGCCGACGCCGGGGTCGGCCTCGGCGACCGCGTCGGCGTCCGCGTTCCCTCCGGCACCAACGACCTCTACGTGGCGATTCTCGCCGTCCTCGCCGCGGGCGCCGCCTACGTCCCGGTGGACGCCGAGGACCCGGACGAGCGGGCGGAGCTGGTCTTCGGGGAGGCGGAGGTGCGGGCGGTCGTCGGTGCCGGTCACCACCTCACCCTCCACGGCGGCCCGGGCACGCCGGCCGGCCGGCCCGGCGCCGAGCACGACGCGTGGATCATCTTCACCTCCGGCTCCACCGGGAAGCCGAAGGGTGTCGCCGTCAGCCACCGCAGCGCCGCCGCCTTCGTGGACGCGGAGGCGGCGCTGTTCCTCACCGAGGACCCGATCGGGCCCGGCGACCGGGTCATGGCGGGGCTGTCGGTGGCGTTCGACGCGTCCTGCGAGGAGATGTGGCTGGCCTGGCGGTACGGCGCCTGTCTGGTGCCGGTCCCCCGTTCCCAGGTCCGCAGCGGCGCCGACCTCGGCCCCTGGCTGGTCGAGCAGGAGATCACCGTCGTCTCGACGGTGCCGACGCTCGCCGCGCTGTGGGAGCCGGAGACCCTCAACGACGTACGGCTGCTGATCTTCGGCGGCGAGGCCTGCCCGCCCGAGCTGGTGCAGCGGCTGGTGACGGAGGGCCGCGAGGTCTGGAACACGTACGGGCCGACCGAGGCGACCGTCGTGGCCTGCGCGGCGCTGATGACGGGGGAGGAGCCGGTACGGATCGGGCTGCCGCTGCGCGGCTGGGAGCTGGCCGTCGTCGACGAGGCCGGGGAGCCGGTGCCGATGGGCGGCAGCGGGCAACTGGTGATCGGCGGGGTCGGACTCGCCCGTTACCTCGACGCGGAGAAGGACGCGGAGAAGTACGCGCCGCTTCAGGCGCTGGGCTGGGAGCGGGCGTACCGCAGTGGCGACCTGGTGCGGGCCGACCCGGAGGGACTGGTGTTCCTGGGGCGGGCCGACGAGCAGATCAAGCTCGGCGGCCGCCGTATCGAGCTGGGCGAGGTGGACGCGGCCCTCCAGGCCCTTCCGGGGGTCGCGGGCGCGGCCGCCGCCGTACGCACCGCTCGCAGCGGCAACCAGCTGCTCGTCGGCTATGTCGTCACCCAGGACGGCTGGGACCAGACAGCGGCCGTGGACAGGCTCCGTGCCGAACTCCCGGCCGCCCTCGTGCCTCTCCTCGCCCCGGTCGACGACCTGCCGACCCGTACGTCGGGCAAGGTGGACCGCAACGCCCTGCCGTGGCCCCTGGAGGGACTGGACAGCGGCGGAAAAATCGAACAGCTCTACGGCACCGAAGCCTGGCTCGCCGAACAGTGGACGGAAGTCCTCGGCATCCCCGTGACCGGTGCCGGCGACGACTTCTTCGCGATCGGCGGCGGCAGCCTGGCCGCCGCCCAGCTCACCACCCGGCTGCGCACCCGCTATCCGAGCGCCGCCGTCCTCGACATCTACCAGCAGCCCACCCTGCGGAAGCTGGCCCGCAGGCTTGAAGCCTCCGCGCGGAAGGCCGGCGAAAACCGCTCGGTCGCCCCCGTCCCCAAGCGCGCCCAGCTGCTCCAGCTGCTCCTCCTCGTTCCGCTGTTCACCCTGCTCGGGCTGCGCTGGACGGTCGCTCTGGCCGCGCTCGGGAACGTGCTCCCCGGGTACTCCTGGCTGCCGACCGCGCCGTGGTGGCTGGTCGCGGCCGGGGCGGTGCTCTTCTTCAGTCCGCCGGGCCGTCTGGCGGTCGCCGCGGGCGGGGCCCGGCTGCTGCTCCGGGGCGTGCGGCCCGGCCGCCATCCGCGCGGTGGCGGTGTCCACCTGCGCCTGTGGACCGCCGAGCGCCTGGCCGAGTTCAGCGGGGCGACCTCACTGACGGGGTCCTGGCTGGAGCGGTACGCCCGCGCGCTGGGCGCCAAGGTCGGCCCGGACGTGGACCTGCACTCGCTGCCGCCGGTCACCGGCATGCTCAAGCTGGGCCGGGGCGCGGCCGTGGAGTCCGAGGTCGACCTGTCCGGCTACTGGCTGGACGGCGACCGGCTGGAGATCGGCCCCGTCAAGGTGGGCGCGCACGCCGTGGTCGGCACGCGCAGCGTCCTCTTCCCGGGCGCCCGCGTGGGCAAGCGGGCCGAGGTCGCTCCCGGCTCCGCCGTCACCCGGCAGATCCCGACCGGCCAGCGCTGGGCGGGCGCACCCGCGGTCAAGCTCGGCAAGGCCAAGCGCAACTGGCCCAAGGAGCGGCCGCGGCGGGGCCGGTACTGGCGGGCGATGTACGGCGCGACCGGTGCCGTGCTGACGCTGCTGCCGGTGGCTGCGGCTTGCGCCGGCCTCCTCGTGGCTCGGGTGGTCGTTCAGCCCGGCGCGAGCCTCGGCGGAGCCCTGCGGGGTGCCGCGCTCGCGCTGGTGCCGGCGACGCTCGCCTACGGTCTCGCGTACGCGGTGCTGCTCCTGGTCGCCGTACGGCTGCTGAGCCTGGGGCTGCGCGAGGGCACGCATCCCACGCACGGCAGGGTCGGCTGGCAGGCCTGGACGGTCACACAGCTGATGGACCGCTCCCGGGAGACCCTGTTCCCGCTGTACGCCGGGCTGGTCACGCCGGTGTGGCTGCGGCTGCTGGGGATGCGGATCGGGCGGGGCGCCGAGGTGTCCACGGTGCTCGCGCTGCCCAGCCTGACGACGGTCGGCGAGGGCGCGTTCCTCGCCGACGACACGCTGACCGCACCGTACGAGCTCGGCGGCGGCTGGGTGCGGATCGGGCGCGCGGAGATCGGGCGGCGGGCCTTCCTCGGCAACTCGGGGATGACCGCGCCGGGCCGGTCGGTGCCGGACGGCGGTCTGGTCGGCGTGCTGTCCGCGACGCCGAAGAAGGCGAAGAAGGGCAGCTCGTACCTGGGGCTGCCGCCGGTGAAGCTGCCGCGCAGCGCCGCGGACGGCGAGCAGAGCCGGACGTACGACCCGCCCGTCCGGCTGCTGTGGGCGCGCGGCCTGGTGGAGCTGTGCCGGATCGTGCCCGTGTTCTGCTCCGCGGCGCTGGCCGTGGCGACGGTGGCGGCGCTGTGCGCCCTGGGTGCCTGGGCTCCGCTGCTGTCGGGGCTGGTGCTGCTCGCGGCGGGCGCGGTCGCCGGCGCGCTGTCGGTCGTCGCCAAATGGCTGCTGGTGGGGCGCCATCGCAGCGGGGAGCATCCGCTGTGGAGCGGGTTCGTGTGGCGCAACGAGCTGGCGGACACGTTCGTCGAGGTCGTGGCCGTGCCCTGGCTGGCCGGCGCGGTGCCGGGCACGCCGCTGATGACGGCGTGGCTGCGCGGGCTCGGCGCCCACATCGGCAAGGGGGTCTGGGTGGAGAGCTACTGGCTGCCGGAGACCGACCTGGTGACGCTGGAGGACGCGGCCACCGTGAACCGTGGCTGTGTACTCCAGACCCACCTGTTCCACGACCGGATCTTGCGGACGGGTACGGTGGTCCTCCGTGAGGGCGCCACGCTGGGCCCTGGCGGGATCGTGCTGCCCGGCAGCACGATCGGGGCCCGCACCACGCTGGGTCCCGCGTCGCTCGTCATGGCCGCGGAGTCCGTCCCCGACGACACCCGCTGGCTCGGCAACCCGATCGAGGCATGGCGTCCCTGAGCGCGGGCCACACGGAGCCGGTGGGCGGTGCACCGGAAACGAGGGCGAGCACAGCGCAGGGAGCGGGCACGGCAGTGGCAGTTCAGCAGTCAGTGGGCCCGGACCCGTACTTCCCGGCCAACGGCGACCCCCGCTACCGGGTGCACCGCTACGAACTCGCCCTGGACTACCGCCCCGACCCGAACCGGCTGGCGGGCACGGCCCGGATCAACGCCATAGCGGGCCGCGCGCCACTCGCCGAGTTCCAGCTCAATCTGGCCGACTTCAGGATCGGCCGGGTCCGGGTGGACGGCCGGCAGCCGCACTACACGCACCGGGGCGGACGCCTGCGTATCCGCCCCGCCAAGCCGATCCGGGCCGGGGCCGCCTTCACGGTGGAGGTGCACTGGTCCGGCAACCCCAAGCCGGTCGGCAGCCCCTGGGGCGGACTCGGCTGGGAGGAGCTGGCGGACGGGGCGCTGGTGGCCAGCCAGCCGATCGGGGCTCCGTCCTGGTACCCGTGCAACGACCGCCCCGCCGACAAGGCGAGCTACCAGATCTCGGTCACCACACCGTCCGCGTACGCGGTGGTGGCGGGTGGACGCCTGCTCACCCGTACGACGAAGGCCTCGACGACCACCTGGGTCTACGAGCAGTCCGCGCCGACGTCCAGCTATCTGGTCGGGCTGGTGATCGGCAAGTACCAGACGGTGCTGCTGGGCGACCCGGGTCTGGGCGGTGTGCCGCAGCACGGGCACATTCCGGCGCAGCTGCTGCCCGAGTTCTCGCGGGACTTCGCGCGGCAGCCCGCGATGATGGAGCTGTTCCAGGAGCTGTTCGGGCCGTATCCGTTCGGTGAGTACGCGGTCGTCGTCACCGAGGAGGAACTCGATGTGCCGGTCGAGGCACAGGGGTTGTCGCTGTTCGGCGCCAACCACGTGGACGGGGCCCGGGGTTCGGAGCGGCTGGTGGCGCACGAGCTGGCGCACCAGTGGTTCGGCAACAGCGTGTCCATCGCGGACTGGCGGCACATCTGGCTGAACGAGGGCTTCGCGAAGTACGCCGAGTGGCTGTGGTCGGAACGCTCGGGCGGTCGCGGCGCACAGCAACTGGCCGCCGCGGCACACCGATCGCTGGCCACGCTGCCGCAGGATCTGCGGCTGGCCGATCCGGGGCGGAAGTCGATGTTCGACGACCGGCTCTACGAGCGCGGTGGGCTCACCGTGCACGCGGTGCGGTGCGCGCTGGGCGACGAGGCGTTCTTCCGGATGCTGCGCGGCTGGGCGGGACTTCACCGGGGCGGCGCGGTGACGACCACGACGTTCACCGCGCACGCGGCCCGGTTCGCCGCCGAGCCTCTGGACGACCTGTTCGACGCCTGGGTGCACGGGACGGCGCTGCCGCCGCTGCCCACGGCGTAGGCAGGGGCGGCAGCGCGGGGGCTCAGGAGTTGGGCACTCTCAGCTTGTCCCAGCTGGCCTTGCCCGGGATGCCGTCGGCGTCCTTGCCCTTGAAGCCGAGCTTGTGCTGCCAGGCCGCGTAGGACTTGCGGTCGGCCTCGGTCCACTCGGGGCCGGGCCCGCTCTCGTACCGTCCGCAGCCCTCGGCGACCAGCCGGCGGCCCATGGCCGTGATGACCGGGGACTTCCGGCCGACGTGGAAGAAGCCGCTGCCCGGGAACGGCTCGTGCGACGGCTTGGGCGCGGGCTTCGGGTCGGGCTCGGGGTCGGGTTTCGGGGCCTTCCCGCTCAGTCGCTCGGCGATGCGCCCCCGCATGCCGTCCATGGTGAAGCCGCGGGGGTCCTGCTTGCCCGGCTGCCACTCCTTGTGGCCGATGACGGAGCGCTCGCTCCAGCCGTGGTGCCGGCAGATCGCGGCGGCCACCTTCTCGATGGCCTCCTTCTGCGCCTCGGGCCAGGGGTCCTTGCCGTCGCCGAGGTTGACGCACTCGAAGCCGTAGAAGTGGCGGTTGCCGTCGGTGTCGGCCTCGTTGTCCGGTGGCAGCTTGCTCTCGTCGACGACGGCGCGCAGCACGTCGCTGTCGCCGAGCCCGGCGTGGTTGGCGCGGCCGTTGCCGACCAGGTGGATCTGGCCCTTCTTGTCGATGACGCCGTGGCACAGCGGGCCCGGCAGACCGGAGTAGCCGTCGTAGCAGATGTCCACGGAGGCGGCGGTTCCCGAGGTGACGGTGTGGTGGATCATCACGCCGTTGACCGGGCCCCAGGGGCCCTTGGTGTTGCGGTTGTGGGTGCGCCAGTTGCGCACCTCGTGGACCGTCAGGCCCTCCGCCCGCAGGATCTCCAGCATTTTGGACGCGCTCAGGGGCTTGGCCATCACTCGTCTCCTTCCACGGCGTCCTCCGCCTCTGCTGTGGTCTGGGACCGGCCGCCGGACGGGTCGGTCTCCGCGGCCCGTTCCTCCCGGCGGGCCTGTTCCTCCGCCGCGAGCGTCGCCTCGTCCGCCGCCGGGATGCTGCTCGCCAGCGGCCCGAAGGCAAGGCGCAGGTCGACGGCGCTCTCCTCGCCCTTGACCAGGGCGAGCGGGGCGAAGTGGCGGGCGATGCCGGCGGGCCCCTGGAGGAGGGGGCGGCGGGCCGGGTCGGCCGGCCACTCGACGCCGCCGGTGGCGGTGCGGGCGGGGATGATCCAGTGGTCGCCGGTGCGGTAGGTGCCGCCCTTGGCGAAGTAGACCTCGACGCCGTCCTCCAAAGGCAGCCACTCCCCCTCGTCCACGGGGACGGCTCCGCCCTTCAGGGAGGTCGTACGGCCCTTGCGCCTCGGGCCCTCCTGGTGGTCCCAGCGGCGCAGGAACGGATGCAGGTGGGGCAGCCGTCCGACGCCCGGCTCCGGTTCCGCGGACAGCCGGACCCGGCGGCCCGGCAGGTCCAGCTCCTCGACGCGCAGCAGCGGCAGCGGTTCGAGACGCGAGGCGTACGCCGTGTCCGTGAACTCCACCCGGTCGCCGACGTCGAGGTCCAGCTTGTCGTCGTGCCCGAGGGACGCCAACTGCACCCAGGTGCCATCGAGTTCGTCGACGGCGAAGACCACCGAACCGTTCTCGCGGGACCACTTGAAGGTGGCGTCCTTCGCCTCGCCGCCGGCGTGGACCTCCACTCGGTAGAGCTGGTTCTCCGGGCCGCGGTAGCGGGCGTCGGGCCGGACCAGGCAGGGGTCCTCGTCGGCGTGGTCGGGCCGTTCGCTGCGGGCGGCGAGCCGTGCGGCGGGGGCGGACTGCCGCTGCGCCCAGCGGGTGAAGGCGGCGCGGACGACCTCCTTGGACGGGTCGGCGTCCTCGGTCTCCAGCGCGGCCAGGGAGAGCGGCAGGACCTGCCAGACGACCTTGACGCGGGCGGCGGTGTCCGGGAGCGCCGCGCCGAGGGCGACCTCGCGCAGCGCCGGGTCCTCGGCCGCGCTCACCGCGCGCTCCCACACCTTCAGGTAGACCACGAACGGCGACTGCGCGGGCGAGGGCAGCCGGTCGCCGGGGTGCTCCGGGTCGCGGAAGCCGTCGGGCTGGTCCCAGTAGGTCCAGTACGCGGGCGGGGCCGTGGTGTCCTGCTCCTCGGCGTCCTCGTCGGGGACGGGCACGCCGGGTGCCGGGCGGTCGGCGTCGCACAGGATGCCGTCGACGTAGTAGCGGCCGCCGTGGATGAACAGGGTGTCGATGTCGTGCCGGCCGCCCACGTACTCGATGCGGAAGCCGGCCGCGTCGCGCGGCCCGCCGTGCGGTCCGATCAGGTCGGCGGCCAGGGCACGGGCCTGGTGGAGCTGGATCGCGGTCTGCTCGTTGGTGTCGGCGTCGAGCTGGACGCGGCCCTGCTGGGCGATGACAGCGGAGTAGTGCCGCTCCGGGCGGAAGGTGGAGCGGGAGAGGTCAGCGTGCATGGAAGGGGTCCCCCTGGTTCGGGATGTGCGGGTTCACGAAGTCGACAGGTGCCGCTCAGGTCACGAAGAAGATCCCGGCGTCCGTGCCCGCCGGCGTGTACTCCGCGAGCCGCGCTCGCAGGCCGTCCTCGCGTTGCGGCCGGTACAGGTCGTGGAAGGCGCCCATCTCGGCGCCGTCGTCCGCGCCGCGCCGGATCTCCTCGGAACAGCGGTCCGCCGACAGTGCGTACCAGGGCGTCCCGTAGCGCTCGCCGGCGAACAGCGGCCGGACGTGGGCGGCCCGGTCCGGGCCGACGAGATCGGGCTGGCAGCGGTACCTGCGGGGGGTACGCGATCCGGCCGGGACGTACGAGTGGCGCAGACAGCCGATGCCGCGCCGGGCCACGTGCAGCCGACCGGTGAATATGGAGTTCTCGGCGATCTTCACGGCGTGCGTGTGCACCTCGCCGATCACGGTCGTGCGGTGCAGGTGGAGCACGGCGTGGGCGTGGCGGCGGTCCGGGGCGGACAGGGCCTGGCGGTCGTGGCCGGTGGCGTCCAGGACGCTGTCGCGCAGCTGGATGTCGAGGGGGTCCTCGCCCACCTCGTCGCCGATGACCTCGACGGTGCCGAGGATGCTGTGCTCGATCTGGAGGCAGGCGGTGGTGCGCTCCAGGACGATGCTGGGCTCGTCGGGCGAGTGCGGCTCGCACTCGGGTTCCAGGGACCAGCCGGGCACGAGCGTGCTGTGGCGGACGACGACCGCGCCGACGGGACCGGTGACGTTGATGCCGCGTCCGGCGACGAGGAGTCCGTCGAGGACGAGGTGCGGCCGCTCGTGCGGGGCGCAGTCCTCGGACACCGCGCGGACGTTGAGGGCGTCGGGGCGGTTGCTGTACCAGTCGAGCAGCCTGATCACCGGCCGCGTGCCCTCGGCGGCCCGCAGTTCGAGGCGGTCGCCCGGGTCGAGGTCGAAGTCCAGCTGCTCCTGGTAGGCGCCGCTGTGCGTGATCTCGATGATGCCGTCGGGGCCGGTCCGGTCCGCGCGGCGGTCGTGCTGCCAGGCCCGGTAGGCGTCCATGATCCGGTGGTACGGCTGTCCCGGCCCGACCCGGTAGAACGCGGCGTCGGGGCGGTCCGCGCGGTCGGGGCGCTCGTACTCGCCGCCGCCCATGTCCGCGCCGAAGGCGTAGTGGTAGTCGACCCACACGCCCTGCCGGGGCGCGGACCGGGAGCCGAAGGCGATCCGCCCCAGCTCGGGGTCGACGGCGACCTGGCCGCGCTTCGGCCGGTAGCGCCAGTCGGACAGGTCGGCGACCACGATGTCGGCGGGCGGTACGGGCTTGTCCTCGCCGTCGCGCCGGATGACGAAGCTCTTGCCGGGGCCGTAGTAGTCGGCAAGCCGGTCGTGGAGCAGGCGGCGGGTGACGAAGGCCGGGACGTTGTCGACGGTGGCCAGGTGGGTGGGGGACGGCTCCGGGACCGGCTTGGTGACCAAGGGGCTGTCGTTGCCGAGGATGGAGAAGGTGTACAGGTTGCGGGCGCGGTCGACGCAGTACGCCGGGGACGACGTCAGCGGGTACTCCTTGAGTCGCCAGACGAGGAGACCGACTCCGGCCGGGCTCCAACCGCCCTGCCTGCGAGCGGAGTCGGCCCGGCGGACGTCGACCGTCCGGGCGCTCTGCTGGAACGGGCCGCCCAGCAGCGCGAGCGCCGAGCCGTCGCGCAGGTCGAGGAGACGCCCGCGGTCGGCGCGGTGGGCGCCGCCGGTCCCGTACAGCTTCACCGGCTGGGTGTGCGCCACGTGCCGGGACAGTTCGACGGCGCGTGCGGGCCGGCCGGTGACCTGCTCGGAGAGTTCCTCCAGGAGGTGCAGGGTGCCCTTGCGGCGGCGGCTCGCGACGGTGGCGGCCACGTCGCGGCGCGGGGCGATCGCCTCGGCGAGCGCGGCCCGGCCGCCGTCGTGCAGGCCGGTGGTGAGGACGCGCTCGTAGCCGGGCAGGGTGCGGTAGCCGACGAGGTCGCCGAGGTACGGCAGCACCCAGGGCGCCGCCGTCTCCACGAACAGGTCCTCGTAGCCCTGCTGGACACCGTCGCGGACCCGGTCGAGCTGCTCGGCGATCACCGCGAGCAGCGCGCGCAGCGGTTCGCCCTCCTCGGCGTCGCGCAGGAGGTGCCAGCGGGGCAGCAGGGCGGCCAGGCCGTCCGGTTCCCGGGACGCCGCCCGGGCTGTGGTGTCGAACTGGACATCCGCCGAATGCGCGGCCATCACTTGACCTCCGTGAGGATCAGGGTGTCCGCGGCCCGCGCCGACAGCAGAGCGAGCTGGGCGGGGCGGATACCGCGGAAGACGCACACCGACCGGCCCTTCGCCAGGGGCCTGGTGTCGGTGATGTCGGGGTTGAGGCGCAGGAGTTCGGCGAGCGGGACGCCGTAGCGGGCGCAGACCGCGGACAGGGTCTCGCCGGTGGCGGCGCGGACCGTGTGGAACTTCTCGTCGTACCTCGCCGGGTGCGCCGGGACCGTGGCTCGTGGGGTGCCGGGGCGGGTGAGGAGGCCGGTGAGCTCCTCGGGGGTGGCGGAGGCGGGGACACCGGTGAAGACGTCGACGTCCACGTAGTCGACGCCGGGCACGGTGTGGGCGGTGGCCAGGATCTCCGAGAGCCGGGCCGGTTCCCCCAACTCCCTTCCCTCGTAACCGAGTCGGCGCAGCAGTGCCTGTCGCAGCCTCGGTTCGACGGTCTCCCAGGCGTGGTCGGGGGCCACCCTCACCTTGGCGGCGACGAGCAGCAGGACCAGTTCGCGTACGTCGACGCGGACCGGGAGCCCGGGGTCGCCGTAGTCGGTGAGGGCGCCGCGCAGGGCGCGCAGCACGTCCGAGTCGTCGGCGATGGGCACGTCGTCGGTGCCCGCGACCGTCACGTGCACCACGCGCCGCCGCCCGTCGAAGAGCTCGCGTGCGGCGGCCCGGCCGATGCCCGCCCGGGAGCGGGCGAAGTCCGCGTAGTCGGCGGACGACACGAGCCGGTCCAGGGACGACACGGCGAGGGGGATCGTACGGCGGGTCAGGCCCGGTCCGTCGGCGTCCGCGCCGCCCGTCGCCGGGCGGGGGTTGGTGACCGCCGTGACGCCGAGGGGCCGGGTGAGGGGCTGGGTGACGCGGTCGGCGGGGACGTTCGCGGCCCGGCCGGTGCCGAAGCGGTAGCGGGCGCGGACGTTCTCGTGTCCGCTGGGCAGGCGGGCGCCGTGCACCCCGTCGCCGAAGGTCACCGTCGTACGCCCGGCGGCGGTGCTGCCGGTGATGTGGACCCGCTCGCTCGGGCCGCGTCCGGCGAGGCTGTCGACCTCGTGCCACAGCACGCCGTCGACCCGGATCTCCAGTACGGGGGTGGCGCCGAGGGGGTTGTCGTCGGCGAGCCAGGTGAGCGGGGACTGCCAGAGCGCGAAGGTCTGGTTCACGCGGTCCGAGTCGCCGCTGCCGATGGCCTCCTCGCGGCTCTCGCCGTGGGTGGCCTCGACGACGTTGCCGAGGATGCGGACGGATCCGCGGCGGTAGCGGTGGGCGAGGTCGGTGGTCAGGGTGAGGCGGGTGTGGACGTGGTCGCCGGGGAGCCGCGGGTCGACGGCCGGGTCGGCGGCGGCGATGGTCACCACCTCGGTGGCGGTGACCCCGGCCGTGCCCGGGATGTCGGTGCGCTCGCCGCCGACGATCAGGGTGCGGCCGGGGCGCAACCCGTCGTACAGCTCGGCCAGTTCGATCTCGTTGCCGTGCACGTCCTCGCCCAGCGGCTCGTCGGCCGGGCGCAGCGGCTCCCCGGCCGCGTGCACGGTGGTGTCGCGGATGTGGGAGAGCAGCACGTCGAACTCGTCCAGCCAGGGGTCGGCGAGGGTGAGTTCGGTGCCGCGGCCGGTGATGCCGTAGTTGGTGTACGCGGCCGTACGCGCGGCGACCACCCGCGTGGTGACGAACGCGAGCGCGGCGTCGCCGGGTACGCCGTCCTGGGCCCCCTTGGCGGGGCGCTGGATCGCCACCCAGCTGCCGGCCGTGATGCCGTCCTGCACGGTGTCCAGCTGCAGGACGCGGCGGTTGACGGGTTCCGGCTTGCCGGCGATGACGATCTCGACGTTGGGTTCGGCGCTGCCCACCGTGTACCGGAGGCTGATCTCGTACTCGCCGTGCGTGAACTGCTCCGTGATGCCCGGCCGCAGCGCGATCTGCTGGGCCGTGCCGTTGTGGACGCCCACGTGGACCAGGCCGTCGTCGTCGGGCCGCGACACGAACAGGGTGCGCTCGGGCAGGCCCGAGTGCAGGCGGGCGGTGACGCCGGGTTCCTGGGAGTCGGTGGGGATGGGGGTCCCCCCGCTCGAGCGAGTTCGAGAGTGGGGGAGGTTCAGCCAGCTCAGCTCGCGGTCCTGGCCGGCCCGTACGGACAGGTCGACCTGGCCGGTGCCCAGCGGGAAGGTGGCGAACTGCGGGACGGGCAGGTTCTCGGCGCGCTGGTCGGAGCTGCTGCCCTCGACGTACTGGAACTCCGCGCGGACCGGGACCTTGCCCGCGGTGTCGTACACCACGCGCATGCTCGTCAGCGCGGCCCCCGTGAGCGGCCAGTCAGCGGTACGCATGACCCGGCCGCGGGCGTCCTGGACTGCCTTGAGCGGGGCCGTGGCGCCGAAGGGGGCCGTGGTGACGCGCAGGGCGAGCAGCTCGCGCAGGAGCTGCGGGGCGCCGGGGGCGGCGGCGGTGCGCCAGGCCGGGTAGAGGGTGCCGAGACCGGGGTTGAGAGCCGAGAGGAGGCGGGCCGTGTCGGTGCCGGGGCGCTGGGCGCGGGTGCCGGCGCGGGGGGTGGGGGTCGCTCCGCGCAGGGCGGGCAGGACGGCGCTCAGCGCTTGGAAGGCTGCCTCGCGGGGGTCGGTCTCGCGGGGGTCGGGAGCGGTCACCGCGGCCTTCGCGGTCTCTGCGTCCGTGGCGACGTCCACGGGCTGCGCGGGTGCCAGCTCCAGTGCCCGCTCGGCGAGTTCCGCCAGCACCGCTTCCAGCTGCTCGAACCAGGCCGCCACGTCCTCGTACGGCTCGGCCAGCACCTGGGCCTCTGCGAGGCGGGCCACGGGCTCGGCCAGCCGGGCCGCGAGCCGCTCCGGGGTCGTGACCCCGTCCAGGTCCGTCCGCAGCGGGGCGAGGACCTGGTCGTCGAAGTCCTCGATCAGCCGGCTGACCGGGCGCGGGTCGGGGACCTCGGGCGTCGGGGGCTCGTCGCCCGGCTCGCCCGGGGCGGCCGGGGCGGCGGTCCAGCGCAGCACCTCGTCGACGAGCTCCTTGAGCGTCGGCGGCGCCGACCGGGGCAGGGAGATCGCCGTGATCTCGTCGTCCCGGTCGATCCGCACATCCGCGATCGGCAGCAGCTTCCGTGCGCCACCCGCCCGTTCGCCGAAGACGAAGAGCAACTGGTCGCCGGTCCGCAGGGAGTTCGCGGTGCCCTCGACGAAGAGTTCGGAGCGGCGTTCCAGGTCCTCGGGGGTGACGAGGGAGGGGCGGCGGCGCCGTACCTTCAGTTCGTTCCAGTCCCAGCGGGCCGTCAGGTCCCGCCCGGTCTCGAAGGTCAGGGACTCCTCGTCGGCGGAGGCGGGCACGCTGTGGCTGCGCGCGCCGCGCGGGACGAGGACGGGCAGGGTCTCGGCGCGCGGGTCGCGTTCGAGGGTGTACGCGAGGTGCGTGGCGGCGGCGACACCGGGGCGGGGCCGGTGGCCGACGAGCCGGCCGAGCAGAACGAGCGAACGGTGCTCGTCGGCGGTGCGCAGGTAGGACTCGTCGGCGATCCGCTCGGAGTGGAAGGTGAGCAGGTCGCCGAGGACGGCGGTGGCGTCGAGCAGGCCGATCGCCGGGTCGTCCGGCGTGCGGACGGTGAGCCCTCCGCCGGCCTCCGGTCGGGACCCCCATTTCGCTTCGCTAAGGGCCGGGTACGCGGGTGAGGCGAGCCGGTCGAGGAGGGCGGCCAGGAAGGAGCCGTACTCGCCGACGCGGTAGTCGAGGGCGGTGCGGCCGGGTGGGTTGTGGAGCGGGGCGGGCGTCAGGCGCTCGTCGTGGCCGCCGCCGCAGGCGCACTCGTCGGTCTCGCTCATCGGGCACCTCCCAGGGATATCGCCAGCAGGCCGTTCTCCGGCCGGTCGGGGTCGTTGTCGCAGCAGGCGATCTCCAGCGGGCCGAGCCGCAGCACGCCGTCCTCCCTCTCTCCTCGGTCCTCCTCGAACAGTCGCCGCAACCGGGTGACCTGCACGCTCTCCACGCCCGGCACGGCCGCGGCGACGGCGACCAGACGGCTGAGCCGGACGGGTTCGCCGAAGGTCAGCGCGTCCGGGTGGAAGAAGCCGGAGCGCCCGCTGCCGAGGACGCGGTACAGCTCGGCCCGGATCTGCCCGTGCTGGTGACCGGGCGCGGCGCACACGCTCAGCGCGATGTCGAGCGGCACCGGGCGGGCGGCGCCGACCACGAGGTCGTGGCCGATGCGCCGGTACGCCTCCAGGGCCTGCGCGACCGAGGCGAGCAGCTCGTCCGAGGGGGCGCCGGTGCCGTAGGCGTCGATCGCGACATGGGCCTCCTGGACGCTGCCGGTCCAGCGGATCTCGGCGGCGGCCCGCTGCACGCCGGGCAGGGCGGAGGCGAGGGCCGCGTAGTCCTCGGCGGTGACCGCGCGCAGGCGGGTGCGGCGCAGGTCGAGCGGGGCCAGCTGGCGTACCTGCTCGACGGGTTCGGGCTCGGTGCCGCCGGTGGCGGGCAGCGGGTTGCGGACCACGACGGCGGGCGGAGTCCCGCAGTCGGCCTGTACGACGAGGTGGTTGACGGCTTCGGCGCCGACGTTGCCCGCGATGCCGCCGCCCAGCCGGTAGTGCGGTGCGAGCCGGGCGCCCGGGGCCGGCCGGGCGCCGTGCCGGCCGTCGCCGAAGCGCAGGGCGAGCCGGCCGTCGTCCTCCAGTTCGCCGACGAAGTGCCTCGCGCGCGGGGCGCTGTCGAGCAGATCGCGGCGCGGCTCCCAGACCGTGTCGGCGCCGTCGTGGACGCGTACGGCGGGCAGGGCCCGGCGCGGGTCCTGGGTGAGCGCGGCGGTCGCGGAGCCGCGCAGCACCTGCTCGTCGGGGTGCAGCCCGGCGGCGTACGGCGGGCCCCAGCTGTGGGCGATCTCCCAGGCGATGTGCCCGTCGAGGACCGTGCCCGCGCGGGCCCGTGCCGTGAGCACCTCCACGCGGCGCAGCTTGGCGTCGAGCAACCGGTCGCTGCGGTGCAGGAGTTCACGCAGGGCGCGGACTGGATGGCGGCGGAGTTCGAGCCGTTCCAGGATGTGCAGCCCGTAGATCACGGCGAGTTCGGCGATCTCGTCCTCGCCGAGCCCGTCCCGGTCGCGGGCGCTGCGCCACAGCTCGACGAGTCGCTGCCGCACCCGGCCCGGGATCGCGGCGATCCGCTCGGCCTGGCCGGCGGCCACGGTCCCCGGATCGGGGAACGGCACCGCCTGCACGATCGGTGCCCGGCCGAGAACGGGCCGGAAACGGGGTGCGATGCCCGGGTAGACGGACTGCGCGAGCAGCGTCCGCAGGGCCGCGGCCTGGGCGTACGCCGTCCCGGGGACGACCCGCTCGTGCCGCTGCCCCGCTCGTTCCAGGCCGAGTCCGGCGCGTACGGTCGCCGCCTCCCCGACGACCTCGAACAACTCGCGCACGTCGTCGGGGCGAAGGGACTCGCCGTTGTCGGCCTGGTCCGTGAGGGAGTTGACGAGCCGTGCGGGCGCGTTGCCCTCGTCCCGGTCGTGGCAGCCGAAGGCGAGCGAAGCGAGACGGGGGTACCCCCCGCCGGAGGCCGGGGGAGGGTCGCAGGAGGCGACGACGGCGGGGACGGGCGGCACGGTGACCGTCTCGGGGAGTCCGTGGAGGGTGCGGCCGTGGTCGACGAGGACGACGTTGCCGCGGGCCAGCGTCACGTCCTCGACGGGCAGGCAGTCGCGTCCGCCGCGCGTGGTGAGGCGGAGCGGGAAGCGCAGGGCGTCCTCGGCGGCCCAGGTGACCTCCAGGACCGGCTGGTCCTCGATGCGGTCGACGGCCGGGGTGACGGAGGTGAGGCGTACGGCCTGCCGGTGGGCGGGGTCGGCGTCGCCGGGGGTGCCGGTGCGCGGGCCCTTGACCTCTTCCAGGATCAGCAGGTCGCCGGGCCTGAGGCCGAGTCGGCGTTCCCGGCAGGTCTCCGGGTCCCGCCACTCGTCACGCAGGGTGGCGGCGGTGGCGCCCTTCGGCAGCGCACACACCTCCCCGCCCCAGCTCCACAGCCGGATCGCGTTGTGCGCGACCCGCAGCTCCAGCGGGTCGGCGGCGACGACCGGTTCGAAGACCTCCACCGAGCCGCGCTCGTCCAGGTCGGCGAGTTCGTTCTCGTCGACGACCGTGCCGGGTTCGGGGCGGTCGTGCGGGTCGAGGGCACGGACGTCGACGGAGGCGAAGCGGTACGTGCCCGGTGCGAGCGTGTGGTCGCCCGCGGTCTCCACGGCGACGTACGCCCGCGCGGTGCAGCCGTCGTGCATCGCGTAGTCGATGAGCCGGACGTGGCGGCGGACGGAGACGCGGCGGCGCGCGGTGTCGAGGTACGCCTCGGTGGCGACGGCATCCTGCTGGTAGCTGATCTGGTCGCCGGTGTACGCGAGCAGTTCGACGAGGGTCGTGCCGAGGTCGGCGGGGTTGCGCTCGACCCAGTCGGGGGTGGTGAGCGCGAGCCGGTCGAGGAGCAGCTTGCGGATGGTGTCGTAGTCGCGGGCCGTGTAGTCGATGACGGGCGCTTCGGGGAAGGCCGGCGCCGTCTGCTCCTCGCCCGTGCGGTCGAAGGGCGTCGGGCAGTCCGGCCGGAAGGAGAAGGACGCGCGGTGGTAGCGCTGGTCGAAACCGCGGAAGGGTTCGGTGCCGGGGCGGCCGTACGGGTCGGTCTCGACGAGCGAGAGACGGTAGCGGGAGGTGTCGCCGGGCCGGTCGAGGGTGACGTGGAGCCGGTCGTCCAGCTCCGGGTCCTCCTCGCGTTCGACACTGACGTCGACGGCGGTGATGCCGGTGATCCGCCGGCCGCCGTCGATGCGGACGTTCCCGGGGCCGAGGCCGTGCGGGGCCTTGCCGAGGAACGTGACGGTCAGCAGCAGCCCGTCGTCGCTCACCTCGACGGCGTCGACTCCGTTGAGCTGGGCGGCCCTCGCCTTGGCCCGGCGGGACACGGTGGCGCCGGTCGTCATGCGGCCGCCCTCCCTTCGAAGACGTCGTCGCGCAGGGCACCGTCGGCCCGCAGGACGTACGACAGGTACACCCGTACGACGTCGTCGCCGCCGACGACATCGAGGGCCACGACCTCGATGAGGTCGCCGAGCCAGCGTTGCAGCGAGGCCTGGACGGAGAGTTCGAGGGTGCTGATCAGCTCGGGGCTGTTGGGGGCGAAGACCAGGTCGAGCAGTCCGCAGCCGAAGTCGGGGCGCATCACGCGCTCGCCGGGGCTGGTGAACAGCAGTTGCTCGATGAGGTCGTGGACGTGTTCGCCGTGGGGGGCGTGGGCGGTGCGTCCCCTGCGGTCGGCGCGGAAGGGGAACGCGATGTCGGAACGCGGGCGGGTGCGTGGACTCATCTGGCGGCTCATCCGGGGGCTCTGGGGGCTCTGAGGGCTCGTCTGGCGGCTCATCGGACGGTGACCTTTCGCTGCGCGGTCTGCACGACGGGCGGTCCCTGCGGGACGAGGGCCGCGCTGAGGCACTGGGCCGCGGAGGTGTCGAGCAGCACGGGAGCGCCGTCGACCGTGATGCCGGTGCCGTCGGCGGTCCAGCGGACCGCGACGCACGGCGTGGGCACACCGTCGACGGTGTGCGGGCAGCCGGTGACGGCGTACGTGTGCGCGGCCGTGGCGACGGTGGCGCCTGCGGCCCGTACTCCGCCGGCGGACGTGGTGGCGGTGACGCGGCCGCCGTGCGGGCAGCCGATCACGGCACCGGCGTCGAGCAGACTCCCTGAAGTCCCTGTCACTTGATGCGTCCCCGTTTTCTGTCGCTGTTCTCTATCGCTTCGAGAGCACGGTCAACTGGCCCTCGTTGATGGTCACTTCGCGTCCGCGCAGGACGACCTCGGCGCCCGCGCCGGTCGCGATGACCACGGCTTCCCTGGTGATGCGGATGTAGGCGCCGTTCTGGGCCTGGAGCAGGATTCCCTGCTCGCCGCCGGCGGTGTCGTTGAGCACGAGCTTGTGGGCCTGCGGTGTCTGCACGACGACCGGCTTGTTCGGCGAGCCCGCCTGGAGTTCGCGGCGCGCGTCGGGAGGCAGTTCGTCGGCGGCGCCGTACCAGCATCCGGTCCAGACCGGGAAGCTCGGGTCGCCCTGCTCGAACTCCACCCACACGCCCGCGCCGGGCGGCGGCACCACGAACTGCCCCGACTCCGGTCCCGTGAACGGCAGGCAGGGCAGCGCCCAGGTGGACGGCTCGTCACCGAGGACGTCCGGGACCTCGACCGTGATACGGCCGATGCGCAACGGATCGTCGTTGTTCACCACCCGGCCGCGGAACTTGCCGAGGTAGCGATTGCTGGGTGCCGCCATGCTGGGGTGCTCCTGGTGGTTGCTGAGGTCGGGGTCTCAGGGCCGGACGTGGTCGCTGCGGGCTTCCAGGCCCTCCCGGGAGAGGGTGAAGTTCTGCTGGTACGAGCCCGGACGCAGGCTGTGCGTGACGGACTTGACGTAGTAGTCGCCGTCGTAGGCCCGTCCGGCGCCGCGTACGCCGACCAGTTGGCGGGGCTGGAGGAGGTAGCCGTGCCGGTTGACGTCGAGCGAGCCGGAGCCCGAGACGACGTCGGCGGAGACGGCGGCGCGGGCGAGCAGTTCGGCCTCGGCCTGTTCGCGCTGCTGCTTGGCCGTGCCGGACAGGGTCCTGCGCTTCAGTGCCGGTGTGGGGCGCCTGCCCAGGGGCGGGCGCAGCGGGCTGATCGCCGGCTGCGGGAGCAGAGTGGACTGCCGTGTTCCGGGGTCCTGCCAGCGCGCCTGCGGCTCCTCGCGAGCCGTGCCGTCGTAGGCGAACGTCAGCTGGTCGACGGTGGAGTTCGCGTCCATGTTGACGTTGAGGGCGTGCTGGCGGATGCCGAGGCGGACCTCCGGTCCCCAGCGGGCCGAGGACCGGCCGGGGGTGGGGCCGGGCTCCAGGTAGAAGGTGTAGCCGTTGGCGCGGGCGAGCTCGGTGACGTACTGGAGGTCGGTGCCCGTCTGGTAGTGCACGCGCAGGTCCTGGTGCGGGGGCTGGGCGATCTTCTCGTCGTAGACGTCGGGCCGGATGCCGTAG
This sequence comes from Streptomyces sp. NPDC001315, assembly GCF_042896175.1. Classification (NCBI taxonomy): domain Bacteria; kingdom Bacillati; phylum Actinomycetota; class Actinomycetes; order Kitasatosporales; family Streptomycetaceae; genus Streptomyces; species Streptomyces sp. NPDC001315. The sequence goes on along the minus strand of NZ_JBIAWZ010000007.1, from coordinate 174,071 downwards.
TCGGAGTAGCGGCGCAGGATGGCGAGGACGCGCTCGGACGGGGGCAGGTTGGGGTAGCGGGCGGTGCGCTCCTCCAGGTCCATCAGGAGGGTGAGGTCCTCGCCGGTGACGGTGAGGGTGGAGTGGCCGGGCTGGTTACTGGCGCCGACCTCCTGGCGGACGATCAGGCCGTCGAGGAGCACCTCGGGGGTGCCCTTGACGGTGACGGTGACGACGATCCGCGTCTTCGGGTCGAAGAAGCCCTCCGGCAGCAGCCGCTGGTTGATCAGCCCGTTCTTGGTGAGGTCGAAGGCGAGCTGGAAGCCGCTGCGTTCGCCGGCGGTGGCGGTGATCTGGGCGGACAGCAGGGCCTGGGTGACCTCGGCCGGGACGGGGCGGGCGAGCTTGGGGCCCATGAGGAGCGTGAGGTGTACGGGGCCCTGCCCGACAGGCTGGTCAGACACGCCGGTCCCCTCGGGGAAGCCCGCCCGCGAGCGGAATGCCGATGAGCTGCCCGGCCTCGTCGGTCAGCTCGCGTGGATCGAGTACGGGGTTGGCGTCGGCGATCCGCCACCACTGGCCGGGGTCGCCGAAGCAGCGCTGGGCGAGCAGATCGGGGCGCTCACCGGCGCCGACGACGTGGGGCTGGGTCTCCTCCTCGTCGAGCGGCGGCAGCAGCCGGCGCTTGGTGTAGCGGACTTCGGTCCCGTCGGGCCGCCGGTGGATGCCGATCTCGGCGTCGTGGTAGCGGCTGGTGCGGGGGTAGGGGTGGGCGCCCGGTATGGAGTCGAAGGCGCTCTCGTAGGGCTCGGTGCCGGCCATGGTGTGCTGTTCAGCCCCTTCCGCTCAGAGCGTTCGTTCCGGACAGCCCGAGGGCACTCAGGCCGCCGCCCGGGGCCGCGGCCGCGAGCCGCTCCTTCTGCGCGAGGTGCGCCAGGTAGAGGTCGGCGCCGCGGTGCCCGGCGGGCAGGTCGCTGACGGTGAGGATCTTCATGCCGATGCTCAGCGAGGCCCGGATCGGGTTGAGGTTGACGTCGAACGCCGATTCGTTGACGGACAGTTCGGTCAGCCGCACGGGCATGACCCGCTTGCTCCCCCACGTGAACAGCGTCAGCGGCATCTCGATCGGGCTGATCTCGATGGTCCCGTTCTGCGCCAGCCGGCCGGCCGCCCGCAACTGGGCGGTCGTCGGCTGTACGAGCATTTCGAGGGTGGCCAGCTGCGGGTGGATCCCGTCGGGTGCGGCGATCTCGAACTGGTCGGTCGCGTCGATCTCGGCGGTGAACTTCCAGGTCTCCTGGGCGGGGCCCTTCAGGCGAAGGGCCTCGTTCCGGTCCCCGCCGCCGGTCCCTCCGCCGCCGGCGTCACCACTGTCCCCGGCGGACTGCGGCGCGAGGCTGCGCTCCAGGGTGTCGGGATTGAACTGCAGCACGATGATGCGCTGGGGGGTGCCGCGGTCGGGGTCGACGACGACGATGCCGGAGCGGATGGGTTTGGGGATGTCGGCGTAGCGGGTCATGCGTCACCTTTCAGGGGCGGGACGGGCTTTTCGGCGTCGGTTGCCGCCCGCGCCCGGTCGGCGGTGTCCAGGAGGCCCTGTGCCCCCGCGCGCACCGATGGATCGGGGTCCTCCGCAGCCATCCGCCGCAACAGTGACCCGGCCTGCGGCCAGGAGAGGTAGATCGTCGACCAGGCCGCCGCGTTGCGGATCTGGGGATCCCCGTTCCGTGACGCGGCGTCGATCCGCGCGAAGATCCCGGGATCGAACTCCTCGGGTGCGCACAGCGCGAGCCGCACGAGTCCGCGCGCCACGTCCTGCCGCGTGAGGTCGTCACCGAACGGCTCCAGCACCTCTTCGCGCGAGCTGGTCGCAACGAGCAGTGACAGCCGGTCCGCGAGGGCGTCCACGGCTGCCCGGTCCGAGCCGAACACGACCAGCACCGACACATCGGTGATGCGGTCCTCGATGTAGGTGACCCAGAGTTCGGGGGAGACTCCCCAGGTGACTGTCCTCTTGTAATGCTCGTCGCCGCGCCCGTCATTCGAATCGACGAGCTGCCACTCGGCCGTGCGCGCCACAGTGTTCACGGGGTCCCAGCCGGGCAGCTGCCTGAGGGCCAGGCGGCGCTCCGGGTAGACGGACTCAGCCACGTGCGTTTCTCCTCAACCTCTGTTCAAATGCCGGGTCGGCCGGAACTCCGAACATCGCGGCCATTTCGTGCCATATACGCAACAGGAATTCGGCCTTGGCCTCCGCCGCGTTCTGCTTGGAGTAGTCCAGGCCCATGGCGTCCGCCCACAGTTTCATGTTCTCGGCGGTCCTCTTCAGCACCTCTTCCGATGCCTGCGAGGGGGGTTTTATTTCCCGGCCGGCGTTGTCGTTGACCTCCGACCCCACGTTCTCCCACAGCTTGAGGCTGACGCGCTTCTCCGTCGGATCGAGGTTGTACGCCTTCTGCACCATCGCGGCCGGGATCTGGAACTGGCGGGTGAGTGCCGCGATGTCGGGCGCCGGATGGTCGGGTTTCGTGATCTGGACCTGCTTGAGGTACCCGGTGCCGACCGAGCCCGACGCGGAGAAGCCGGCCGAGGTGTCGAAGTAGGTCTGGGCTCCGGACGCTCGGCGTACCGCGAGCAGCCATTCGGTCTGGCGTCCGGCCCGCTGTCCACCGATCACTTCGTAGCTGTCCTTGCCGTACCTCTTGGCCTTCTCCTCGAGGGCCTTCCCCATGGCCGCCTTTCCGGACAGCGGGAGCCCCTCGACCAGTTTTCCTATGTGGTCGCCGCCGAGCGCGGAGGTCTGCGCGGCAGCGACGTTGGGCGCGAGGACCAGCGGGGTCCGCATGGACTCGACCACGCCGGTGAGCACCGCGGTCAGTACCGCCTGGTTCAGTGTCTCGGCGTTCACCGGGCCGTTGCCGTGCCACCCGCCGCGGTTTCCCGCCATCGCGTCCACAAGGTGTTTGCCCATCAGAGCACCGTTGCTCTCGGCGGCCTGGAGGTTCTTCTTCTCCTGCGCGTAGGAGGGCCCCTTGTCCTGCCCCTCTTCGGTCAGATAACTGCCGCCGCCCGTCTTCTCCGAACGTTCAAGGTTGAGCCGGGAATTCAGGGCCGGATCTCCCGCCTGCATTTCGACGGTTTCCGGCTTCCTGTGTTCGAGAGGGTTGTCCATGAGATTGCGCATCATCCCGGCGACGCCGACGTCCGGAGGTACCCGGCGCTCCCGGGCGGCGGTGGGAAGGGTCCCCGGAGAACCGATCCGCTGGGACTGGCCGGCCATCACGTCCGAGCGCAGGATCTGTACGACCATGGCTTCGAGGGCGTCGGCCAGTTCGACCGAGTCCATCTTGAGGCCCTGGGCCACCACTTCTTCGGGGTTGAGCCGGGCACGGATGTCGAACTGGTCGCCGCTCCCCGCATCGAGCTCGGAGAGGCGGTACCAGGCGCGCAGGGCCATGAGGGCGCCCCGCAGGAACGGGCGCCGGACTCCGCGTCGCAGCATCGACTCGATCCGCGGCCGAAGGCGGGCGACGATCCTGCGCAGACGTTCGTCCTTGGACTCCTTCGAGTCCTCTTCCTTCTTGCGCTGGTCCTTCTTCTGCTTGTCGCGCTGAGGATCCCGGTCCTTGGGCCTGCCGTCCCCGCCCTTTCCGTGCCTGGGCTTCTTGGGGCCCTTGGGCTCGTCCTTGTGCTTCGGGCGTTTGCCCTCGTCGTCCCGGCGCTTCGGCTTGGCGGGCCCGTCGGTGTCCTTGTCCCTGTCCCTGCCTTTGTCCCTGCTCCGGTCGCGGTCCCCGTCGGGCCTCCGCCTGCCCGGCGTCTCCTTGTCGTCCGCCTTCGGCCTGGCCGGGGTCTTCTCGTCGCCGTGCGGCCGGGTGGCGCCCCGTTCGCCGCCGGGGCGTGCGGATTCCTTGCCGTCCTTGGGCCTGCCCGGCGCATTCCCCGCCGGCCTGGGCCGGGTGTCCTGCTCTGTTTTCGGCCTGGGCCGTGGCTCCGGCTCGGCCCTGGGCCGGGGCGCGGGGGTCGGGCGCGTGTCGTCGCGCCGGGCGGGCGCGCCGTCCTTGGGTCCGGCATTTCTGCCGGGCGTCCCCGTGGGCTTCCTGCCGTCGGGAGCGTCGGTCCGGGGCCGCGCCGCCGGCTCCGCCCGGCTTCCCTCGGGCCTCCTCCCGTCCCGGCTCGGCGTCCGGGCCCCGGACGGCTCGCGGTCCTTGCCCGTGTCGGGCCTGCCGTCGCGGTCGTCCGAACCCCCCACCCCCGGCCCCTTGCCACCGCCCCGCCCCTTGCCGCCCAGCTTCGCCGCCACGCCCTTCAGGCGGCGGCCGACCTTCGCGACGTACTTGCCGATGCCGTTCAGCAGGGCCTGGTAGAGGACTTCGAGGAGGGCGACGACGCCCGCCGCGACCGCCTTGGCGAAGAGGATGCCCGCGCCGCCCATGCGGACTGCCTTGAGCCAGCTCAGGACCGCTCCCAGGGAGCGGAGGATGGCACTCAGGGCGCCCCAGGCCGTGCGGATGGCGTCGATCACCGCCATCACCCAGCCCGCGCCGGGAATGAGCTTCGCGACGACCTTGGTCATGACCAACTCGCCGATGATCAAAGGGAGTTGGGGGACGACCGCGTCCCAGGCCTCCTTGACGATCTTGTCGAGGGAGTAGCCGCCCTTGACCAGCTTGTCGAGGATGGCCTTCGGTACGCCGATGATCTCCTGGATCTTCTCCTGGAACCACGCCTTGACGGCCGAGGAGACCTCGCGGAACAGGTGGTTCTTCGCACCGTCCACCGCGGAGTTCTTGGCGCCGCTCAGCCAGCCACCGGGGTCGGAGAGGAAGTCGACCGCGATCAGCATCCAGGCGCCGAGGGCGCTCAGCAGCTTCGACGCGAACTCCAGGACCGCCTTCACGGCGTCCACGACCGCCTTGATCGCGGCCTGGAGGGCCTTCTTCAGGATGTCGAGGATGCTACTCAGCAGCTTGCCGACGGCGTTCAGCAGATCCGTGATCGCCTGCTTCAGCGCCTGCGCCAGGCGGTTGACGAGGGCGATCGCCGCCTCGACGAGGGAGGTGATGAACTTCCGGATCCGGTCGGCGAGTTCGATCACGGCCCGGACCATCGCCTTGGCGAACTCGATCAGGTCCTTGATGAAGTTCTTGATCGCCTCGACGATGCTCTTGCGGGCGTCGTCGATCCAGCGCTCGACCGTCTCCTTGAAGTTGCGGACGAAGCCGACGACCGCGTCCCGCGCCGCCCGGATGACCCGGACGATCGCGTTCTTGATCTCGATGACCTTCTGCTTGATCCAGTCGAAGGCCTTCGAGATCCAGTTGCCCGACTCCTGGACGGAGTTGTCGCGCTTCTGCTCGGCGTCGCGTTCGGCGCGGTCGCTCTCGTCCTTGATTTTCTTGTCGCTGTTCCCTTTCTCCTTCTCGACGTCGTCGTCGGTCTTCTTCTCCTGGTCGTCGACGTCCTTGCGAACCTTGTCGTGCCGGTCCGTCTTCTTGTCACCGAGGCTCTTGAGCTCCTTGTCCTGCTCGGTGCGCCAGTCCTCGCGCTGGGCGGTGACCTCGCCCATGGCCTTCTCGCGCTCGCCGGCCTGTGTCCCGGTGTTGGCCGCGATCTCGGCGTCCACCTGTTGCTTGTGCTTGGCCTGCGCGCCGCGGAAGTCCCGGTCCTTGGCCTGCCGGCCCTCGGAGACGCCCTTGCGCCCCTCGGAGAACGCCGCCTGGAACTGCGGCCCCCGCTCGTGCTCGGCGACCTCGGAGGCGGCCTCCGGCGGTACGGCACCCGTCGCGCCGCCGCCCTCGACCGCCCTCCCCTGGCCGCCCCGCTGCCCCGGCACCCGCGCGGTCAGCCGCTCCTTCGGGGCGTCGGGGTAGACCTGGTCCTCGCCCATCGCGCGGCCGGAGTCGTCACGCGCCGTCGAGACCGTCTCCTGGCCCTTGGCGTCGACGTGCCCGTCCTGCTCACCGGCCGTCTGCTCGGCGGCACCCCGCATCCGCACGCCCGGCGCGTCGCCCGCCCGGGCCTGCTTGAGCGCCTCGTCCTTCGTCGGCAACCCGGCGAACTTCGCGGCCAGCTCCTGCGCGTCCACCTCGAAGCCGAGCCAGCTCGCGACCTTCCCGAGGCCGAAACCGAGGGCCATCTTGAAGGTGTCCCAGCCGCCCGGCTCCTCGGCCTTCTCGGCCTCGATCTGCCCTTCCGGCTCCTTCTCGCCGGTGACCTTCGCGTCCTCGCGGTCCGGTTCCTGGGCCTGCTGGGCCGGGTCCTGCGAGTACGCGGCAGGGGCGTCCGTCCTCGGCTTGCCCCGGAGGGTCTGCGGAGCACCCGCCGGGCGCTGCATCGCGGGCGGTGCGGCGGCGAGCGTCTTGTGCTCGTCGCCGACCGTACGGTCCACCGCGCCGCCCACGCCGCCCATGGCCTGAAGTGCCTTGTGCGGCTTGAGCTTCGAGGCCGTGGCCAGCCCCGCCTCCGGAGTCACGCCGGAGAGGTTCGGTGCCGGGCCGGAGTCCTTCCCGGCCTTGCCGCGCGCCGGGGCGGCGCCCCCACCGCCGCCTCCGCCGCCCCCGCCGGTGCGGGGCGCGGCCGCGCTCTTCGGCGCGGGCGCCGTCTCGGGGGCGCTCTTCGGCTCGGGGGCGGACTTCCCGGCGGCCGGAGCGTCGCCGGGTGCCGCGGGCTGGGACTTCGACGCCGATGTCCGTGGCTGCGCCGACTCCCGAGTACGGCTGCCGGGTTCGGTCGCGCCTGTCGTCGCCGTATCGGACGAGCTGGACGAACTGGAGGGGCTGGACGAGCTGGACGCACCGCCGGCCCCGGAAGTGCCGGGTGCGCCGGTGTCCGCCACGGGCGCCGCACCCGCCGGAGCCGCCGGAGCCGCGCCTTCCGCCGGCTGTTCCTTCGCCCCGGCGTCGGACTGCGCCGACCGGCCGGCCGTCGCCTGCGGTGACTCCTTCTCCGGCGCGGGCGACGAGGCCCTGTCGCCGCTCGCGGCGGTGCCTTTCTCCTCCTTGGCGGACTGCTCCCTGGCCGCGCTACCGCCCTCGGACTTCCCCTCGGCGGGGCCCGGGGCCTGCTGCACCGTCGTCTGCGCGGCGACCGGACCGGCCTTCGGATCGTCACCGCTCTTGGGGTCCCTGGACGCCGTGGCCGACACGGACGGAACCGCGGCCGCCTGCTCGACTGCCAGACCGCCCGGGCCGGTTCCGGTCTCCGTCCCGCCCTCGGAGCCGACGGCCGACGGCTCCTGGTCCGTGGGCTCGTCGGTGAGATCGTCCTCGGGTTCCGCGTCCGCCGCCGCGTCCTCGGCGTCCTCCGCGTCCCGCTCGGCCTGCACCCGCTCGGCCCTGGTCGGCGGCGCGGCGGGGAAGCCCACGGCGGCCTGCGTGCCGGATGTCAGCGGCTCCAGCCGGTCGGCGGTCGGTACGGCGGACACCTCCAGGTCCTGCTGCGGCAGGAAGTCGTCCGCCTGGAGCTTGACGTCCCAGGCGCTCGGCTCCTCTCCCCCGGCCTCGACCTCCGACTCGCTGCCCGAGCCGAACGGGTCCTCCTCGTCCTTCTCCTGCGGACCGTCGAGGTCCTGGCTGCGGACGCCGTCGAGCGTGCTGAACGCGCCGGGCAGTTGCGTGTCCTTCCCGGACGCGGTGGGCGAGCCGGTGGGCTGCCACTGTCCACGTCTGTCCTCCGGCCTCGGTTGCCGACCGGTCGCGGCCGCCTCGGCGGCTCCGGGACGGTTACGGGCCGCGGACTCCTCCTTGCTCGCGGCGGGGGTCTCCTGCTGCCGGGTCTCCTCCTTGCCGGCCTGCTCCTTCTCCCTGCCGCCGCCCGCGTCCTCGGACCTGCGGTCCGCCTCCCCTCCGGAAGCTCTGGAGGCTCCGGAAGCTCTGGAGGCTCCGGAAGCTCCGGCGGCCGACGAGGACGTCGGCTGCTCCGCCTTCTGCGCGTCGGGGGCCGACGTCCCGCCCCCCTGCTGAGTGGTCCCGTGCTCCGCCGTACGACCGTTGTGCGGGGTACTCCCGGCCGCGCCCTTCCCGGGAGCCTGTTCCTTCTCCGGGCCCGGGGCCTGGCCGGGCCGCTGCTCCCGCGTCTGCCGTTCCTCGGCCGCCCGCCGCTCGTCCTCGCGCTCGGTCCGCACCTCCTCGGCCGTGTCCGGCTCGATACGGGGGGTCTCGTGCGCGTCCCGCTCCACGCCGTCGGCGGCGAAGTCGTCGTACGCCTCGATCTCGTCGACGAGGTCGAGCACGCGGTCGTGCTCGGAGCTGAGCAGCCGGGTCTCCAGCCGGGTGAGGACGCCGTCGAGCAGCTCGTCGGGGAGCCGGGCGAGTTGCCTGCGGGTGCGCTGGGACAGGTCTTCCGGGTCGCCGCGCAGGGAGCGTACGACCGAGTTCGCCAGCCGGTCGACGAGGGTGGCCGGGTCGATGGCCTCGGTGCGCCTGCGGTCGGCGTCGACGGTGGCGTAGCGCAGCCAGCCGGGGGTGGCTTGGCCCTCCTCGACCTGCGGGGCGGGCTCCTGGTCAGGTGCCGCCTCGGGGCGTACGAGGTGCTGGGCCGCGGACTCCGCCTCCCGTTCGATCGCCTGCTGCGGCAGGCTCACCGCGCCCGGCTCGCGCCCGGCCCGCAGGGTGCCGAGGCCGTGCGGGTTCTGCACGGTGTGCAGCAGCTCGTGGGCCAGGAGGCGGCGGCCCTCGTCGGTGCCGGGCCGGAAGGCGCCCTCGCGGAAGAAGACGTCCTGGCCGACGGCGACCGCGTCCGCGCCGAGCAGCTCCGTGAGCTGTCCCGCGTCGCGGCCGGTGTGCAGCCGTACCCGGCTGAGGTCGTGTCCCAGCCGCTCCTCCAGCTCCCGCCGTACGCCCGGGTCGAGGGGCTGTCCGGCGCCGCTGACGATGTTCTTCGGCTCCTGGCTACGGGACTTGGCGGCGGCCCGCTCTTTGCGCCGGCGTCGGCGCTCCTCGGCGCCCTGTTCCGAACGGTCCTGTCGGCTGGGGGAGTTCACCGCGTCACCTCCCCGTGCCCGCTCAGTCCCTCGTGCACCGCGCGGGCCAGCTCCTGTCCGAGCCGGCGCGAGGACAGTCCGGCGGGCAGCGACGGCAGCCCGGACAGCGTGTCGACCGCCAGGGCGGTGCCGTCCGCCGCCAGCGGCACTCCGTGCAGCCGGACCAGCCGGGTCAGCTCGTGCTCGAAGGCGGCCGAGACCCGCTCGGGGTCCACACGGAAGCCGTGGAGGGCGAGTTCGCCGATGTCGACCCGGATCCGGGCCGGTTCCCCGTTCACACCCATCCGCGCACCTCCGCCGGTGTCACCGAGCGTTCGAGCTTGAGGTACTCGGTGCGGGCCGCCGCGAGCATGTGCCGCATCTGGAGCCGGTCGCCCTCCTCCGCGGCGAGGAACGCCCCGGACAGGGCGATGTTGCGGATCGAGCCGCCCGCGACGGTGAGCTGGGCGAGCAACTGCGGGTCGATGTCCTTGACGGGGGCCTGCGGCGGCAGGACGCGGCGCCAGATCTCGGCGCGCTCGTGCTCGGCCGGGAAGGGGAAGTCGACGACGAAGCGGATGCGGCGCAGGAAGGCCGTGTCGAGGGCCTGCTTCATGTTGGTGGTCAGGACCGCGAGTCCGCGGTAGGCCTCCATCCGCATCAGCAGGTAGCTGACCTCGAGGTTGGCGTACCGGTCGTGGCTGTCCTTGACCTCGCTGCGCTTGCCGAACAGGGCGTCGGCCTCGTCGAACAGGAGCAGGGCGCCGCCGCGTTCGGCGGCGTCGAAGACCCGGCGGAGGTTCTTCTCCGTCTCGCCGATGTACTTGCTGACCACCTGGGAGAGGTCGATGACGAACAGATCGAGGCCGAGTTCCTTCGCCATGACCTCGGCGGCCAGCGTCTTGCCCGTGCCGGAACCGCCCGCGAACAGCGCGGTGACACCGAGGCCCCGGCGCAGTGTCGCCGCGAACCCCCACTTCTGGTGGACGGTCGCCCGCTGCCGTACATGCGCGACGATCTCCCGCAGGACGCTCGTCTGCCGCTCGTGCAGGACCAGGTCCGCCCAGCCCGCCTCCGGTTCGATACGGCGGCCCAGCTCGTCCATGCCGATCCGGGCCTCGTCCAGCCCGGCCCGCCAGGCGAGTCGAGCGGCGTCGAGTTCGTCCTCCTCCGGCAGCCGGCGGCGTACGGTGGCCGCCGCGCACCGGACGACGTGCGGCGGCAGCTGGAACTGCGCGACCAGCGAGCGGAGTTCATGCTCGTCGAGATCGACTGTCTCCTCGAACTCGGATGCCCACAGGGCGAGTTGCTCCTCGTCGTCCAGGCGCGGCACGGGTATCCGCGCGCCGTGCGGCCGGTCCGAGCGCAGCGGGTCCTCGCTCGACACGACGACGGGCACCGCGGCCCCGGCCAGGAAGGCCTCCGTCGCCGCCCGCTGGTCGCGGTCCAGCTCGCCCACCTCGACGAGCAGCGCGGCGGGCAGCAGGATCGCCTCGCGCTGCCACAGCCGGGACAGCAGGTCGCGCTCCGCGGGGTCGGCCGGGATGTCCTCGGCGGTCATCGCGTAGAGCCCGAGCCCGGAACGCGCGGCCCCGCCGGCGGCGATGTCGGCCCGGCTGCGCAGGTCCCCGCCGGTCACCTCGACGAGCGGTGGCGCGTCCGGGCTCGGCGCGGTCGTCCAGCCCGCGGCGACCCGGCTCGCGGCCAGGTCGTACGACGGCGGCAGCGCGTCCGGCACCGGTGTGCGGCGCAGCCGGCCGTGCAGGCGGGCGTCCAGGTAGGGCGAGCCCAGCAGGAAGTGCAGGATGCGCTCGTCGAGCCGGAGCCGGGACGTCGTCAGGCCCGACTCGTCGGCCGGCTCGACGATCCGCCAGCGCCGCAGCGGGGCCACCGGGGTGAGCGCGCTCCAGTGCGGCTCGGCCAGCGCGGCCAGGGCGAGGGAGAACGTGGGGTACGCCCGCTGCGGATCACCGCAGGCCGCGGCGTACCGGGCCGCTGCCGTGGGTTCCAACTCGTGGGCGGCGGTGAGGAGTACGAGGTCACGCTCGAAGGAGGTGAGCCCGAAGCAGCTGACGAGGGCGTCGAGGGGGGCGGTGCCGGGTCCTCCGGAGACGGGGGCGACCACGGCCCCGGGTACGTCGGAGGGGCCCGACGTGCTCGCCCCGTTCTCCGCGTGGGCGTCGACACGGGCCAGGACCCGCCGGATCTCCGCGGTCAGCGTCGGGCCCCCGTGGCGCGCGTCCGCCCCGTCCGGCTCGTACGTTCCCATGTCCTCACCTGCCCCCGTCGTTCCCATGTCGTCTCCGTTCTCCGTTCAGTTCTCCGCGCCCTCGCCGCCGGCCGGGCGCGGGGCGTTCTTCCGGGGTTCCGGCTGCGCCGGCCTGGCCGCCCGAGCGGTCTTGCGGGGTCGCGCCGGGGTCTTGGCAACGGTCTTCGCGGCGGTCTTGGCGGTGGCCTTCGCAGGGAGCTTCGCTGCCTGCCCGGTGCGCGTCCGGCCGGCCTCTTCGCTGTCCGCCTTCACCACATCCCCGGCGGGCGTGTCGTTCGACGGCACGTCGGCCTTCGGTTCCGCCCCCGGAGGGACCGGTGCCCCCGGCGCCCCGAACGGCAGCACCCGCACCTCGGGCCGCTCCACCGGCTTGGCCGGCACCGGGGCCTCCCGGCCCTCGATGAGGACGAGGGCCGCCTGGTAGACCACCGACAGCGAGTACGGGGTCTGGTAGAGCATCCCCCACAGCTTCGACGTCTCGTCGATGTCCATCACCGTCGGCACGAACCGCACCCGCTGCGCCGCCTCCGCGAGGTCGCTGCCCGCCAGGTACGGCCGTTCACCGGCGAGTTCGATGACGTCCTTGGGCAGTACGGGTGTCTCGTGCAGGGTGCGCACCACCGAGCCGAGCAGCCGGTGCCCGACGAGTTCCGTCTCGTCGCCGTACGCGCTGATCAGGAAGTGCAGGTCGAGTGCCGCCGCCGGCCGCCGCACCAGGGTGCCGTCGGCGGCCCGGGTCGGCAGGTCGTTGTTGCGCTGCGAGGTGTTGGGCGTGACCTGGTACAGGAACACGGAGATGGTGGGCTCGGCCGGCGGGTCGGCGGGCGGCTTGCGCGGCTCCACCTTGACGGCCATGTCGATCTCCGGCTGCAGGTTCGACTCGATCAGCAGGGCGAGGGCCTGGGTGACATGGGCGAGGGCGAGTGCGTTGCTCATGGCGTCACTTCCGTTCCACTCGTGCTGCGCGTTCCTGTGCGGCTCACTCGCGCCCCCGGGCCAGGTACTCCGCCAGGCTCACGGTCGCCCCCGGCCGCTCGGCCGCCCGACTCCGCTGCCGTACGCCGGTCTCGGGCGGCTGCGCCGCCGTCACCTCGAGGCGTCCGATCTGCACCTGCACCACCTGCTCCGGCGCCCGGCCGGGGCGCCGGGCCGCGGCCTGCCGTACGGCTTCGCGGGCCGCCGCCGTGTCCGCGGTGCTGGGGCGCGCCGCCGCGGACACGGCGGTGGCGGTGTCCGTGTCCGAGGGGTGGGGCCCGGACACCGTGGTGCGGGCGGGGTCCCGGTCCGTACGTTCCCGGCCCGTCGGTCGCCGCCCGCTCTCGGCCGCCGGCCGGTGCCTCGGGGCGAGCGGCGCGGCGGGACGCAGCGGCGTCGGCGGCTCCGGGAACGAGCGCGCGGCAGGCCGCGGGTCCGGGTCCCCGGGCGCCCGTTCCGTGCGTACGACGGTCCGTTCCCGTTCCGTGCGCTGCCGGGCCTGTGCGGTCGTGGACGGGCGCGGCCCGTCCCGGTCCGGGGCGGCCATGGGCGGGGCGGCGGGCCACAGCAGCGGGTCCGGGCCGCCGGGCTCCGGCACCCGGGCCCGTACCGCCTCGACCCGTTCGAACGGACCGGGAAGCCGCGGCCGTACGCGCGCCGCGGCTCGCGCCGGGGCGGCGTGCCGGGCGATCAGCCGGTCGAGAAAGTCGGGCTCGGCCGACGCTCCCGAGGAGACCGAGGAGTCAGACATCCGCACACAGCTCCAGGTAGTAGCGGCGCCGCAGCGGGCTGAGCGCCAGGATCTCCGGCTCGCTCCAGCCGTAGGCGGTGGCGAGCAGATGCACGTCGAGCAGCAGGTCCCGGGCCCAGGCGTCCAGTTCGGTCCACAGGTAGGAGGCGATGTCCAGCTCGGCCCGGGTGGCCTGCCCGCACTCGGGGCAGGCCACATTGAGCGTGACGTCGGCGCCGGGGTCGGCCGCCTCGACGGCCTCGGCGATCCTGCGCTGCACGGGTCCGGGCAGGTCGCCGGCGGCCACGGCCGCCCCGTCGTGCACCGCCGAGACGAGGCACCGCGCGAGCAGGGCCCGGCGCGGGTCCTCCGCCCGCCCCGCCGCCGTCAGGTCGGCGACACCGGGCAACCGGAACTCGACATCCCAGCCGTCCGACCGCACCCGTACGACAACCTCGCCCGGCCCGACCGCGGCACCGGGTCCGGCCGACTCGTCCCGCCCCGCCGCCGACCGTGCGAACTCCGCGGTGTCCAGGTCGAACTCCATGTCCTCCCCGCACGCCGCGCACGCCAGCCGCACCTGCATCCGCTCCCCGAACAGGGCGCGGCGCAGGGTGAACAGGTCCGCCTCGCGCTTGCCCACCGGGAGCGCCGGCAGGGTGCCGGCGTCCAGGTCCGGGCGGGCCGTGCGATGCAGCAGCAGGGCGCGCCCGGCGGGCGGCTCGGCGAGCCCCGCCTCCCAGGTGGCCAGCAGGCCGGCCGCCCCGGTGATCGCCATGTTCTCCCCCGTTTCCGGTGACCGCCGTCGCCTCAGGCCGGGTTGAGGAACGAGGGCTCCTCCGGCTCGGGCACCTCGTAGTCCCGCTCCCAGCCCTCGCACTCGAGCTTCAGCGACTGGATGGCCACCGCGTTGGCGTTGGCGTCGAGTTCGCCGAGCACCTGGTACTCGCTGGGCCAGGTCCGGTAGAGCTTGTGCGAGACGGCGACCTGGCCGGCCTCGTTCAGGACCTGGATGACGATGTCCTTGCGGAAGTCGGCGAGGGACACCTCCGATCCCAGACCGGCCCCGACCTGCCAGACCTTGTTGGCCCAGCGGTCGAACTCGGGGTCGTGGGTGACTCCGCGCTCCAGCGTGATGCCCTCGAACTCGGAGCGGCCGGGCGACTTGCGCGGGGAGGAGGGGTCGCCGCCGTGGCGGTGCTTGACGACCTCCGTGGTCCGCTTCAACGGACTGATCTTGCTGATGCCCGCGACCGTTCGACCGTCCCAGAGGACCAGGAACTTGAAGTTCTTGTAGGGGTCGAAGCGATGGGCGTTGACCGTGAACTCAGCCATCGGATTCCTTCAGCTCTCCAAGGTTCAAGGGGTGCTAAGCGCTCCGCCGGAAGCGCGGTGACGATCCTGCGGGCCGGTGGGGGCTGGTCGCGCCCACGCGGCGGAGCCGCACATCGACACAGCCCCGCGCCCCTTGCGGGGCGCGATACCGCACCGGACTTCGACAAGGCTGCTCAGAGCGCGAACTGCCCCGACGTCTGCTGGATCCTGACGACCACGAACTCGGCCGGACGGACCGGCGCGATGCCCACCAGGACGTTGACGACGCCGTTCGCGACATCCTCGTCGGTCGTGGTCTCGTGGTCGCACTTGACGAAGTACGCCTCGCGCGGGGTGCTGCCCTTGAAGGCGCCCTGACGGAAGAGCGTGTGCAGGTACGACGACGCGCCGAGCCGGATCTGCTGCCAGAGGCTCTCGTCGTTGGGCTCGAACACGACCCACTGCAGGCCGCGTTGGAGGCTCTCCTCCACGTGCAGCGCGAGCCGCCGCACCGGCACGTACTTCCACTCGCTGTCGAGCGCGTCGGAGCCCTCCAGGGTGCGCGCGCCCCAGACCAGCGGGCCGGTCAGCGGGAAGGTGCGCAGGCAGTTGACGCCGAGCGGGTTGAGCAGACCGTTCTCGCGGTCGGTGAGCTCGACGGTGAGCGAGTGCACGCCCGCGAGCCGCGCCTCGGTGCCGGCCGGCGCCTTCCACACGCCGCGCTCGGAGTCGGTGCGCGCGATGACGCCCGCCACCGCGCCGGACGGCGGGAAGGCGCGCAGCCGCCCGGTGAGCGGGTCGGTGAGCTGGATGTGCGGGAAGTAGAGCCCGGCGTGGTTGCCGCGCACGGCGTCGAAGGCGGCGACCCCGGCCCGTGCGGTGTCCACGCTCACCCAGGAGCCGGGCGCGTCGACCAGCAGGAAGATCCGCCGCTCCGCGCACAGCCGCTGGGCGGCCGAGACGACCGTGAGCATGTCCTCGGTCTTCTCGTACGCGGCGAGTTCCGGCAGCGCCAGCAGGTTGACGTCGGCGACACCGCGCAGCGCCTGGATGCCGGTCTTGTCGGCCTCCGAGCCGATCAGGTCCCTGGGTCCGGGCGCCGCGCCGTCCTCGCCGCCCTCCAGCGGGAACACCGGCGGATTGACGGAGGCCTCCAGGCCGAGGTCGTTGGCGCACTCGCCGAGGAAGCGGACGACGTCCTCGGGGTCGGTGGAGCCCGCGACGACCTGCAGCCGCCGCCCGAAGGCGGTGACTTCGACGCCCGCGAAGGCGTGCTTGCCCGGCGCGTCGGGCAGCGCCCGCAGCTTGCGCTCCAGCAGCAGGGCCAACTCGGCCACGGTGGAGGGGACTTCACCGTCACAGTCGGGCTCGTAGAGCGTGAACTCCCGCTCCACGTCGCCGATCTTGACGGTCAGGTCGACGGCGAGGTCGGGCAGCTCGTGCCCGAACGGCTTGGAGACGGTGCCGGACGGGTCGGGGCGGCCTTCGCCGACGGCCTCCACGCGGATCAGCCGCGATCCCGCGTTGATCACGGTCGGCGCGTGCCGGCTGCTCGCCGGGTCCAGGGACAGCCCGGTGAAGCTCTCCCGCGCATCGCCCTTGGCGTCGTGGACCCGCAGGTTGAAGGTCTCGTCGGGGCGGGGTGTGTCGTAGTCGACGGCGACTCGCAGGCCGTTGCCCCACACGCCGGGTTCCTTGGCGTGGACCTCGAGGACGCGGCTCTCGCTGTGGCCGTCGGTGGACTCCAGGACGACACAGGCGGCCTTGCCGCTGCCGGCCTTGGCGACCCGGACGATCACGGCGACGGTGCCGCCGTTGCCGAAGAACTGGTGCACCGCGTAGGCGACCGCGCTCTGCGACCCCAGCCCGCCGAAGCGGCGCTCGAACTCGGTGAAGCCGGTGACGGTGACGGGCTCGTTCAGCGGGCCGCGCCGGGTGTGCCCCACGAAGGCGGTCACCGAGGTGGTCACGGCGGAGATGGTGCGGGTGCTGCTGGGAAGCTCTTCGACATAGACGCCCGGATACGTCGGCCTCGCGGCGCTCACGGCATTCGTCGGCATTCCCCCTCCAATCCCTACTCAGGCACCGATCGACAGGCACCAAGAGGCGGCAGAGGGAGATGTCCCGTCCGGAGCGCGCGGCAGTCGCCCGGTGCGCCATGTCGCACCGGTCCGCACACCCCGCATCAGCTTTCCCCCGTCGGTGCCCCGGACGGACTGCCGCCCGGGCCAAGCGAGCACGCTTGTGACTCCTGATGCTCAAGTGCTCAAACCACCGTGGAGGGTGGCGAGTTGACGCAGCAAGGCACGTTCACGCCAGGCCGAAGGAAGGTTCGATGAAGGGTGCCACGCACGACTCGCACACGATGTGCGCGCGTCGCGTCAGACACTTCACAGGTTTTGCACAGGTGAGGTGCAGCAGAATGGAGGGCATGTCCCGACGTACCTCGCATCTCCGGCGCCAGAGCCCCTCCGGCCCCGCCCACCAGCCCTCCTGTCCTTGCGGTCTTGCGGAGACGTACGAAGAGTGCTGTGGCCGATTCCATCGGGGTCATGCCGCGGCGCCCACCGCCGAGACGCTCATGCGTTCGCGCTACAGCGCTTTCGTGAAGCGCGACGAGGGATATCTGCTGCGGACCTGGCATCCGCGCACGCGGCCGACGCAGGTCGACTTCGACCCGGGGATGCGGTGGACCGGGCTGGAGATCCTGGAGACGGGGGACGGCACGGCCTTCCACTCCACCGGGACCGTGACCTTCCGGGCTTCCTACCGGGGCGGCTCGCTGCACGAGCGCAGCCGGTTCGAACGCGTCGACGGGGCGTGGGTCTACGTCGACGGGGACTTCCTGGACTGAGCCGACGGGCCGACCACGTCGGCGGGGGACCGAACCGGTCGGCGGACCGAACCGGCGGGGGGCCGGTCAGGGGGCCAGGATGTCCAGTTCCTCGAGCGCCCCCACCGTGATCTGCCGGGTCAGCTCCTCCGCGCGCGCCGCGTCACCCTCGCGTACGGCCTCGGCGACCTGGACGTGCAGGGTGACGGCGGCCGGGTCGGGGTCCTCGAACATCACCTCGTGGTGGGTACGGCCCGCGAGGACCTCGGCGACGACGTCGCCCAGGCGGGCGAACATCTCGTTGCCCGAGGCGGCCAGGATCGCCCGGTGGAAGGCCATGTCGTGGATGAGGTAGCCCTCCAGCCGGTGGCCGCGCGAGTTGGCCACCATGCCGAGGGCGCACTCGGTGAGCTCGGCGCACTGCTCCGGCGTGGCGTGCTTCGCGGCCAGACCCGCCGCCACCGGTTCGACCGCCGAACGCAGGACGGTGAGCGAGCGCAGCTGCCGCGGCCGGTCGGCGCCGGCCAGACGCCAGCGGATGACCTGCGGGTCGTAGACGTTCCACTCGACCGTGGGCAGGACGGTGACGCCCACCCGGCGGCGGGACTCGACCAGGTGCATCGACTCCAGCACACGGACCGCCTCGCGCATCACGGAGCGTGACACCTCGAAGCGCTGCGCCAGCTCGTCGGTGCGCAGGACACTGCCCGGCGGATACTCACCCGCGGTGATCGCGGGGCCGAGGGCTTCCAGTACACGGCCGTGCAGCCCTCGGTCCGGTGTGGTCATGCACTCAGCGTACGCGGTGGATCACCCAACCAAAAAGTCAGACTTATATGTCACAGACTCTTGAATTTGTCGTACCTAATCGGTTTCAGTGTGCTCGACACCAGGTGTCGATGAAGACAGTGAGGCAGTCATGAACACCCCCCAGGTCGTCGTTGTGATGGGGGTCGCCGGCACAGGCAAGACCACCATCGGTCCCCTGCTCGCGGCCCGCCTCGGCGTTCCGTACGCCGAGGGCGACGACTTTCATCCCCAGGCCAACATCGCCAAGATGTCGGCCGGCACGCCGCTCACCGACGAGGACCGGTGGCCCTGGCTGGACGCCATCGGCACCTGGGCCCACGGGCGCGCGGGCCTCGGCGGGGTGGTCAGTTGCTCGGCCCTGAAGCGGTCGTACCGCGACCGGCTACGGGCCTCCGCCCCCGGCCTCGTCTTCCTGCACCTGGCGGGCGACCGCGTCCTCATCGAGGACCGGATGTCGCACCGGCAGGGTCACTTCATGCCGACGGCGCTGCTGGACTCCCAGTTCGCCACGCTCCAGCCGCTCCAGTCGGACGAGGCCGGAGTCACCGTGGACGTCGCCGGCGGCCCCGAGGAGATCACCGCGCGCGCCACGGCCGCGCTGGACGCCCTCGGCGGGAGCGCGCAGTCGCCCACTCCCTCGCAGTAGCCCCTCTCCCCATCCCCTCCGTCACAAGGAATCCCCGTGACCAGACTCAGCGTCGAGATGCTGGCAGCGGACACCGTCGCGCCGATCACCTCGGCCGGCCATGCCCAGCTGGGCATAGCCGTGCTGGCGGGCATCGCCGTCATCGTCCTGCTCATCACCAAGTTCAAGCTCCACGCCTTCCTGGCGCTGACCATCGGGTCGCTCGCGCTGGGGGCGTTCGCGGGAGCACCGCTCGACAAGGCCATCACCAGCTTCACCACCGGGCTCGGCTCGACGGTGGCCGGCGTCGGTGTCCTGATCGCGCTCGGGGCGATCCTGGGCAGGCTGCTGGCCGACTCCGGCGGCGCCGACCAGATCGTCGACACGATCCTCGCCAAGGCGGGCGGACGGGCCATGCCCTGGGCGATGGTGCTGATCGCCTCGGTCATCGGTCTGCCGCTGTTCTTCGAGGTCGGCATCGTGCTGCTGATCCCGGTGGTGCTGATGGTCGCCAAGCGCGGCAACTACTCCCTGATGCGGATCGGCATCCCCGCGCTGGCCGGTCTGTCGGTCATGCACGGACTGATCCCGCCGCACCCCGGCCCGCTGGTCGCGATCGACGCGGTCAAGGCCAACCTGGGCGTCACCCTGGCCCTCGGCATCCTCGTCGCCGTCCCGACGGTGATCATCGCCGGTCCGCTGTTCTCGAAGGTCGCCGCCCGCTGGGTGGACGTCCCGGTCCCGGACCGGATGCTCCCGCCGCGCGCCTCGGAGGACCTGGAGCGGCGCCCCGGCTTCGGCGCCACGCTGGCCACGATGCTGCTGCCGGTCGTCCTGATGCTGTCCAAGGCGCTGGTCGACATCATCGTCGACGACCCCACGCACCATGTGCAGCGCGTCTTCGACGTCATCGGCTCCCCGCTGATCGCGCTGCTCGCGGCCGTGATAGTCGGCATGTTCACGCTGGGCCGGGCCGCCGGCTTCACCAAGGACAGGCTGTCCTCGACGGTCGAGAAGTCCCTCGCCCCGATCGCGGGCATCCTGCTCATCGTCGGTGCGGGCGGCGGCTTCAAGCAGACGCTGATCGACTGCGGTGTGGGCCAGATGATCCTGGACATCTCCAAGGACTGGTCGATCCCGGCCCTGCTGCTGGCCTGGCTGATCGCGGTGGCGATCCGGCTGGCGACCGGTTCGGCGACCGTGGCCACCATCTCCGCGGCCGGACTGGTCGCGCCGCTGGCAGCCGACATGTCGACGACCCACACGGCTCTGCTGGTCCTCGCCATCGGCGCGGGCTCGCTCTTCTTCAGCCATGTCAACGACGCCGGCTTCTGGCTGGTGAAGGAGTACTTCGGGCTGAGCGTCGGCCAGACCCTCAAGACCTGGTCCGTCATGGAGACGATCATCTCCGTGGTCGGCGGCGGCCTGGTCCTGCTGCTGTCCCTGGTCATTTAGAACATCCACCTGATTCAGGGACATCCAGGAGAAGTACGGCGATGACGGCTCACCCCCTCTTCGACATCAGCGGGCGTACGGCCCTGGTGACCGGCTCCAGCCGCGGCATCGGGCTCGCCCTGGCCCGCGGTCTGGCGGAGGCCGGCTGCACGGTCGTCCTCAACGGACGCGACCGCGAACGCCTCACCCGGGCGGCCGCCGAGCTGCCCGGCGACGTCCGCACGGCCGTGTTCGACGTGACCGACGGCCCCTCGGTGGCCGCGGGCGTGGCGGATGTCGAGGAGCGGGTGGGCCCGCTGGACATTCTGGTCAACAACGCGGGCATGCAGCTGCGCGCCCCGCTCCTGGAGTTCACGGACACGGACTGGCACCGCATCCTGAACACCAACCTCACCAGCGCGTTCCTGGTCGGCCGGGAGGCCGCCCGCCGGATGACCGAACGCGGCCGCGGAAAAATCATCAACATCTGCTCCCTGCAGAGCGAGGTGGTCCGCCCGGGCATCGCGCCCTATGCGGCCACCAAGGGCGCCCTGAAGATGCTCACCAAGGGCATGTGCGCGGACTGGGGCCCCTACGGCGTCCAGGTCAACGGTCTCGGCCCCGGCTACATCGAGACCGAACTGACCCGCCCCCTCGTCGAGGACGAGGAGTTCAGCGCCTGGGTAGGGCGGCGCACTCCGGCCGGCCGCTGGGGCCGCACCGAGGACCTGGTGGGCGGCGTGCTGTTCCTCGCCTCCCCGGCCGCGGACTTCGTCAGCGGGCAGGTGCTGTATGTCGACGGCGGCATGACGAGCGTGCTGTGAAGCGCTGTGAAGGGTGATGAGGCGATGCTGGGTTGTGTGATCCACGGGCCGGGCGATCTGCGCGTCGCCGAGTTGCCGACCCCCGAACCCGGCCCGGGTGAGGCCCTGGTGGCCGTCCGTTACGGCGGGGTCTGCGGCTCCGACCTGCACTACTGGCGGCACGGCGGAGTCGGCGACTTCCTCCTCGAGGAGCCGATGGTGCTGGGCCACGAGGTGGTGGGCACCGTCCTCGGGTACGGCTCCCCGGACGCCTCGGGTCCCGCTGTGGGTACGGCCGTCGCCGTGCACCCCGCCACCCCCTGCGGGGTCTGCCCGGAGTGCGCGGACGGGCGGCGCAACATCTGCCGGGACACCCGCTACCTGGGCAGCGCGGCCCGTTTCCCCCACGTCCAGGGCGGCTTCGCGGCGAGGGTGGTGGTACCCGCGGACCAGTTGCGGCCGCTCCCGGCCGGCCTCGCACTGCGCCGGGCCGCGCTCGCCGAACCGCTGTCCGTCGCGCTGCACGCGGTGCGCCGGGCCGGGCAGGTGGCCGGGAAGCACGTCCTCGTCACCGGCGCCGGGCCCATCGGCTGCCTGGTCGTCGCCGCGGCCAAGGCGGCGGGGGCGGCCCAGGTGACGGTCACCGACCTGCTGCCCGCCGCACTGCGGTACGCCACGGCCGCCGGCGCCGACACGGTCGTCCGGGCGGACGATCCGTCCGATCCCGGGTGGCCGGCGGAGGCCGATGTCGCCGTCGAGGCGTCCGGGGTGGCCGCGGGCCTGGAGACGTGCCTGCGTCTGGTCCGGCGCGGCGGAGTGGTCGTCCAGCTCGGCATGCTCCCGCCGGGGCAGAGCCCCTTCGCCGGCAACCTCGTGGTCAGCCGGGAGATCGAACTGCGGGGCGCGTTCCGCTTCGACACGGAGTTCGACGACGCGCTGGAACTGCTCGCGGCCGAGCCCGCGTTCGACGGTCTCGTCAGCGCGGTCGTGCCCTTGCGTGAAGCGGAGTCGGCCTTCGCCCTGGCCGCCGACCGCGGCCGCTCCTGCAAGGTGCTGCTGGACTTCGCCTCCTGAGCCATGGCCGGCCACTGCCGCCGCCTGGGGGCGATGGGGGCTCCTGCCACTCCGGCGAAGCCGAGACCGGGGAGCGCGTCACCCGCTCTGCGGCATGGCGGCCGGTCAGGTCCTACGGCCTGGTGACCGGCGCCAGTGCGGATGCTCCCGCTCCGCCCACTCCGGGCTCACCGACCCCGTCCGCATGCCCCGGCGGGCCTCCGGATCGCCCAGGGCCATGCCGATGTGGCCGGCCAGGACGACGCCGATGGTGAGGGCGAGCCAGTCGTGGACGAAGGTCGCGCTGGTGCGCCACAGCAGGGGCGCGAGGTGGGTGAACCACATGAGCAGGCCGGTGCCGAGCATCACCAGCACGGCCCCGGCGATCCAGGCCGCGTAGATCTTCTGGCCGGCGTTGAACTTGCCCGCCGGACGGGACGCGCGGCGCCGGTCCCGGCGCAGGACGGCGCGCAGCCAGACCCGGTCGTGCGGTCCGAAGCGGTTCAGGTGGCCCAGGTCGGCGCGGAAGGCACGGGAGGCGAGACCGGCGAGGACGGGGACGGGCAGGGCGAGCCCGGCCCACTCGTGGATCCGGACCACCAGCTCACGGCGGCCGACCAGCTCGGCGAACTCGGGGATGTACAGGAAGGCCGCTGTCACCACGCACACGCCCATCAGCACGGCCGTGAGGCGGTGCACCCACCGTTCGGCCCGGCTGAAGCGGTGGACGCGGCCCGGGGCGACGGGCGCGTCAGCTCGTAGGGTCATCGTCCCGTCCGTTCGAGCGGCCCACCCAGGCGTCGACGTCGTAGCCCCGGTCCTCCCAGTAGCCGGGGCGGACGTCCTCGGTCACGGTGATGCCGGAGAGCCACTTCGCGGACTTGTAGAAGTACATGGGGGCGACGTAGAGGCGGACCGGGCCGCCGTGGTCGTGGCCCAGGTCCTTGTCCTGCATGCGCAGGGCGACCAGGACGTCGGCGCGGCGGGCCTGGTCGATGGTGAGGCTCTCGGTGTACGCGCCGTCGAAGCAGGTGAAGCGGACGGCGCCGCCCTTCGCGCGTACTCCGGCGGCGTCGAGCAACCGCGACAGGCGCACTCCCTCGAAGGGCGTCCCGGGCACCCGCCAGCCGGTGACGCACTGGACGTCCCTGACCAGCCGGGTCTGCGGCAGGGCGCGCAGGTCGGCGAGGGTGTAGCTGGTGGGGTGGTCGACCAGGCCGTCGACGGTGAGGCGGTAGTCCGCGGCGCTCTTGTGGGGGACGGACGACGCGACGGAGTAGTAGCGGAAGCCGCCGCCGTTGGGGAGCAGGCCCGTCAGACCCGTGGGGTCCTTGTCGGCCGCGTTGCCGAGAAAGGACTCCAGGCCGCGTTGCAGGGTGGGCGCGGCGATCACGCCGAAGGCGCCGAGGCCCAGGGTGCCGAGGAAGACGCGGCGGCCGACCGGTGTGCCGCGTTCCTCGGGTGGTTCGGAAGTCACGTCCTCATTCGAACACCCGCAACCCCGATGGGGCCAGGTATCACGGAGGCCCGTCAGAATTTCCGTAACCACTTCTTACGTACGTCTCAGGAACCGGTTTCTCCGAAGGGGATTCGTGCCGGTCGGCCGCGAGAGGCGCCCGTGGCGGGCGGGCTCCCGCGCCACCGGTGTGGCGTACGCCATGGCGTCGCGGCGCGCGACAGCGGACCATGGCGGTACGGCAGCACAGCCGCCCGTGATCGACCGGGCACCGCAGCCGCGTCAACCACCCGGTTCCGGGTACTGCCGGAGGTAGCGTTTCCGGGTGCCGCCGGAGTCAATGTTTCCGGACACTCCCAGGGGCATCGACGGCCCTGGGCCGCTAGAGTCGGCCAGCAACGCCCTGTGGCCCGGCCGGATGATCGAGGTACGCAGCGTGTCGGTTCTGGTTCTCATTCTCGCCGTGAGCGCGGCCTGTTGCCTGGGCTTCGGGTTCGTGCTCCAGCAGAACGCGGCGGAGAAGGCACCCCTCAGCGACTTCCTCTCCTTCAGGCTGCTCCTGGACCTGATGAAGGTGCCGCGCTGGCTGGGCGGCATCGGACTGATGGTGGCCGGCATGGTGCTGGGCGCGATCGCGCTCGGCAAGGGCGAGATCTCCCTCGTGGAACCCCTGCTCGCGACGAACCTGCTGTTCGCGCTCGCCCTCTCCCGCCATCAGACCCGGCAGTCACTGGGCCGCCAGGGCTGGGCCGGCCTGGCGCTGCTCGCGGGCGGCGTGACCGCGTTCATCGTGGCCGGTGAGCCGCGCGGTGGCAGCGCGATCAACGATCCGCTCCGGCACTGGCTGATCATCGGCGTCATGATCGGTCTCGCGCTGCTCCTCACGACCTACGCGAAGCGCTCGCGGCTGAGCGGGGGCCCGGTGCTGCTGGGTCTGGCGGCCGGCCTGCTGTACGGCGTACAGGACGCGCTGACGCGGGTCAGCGGGCAGCGCTTCTCCGCGGGCGGCCTCGTCGAGGTGCTGACCGGCTGGCAGCCGTACGCCGTGCTGGCACTCGGGGTGACCGGCCTGGTGCTGGTCCAGAGCGCGTTCGAGACGGCGCCCCTGCGGATGTCCCTGCCCGCCCTGACCGCGGCCCAGCCGCTGGCCGGCATCGCCTGCGGAGTGGGCTTCCTCGGGGACCGGCTGCGCACCGACACGGGCGCGCTGGCCTGGGAGGCGGCGGGACTCGCGGCGGTCGTCGTCGGCATCGTCCTGCTGGGCCTGCACCCGGCGATGCCGAGCGGCACGGGAAAGCCGGAGCGGGTACGGGACCTGCAACCACGCTGATCGCTCCGCACGTCAGGGAAGTGCGGTACTGATTCCTCCCCGGGCCCCTGCTTGGATGGGCCCATGAGCGCTGCTGACGAGATCCTCGACATCGTCGACGAGAACGACCGGGTCATCGGACAGTCCCCCCGCGGCGAGGCCTACGCACAGGGCCTGCGCCATCGCTGCGTCTTCATCCAGGCCCGCGACTCCGCCGGCCGTCTCTTCGTCCACCGCCGCACCCCGACCAAGCTGGTCTTCCCCTCCTTGTACGACATGTTCGTCGGCGGGGTCGTCGGCGCGGGCGAGGCCTACGACGACGCGGCTCTGCGCGAGGCCGAGGAGGAACTGGGGGTGAGCGGACTGCCCCGCCCCGAGTTCCTCTTCAAGTTCCTGTACGCCGACGACGCCGGCCACAGCTGGTGGTCGGCTGTCTACGAGGTCCGCTGCGACCTGCCCGTACACCCCCAGGTGGAGGAGGTGGCCTGGCACGACTTCCTGCCCGAGGAGGAGGTCGAGCGACGCCTCGGCGGCTGGGAGTGGGTACCGGACGGGCTGGTGGCGTACGAACGGCTCAGGGCGTTCCGGGCGCGGGGCTGAACAGGTCCCCTCCCCGCGCCGCCGCCGGACAGGCGCCCGGTAGTGTCCTGCTGGTGATCGAGTTCGTGCAGAACGTCCGGTTGTGGTTCGCGCCCCAGCAGATCCGTCAGGAGGGCGGCACGCCCGACTACCGGTTCTCGCTGGCGAACGAGCGCACCTTCCTGGCCTGGCTGCGCACCGCGCTCGCGCTGATCGGCGGAGGGTTCGCGGTGGACCAGTTCCTGCCCGACCTGCGCTGGGGCTGGCGGGTCGGGCTCGCGCTGGCGCTGCTCGTGGCGGGTGTGCTGTGCTCGCTGCGCGCGGTCAACCACTGGGTGCGCTGCGAGCGTGCGATGCGCCGGGGCGAGGACCTGCCGGTGTCCCGCTTCCCGGCCCTGCTCGGCGTCGTCGTCGCGGTGGTGGCCGTCGCGATGGTGATCGTCGTCCTGGTCGGATGGGACGGATGACCGACGGGACGACGCCGCCCCCCGAGCGCGACCCGGGCCTCCAGCCCGAGCGCACCCGGCTCGCCTGGCGGCGTACGACGCTGGCGAGCACCGTCGCCGCCGTGCTCGCCGTCAAGACCTGTCTGCATCGCGGGCCGACGGCCGCCGGAATCATCGCCTGCGCTCTGTGCTGCGCCCTCTGGCTCACCTTCCTGCTGGTCGCCCACCACCGCATCCGCGCCCTGGCGAACCCCCGCCCCCAGGCGCTGGCCCCACGCCATGCCACGGCGGCGGTGCTGTGCGCGGTGGCGCTGGCCGCGTGCGCGGCGGCGCTGGTCGTCTAGGACCTGTCCGGCCCCGACGCCGGTGCTGTCCGACCCGCCGGACCGTGCCGGTCGCCCTCCGCCTCCCAGTCCACCGTCACCACGATCTTGCCCCTGGTCCGCCCCTGCTGGTTGAGCCGGTATGCGTCCGCCGCGTGTTCCAGGGGGAACGTCTCGGCCACGTGCACGGAGACCGCGCCCTGTTCGACCAGTTCCGTCAGCCGCAGGAGGTCCTCGGCCTCGGGGCGCACGAAGTAGTAGCGGCCGCCGTAGTCGACGACGTCCGGGTCGGCGATCGAGACCAGTCGGCCCTCGGGGGCCAGCAGGTTGGCGGAGGTCTTGGTCGTGTCGCCGCCGATGGTGTCGAAGGCCGCGTCCACGCCCTCGGGCTCCAGGCCGCGTACGCGTTCGGCCAGGCCCTCGCCGTACGAGACCGGCTCCCCGCCCAGTGCGCGCACGAAGTCGTGGTTGGCCTCGCCGACCGTACCGATCACGCGGGCGCCCAGGTGGCCGGCCATCTGGACGGCGATCGAGCCGACGCCGCCCGCCGCCGCGTGCACCAGGACGGTCTCGGGACGAGTGCGAGCCCGGCGGGCATACCGCGCACGCCGGCCACGACCACCGGCACGGCGAGGACTGCGGCCACGCGCGCGTGCGCCACGGCGATCACGTGGACTACCTGCACGACGGCCACCGGCACGCCGAGCGCGCCGGCCACTGGGACGACCACTGACCCGACCCGGCACCCCACGGCTCGGCACGGCTCGGCTCGGCCGAAAAGACATCACCGACGGCTCCCCGCGGTCCACTGCGGGGAGCCGTCGGCCTATCGTGGCCCCGATCACCTTCAGCCCACCCACTGGACGACATACCGACCGGTCGGCATCATAAGTCGGGTCACGTTCACCGCCCGTAGGAGCGACGTATGAGCCCCGACCACCCGCCCGGACTCGATCTCGACCGGCTGCGCGGCCTGCTCGACCGCGAGCGCCCCGGCCTGGTGCACGGCCCCCTGACCGGTCGGCTGATCGAGGGCGGACGGTCGAACCTCACGTACGAGGTCGCGGACGGCACCTCCAAGTGGGTCGTACGGCGTCCTCCGCTCGGTCACGTCCTGGCCACCGCGCACGACATGAAGCGCGAGCACCGCGTGATCAGCGCGCTGCACCCGACGGACGTACCGGTGCCGCGCCCGGTGCTGCTGTGCGAGGACGAGGAGGTGCTCGGAGCGTCCTTCTACGTCATGGAGTTCGTGGCGGGCACTCCGTACCGCACCGCCGACCAGCTCGCCCCGCTCGGCGCCGAACGCACCCGTAACGCGGTGCTGTCGCTGGTCGACACCCTCGTCGAGCTGCACGCGGTCGACCCCGGCGAGGTCGGCCTGGCGGACTTCGGCCGCCCCGAGGGCTTCCTGGACCGGCAGCTGCGGCGCTGGGGCAAGCAACTGGACGCCTCCCGCAGCCGCGACCTGGCCGGGATCGACGAGCTGCACGCGGCGCTCGGCCGGGAGCTGCCCCGCTCCCCCGCCCCGGCCGTCGTGCACGGCGACTACCGGCTCGACAACGTCCTGATCGGCGACGACGACACGATCAAGGCGATCCTCGACTGGGAGATGTCGACGCTCGGCGACCCGCTGACCGACCTGGGCCTGCTGGTGATGTACAGCATGCCGCTCGGCCTGCCGCACTCGCCCGTCTCCACCACCGCCGAGGCCGCGGGCCACCCGACGCCCGCCGAGCTGATCGAGCGCTACGCCGCCCGCTCGGGGCGCGACGTCTCGGCCGTCTCCTGGTACACCGCGTTCGCCTGGTTCAAGCTCGCGGTGATCCTCGAGGGCATCCACTACCGCTACACGCTGGGCCAGACCGTCGGCCGCGGCTTCGACCGCATCGGTGAACTCGTCCCCGTCTTCATCGAGCACGGCCTGACCACGCTTCACGACGGTCTCCAGGAAGGCTGATCCACCATGGACTTCGCGTTCGACGCACGCACCGAGGAACTGCGCGCCAAGCTCCTCGCCTTCATGGACGAGCACGTCTACCCGGCCGAGTCCGTCGCCGAGGAGCAGCGCGCGCGGCTCGCCTCGCCGTGGGACACCCCGGCGGTGGTGGAGGAGCTGAAGGCGGAGGCGCGCAGGCAGGGCCTGTGGAACCTCTTCCTGCCCGACGCCGAGTACGGCGCCGGCCTCACCAACCTCCAGTACGCGCCGCTCGCCGAGATCACCGGCCGTTCCCCGCAGCTCGCGCCCACCGCGCTGAACTGCGCCGCGCCGGACACCGGCAACATGGAGGTGCTGTCGCAGTTCGGCGACGAGCGGCAGAAGAAGCAGTGGCTGGAGCCGCTGCTGGCCGGTGAGATCCGCTCGGCGTTCGCGATGACCGAGCCGGACGTGGCCTCCTCCGACGCCACGAACATCACCACGCACATCGAGCGGGACGGCGACGAATACGTCATCACCGGCCGCAAGTGGTACATCTCCGGGGCGATGAACCCGGACTGCAAGATCTTCATCGTGATGGGCAAGACGGACCCGGACGGCTCCGACATCCGCCGTCAGCAGTCCATGGTGCTGGTCCCCCGCGACACCCCGGGCGTCACGGTCAAGCGCGCCATGCAGGTCTTCGGCTACGAGGACCACTACCACGGCGGCCACGCCGAGGTGATCTTCGACCATGCGCGTGTGCCGGTGTCGAACCTGATCGGCGAGGAGGGCGGCGGCTTCGCCATCGCCCAGGCCCGGCTCGGTCCCGGCCGGATCCACCACTGCATGCGGCTGATCGGCATGGCGGAGCGGGCGATCGAGCTGATGTGCCGCCGGGCCGTCGACCGCACCGCGTTCGGCAAGGCGCTGGCCCAGCAGGGCGTGGTCCACAACTGGATCGCTGACGCCCGGGTCACCGTCGAACAGCTGCGGCTGCTGGTGCTGAAGACGGCCTGGCTGATGGACACAGTCGGCAACCGGGGCGCCCACACGGAGATCCAGTCCATCAAGATCGCCACGCCCCGCGCGGTCGTCGACATCATCGACCGGGCGATCCAGCTGCACGGCGCCGGCGGCGTCAGCCAGGACTTCCCGCTGGCCGAGCTGTACGCGGGTGCCCGCACGCTGATGATCGCCGACGGCCCGGACGAGGTGCACCAGCGGTCGCTGGCGCGGCGGGAGCTGAAGAAGTACCTGTAGGGACAGATGGAACCGGAAAGGCCCCGGCGTCACCGCCGGGGCCTTTCTCACGGGCTAGTCCTTCTGCCGTTCCTCCAGCTGTTCACGCGCGCGCTTGCGCACGTCCTCCCAAGGGTGCCGGGAGAGTCGCGTGAGCGCGGCCGTCGATGTCCCGGGGTTGGACGCCGTCGACGAGACGACGGCGTCGTGGTCGTCACGGGACAGCGTCTCCAGGATGTCCTGCGGCACCCCCTTGCGACCCGCGATGTTCGCCCTGACCCGCCAGTCCTCGTCGTCGACCAGCAGCCGCAGCACCTCCGGCGGGACATGACGGTTGAAGGTCACCCAGAAGCGCATGTCGGGGTGGTCGCGCACGAGGTCGAGCCAGACGTCGAGCGGCGCGTCCTCCTGCTTGATCCGCAGGAAATCGGCGCTGTCGCCGCTCATCCGCAGCCGGACGAACTCCTCGGCGCTCTCGATCATCAGCAGCCCCTCACCGTCTTCAGGGACTTCCAGGAGATGAACTTCCCGGTGTTGCCCTTGTGCTTGCCCTCGATGAACGTACCGTTCTCGCCCGCGTCGGCGACCCATTCGAGTCCCTTCGAGGTCTCCCGGAACACCTTCCACTTGGAGTCTCCATGGCCGGTCCGGTCCGGGCTCCACCAGTACACGACCTTCTTGGCGTCGGGCGGCTGCTGGTAGTAGTTCGCCTTGAACGGCCCACCGTTCATGATCTTGGTCGACCTCTCGGGGTTGATGGTCCAGACGCCGGGAGGCGCTCCCCCGTCGTTGTGGACGAGGACCGGCGCGTGCCCCGCGAGCACGAAGTACGTGTGGAGCTGCTCGATCGTGAGGTTGTACATCGTGGCCGCGCCGGTCCGGGGCAGGAGGCCGACGAGGGTGACATGCCCCCGGTCGGCGGTCCTGAGCGTGTGACCCGGTGTGAGCTGGACGGCGGGGGTCCAGCGGTGGGCGGTGTCGTCCCAGAAAAGGTGCGTGGCCGTGGTGCGGACGGTCGACGTCGTGCCGTCGCCGCCTTGGACCCTGAGGTCGACGAGGTCGTCGTCCTGGTGCACCAGCTCGGCCGTGACCGTGCGCACGGCGCGCTCGCCGGTGGTGGGATCGGTGGCGACGACCTTGTCGCCGGTCCTGACCTCGGCGATGGGCTTGGTGGTGCCGTCGGCCATGAGGACCCGGGTGTCGGCGTCGAAGCTGTTGCAGGCGCCGGAGGCCTTCCCCTTCCCCTCTCCGTAGGCGACGCCGAGATACGCCATGAAGGCCGTGTTGATGAAGTCCCCGATGACCTTGCCCCGGGCGACCTCCTTGGCCTCCTTGTCGCACTGCTCGGCGTGGTAGGCGCAGTAGGTGGCGGCGATCTCCTTGGCGACGGCGGGATCGGCGTCGTCGCCGTTGTCCAGGATGTACTTGTACGCCTGGCGGCAGCCCTCGCGCCCGAAGCACGCGCTGCCCTTGTCCGCGCTCTCGTAGACCGGGTTGTCCCAGAAGTCGTCCGAGAACTCCCCGATCATGCTCCGGGAGAAGTAGTCGGACAGCTTGGCCATGTCGTTCGTGACCGGCGTGTTCGCGGCCACCCACGCCCGCTTGCGGGCCTGCTGGCGCTTGTAGATGTTGCCCCGGTGGTAGTCGGACGTGCCGGTCTTGGGGTCGTAACCGACTTCCTGCTGCTCGTGCTTGCTGCAGTACTTGATGTCGTACTGGCAGGAGTTGGGCCGGGAGCCGATCTCCGTGCCCGACGGGTCGGAGTGGGTCAGCGGGTTGTTCACGGCGTAGGTGTAGCCGTGCATCTGCTGCGGGTCGTCCGTGGTGAGGACCGGGTCCACGGACAGGAACCGGCCGGTCGCCGGGTCGTACTCACGGGCTCCCAGGTGGGTCAGGCCCGTGACGGTGTCGGTGGTGCCGCCGACGAAGCCCTTGGTGCCGGGCCAGCTGTTCGGCTCGGTGCCGCGGAGTTCACCGAAGGGCTTGGTACGGCGCTGGGTGAGCGCCTGGGTGGTGGCGTCGACGGACAGCTGGGCCGTGCCGTGGTGGTCGGCCAGGGTGAAGGAGATCTTGCCGTCGTCGCTCTGCACCGCTGTGTGGCCGCCGCCGAGGTCGAAGTAGCGGGTGCCCTTGGCCGCGGTCGCGCCCTTCGGCAGGGTGACCTCGGTGGTGCCGAGGTAGAGCGTGGTCTCGGTCGGGGTGCGGCCGATCAGACGGTTGCCGTCGGCGTCGTACAGGTACTCCGTGACCTTGTCGCTGCCGCTCTCGACAGGCTCGGTGACCTTCGCCAAGTGGCCTTCGGCGTCCCAGTCCAGGGTCTGGGAGGTGCCGTCGCCGAGCAGACGGGTGTGGGTGTCGCCGATGTCGTCGTAGGTGAAGCTGTCCGTGGACTTGACGGTCCCGGTGGTGTTGTCCACCGAGGCCAGCCTGTGGGAGCCCGGCTTCGGGTAGTTGTAGACGCGCTGCGTGTCCGACCCGCCCGTGGTGCTGTGTCCGGTCTCGGTGAGCCGGTTGCCGACCACGTCGTAGGTGTAGGAGTCCCAGTAGGGGGCCGGGCCGCCCAGCACGCCGGTGGCGGGGGCACTCGCGCAGGCCGTGGTGGACTGCGTCCACGCCTCCGTCGTGCGGCCCAGGTAGTCGTAGGCGAAGCACTGGTTGTCGGTGCCGGAGCGGGAGGTGTCGGAGACGGACAGGACGTTGCCCGCCTCGTCGTACTTGTAGGTGTTGTACTGGTCGACGCCCGCGATGTCCTGCCGGTCGACGCGCGAGGTGGCCAGCCGCTGGGTGCCCCACTCGTAGGTGTTGGTCTCGTACGTCGCCTTGCCGCCGGCGGCGGCGAACGAGTACTGCAGCGGCTTGCCCGTGTAGCTGTAGGACGTCGAGCCGGTCAGGCTCTGCGGTCCGCTGATCCCGATGGGCCGCAGCGTGCCGTCCTCGTAGGTGTAGGACACGGTGTTCGCCGCCAGCGAGCCCGCCTTGGGGTAGCCGACGCCCTGCACCGTGCCGGAGGCGTTGTACGTGGCCGCCGACAGGTAGGTGCCCTGGAGCGCGCCCTCGGTCGACGGGATGGTCACCGAGGTGCGCAGCGGCCGGTAGAGCCGGTCGTAGGCGAGCACCTTGGAGCTGTACGCCTGGCCGCCGCTGTAGCGGATGGACTCCGCGAGTTGGCCCTTGGCGCCGCTGACGGTGTCGTAGATCCACTTGGCCCGCAGAGTGCCGGTGGCGGAGTTCTCGCGCAGTTCGGTCTGGCGGCCCTGGCCGTCGTAGACGTGGGCGAGGACGGTGCCGCGGTTGTCCTTGGTGGTGGTCGGCAGACCGCGGTCGTCGTACTCGGTGTGGCTCGCGCCCTTGTCGGGGTCGGTGGTGTCGGTGAGCCGGCCGAGCAGGTCGTAGGTCCAGGTCCAGGCGTTGCCGGCCGGGTCGGTGACCTTGGTCAGCTCACCGCGCGGCGAGTAGCCGTACGACGTGGTGTCGTAGGCGGCGTCGGCGGCGCGCGCGTGGAGTTCGCGCACCTCCGTGGTCTGGCCGCGCGAGTCGTTCAGCGTGGTGGTGGTGGTGCCGCCGACCGGCGGGATGACCGTGGTGCGGTCGCCGCCGTAGATCGTCTTCGTGACGCCGAGGACCGTGCCGCCGTCGCCGTTGCCGGCGATCTGCTTCGACTCGGTCTCTCGGCCGAGGCCGTCGTAGGCGTGCCAGTTCTGGGTCTCCACGCTCAGCGCGTTGTCAAGCTTGAAGAGGGTCGTGGAGGGCCCGGTGGTGTCGGTGTAGTAGGAGGCGAACTCCTTGGCGGTCAGGCCGCGTTCGTCGTAGAAGGTGTCCGTCAGCAGGGTGCCGCCGTTCGGCCCCGGAGCCTGGGTCTGCCGGGGGCGCAGGAGACCGTCGTAGAGGACGTACGAGGTGTCCTGGGCACCGCTGTTGCCGATGGTCTTCGTGCCGATCGCGATCGGCTTGCCGTCGGTGATGGTGTACGTGAACTCGTAGTTCGGGGTCTGGCTGGTGGTGCGGTCCGGGAGCCACACCTTGGTGTTGCGGCCCAGCGCGTCGTACGCGTACGTGGTGACCTTGCCGTTGGTGTCCGTCTCGGTCAGCGGCAGGCCGCGCAGCGCCTCGAAGGTCTGCGAGGTGCTCGTCGCGGTGCTGCTGTCGCCCGGGGTGACGGGCGGCATGGTGACCGTGGTGCCGGTGGCGAAGCCCGTGGTGGGGGTGAACGCCGTGGTGGTGGTACGGCCGTCGGTGCGGGCGGTCCGGGTGAGCGTGCCGCCGGAGGTGACCGTCACGTCGGCGGTCAGGTCCGTGGAGGTGAGCATGCGGCCGTAGGAGTCGAAGGTGGAGCCCGACTCCAGGTAGACGGCCGTGGTGCCGTCGTACTTCTTGAGTTTGGCCACCCGGGTGACGTCGCCCTTCGTGGCCGCCGCGCCGTAGGCGCCGCCGTCGTAGGCGGTGCGGGTGTCGGCGAGGACGTCGGCCGGACGGCTGGTGGCGGCGGCGCACGCCTTGGCCACCGTCTCGACGCGCACCGGGGTGTTGAGAACGGCGCTGCCGGCGACGTAGGTGGTGCGGGTGCACTGGTCGTCGGCGGCGGTGCTGGTGTCACCTGCGTCGTCGGTCTGGGTGACCAGGCCGGTCGCCGGGTCGAAGGTGTCGGTGGTGGAGGTGGTCCGCCAGTCGGCGCCCGCCCCGTCGTCCAGGGAGGTCCAGGTCCTGGTGTTCTCGGTGCCGCTGAAGTCGGCGGTGACGGTGCCCCAGTCGCGGACCTTCTTCGCGGTCTCCTTGTGCCAGGGCCGGCTCACCGTCCTGGAGAGCACCTTGCCGCCGGGGCCGGAGTAGTTGACGGTCTTGTAGGCGAATCCGGCCGCCGAGGAGTGGTCGGTCAACGGGTCGCCCTCGCCGGAGCCCAGGGTGACGCTGACGTCCTTGGTGCCGCCGTTGGTGGTCTTGCGGTCACCGTCCATGCCGCGCAGGTAGTACGTGTCGGTCTGCGTCTTCATGGCGGAGGCGCCGCCCTGACCGCCGGTGCGGACCCGTACATGGCCGTAGCCGCGCCAGTCGGACCAGGTCTTGAACTTGTCCTTGGTCATGCCGTCGGCGTCGTCGTAGTGCCAGGCCGCGCCGTCCAGGTAGTCGTACATGGTGACCTGGTCGGGCGCGCCGCCCGTGCGGTCGGTGGAGGTGACCGTGTCCACCACGTACTTGTTGAACCACTGCCGTTCCGGGTCGACGGTGGAGCTGCCGCCGATGTACTGCGGGAAGCAGCGGGTGGTGTTGGTCTCCGGGGTGGGCAGCGCGTCCGCGTCGCACACCGGAGCCGAGTAGCCGACGTCGATCTGGCCGCCGGACTCGTCGGCGACGGTGGAGAGCCGGGCCTTGATGAAGGGGGCCCAGCCGTCGCCGGTCTTGTCCAGCCGGTTGGCGAGCTGGGTGTAGGCGAAGGTGACCTTCGGCAGGGTGATCGTGGACGTGCTGTCGTGGCCGGTGTGCTGGACGGAGTCGAGCAGCAGCTGGTAGTCGATGTCGGCCTGGCCCCAGCGGTGCGCGAGCTTTCAGTCGTCGACCTTGCTGTAGGCGCCGGAGACCAGGACCTCGGTGCTGACGTCGGTCAGCCTCTTACGGGTGAAGAACACCGGGGAGACCCGGCCGTTGTCACAGTCCGTGCCCGCGTCGCAGTTCAGGTCCCAGGGGGTGTCGTACCAGTAGAACGAGTCCTTGCTGATCGAGGAGCAGTCGGTGGCGCTGTCCGGGATGCAGCGCTCGGAGCTGGTGAAGTCGACTCTGGCGAGTGCCTTCGCCGAGTACACGGCGTTGGACTTCAGGCCGTACTCGATGCGGTCCAGGGTGCCGCCGCGGACGTAGGGGGTGTCGTCGGTCGCCTTGAGGTTGCGGCCGTAGGAGTTGGTCTCCTTGTCGTAGTAGTACGCGGCGGCGTTGCCGTGCGTGTCCACGACGTAGTCCAGGTTCCAGCGCCAGCCCTGCTGGCACCAGGAGTCCGCGAAGGCGGCGGCGTGGCAGGGTTCGCCGGCGTCGTCGCCGTAGACGGGAACGGTCCAGGTGGAGTCGGTGGTCTCGTTGCCGCTCGCCCAGCCGGGCAGCCGGTTGTATCCGAAGTAGTACTGCGTTCCGTCGGGTGTGGTGACGCGCCAGTACTCGTCGTTGCGGGCGCCGTTGGAGCGGACGTCACTGGTGGAGCCGTAGATCCGGTCGACCTTGGTGCCGTCGTCGTTCTTCAGCTTCCAGGAGTTGGTGCCGTTCGGCACCAACTCGCCGCCGGAGCCGTTCAGTTGCAGCACGGCGTTGTCGTAGCCCCAGCACAGGTCGCCGGGCTCGTTGCCGTCGGCGTTCTTGACGTCGTCGTCGGAGCAGCCCTTGTAGCGGCGCTCGATGTACCCGGGTGACAGGTCGAAGCCGTCGCCGACCCAGGACGACTGGTTGTTGGTGTTGCCGGTGCGGCCGTCGACGCCGCCGGAGGAGTAGGACAGGGAGAGGTTGGGGGCGAGCCCGCCCGGCACCTGTGGCACCGCCATGGGGTACGACCAGGCGAAGGAACCGCTGTTGAGGTCGGTGCTCCAGTTGGCGGACGCGGACAGGGAGGTGGCCTTGTAGTCGCCCAGACCGCTGCCGGAGTCGGCGACCGCCGCGAGCACGGTGGCCGACGAGGCGCCGAGGGTGACCGCGTTCGCGGTCAGGGTCCTGGTCTCGGGGTCGTTGACCGTCTCGACCGGCTCGCTGGTGCGGCACTGCGCCTTCTGCGGGGTGCTCAGCACACAGGCGGGCAGTTCGACGAGCCGCAGCCGGTCGGCGTAGCCGCCGCCGTAAGCACCGGCGAAGGACGAGTAGTCCAGCCCGGCCCGGACCCGGCCGGCGTTCTTCGCGCTGTCGGCGCGCAGTGTGAAGACGGGCCCGTCCAGTCCGGCCTTCTGCGCGAACGCCCGGTCGAGGACGCGGGCGCTGACCGTGCCGGTGGCGGCCTTCTCGCCGTTCCTGCCGCTCCTGACCCGCGCGTCGAGCGTCAGCGGCAGGCCCTTGACCCGGGGCGCGGACTTCGTCGCTGCGTCGGTCGCGGTGCTCGACAGGTCCACCGTCGCCGCGCCGGCCTTCGGCCAGGCGGTGGCCGGCGGCTGCTGCGGGGTTCGGGGGGTCTTCATCACCTTGCGCGGCACGGCCTTGCCCGCGGGGCCTCCGGCGAGTGACTTCTCGGCGGCGGGCAGCGCCGGCCGGTGCCAGCCGTCGGCGAGTGCCGGGGCGGCGACCCCCTGGAGCAGGGTCGCGGTCATCACCGCGGCGGTGGCCAGGGCGATCTTGCGTCGTGGTGTGCGGAACGGGCGTATGCGGAACGGGCGGAAAAGTCTGCGTGGTTCGGGTCTCATGGTCATCCCTCGTAGTCCCCTGTGCGCTTGACCGGGTGCCGCGAGCGCGGCGGCACGGCGGGATTGTGAACAGCGGGGTCGTCCCCG
The DNA here is from genome assembly GCF_042896175.1 of Streptomyces sp. NPDC001315. NCBI lineage: Bacteria > Bacillati > Actinomycetota > Actinomycetes > Kitasatosporales > Streptomycetaceae > Streptomyces > Streptomyces sp. NPDC001315. The sequence continues at coordinate 137,566 of NZ_JBIAWZ010000007.1, read as the reverse complement.
CGACGCCCGGCTCGTTCGAACCGGGCCCGGGCGTCGCGGGGGATGGTGGCCGGACGGGATCAGTCGTTGCCGGGTACGGCGGTCTCCACGCCCGGCATGCCGACGGCGAGGTGGCTGATCTGCACATCGGTCAGCGCGCCCTGGAAGGTCCACAGATCCGACACGGTGCCGGGGAAGTACTCGCCCCAGGTGCTGGTACCGGTCTTGGCGCGGCCGAGCTGGAGGTTCTGCGCGGCCTTGAACGTCACGACGTTCTCGCCGGACGAGTCGATGTCCGTGCAGCCCGCGACGTCCGGTTCGCCGTCCTCGTCCGTGTCGGCACAGGCCACGTCCTGCAGTTCGCCGTTGACGTAGAGCCGCAGGTCCCTGGCGAATCCGTCGTAGACGACCGCGAGATGGGTCCAGTCCTGGACGCTGAAGAACTGTCCGTTCTCCACCTGGGTGGCGGTGGCGGAGGTACTGTCCGCGTCGGCGGTCTCGATGCGCCAGCGTCCCGGGTCGGTGTCCGTGGAGCCGGGCACATAGCGAACCGCGAACGCGCTCTTGGTCGTTCCGGGCGCACTCAGCAGGGTGACGTTCCCGGTGGGCTGGGCCGCTGCCTGGACGAAGCCGCTGACCGTGAAGCTGGCGCTGGTGTCGACCGTCGTGGCGCCGCTCGCGGTGGCCGCGTAGTCGTCGACACCGTCCAGTGTCAGGCCGCCGTCCACCCAGCCGGAACCGGTCGCGGCACCGTTGTAGAGGGTCATGCCCGCGCCCGTCGCGGAGGCGTCCGGGGTGACCGACGGGCTGCCGGTGGCCGACTCGAACTTCCAGCGGGCGCCGACCAGGGGACGCTGCTTGAACAGCTGCTTCACCTCGTCGTCGGAGATGGCCCGGTCGTACAGGCGTACGTCGTCCATGGCGCCCTTGAGCGGGCTGCCCAGGGTGCCGTCCGCTCGGTAGGTGCCGCCCAGGGTGACCTGGCCGACGGCGAGCCAGGGGGTGGTGAAGGCGGCCGTGGCCGCCAGGACACCGTTGACGTACAGCCGCAGCTGGCCGGCGTCGACGTCCTGGACGGCGACGACGTGGTTCCACTCGCCGAGGCGGGCGGCCGCGCAGTTGGTGTTCGCGGGGCACGCGGACTGGGTCGCGCGCACCACCGTGGAGCCGGCGGTGTCGCTCTGCTCGCGGATGAAGACCCAGCCGCCGAGCGCGGAGGAGTGGTAGACCTCGAAGCCGGGGTTGACGGTGCCGGCCTGGGCGATGGCCGTCATCGCCTTGGCTTCCTTGTCCTTGGGCAGCTTCACCCAGGTGGACACCGCGAAGCTCTGGGCGGTGTCCATGATCGGACGGCCCGTGGTCGCGTAGTCGTCGACGCCGTCGAACTCGACCGCGTGACCGTTGACGCCGGTGGCCCCGGCGACGGCGCCGCCCTTGAGCTGGGCGGGAGCCTCCTGGGCGCGGCCGGTCAGCGCGACGGCGTCGGCCTCCTCGTCCATCGGGAAGACCAGCTTCGCCGGACGGGCGTTGGTCACCGGCAGACGGTCGTGCAGCCGGGTCACCTGGGCGTCGGTCAACTGGTAGTCGAAGAACTGCGCCTCGTCGAGGGAGCCCTGGAAGAAGCCCTCCACGGTCCCGTAGTGGGAGGCGGCGCCGAGGAAGGTGCGGCCGCGCGCGTCCCAGGGGGTGGTCGTGTAGGGGGCGGTGGCGACGAGCTGGCCGTCGACGTACAGCTTCAGCAGCTGGCTCGGGTAGTTGAAGGCGGCGACCAGGTGGGTCCAGGTGTTGACCCGGGAGGCCTGGCAGGCGGTGTCCCCGCTCGCGCAGGCGGGCTGGACGGCCCGGGCCACCGAGGTGCCGGACGCGTCGGTGGTGTGCCGCAGGAACACCCAGCCGCCGAGCACGGTGGAGTAGTAGATCTCGTAGCCGCTGGTGTTGGAGCCCGCCTGGGCGACGGCGACGGGCGCGCCGGTCGGGTTGCTCGGCAGTTTCGCCCACACCGACACCGAGAAGCTCTTGGCGGTGTTCAGGACCGGGGAGTCGCTGGCCGCGTAGTCGTCGGTGCCGTCCAGCTCCAGGCCATGGCCGGAGACTCCCTCGCTGCCGGGCTTGGCGCCCGCGTACAGCGTGGCGGGCCACTCGCCGCCCGAGCCGGTGACCTCGCTCGCGCCGGCGGCTTCGTCCATCTGCCAGGACAGCCGGTCGGGCTGGCCGGAGCGCACCCGGAAGGTGTACGTGGTGGGCTCGGAGCCGTTGCCGGCCGCGTCGAAGGCCTGCGCGGTGATGAAGTTGACGCCCGGCCTGGTCGGCATGAACTTGATCGTCTTGACGCCGCCGCCCGTGGTGGTCAGGGTGTTGGCGCTGCTGGGCGCCGCGTTGACGCCGAACCAGTACTTGGTGACGTCGGTGGAGGTGGTGTCGACGGAGAAGGTGCCGTACCGGCCGACGCCGTCCCACCAGGGGTCGTTCGGGTCCTCGGGGTCGGACGCGCCGTACTGGGCGGAGCTGATCACCGGCCCGACGGGCACGCTGGTGTCGTACATGAAGTGGCAGCCGTGGGAGCCGGTGTAGCTCCAGGCCGACCACTGGGCCCCGTCGTAGGAGTGGACGTGCCACTCCACGTGCTTGTTCTTGGGGATGGTGCTGGGCAGCACCAGTGAGAAGTCGGAGCCGCTCTTCTTGCTGGTGGTCCTGGCCGAGGTCCAGCGGGCCTTCCAGCCGGCGCCGTCACCCGCGTCCCAGGACGCCTGGAACTGCACGGAGACCGCGTCCCCGTCGGGGTCGGTGACGTCGTTCGCGCGGATCGTCGCCGTGGAACGGATGCGCACCATCTTGTCGGACGCCACACAGGGGCCGCCCGGGCTCATGGTGAGCTGGGAGAGGGTGATCTTGTTCGGGGCGCGGTTGTACCGCACCCGCAGGTAGGCGTCGTCCGAGAACCGCTTCCAGGTGTAGCGGTCGCCCTCGTCGGTGGCCTTCATCCCGAAGGTGATGGTCGACCACTTCTTGGCCGCGGCCGTGGCGACGGCGTCCTTCACGTCGAACTCGGCGTCGGCGGCGGCGCAGCCGTCGTAGCCGTAGGCGAAGCTGAGGGTCTTGAGCCGGTCGATCCAGAAGTCGGAGTTGTCCTGGCTGTTCCAGGTCGTGGACGAGGAGATGCCCTTGGTCCGCCAGAGCTGGACCTCGCGCTTCTCGCAGGAGGCCGCGTGGGTCTCCCTGACGACGAACTCGGCGGACAGGATCGTCCGGCCGGCGAACTTCGTGGTCGGGATCTGGTAGAAGAGCCGCTTCACGTCGTAGGGGGCGCAGTAGTCCCAGCCGCAGTAGCCGAGGCCCGCGTCGGAGTCGCCGTTGAACTTCCACTGCGGAGAGCTCGCCCAGTACCGGGACACCATGGTCCAGGAGGTGGCCTTGGGCGAGTACCACTGCGGGTCGATGTAGACGGGGTAGACGGTGTCGGAGCCGGTCAGCAGCTCCTTGTCCGGGGTGAGCACGAGTGCGTCCCCGCCGTCGGCGACGTCGACGCCGACGCGCTCGACCCGACCGGATTCGGCGGCGGTCGGCTCGTCGTCGCCGGTGGCCGGGGCGGTGGACTCGTCCGCGGCGGCGGTGACCGTACGAGCGGCCGCGTCGGCGACGGCCGTGGTCACGTACGATGCCGCCCGCGCGCCGGTCGTCGTCGCGTTCGCGGGGCCGGCGGTCCCGACCGTACCGGCGGTACGCGTGGCACCCGTGGCACCTGCGGTCTGCGCGCTCGCGTCGCTCGCGCTGGAGTCCCACATCACCGGGGTCGGCGCCTCGAACACGACGCCGCCCGCGCCCTTGTCGACGGCCTGGAGGCCGCCGCTCGGGGTCTCGGCCACCGCCATCCCGTCGGCGTTCAGCTTCAGCCGCAGCTCGGCGAGTTCCTTGCTCTGCGCGGCCTCGGCCGTCTTCACGACGAGGAGCTGCGTGAAGCCGTCGGGCCGCGCCCCGAGCCGCAGGTCCACGTCCGGCAGGATGTCGGCGTAGACGGCGGTGTCGCCGTCCAGCCGCGGTGCGGGCACGGCGCCGGGCCAGGAGAGTTCGAGCGTCCGGCCCGCTCGGTCGAGGCGCACCAGGGGACGGCCTTCGCCGCCACCGGAGAACTCCAGCCCGACAGTGGCCGCCTTGGGCGCGACCATGCCGCCGTCGGCCTTGGCCAGCGCGGTGTCGATCGGCTGCCACGTGCCGTTGATCCGGGTCCGCACCGGGCGCAGGTACTCCCGCGCTTCCAGGTCGCCTTCGGGAGTGGCGTACACATCGCTGCTCTCGCCGCGCAGCGAGGCCACCTCGACGTTCTTGCCGGATCGTTTCGCTGCCGCGATCGCCTCTTCCTCGGAGGCCGCGGCGGTGGTGCCGGCGCCGGACGTGCCGCTGTCCCCCTCGGCCGACGAGGCCTTCACCGCCGGCGTGCCGGACTGCGGACGGGCGACCGCCTCCGCAGGGAGCGCTCCCATCTGCAGCAGCCCCGCCACCAGGGCGACCCCTAGGCCGAGCACCACCCCATGGCCTGCTCTCGGGTGCTTTCTGCCACCACTCGACATCCGTTCACACTCCCCCGCCTTGACATGATCAGTTCACAGCGCGGGCAAAGGTATGGGCGGCCAATGGCGGGACGGTGAAGGGGAGTTACCCGAACGGTGAACTCCTTGTGGGGCGACTGCCAGGGACGCGTCGTCCGCACGCCGGTGATCGCCGACGGCCCGGACGAGGTGCGCCGGCGGCCGCGGACGCACCGGGCGCCGAAGACGTACCGCTGAGCGGCGTGAGGGCCGGTGAGGGCGCGTCGTGCGCCCTCACCGGCCCTGTTCCCCCGAGGTGACGGTCAGTTCGTGGTCGCCGAGAGGGTCCAGCCCTGCCGGCACGTCAGCCCGCCGAAGTAGCTCTTGTCGCAGCCCCGGACGCGGAACGTGTAGTCGCCGGTGGTCTGCTTCTGCACCCGGATCCGGCCGGACGTCCCGCCGCCGACCTGGCCCAGCCGACCGTACGGGTCGGCGGCGCTGGTGTAGCGGATCTGGAAGAGGTCGTAGTGGAAGGGGGCCGTCGTGCCCCAGTTGAAGTACGCGTAGCCGTTGTACTCCCACGCGGCGACGACCATCTCCGGCCCCTGCGCGCGCGAGGTCGTGATGTTGCCGTTGTCGAAGTACTGGCGCTTGCCCTTGTAGACGTTGTTGACGTAGACGTCCTTGGTGTTACCGGTCGGGCAGCCCATCCACCCGTCGCCGCCGCCCAGGTTGCTCCACCGCTGGTGGATGAGGTTGTTGGTGACCGGGATGCTGCACGCGGCCCGCGCGGGCGCCTGTACCGCTCCCCCGGCCGCCGCCGGCACGGCCGCCGTACCGCCGAGCGCGAGCGCGCCGCCCAGCGCGAGACCTACGAGACGCCGGTTCACTGCAAGCATATTTCTCTCCCCCGAAGCTCCGGCCGGCGGCGCCTCCGCCGGTCCGTCCCGACGAGCATCGCGCTGCCGGCGGCCGGGAGTGCAGAGGACGCCGTCCGGCCCGCCCCGGAGGTTCTCCCGGACGCACCGGGAAGCAGGCCCGTGACACCCGGACCGCGGGCTCCCGCGACTGCCGCGTCCGCTACGGCCGCAGCGCCCGCAGCAGCAGGTCGGCCAGCTGGTCGGCGACCTCCTGGGGGCCGAGCGGGCCGTCGGGGCGGTACCAGGTGGACAGGTGGTGGACGGAACCGAAGTGGTAGTCCACCACCAGGTCGGCCGGGGTCGCCTTGGAGAACACCCCGGTCTGCTGGCCCTCCTCGATGAGCGCGCGGAAGCGTTCGTGGTAGCGCCGGCGCTCGGCGCGCACCTGCTTGTTCTTCTCGGGGCTCAGGTGGTGCATCGAGCGGAAGAAGATCATCGCGTCGTCGAGGTTCTCGATCGTCGTGACGACGACGTCGGCCGCCGCGGCCCGCAGCCGCTTCTCGACCGGCTCGTCGGTGCCCGCCAACGCGTCGAGCCGCTCCTGCTGGACGCGCAGCACGCGCGCGTACACCTCGTGCAGGAGGTCGTCCTTGGAGCCGAAGTAGTGGTACAGCGCCCCCTTGGTGACGCCGGCCGCCTCCACGATCTCCTGCACCGAGGTGCGGTCGTAGCCCTGTTCGGCGAAGAGCCGGGTGGCGGCGGCAAGGAGCCGCTGCGGAACGGGAACTCCGTCCCCGTCGGTCGTCCTGGGCACTGCCGCCACCTGCCTTCCTTGACGCCTACTGGCTGCTGCCTGCCGGCTCATACCTACTGACTGTCGTGCGTGCGGGAACGCAGTTCCCGACGGAGGATCTTCCCACTCGCCGTCTTGGGCAACTCGGGCAGGACCTCCACCTGCCGCGGGTACTTGTAGGCAGCCAGTCTCTCCTTGCAGTACGCGGCGAGGTCGTCCGGGTCCGTCTCGGCGCCCGGGCGAAGGCTGATATAGGCCTTGACGGTCTCCCCGCGATACCCGTCGGGCACCCCGACGACGGCCGCCTCACGCACCGCCGGGTGCGTGTAGAGGACGTCCTCGACCTCGCGCGGCCACACCTTGAAACCGGACGCGTTGATCATGTCCTTCTTGCGGTCGACGACGTACAGCCAGCCCTGGGGGTCCATGAAGCCGATGTCGCCGGTGCGCAGCTCGCCGTCGGGGAAGGTCTCGGCGGTGGCGTCGGGGCGCCGCCAGTAGCCCGGCACGACCTGCGGGCCGCGCACGACGATCTCGCCCTGCTCACCGAAGGGCACCTCCGTGCCCTCGTCGTCGACGATCCGTACGACCGTGTCGGGGCCCGGCAGGCCGACGGCCAGCGTCCCGGAGACAGGGTCGACGGGCGCCTCCAGGCCGGGCGGCACGGACGCGCAGGGCGCGGTGCACTCGGTGAGCCCGTAGCCGTTGCGGATGTACGGCCCGAAGCCGGCCCGGAACTTCTCCACCAGGGCCGGCGGCAGGGGGGCGCCGCCGGAGGAGATGTTCACGAAGGAGGAGAAGTGGTCCGGGGAGACGGCCGGGTGGGCGGCCAGCGCCATGAAGGCCGTCGAGGGGCCCACGGTGTACTGCGGCCGGTGCTCGGCGAACGCGTCCAGGACGACGCCCGCCTCGAAGCGGTACGTCAGGACGAGCGTGCCCGCGCTGTCGAGGCAGGCGCCGAGCTGGCAGACCATCCCGGTGATGTGGAACAGGGGCGCCATCGCGTAGTAGACGGGGGCCCCGGGCAGGGCCAGGCCGGTCCGCTGCCGCTCGGCGTTGTACATGATGTTGCCGTGCGTGTTGGTGGCGCCCTTGGGGGTGCCGCTGGTGCCCGAGGTGTAGCTGATCAGCGCGATGTCGGAAGGGCCGGGGTCGCGGTCGGCCGGCGCCGGGTGGCCCTGCCGGGCGACGGCCGTGAGGTCGTCGGCGTCCGGAGCCTGCGGCAGCCGCTCGAAGGTCAGCACGCGCGCGTCGCCCCGAGTCTGAAAGTCCAACTCGCAGCCGGTGAGCACGATCCGCACCGGCGAGTCGGCGGCGGTGTCGCGCAGGTACGACTCCCACGCGCGGTCGGAGCAGATCAGCGCCGCCACCTCGGCGTCCCGCAGGACGTGCGCGACCTCCCCCGACTTGTACATGGGATTGACCGGGACGACGGTCGCGCCCGCCTTCCAGGCACCGAGCAGGGCGAGCACGAAGGGCGGGGAGTTCTGCAGCAGGACGGCCACCCGGTCGCCCTGCCGCAGACCGCGGGCGGCCAGGTGGCCGGCGACGGAGTCGCTGAGCTCGTCGACCTCGCGGTAGGACAGCCGGCCGTCGAAGTAGGCGAGGAAGGTGCGGTCGGGGGCCTCGGCGACGGCCCGGCGCAGGGCGTGCACGAGGGAGTCGGCGGGGGTCACGGGGGCGCGCTGGGCGTCGTTGAGGAGGGCCACCCAGGGCTTGGCCGCGTAGCGGGAGCCGGTCACTGTCCGGCCTCCCACTTCTGCTGGATGTGGTTCATGTTGGTCAGCCAGCGATCGGGCTCGGCTGCCCTTACCTGGTAATACCCGGCGACCTCGGGGTGCGGCAGGATCAGGAAGCGGTCCTCCTCGATGCCCTTGAAGAGGGCGTCCGCGACATCCCCGGGCTCGATCGCGGTCGGCTGGAGGACGAGGTCGCCCGCGCTGCCGGTGGCGGCCAGCATGTCGGTGCGGACGCCCTGGGGACAGATGGCATGGACCTTGATCCCGCGGTGGCGGTAGGTCAGCGACAGCCACTCGGCGAAGGCGTACGCGCCGTGCTTGGTGACGCTGTAGGGCGCGGCGCCGATCATGGTGAGCAGTCCGGCGGCGGAGACGGTGGAGACGAACCGGCCGCTGCCACGCTCCAGCCAGTCCGGAAGCAGCGCCTCGGCCGCACGGACGTGGGCCATGACGTTGACGTTCCAGGCGAGCGCCCAGACCGATTCCCCGGCCGCTTCGGAACCGCCCGAGGCGACCCCGGCGTTGGCGCAGTAGACGTCGACGGTGCCGCCGAGCGCGTCCCGGGCGTCGGCGATGATCGCGGAGGCGTCGCCCGGTACCGCGACACCGCCGATCTCGTCGGCGACCGCCCTGGCCTTGTCGGCGTCCAGGTCGTTGACGACGACCCGGGCGCCCTCGGCGGCGAAGCGACGGGCCAGCGCGGCCCCGATCCCGCCTCCCGCTCCGGTGACGACGACTCCGGCATCCTGCACGGCTTCCACCATCGGTCTCCTTCGACACGACGCGAATCGGCTCTGCCGCGCCAGACTAACCGGTCGGTATGCGCCAAAGGAAGGGTCTCTGGAGGACCCTGAGGAGCGTGGGGCCGTATCGGCATGCGGCTCCGCCGCGCGACGCGACCAGCCATGAACGGCCCGCAACGTCACCACTCACGGAGGAGCCCTATGCGCCTGTCCAGACGAAGTCTGCTCGCATCGGCAACTGCGGCCACCGCGGCAACCGCCGCATCGGTGTCACTCACGCCCACCTCACCCACGGCCGAGTCCCACATGCACCTGCGCACCGGGTTCGAACGCCTGGCCGCGAACGGCTACGCCCAGCTCAGCGGCGAGCGCACCGGCATCGTCACCAACCCGACCGGCGTCACCCGGGACGTACGCCACATCGTGGACGTCATGCATGCCGACGACCGGGTGAACCTGGTAGCCGTCTTCGGCCCCGAGCACGGCTTCCGCGGCACCGCGCAGGCGGGCGGCTCCGAGGGCCGCTACGACGACCCGGCGACGGGGCTGCCGGTCTACGACACGTATCTCAAGAGCGGTCAGGCGCTGGCCGACGTGTTCACCGCGTCCGGCGTCGACACCGTCGTCTTCGACATCCAGGACGCGGGCGCGCGCTTCTACACGTACATCTGGACCCTGTACGACTGCATGGAGGCCGCGCAGCTCGCGGGCAAGCGGTTCGTGGTCCTGGACCGGCCGAACCCGCTGACCGGGCGCGCGGCCCAGGGGCCGGTCCTGCACAAGGAGTTCGCGACGTTCGTCGGCCGGCAGCCGATCTCGCAGGCGCACGGGATGACGGTCGCGGAGCTGGCGCGACTGTTCAACGGGGAGTTCCTGACCGCGCCGGTGGAGCTGGACACCGTACCGATGACCGGATGGAAGCGGTCGCAGTGGTTCGACGCCTCCGGGCTGCCCTGGGTGCCCCCGAGCCCGAACATGCCGACGCCGGACACCGCCCTGGCCTACGCGGGCACCTGCCTCTTCGAGGGGACGAACCTCTCGGAGGGGCGCGGCACGACCCGGCCCTTCGAGCTGCTGGGCGCGGAGGGGATCGACGGGAAGTGGGCCGCCGCGGTGAACGCGCTCGGGCTGCCGGGCGTGCGCTTCAGGGAGGCGTACTTCGCGCCCACGTTCTCCAAGTTCCAGGGGAAGACCATCGGGGGCGTGCAGATCCATGTGCACGACCGCGACGCCTACGACCCGGTGCGCACCGGGATCGCGCTCCTGGTGACCGCCAAGCAGGCCTGGAGCGGCTTCGCCTGGCGCTCCGACAACTGGATCGACAAACTCACGGGCTCCGCACGGGTGCGCACCGCGATCGACGCGGGCGCGAGCACCGACGAGGTCGTGGCGGGCTGGCAGGAGGAACTGGCGGCGTTCCGGCGGGTGCGCGCGGAGTATCTGCTGTACGGATGACCCGTGACGTATGGCCAAAGTCCCCCGTTGGCAGGACCATGCGCCCATGGCGCACCACCACGGGGGACGAAGGGGCCTGTCATGGCGGAGCCGGCGATGAGTGTGACGCCCTACTGGGAGCTCACCTTCGATGCGGACGGCGACGTGGCCGGCCCGGAGCGGGACCGGCTGCTGGCCGAGGTGACCCGGCGGGGCGTGCGCGACCTGGTCGTCTTCGCGCACGGCTGGAACAACGACCGCTCCGGGGCGACCCGGCTCTACAGCCGCTTCTTCGCCCCGTTCCCCGAACTCGCGCCGACGGCCGGGCTCGGCTACGTGGGCGTGGTGTGGCCGTCGATGCGGTTCTCCGACGAGCCGATCCCGGACTTCCCTCGGTCGGTGGCGGCCGCGACCATCCGGCGTCCGGCACTCGACAAGGACACGCGCCACGCGCTGCTGGAGACCTTCCCGGGCCGGGCGGTCATCGTCGAGCAGCTCGCCCGGCTGCTGGAGCAGCAGTCGCGCGAGGAGGCCGAACTGGAGGAGTTCGGGCGGCTGGTCCGGCTGCTGGTGGAGGTGGTGCCGCCCGGGCCGCAGGCCCTGTTCGCGGCGGACACGCTGGCGGAGGGCGTGCCGCAGGACGAGCCGGAGATGTTCTCCGGGTCCGCGGCGGCGATGTGCGAGGAGTTCGCGCAGGCGCTGGCCCGGGTCGAATCCCCGGACGCGGCGGCGCGGTTCACGGTGCCCAACCCCTGGGACGGGGCGCACGAACTGCTGCGGCAGGGGACCTACTACGCGATGAAGCGGCGTGCCGGGACGGTGGGCGAGCGCGGGCTGGGGCGCGTGATCGGTCAGCTGGCGAGCGCGGCGCCGGAGGTGCGGGTGCACCTGGTGGGGCACAGTTTCGGCGGGCGGCTGGTGTCGTTCGCCCTGCGCGGGCTGCCCGAGGGCGTCCGCACGGTGAAGTCCGTGACCCTGCTGCAAGGGGCCTTCTCCCACTACGCGTTCGCCACCCGGCTGCCGCACGACGCGCGCGCGGGAGGCGTGTTGCAGGGTCAGCAGAACCGCATCGACGGGCCCCTGGTGTGCTGCCACTCCAGCCATGACTCGGCCCTCGGCACGCTGTACCCGCTGGCCTCCCGCATGGCGGGCGACGCGCAGGGGGTGGCCGGGGGATTCGACGTGGCCGAGGGGTTCGACGTAGGCCGGATGCTGGGCGTCAAGTGGGGAGCCATGGGCCACGACGGCGTGCAGGCGGTCCCGGGCACGCGCGCGGTGAAGCTCGCCGACGCACTGCGCGGACCGCTGCCGGCCTCGGGATGCGTCAACGTCGACGCGGCGGCGGTGGTCAGGCGCGGAGGCCCGCCGACCGGCGCCCACAGCGACATCATCCACCGGGAACTGGCACAGGTGGTGCTGGCGGCGGGCCGCATCCGCTGAGTCGGCCCGCCGCCGTCCGGGCGTTACCGGTGTGAGGTGAACTCCACCACCTGCTGGTAGGTGGGCCGGTTCTGCCAGCTGATGTTGCCGTGCTTGATGCCGCCGAGGGTGCGCTGGACGATCGAGTCGGCGCACCACTGGTTGCCCGCCGCGCACAGGTCGTCGCCGGGGTAGACCTGGGCGGCGGTCAGACCGGCCGCCTGCTTCAGGGTGCTGATGAGGGTGTCCCGGCAGGAGCTGAGGCTGCCGCCGCCGCAGTACTTCTGCGCGAGCGGCCCCGACACGGACTCACCGAGCACCGCCCGGATGTCCTTGTCGACATAGCTCCACCAGCCGTACTGGAAGGAGCTTCCGGCGTGCGCGCCGGTCGGGCCGTGGGCGGCCGACGGGCTCTCGTCGATCGCCAGGTTGCCGGTGAAGGCGGTGTACAGGTCGCTGCCGAGGCCGGGTTCGAACTCGGCCTTCACCAGCAGCGGCCACCAGGCGTCCAGGATGCGGATCGCGTCGGCGTTGGCGTACGTCTTCGAACCCGCCGACGTCTCCGTGCGCTTGGCGCCGGCCGTCACCCAGGTCTGGAGCTTGCTGACCGCCGCCGCGGCCGTGGAGTCGGTCACCGTCGAGCTGTTGACGACCTTCAGCAGGTCCGGCAGCACGTCCTCGGCCCGCAGGTCCGCGAGCGCCGCGTCCGCCATCGCCTTCACCAGGGCCGTCCTGGTCACCCCGCCGGCCGCGACCAGCTTCTTCACCCGGTCGTCGAGCAGATTGCCCCGGTGCACCGAGCCGTCGCCCCAGGACGCGGTCGCGTAGTCCTTGGCCTGCTTGTTGTTCCAGGAGATGTAGTAGTCCTGGTCGATGGAGTTGGGGTGGGCGGACGCCGGTGTGTAGTCGGCGGTGTTGGTCGCCGGGTTCCAGTTCTTCCACTCGTACGCCGCCTGCGCCCACACCGGGAACTCGGCGTCGACGCCGCTCGCGCGCACCGGGTTGTCGCCGCTGTTGTAGTACGCGGTGTGCGTGGAGTCGGCGTAGAACCAGTTGAAGGTGAAGTTGATGTGCTGCACCGCGGACTGGAAGGTCCCCGGGCTCTTGACGTAGTCGGGGTCGTTGAGCATCTGGAAGCCGATGATCGAGTCGGCCTCGTGCAGGTAGGAGGAGCGCAGGGTGGTGTAGGCGACCTTCTTGCCGCCGACGGTCGCCCGGTACTCCACCGGCCCGTACTTCGTGCGGTAGACCCGCATCGTGTACGAGCCGGCCGCGGTGCCGTCGGCCGTCGTCGGGGTCCAGGCGTTCTTCTGCTCGACCTTCTCCATGGCCGTGCAGGTGCCGTGGTACAGGTAGTGGTAGTCGTCCTGGCACAGTTCGACGGCGTACGTGTCGATGATGTCCTGGCCGGAGGTCGTGGCGCTCCACGCGTAGTCCTGGCCGCGGCCCAGTTCGACGTACATGCTCAGCCCCGCGAAGGAGGCGCCGCGGGCGCTGATGCCCGGGCCCTGGATCTCCTGGAGCATGAGCAGCTGCGGGGCGAAGTAGCCGGTCTGCGGACCGAAGACGGCGATCGGGTGGCCGCTCGCGGTGGACTTGCCGCTCACCACGAGGGCGTTGGACATCCCGCGCTTGGCGGAGCTCAGCGTGGTGGCCGCCGCGGTGCTGGAGGCGGCGGCCGCCGTGGCGGTGGCCGCGCTGCCCGTACGGTCGTAGACCAGCGGTTCCCGGGTCACCGAACCGGCGTCGGGCAGCGCCTCGCCCTGCGGGTCGTCGGGCTTGACGGCGTACGGGAAGCTCTCGCCGTTGTGGACGGTGAGGACGGCCTCGGTGTCGTTGCGCTCGCGGAAGGACTCCCAGACCCTGGTGCCCTCCGCCACGCCGTACTTGGCCTGGGCGGCGAGCAGGGAGACGGCGTTGTTGACCTCGCCGCCGCCACCGGAGCCGAACAGCGAGCCGATCACGGAGGCCAGCGCCACCAGGTCGGTGATCTTGAAGTGGTCGATGGTGCCGGCGTTGGTGATGGAGTCCTTGTGGCCGGTGAGGACGTACTCGCCCGGGAAGTAACGGCCGCTGTCGGAGGCGTCGATGTAGGCGTTGACGCCGGCGAGGTAGGCGTTGGCGTCGGCCAGTGCCTGCTGGCCGCGGGTGCCGTTGCCCGCGACGGCGTTGTCGATCTGGGCCTGGAGGTCGGCCTCGGTGTAGGGCGCGTTGCGGTAGAACTCCTGCTCAAGACCCTGGTTGCCGGCCGCGCCGCCCGCGAACGTGGTCAGCTGACCGCGCCCCACGTGACGGAAGACGTCCATGAGCCACAGCCGGTCCTCAGCCGCGGCATAACCGGCGCCGAACTCCGTGCCGTATCGAGTGGTACCGGTGATGTGCGGCACGCCCGTCTTCTTGTCGCGGACGATCGACACGTCGCTGCGGCCCGCGGGACTCTCGGTGGAGGCGACTTGATCGGACGGGACCCCGAACGACGCGTCGTTGAAGAACGTGTTGATCTTGTCGGTGGTGAGCGTGGAGTACCCCTTGGCCAGGTTGGCGTAGGGGCCCAACTGGTCCTCGGCATGGGAGGGCTGGGTGCCGAAGGCCTGGTTGAGGAGGATCTGGGCGAGCGTGGCGTTGCCGTTCTCGCCCGGCGGCAGGATGTCGGAGCACTGCCCGCCGCAGTAGTCGTTGGCCGCCGTCACCTCGGCGGCGACCGCCGCTTGGGAAAGCGGGGACAAAAGGCCGGCAATCAAGACGCATATGGATGCCGTCTTCAGGAACCCGGGAAATCTGCCGGGAGTTCTCAGTCTGTCGAGAGTGGTTCGTGGGGTGCGCCCAGGCATGGCAGCTCCTAGCGACGGGGGTGCACGGACGTTACCGCCGGTATCCCCGGGAGTGAAGATGAACATGCGTCACTTTTTGGAGTCGTCACTCCGGCTTATGGGGGCGATCGGAAATCGGATGGAGCCGAATCGCGTGTCGATACGTCTATTCGGCAACGTCCGTACGACGACGCCGAAGTGACCGAAGTACAGGTGCAGGTGTGACGGAGGTGCAAGGCGATGGCCGGTTTCCGGAGTCTGGCGAGACAGGTGCGCGACCCGCGCTGCGATCTGGCGCTGCGGCGCTACTCGCTGCGCAAGTGCCTCGAGCGGTTCGCTCCTTACGGGCACAGGGCGACCTGGGACCATTTGTGCTCCCGGTCAGGGTTCGGTCCCGAGGACCGCTCTCCCGATCCTGCGCGGCTCGTGGCCGCGTTGGAGGAGCTGGAGGAGGCGCGGGCGGTATGGCTCGACTATGAGGTCGAGTTCGCCGAGCGCCGCAAGAAGGAGAAGCACGACGGGCTGCGCAGGCCGGGCACCGTGGACGACTGGCACCGGCTGACCTGGGGCGGTTTCGGCGTCGCCTGGTGCGACAACCCCCGGGTCCACCCCCGTGCGCCGCTCGGCGAGGTACTGCGCCGTCTGATCGCGGCGCTGGAACGCGAACCGGGCGCGACCTGCCCGGTGTGCGCCGGGGAGCGCCTGTTCTGGAAGTACGACCTGGACCACGAACCGTCGTCGGGTCCGGTCTGCGCGGACTGCGGAATACTCGTACCGCGGCCCGTACTCACGCCCGAGGCCCTGGCGTACGCCAGGCGGGGGCGGGCGATGCTGATGTCGGCCTGAGAGCACGCCGGGGGTGCGCCGGGGATGCCGCACCCCCCTGTTTCGCGCCGGTGGCACCATCAGGGCACGGTGCAGGTCTGTCTCAACGGGCGTCGAGGCGCAGCCGACGGTGCGATGACCCCGCTCTCGCCACAGGCGTTGGCCGAGTCCTCCTGCCGGACGGCCGACGGGCCTCGTCCGACGCTCAGTTGGTGGCGGAGGCGTCGGCCCAGTACGGGTGGTTCCAGCGCTCGTCGTAAGGGAGGGCGAGGAGTCCGGCGCGGATCGCCAGGTCGGGCTCGCCCTGGGCGCGCAGCCTGGCGGCACCGGGGCCGGCCAGCCAGGTGCGCAGGTCTGCGACGCCGGCGTCCACGCTGTCGTCGTACCACCAGGAGAACGGGGAGGCGTCGGACAGCAGGTCGTAGAGCCAGACGTCGGCACAGTGGGCGAGATGGGCGTCGGCGACCGGGCTACGGCCCCAGCCGTCCAGGAACGGGGTCACCGTCCTGGCGATCGTGGCACAGGTGTCGAAGACGTCGTCGATGCCGTAGGGCGGCTCGGGCATCGTGAGGGCGTCCTGCCACCAGGCGTGCAGGAACGCCTCGACAGCGGCGGTCTGCTCGGCCGGCCACGAGCGCCAGTCCACTCGGGTCAGCCCGTGGGCTCCGTAGCCGATCGCACCCAGGGTGCCGTCGGCCATCGCCCGTGCGGCCTGCGGCAGCAGGCGCCGCATCGCGGCCGCGTGGTCGTCGAAGTGGTCGGGCACCTCGAAGAGGTAGTACCGCACCACGTCCACCGGCACCCGCACATACGGCGTGCGCAGATACGCGGTCTCCTCGGGTGCGTGACAGTAGCCGCAGCCGGTCTCGTCAGGGCTGGCAAAACCGTTGAAGACGGTGTCGATGTCCGCGAGGGCGGCGTCAAGGGCGACTGAGGACATGGGAGTTGTTCCCGTCAGGACTCCGGGTACGGCGTCTCGGCCGACCGAAGATCACGACGTTACCAGCCGCTGATCCGGTCGCCCCACCCCTTTCCCGTCCGGATGGCCGGAAGGCGATGAAACCCCACTGAGCGACCCCAGGAATCGAGGTGTCCCCATGTCGGGGCTACGCGTCACCACCGAAGTGCACGGCCGTCGAGCGATACAGCCCGGTCACCGGCGGGCGGGCGATCGCGAAGGCGGTGAGCCCGGCGCACCTGACGCGCGAGGGGGGCACGGAGTACGAGTGAGCGGGGTCTCGGGGGTCGGCTCAGGAGCGGGCCTCCGGCCCCTGAACTCCCTCCCGGGACCGGGGTTCCACCATCAGGCGCGAGCCCGCCCTCCGTTCGCCGAAGGCGTCGTCCGGGTTGGACAGGACGCAGGAGTCGAGGGAGAGGCAGCCGCAGCCGATGCAGTCGGTGAGATGGTCGCGGAGGCGGTTGAGCTGCTTGATGCGCTCGTCCAGTTCGGACCGCCAGGTCTCGGAGAGGCGGGCCCAGTCCTCCCGGGTGGGCGTGCGTTCCTCGGGGAGTTCGGCGAGGGCCTCGCGGATCGTGGCCAGCGGGATGCCGACGCGCTGGGCGGCCCGGACGAAGGCGACGCGGCGCAGGGCGTCACGGGTGTAGCGGCGTTGGTTGCCGGCGGTGCGGCGGCTGCTGATCAGACCCTTGGACTCGTAGAAGTGCAAGGCGGAGACGGCGGCGCCGCTGCGGGCGGCGAGCTGGCCGACCGTGAGCTCGTGGATCTTCTCGGGAATCTGGGGCACTCCTCGGAGCCTACCCACCGCGTCACCCCCGCGGTCCGTTGACAGGGGGCGCCGACCCGACCATGCTAAGCAGTTGCTTAGACATGAACACGAACATACATGACGCGAGAGGCCGGGACATGGCAGAGCCGAGGATCTTCACGTCAGCCGACGAGCTGAAGGCTGCGGTGGGCGAGCAGCTGGGGTACACCGACTGGCTGGAGGTCGACCAGAAGCGGATCGACCTCTTCGCCGAGGCCACCGGCGACCACCAGTGGATTCACGTCGACCCGGAGAAGGCGGCCGCGGGCCCCTTCGGGACCACCATCGCGCACGGGTATCTGACCCTGTCGCTGCTGCCGCTGTTCGGGCCGCAGCTGATCTCCGTCGAGGGCGTGAAGATGGGCGTCAACTACGGGACGAACAAGGTCCGCTTCCCCGCCCCCGTTCCCGTCGGCTCGCGGCTGCGCGCCACGGCGACGATCACCGGCGTCGACGACGTGCCCGGCGGCGTCCAGGTCTCCGTCGCCTTCACCGTGGAGCGCGAGGGCGGCGACAAGCCGGTGTGCGTGGCCGAGTCGGTGTCGCGGTACTACGTCTGAGCGCCGCGGGCGGTCACTTCGCCCCCACCATCCGCAGCACGAGGTCGGCGTACAGCGCGCCGACCTCGTCGGGCGTGCGGGGGCCGTCGACATTGAACCAGCGGGCCACGTCGACGCAGAGGGAGAGCACGGCGAGGGTGGTCCCGGGCACGTCCGGCACGTCGAACTCGCCCGTGGTCACACCGTCCTCGATGATCCCGCGCACCTCGGCGTCCACCTGCCGGCGCAGGGCGAGGATCTCGGCGCGGGCGTCCGGACCGAGCGAGTCCAGTTCGTACTGCACGACCCGCGCGGTGGTGCGCCCCCCGGCGTGCCAGCGCACGAAGGAGCTCACCGCGTCGGCGAGCCGCTCCGTCGCGCTGCCCTCGCCCCGGGCCGCCGTGCGCAGGATCTCGACGGCCTTCTCGTGGCCGATCCGGCTGATGCGGTGGAGCAGCTCTTCCTTGGTCTTGTAGTGGATGTAGAGCGCGGCCGGACTCATCCCGGCGCGGCCCGCGATGTCGCGGGTCGTCGTCGCGTGATAGCCGCGCTCGGCGAAGGCCTCCACGGCGGCCACCAACAGCCGCCGGGCCGCGTCAGGGGTGACCTCGCCCCACGGCTCGATCTCGCCGCCGGCCGTGTCCTCCGCCGCACTCATCGCTCGTTCGCCCCTCTCGGTACCGGAGCTACACCATACCGCCGAAGGTGAGCGACCGCTTAGCGTCCCCGCTCAGAGCTTTTCGAAGGGGCTGTACATCCTGGCGGCCGACTCCTGCCGGTCCCGGATCACCTTGGACAGCGTGAAGGCCGAGGTGACCAGATACAGGACGGCGATGGCCAGGAAGGCCCGCACCCAGGCGTCGGCGTTCAGCTTGAAGATGCCGATCGCGGTGGCCGCCATGGCGACGGAGAAGGACGCTACGGCCTGGCCGTAGAAGGCTGCCGTGTTCTGCTGCTTGCCGGGTGTGTCACTCATGGGACAAGCCTCGGCGGACGCGGCCCGTGCCACATCCGCCGAGGTACTCAGGGACGTACGGAGAGGTACTCAGAACGCCGAAACCCCGGTCGGCGCACGGCCGATGACCAGCTTCCGGATCCGGCTGGTGCGCGACGGACCGCGAAAGCCGTACATGGAAAGCCGACCATTTGAATTAGCACTGCTAGTTTCCAGCGGCAGCCCTACTATGTGCGCCATGGCCCGACCGCGCAAGCCCCTCCTCAGTACCGACCGGATCGTCGGGGCGGCGCGCAGGCTCGTGGACGCGGAGGGCCTGGCCGCCCTCTCCACGCGCCGGCTGGCCGCCGAGCTGGGGGTGAGCGGGCCCTCGCTGTACAACCACTTCCGTACGAAGGACGAGATCCTGGAGGCGGTCGCCGACTCGGTGAGCGCCCAGGTCGACCTGTCGATGTTCGAGGACGGCCGGGACTGGCGGACCGCGTTGCACGACTGGGTCGTCTCCTATCGCGCCGCCCTGCGCGAGCACCCGAACATCGTCCCGGTGCTCGCCCACGGCCCCGGCCGCCGTCCGGCCGGCCTGCGGCTCGCGGACGCGGTCTACGGCGCGATGGTCGAGGCGGGCTGGCCGCCCGCGCAGGCCACCTCCATCGGGGCGCTGATGCGGTACTTCGTCATGGGTTCGGCGCTCGGCTCGTTCGCCCGCGGGTTCGTGGACGACGAGAGCGCGTACGACCCGGCCGACCACCCCCACCTCGGGCAGGCGCACCTCCTCGCCGAGCAGCAGGAGAAGATCGACGAACGGGCCTTCGAGACCGGGCTGACGGCGCTGCTGGACGGGCTGGTACAGCAGTACGCGCAGGCACGGCAGACCGCGTGACGACACTTCGGTGGGCGCCGAAGTGTCCGTGTCCCATGCTGGGACGCATGACGAAGAAGGACGCCGGGGCACCGGGGCTGGCCCGGCTGGCCGCGCTCATCGCCGACGAGACACGCGCCGCGTGTCTGCTGGCACTGCTCGACGGGCGGGCGTGGACCGCCGGTGAACTGGCCCGGCACGCGGGTGTCGCCGCGTCGACGCTGAGCGAACACCTGGGCAGGCTCGTCGCGGGCGGGCTGCTCGCCGAGGAGCGGCAGGGGCGGCACCGGTACGTACGACTGGCCGACGCACGGGTCGCGCAGCTTGTGGAGGACCTGGCGGCCCAGGTCGCGCCGGAAGGCACGCGGCGCCCGCGGAATCTGCGGGAGTCGAGCGCCGGATCGGCGATGGCCCGCGGCCGCACCTGCTACGACCACCTCGCCGGCCGCCTCGGCATCGCGCTCACCGACGCGCTGACCACGCGCGGGCTGCTGCGCACGACGAGTGAGCGCGACTCCGGGCAAGTGCGCGGGGTCGGACTCCCGACGCCCGCCGGCGCGCCCCGGCGGCGGGCGCGCGAGGAGAACGACACCGGATTCGTCCTCACGGACGCGGGGGTGCGCTGGTTCGACTCCGCGGGCATCGGTCTCGACCCGCGTGGCCGGCGGCCACTGGCCCGCGCCTGCCTCGACTGGACCGAGCGCCGCCCGCACCTCGCGGGCGTCGCGGGCGCGGCACTGTGCCGGCACGCCCTGGACACGGGCTGGTGCGTGCGCATCGGCTCCGAGCGGGCCGTGAAAGTGACGGCGGCCGGTGAGCTCGCGCTGTCCGAACTGCTCGGGATCGAGGCGGAGGCGCTGCGCTGAGCAGCGCCCCGTCCGAAATCCGCCAGCTCGTCCTTCCTGCCCTTCCTAGCCTCGGGAGCATGATGAACACCTCGCCGCCCCGTCGTACGGAGCTGCTCGCCGCCGGTGCCGCCACGGTCACCGTCGTGCTGTGGGCCTCCGCCTTCGTCTCGATCCGCAGTGCGGGTGCCGCGTACTCGCCGGGCGCGCTGGCGCTCGGACGGCTGCTGGCGGGCTCGGTCGTGCTGGGGGCGATCTGGGCCGTGCGGCGCGAGGGCCGGCCGCCGCGGGCGGCCTGGCGCGGGATCGCGGTGTCCGGCGTGCTGTGGTTCGGCTTCTACATGGTGGTGCTCAACTGGGGCGAGCAGCAGGTCGACGCGGGCACGGCGGCCCTGGTCGTGAACATCGGTCCCCTCCTGATCGCCCTGCTGGGCGCCCGGCTGCTCGGTGACGCGATGCCGCCGCGGCTGCTGGCGGGGATGGCGGTATCGTTCGCGGGGGCGGTGACCGTGGGGCTGTCGATGTCGGGCGGGGGCGGTTCCTCGCTGCTCGGGGTGGTGTTGTGCCTGCTGGCGGCGGTCGGGTACGCCGGTGGGGTCGTGGCGCAGAAGCCGGCCCTTGCGCGGGCGAGCGCGCTGCAGGTGACGACGTTCGGGTGTCTGGTCGGTACCGTGCTGTGCCTGCCGTTCGCCGGGCAGCTGGTGCGGGAGGCGGCCGAGGCGCCCCTCTCCGCCACGCTCAACATGGTCTACCTGGGCGTCTTCCCCACCGCGCTCGCCTTCACGACCTGGGCGTACGCCCTGGCCCGTACGACCGCAGGCCGCATGGGCGCGACGACGTACGCGGTCCCCGCACTGGTCGTCCTGATGTCGTGGCTGGTGCTGGGCGAGGTACCGGGGGCGTTCACCCTGGCGGGCGGGGCGCTGTGCCTGGCGGGGGTGGCGGTGTCGCGGTCGCGGTCGCGGCGGCGCGCGGAGCAGGCCGCGGTGGCCGAGCCGCGGTCCGAACGGGTGCCGTGAGCCACGGTCCGAGCGTGGCCGCGGTCACGGCGGCGTGGCTCTGCGTCTTCCGGCCCACAAACCAGCGGTGTCAGTTTGTGCGCGCCGGACACCTGCGCCCCAGCAGTCCCGGCGCCCTCACTCCTCCAGGTCCGGCAAGTGGTCCGGCCGTGGGCAGATGCGGTCACCCTGCTGATCGAAGACGAACAGATGGGCCAGGTCGACGAGGAGGGGGACCTGCATGCCGTGCCGGAGGTCGAAGTCGGGGGTGGTACGCACGACGAGGTCGCCGGGCAGGCGGCCCTCCGGCGGGACCGGAGCGGGGTCGGTCTGCGCCGGGTCGTCCAGGACGACCACCGGTCCGGCGCGCAGGCTTCCCGCCCGTCCCCGCAGGCGGTCCATGACCGTGCCCTCGCGGCGCCTGCGGCGGGCCGTCCGGGGGGCGGGGCGCGGCGCCTCCAACTCCGGTACGACGGCCAGGCGCGAGCCGGTGTTGAAGTGGACCAGCACCTCGTGCCCCTGGAACTCCACGTGCTCCACCAGGCCGGTGATCGCCACCTCGCCGGGCCGGGCGGCGGTGCGCTCGGCGATGCGTACGGCCTCCGAGCGCAGCCCGACGATCACCTCGCGGCCCTGCTGCACGCGCAGCAACTGGTGGTCCAGGGAGAGCGGTTCGGGCAGCCGGAGATACTGCTTGCCGAGGCTGATGGTCATCGCTCCGTCGAGCGGGGCGCGGACCAGGCCGCGCAGCAGGTTGATGCGCGGGGTGCCGATGAAGGCGGCGACGAAGACGTTGCGGGGCAGTGCGTAGACGGAGCGCGGGGTGTCCAGCTGTTGGAGTACCCCGCCGCGCATGACGGCGACCCGGTCGCCGAGCGACATGGCCTCGGCCTGATCGTGGGTGACGTACACCGTGGTGACGCCCAACTCCCGGGTGAGCTTGGAGATTTCGGCCCGCAGGTGGTTGCGGAGCTTGGCGTCGAGGTTGGACAGCGGCTCGTCCATCAGGAACGCCGACGGGTGCCGGGAGATGGCCCGGCCCATGGCGACGCGCTGGCGTTCGCCGCCGGAGAGCTGGCTGGGCAGACGCTCGAGGAGGTCCTCGATGCCGAGTATGCGCGCGGTGGCGTCCACCCGCGGACGCGGATCCGCGCCGGGTGCCTCGATCCGCAGCGGGAAGCCGATGTTGTCCCGGCTGGTCATGCTCGGGTAGAGGGCGAAGTTCTGGAAGACCATCGCGATGTCCCGCCCGGACGGCGCCAGGTCGTTGGCGTACTCGCCGTCGAGGCGCAGCACGCCCTCGTCGATGTCCTCCAGGCCGGCGATCATTCTGAGCACCGTGGACTTGCCGCATCCGGAGGGCCCCAGCAGGACCAGGAACTCGCCGGGCGCGATGTCCAGCGAGAACCGGTCCACCACGCGGACGCCTCGTGCATAGGCCTTGCTCACGTCGTGCAGGGAGATGGCGAGTGTCATGAAAGTGTCCCCGGGGGCTCACTAGGGCGCTGGTGCTCCGCGATTGAATTGTCCCGTGCGGGTCGTACGGGGCTGTGCGTCACGGAAGTTAACGGACCGTGCGCGGCTGAGGGAAGACACTTGACGGGATCCGGGGGCTCCGGTCCAGTGGGTGAGAAAGCGGACGGTCGGATTCAGGGGGTGGCGGACGCCGGGCGCGGCTCGCGAACCCGGCGGATCACGGACATGACGCACGCCCCGTCGCCGTACGCTCCGTCAGCTATCGTCGGCTGTCGCTCTGCCGGCTCGACGACGGCCGGAGACGCCGGGCCACCCCGCTCACCGCTCCGCTCGCCGCCCCGTCGCCGTCCCGCGCCGTCCTGTCCGGCGACCGCAGCGCGACGCCCGAGGACAGCAGCAACAGTGCCCCGAGCATCACGAACGGCGCGGCCACGCCCGCCACTCCCGCGACCAGGCCCGCCGCGGCCGGCGCGGCGACCTGGCCGAGGCGGTTGCCGGTCAGGCGCAGGGCGAGGGCGGTGGAGCGGGCGCCGTCGGGGGCGGCCTGGACGACCGTCGTCATGGACAGCGGCTGGCCGACACCCAGGCAGAAGCCGAGGGCGACGAGCATCAGGCCCAGCGTCCACACCGGCACCGGCAGCGCGATCCCGGCGCACAGCACCGCCGCCAGCAGGCAGGTGACGGCGAGCAGCAGGGCGCGGCCGAGCAGCCGCAGCAGCGGGGTCAGCACCAGGCGGCAGGCGATGGTGGCCGCCGCGCGCAGACTCAGCAGCACGCCGACGACCGATGGCGCGATGCCCCGGTGCTCGCCGACGACCGGGAGGTACGCCGTCAGGATGTCGGTCGCGGAGAGCACGGAGAGGCTGACGAAGATGCCCGCGGGCACGCCCCGGGCCCGCAGAATGCGGCTGACGGGGACGCGTTCGCCTTGCGCGGTACGGGACTTGGCGGCCGTACGGTCCTCGATGCGCCACAGTGAAGTGAACGCGACCGCCGCCCCCGCGCCCGCCACGACGAGCGCCAGCGCGCTGCTGCCCGCCATGTCGGGGCCGCCGATCAGGACGCCCGCCGCGACCGGCCCGATCAGCTGGCCGAGGGAGGCGCCGATGGTGAAGTGGCCGAAGTTGCGGTCCTGTTCGTGCGGGGCGGACTGGCGGGCGACGAGCGACTGGGCGCCGATCACGAAGCACAGGTGGCCGAGTCCCATCACGCCGCTCCACAGGGCCATCGCCCAGAGGGAGCTCGCCAGGCCGCTCAGGGCGCAGCCGCCCGCTATGAGGACCACGCCGGCCGGCAGCAGGGGGGCGCAGCGGCCGTGGTCGGTGCGCCGGCCGAGCGGTACGGCGGCGAAGAGCGGCAGCAGGGCGTAGACGCCCGCGATGACACCGACCGCCCGCTCGTCCGCGCCCAGCGCGAGGGCCCGGTAGGAGACGGCGGGCCGGGCCATCGACACCGCCCCCTGCGCGAAGCCGAAGGCGATGACGAGACGGAGCAGCCAGCCGCGGTTCCCACCGGGCCTCATGAGGATGTCCTCCCACGAGTTGTCGAGCGAGCGTCAGTCGAGCGGTCAGCCGGGCGATCGATCGAGCGGTCAACCGAGCATCACTCGAGCGGCCGGCCGGGTGATCAGATGATGCCGAACAGGATTCCCGCGCCGAGCACCACCAGCGAGGTGAGCGCCGCCCACTTCACCACGAACTTGGTGTGGTCGCCGAACTCGACCTTGGCCATGCCGACCAGGACGTACACGGCGGGCACCAGCGGGCTGGACATGTGCAGCGGCTGGCCGACGAGCGAGGCGCGGGCGATCTCCAGGGTGGAGACGCCGTGGGCCTGGCCGGCCTCGGCGAGCACCGGGAGGATGCCGAAGTAGAAGCCGTCGTTCGACATGAAGTACGTCAGCGGGATGCTCAGGACGCCGGTGACGAAGGCCATGTGCGGGCCCATCCCTGCGGGGATGTTGTCCACCAGCCACCTGGCCATGTGGTCCACCATGCCGGTGCCCTGGAGGACGCCGGTGAAGACGGCGGCGGCGAAGACCATGCCGGAGACGTTGAGGACGTTCTCGGCGTGGGCGCCCAGGCGGGCCTTCTGGTCGGGCATGTGCGGGAAGTTCACGGTGAGCGCGAGCGCGGCGCCGAGCAGGAACAGCACCGGGATCGGCAGCCACTCCATGATCATGGCGGTGAGCAGGGTCACCGTGAGGAGCGCGTTGAACCAGTACAGCTTGGGGCGCAGGGTGGACCGGGCCGGGTCGAGGACCTTGAGCATGCCGTCGTCCTCGTCGGGCTCGTCGGCGCCCGTGCCGGAGCCGGAAGCGGAGCCCGCGGCGTCACCGAGCCCGCCCTTCCTGCCCGCGCCCGAACCCGCAGCCGCGCTCGAAGCCGCAGCCGAACCCGCGCCGACCAGCACCGTCTCCGTCTCCGGCTCCTCCACCAGCACCTCGTCCAGCGTCAGCACGCCGAGCCGCTTGCGCTCGCGGCGGCCGAGGACGTAGGCGAGGGCGAGGACGCCCAGCAGACCGACGGCGAGGGCGGGGATCATCGGGACGAAGATGTCACTGGCGTCCACCTTCAGCGCGGTGGCGGCGCGGGCGGTCGGGCCGCCCCACGGCAGGGTGTTCATCACGCCGTTGGCCATGGCGGCGACGCCGGTCATCACGACGAGGCTCATCTTCAGGCGCTTGTACAGCGGGTACATCGCCGAGACGGTGATCATGAAGGTGGTCGAGCCGTCGCCGTCGAGCGAGACGATCGCGGCGAGGACGGCGGTGCCGACGACGATGCGGAGCGGGTCGGCCTTGCAGAACTTCAGGATTCCCCGAACGATCGGGTCGAAGAGACCGACATCGATCATCACACCGAAGTAGACGATCGCGAACATGAGCATCGCCGCGGTGGGGGCGAGGCTGGTGACGCCGTCGATGACGTAGTCACCGAGCTTGGCGCCCTTGCCGACGAAGACACAGAACAGTGCCGGAATCAGCACGAGCGCCGCGATCGGCGACATCTTCTTCAGCATGATCAGGACCAGGAAGGTCGCGATCATCGCGAAGCCGAGGATGGTCAACATGAATGGATACCTAACGTTCGCCCTTGAACATCCCACCAGTGGGTCGGCGGTGCGTTGACGTTAGGTCGCGACAAACAGCGTTAACAAGACGTTGACATGCGAGCAATAAGCGCAAAACTCCAGGTCACAGCTTTGCTCAGGTCAGCGCGGTGAGCTTTTCGGTCACGGGAGCGAGTTCCACGGGCACACCGTTGAGGACCGCGTTGCCCGACAGCGGGTCGAGCAGGCTGCCGTCGAGGAGCTGGTTGACGTTGACGCCGGGGTCGACGGCGGCGTGTCCGAGGCGGGTGCCGGGCCGGTCGTGGCCCCAGCCGTGCGGCAGGCTCACCACACCTCGCCTGACGCCGTCCGTGACCTCCGCCGGGGCGGTCACCTCTCCCCCGGCGCCCTTCACGCGCACCGGCGCCCCGTCACGCACGCCGAGGCGTTCGGCGTCCTCCGGGTGGATGTGCAGGGTGCAGCGATTGGTGCCGCCGGTGAGGGCGGGCACGTTGTGCATCCAGCTGTTGTTGGAGCGCAGATGCCGGCGGCCGACGAGGACGAGCCCGTCGTGGCGCTCTCGCAGGGCCTGCCGAAGCCGTGGCAGGTCGGCCGCGATCGGCTGGGGCAGCAGCTCGACCTGCCCGCTCCTGGTCTTCAGCGGCTGCGGCAGCCGGGGGCGCAGCGGTCCGAGGTCGATGCCGTGCGGGTGGGCGAGCAGCTTCTCCAGACTCAGCCCGTCGGGGCGGGCGCCGAAGCCGTCGCCGTAGGGGCCCAGGCGCAGCATCATGTCCAGCCGCCGCTCGGGCCCTGTGTCGCCGGTGAGCAGGGCGGCCGGCTCACGCGGGTCGCGGCCGTGCACCGGGGAGTGCGGATCCTTGACGGCCTTGCCGAGGGTCTGGTCGATGACCAGGGCGTCGACGGCGGACGGGTCGGCGCCGTGCATGCCGGTCACGGCCAGGGTCAGCCGGGCCAGGATCTCGGTCTCGGCCATCCGGCCGGGTTCGAGGGGGACGGCGGGGCGCGTGTAGCGGACCTGGTTGCGCACGGCCAGGGTGTTGAAGGCGAAGTCGTGGTGCGGGCTCTGCGAGGGCGGGGGCGGCGGCAGTACGACGTCGGCGTGGCGGGAGGTCTCGTTGAGGTACGGGTCGACGCTGACCATGAAGTCCAGTGAGTCCAGGGCCTTGTCCAGCCGGTCGCCGTCGGGTGCGGACAGCACGGGGTTGGCGGCGACGGCGACGAGTGCGCGGATCGGCTCGCCCTCGGCGGTGGCGGTGTCGATCTCCTCGGCGAGGGCGGAGAGCGGCAACTCCCCCTTCGCCTCGGGGTGTCGGCTCACCCGGGAGTGCCAGCGGCCGAGCGCGAAGCCGTGCCCCGGGCCGGCGGGGCGGGGTGTCCGGTCGGTGGCGGCCTGTGGGAAGAGGGCACCGCCGGGGCGGTCGAGGTTGCCGGTGAGGATGTTGAGGACGTCGACGAGCCAGCTGGCCAGGGTGCCGTGCGGGACCGTGCAGCTGCCGATGCGGCCGTATACGGCGGCGGTGGGGGCGGCGGCGAGTTCACGGGCGAGGGCACGGATCACGGGGGCCTCGACGTCACAGGCCCCGGCGACGGCCTCGGGCGTGAAGTCCCGTACGGCCTCCCGGAGTTCCTGGACGCCCTGGACATGGGCCGCGAGGTCCTTGAGGTCGACGAGGTCCTCCTCGAAGAGGACGTACGCCATCGCCGCGAGCAGCAGGGCGTCGGTGCCGGGCCGGATCGCGAGGTGCCGGTCGGCGAGCTTGGCGGTGCGGGTGCGGCGGGGGTCGACGACGGTGAGGGTGCCGCCGCGGGCCTTGAGGGCCTTGAGCTTGCCGGGGAAGTCGGGGGCGGTGCACAGACTTCCGTTGGACTCCAGCGGGTTGGCGCCCAGGAGCAGCAGGTGGTCGGTGCGGTCCAGGTCCGGTACGGGTATGGCGTTGGCGTCGCCGTACAGCAGTCCGCTGGAGACGTGCTTGGGCATCTGGTCGACCGTGGAGGCGGTGAACAGGCTGCGGGTGCCGAGGCCGGCGATCAGAACCGGCGGGTAGAGGGCGCCGGCCATCGTGTGCACGTTGGGGTTGCCGAGGACGACACCGACGGCGTTCGGCCCGTATCGCTCGACGACGGGCCGGATACCGGCCGCTACCGCGTCGAACGCCTCCTCCCAGGTGGCCTCGCGCAACTCCCCGTCCCTGCGCACGAGCGGGGTCCGCAGCCGGTCGGGGTCGCCGTCGACGGCTCCGAAGGAGGCCCCCTTCGGGCAGATGAACCCACGGCTGAACACGTCGTCGCGGTCACCGCGGGCCCCGGTCACCCGGGTCCCCTCGATGGTCAGGGTCAGGCCGCAGGTGGCCTCGCACAGGGGGCAGATACGCAGGGCGGTGCGGGGCACGGGTCCTCCCGGAGGGCGGCGGCGACGGTGACGCACGAACGTGCCGCCGAGCATACCGACCGGTATGCCCGAGGGGGAGGGCTCAGGAGATGTCAGTCCAGTGCCCGCGCCAGATAGGCCCGCAGCATCGCCCGCGCCTCCTCGATGATCTTCTCGTCCCCCTCCGGGGCCACCCGGAAGGCGAGGTGGACGAGGGTGTCGGCGGTCTCCACGGCGATCAGGAAGGTGCGGCGCAGGTCCTCGTCAGGGGTGCGGCCGAGGTAGCCGGAGAGCATGTCGGTGAGGCGGTCGGCGACGCGGTGGTTGGGTTCGGCGTGGCGGGCGCCGACCGGTATCTGGTTGCCGAAGTCGACGAGGGAGAAGCCGGGCGCGGTGCGCTTCATGGCCAGGTACTCGTCCAGTACGGCGTCCATGGCCGCGCGCCAGTCGCCCCGCTCGGCCTTCTCCAGCCGCCGGGTGACGCGCTCGGAGTAACCCTCGAGGTTGCGCTGGGCGAGGGCGTCGGCCATCTGGCGTTTGTTGCCGAAGAAGCGGTAGACCGAGCCGATGGGGACGCCGGCGCGCAGGGCGACGGCACGGGTGCTCAGGTCGTCGTAGCCGACCTCGTCGAGGAGGTCGGCGCAGGCGTCGAGGATCCTGGTCAGCCGTTCGGCACTGCGCCGCTGCACGGGCGCACGGCGTAGCGATGTCGCTTGGGGCACGGGCTTCATGATGCCTCTCCGCGGCGGTCGGGTGAACGTCGACCCCCGGTACGTGCACCGGCGCCCCCTTCGCTCACCGCGGCGGACACGCTCACGGCGGGTGCCGGCTCGGGCGCCGACGCCGTGATGGCCGCCGCGCTCTCCACCGGCTTGCCGTCGACGGCCCACACGGTGTCGTCGTCGGCGTAGAGGCGGGCGGTGACCTGGTGGGTGCCGTGCGGGAGGTATCCGGCCGCGAGGCGGTGGCGGGCACCGCGCAGGACGGCGACGGGCCGCTCGTCCACGAAGAGGAGGGCGACGCCATGGCCGGGCACCGCCGCCGGCCGCGTACCGGCCGGCGAGAAGCGGAAGTCGCGTACGGTCAGGCGGACGTCCCAGCCGCCGTCGTCGTCGGGCTCCACCTCGATGCCGACCCGCGGTGCGTCCTTCTCGTCCACCTCACGGTAACGCCGCCCTTCCTGGTCCGTGTCGTCGAGGAGCCGGCCCACCGGCGAGGCGGACTCCCCACTGTTCTGGCTCTTCTGCTCATGCGCATCGCCGGTACCGCAGCCCGCCGATCCGACCAGCAGCACACAGACCGCGAGCGCGCCGAGAAGGCTGCGCTTGCACGACATGCCCGGGAGGGTAGAACACCGGTCCGAAACGCGGATCCCCCTGGAGTCTGGTTCTCGCCGCCGGTCACCCCTCCCGGCGCGTACGACCCGAGCCTCTCCCCCCCTTGCGCCGGCGCCCCCTTGCGCCCGGGAAATCGCAATCCTACGGTGATACATAGGAATCGGGTTGCGAGGGAGCGATCATGAGCGGGGACGCACGGAAGACCGCCGAAGGGCTGTCCTATCTCTCCGGTTTCGGCAACGAGCACAGCTCGCAGGCCGTGCCGGGCGCACTGCCCGAGGGCCGCAACTCACCGCAGCGCGCCCCCCTCGGCCTGTACGCGGAACAGCTCAGCGGTACGGCGTTCACCGAACCCAGGGCCCACAACCGCCGCTCGTGGCTCTACCGGATCCACCCCTCGGCCGCCCACCCGGCGTTCACCCGCACCGACAACGGCGGGCTGCGCACCGCGCCCTTCACGGAGACGGTCGCCGACCCGAACCGGCTCCGCTGGAACCCGCTGCCGGAACCCGCGGACGGGACCGACTTCCTGGCGGGCCTGTGGACCCTGGGCGGCAACGGCGACGCGACCCAGCGCACCGGCATGGCCGTGCACCTGTATCACGCCAGTTCCTCCATGGACCGCGTCTTCAGCGACGCCGACGGTGAGCTGCTGATCGTCCCGGAGCGCGGCGGGCTGCTGCTGCGCACGGAGTTCGGACCGCTGCACGCGGAGCCCGGCCATGTGGCACTGATCCCGCGCGGGGTCCGATTCCGGGTCGAACTGCTGGACGCCTCCGCCCGCGGTTACGTCTGCGAGAACTACGGCACCCCCTTCCGCCTCCCCGACCTCGGCCCCATCGGCGCCAACGGGCTCGCGAGCGCCCGCGACTTCCGCGCGCCCGTCGCCGCGTACGAGGACGTCGAGGGGCCGGTGGAGGTGGTGAACAAGTTCTGCGGCAACCTCTGGACGGCCCGCTACGACCACTCCCCGCTCGACGTCGTCGCCTGGCACGGCAACTACGTGCCGTACGTCTACGACCTGCGCCGCTTCAACGTGATCGGCACGATCTCGTACGACCACCCCGACCCGTCGATCTTCACGGTGCTGACGTCGCCGTCGGACACCCCGGGCCTGGCGGGCGTCGACTTCGTGGTCTTCGCGCCACGCTGGCTGGTGGGCGAGGACACCTTCCGCCCGCCGTACTTCCACCGCAATGTGATGAGCGAGTACATGGGGCTCGTCGAGGGCGCGTACGACGCGAAGGCCGAGGGCTTCGTGCCGGGCGGTGGCTCGCTGCACAACATGATGTCGGCGCACGGCCCGGACCGGGAGACGTTCGACCGGGCGAGCGCCGCCGAGCTACGGCCGCAGAAGATCGACGACGGACTGGCGTTCATGTTCGAGACCCGTTGGCCGGTGACCCTCACGCCGCAAGCGGCGCACGCGGAACACCTCCAGCAGCGCTACGACGACGTGTGGCAGGGCCTCGAGCGTCACTTCCGCCCGTTGCAATGAACGTTGCAGACAGGTACGGATAGCCCGTGACCTCCTTCGCCCCGGACTCGATCGTCCTGAACCGCAAGCTGCCGTTGTGGTACCAGGTGTCGCAGTCGTTGCGCGCCTCGATACTCGGCCGCGCCCCCCAGGATCCGCTGCGCCTGCCCACCGAGGAGCAGCTGGCGGGGCACTACGGCGTGAGTGTGCTGACCATGCGGCAGGCGCTGAAGGAGCTGGAGGACGAGGGGCTCATCTCCCGCCACCGCAGGCGCGGCACGTTCATCGAGCCGGACGCCCACCGGGGCACGCCCGTACGGCTGCTGGGCTCGGTGGACGCGATCGTGGCCCAGCAGTCCGGGATGACGACCGAGCTGCTGGAGCACGGCCGGGCGCCCCTGCCGACCGAACTCGCCGAGTTCTTCCCGGACCTGACCGAGGCGGCGACGTACCACCGGCTGCGCAGCGACGAGAAGACCGGCGAACCGACGAACCACGCCCGCAACTACGTCCGTCCGGAACTGGCCGAACGCATCGACCTGGCGGACCTGGTCCGCTGGCCGATGACGAAGGTGCTGCGGGACGTGGTGGGCGCGGACATCAGCCGCATCACGGACACGGTGGAGGCCCGCCTGGCGGACCCGGAGACGGCGAAACTGCTCCAAGTCCCCCTGCTGAGCCCGATCCTGCACTACACGGGCATCACCTACGACACGGCCGGCCGGCCGTTGGACGTGGCGGTCATCCACTACCGGGGCGACCGCTTCTCCTTCACGGTGACCCTCGACGCCACCTGACCCGGCCCGCCCCGACCCGTCGTACGATGCCCAGCGTGCCGCACGACGACGCTCCGCCGCTGGCGGACCTCATGCCGTGGTCCGTCGCACCGCCGCGGCTCGGCCGGGGGTGGCCGACGGCCGCCGACCCGGCGTCCCTGAAGGCCCGCTGGGACGCGCTCATGAAGGCCGAGGGCCCCGACCGGGAGGCGCTGTTCGAGCCGACGCGTTCGCGCACCCCGCACTCGGCGGTGGGCCGGCTGCCCGGCCAGACCAGCGGCACGGAGAAGCTGGTCCGCGCTTCGGGCCCCTGCCCGGAGCCGGTACGCGTCCTGTACGCGCCCTTCGACGAGCAGTGGCTGATCCCCGACCATCGCCTGATCGACGCGGCCCGGCCGGAGTTGTGGCGGGTTGCCGACGAGCACCAGATCTTCGTCGTGGAGACGCCGGAGTCCCCCGGCCCCGGCCTCCTGGCCACGTCCCTCCTGCCGTTGCTCCGCCCCGGCCGCGTCCGCCCGCTGTTCCGCCGCCCGGGCGGCACGGAACCGAACCTGGCCCCCGGCCTGCTGGACCATCTGTCGGCCCGCCTCGGCCACTCCCCCACCCCCGTGGACTTCCTGGCCTGGACGCTGGCGACCGTACGCCCCGGCCTCACCGTCCCCCTCACCGAGGACCCGGACCTCTGGGCCCAGGGCGTCGAACTGGGCCGCCGCACGCTCTGGCTGATGCGCCGCGACGGTGACCGCCCCAAACTCCCCGGCGGCCGCCGCCCCTACGTCCGTGCCCCGCTCCCCACCCTCCCCCTGACCGTCCACTACGACCGCGACGAGGAAACCCTCCACCTCGAGGAGGGCCGCATCTCCCCGGTGCCGCCGGAGGCCTGGGACTTCGAGGCGGGCGGGGTCCGGGTGCTGGAGCAGTGGTTCGCGGCACGGACGACCGAGGGCCCGGAGCCGGGCACCCTGGCGGCGATCCGCCCGGCGGCCTGGCCGCAGGCGTGGACGTCGGAGCTGCTGGAGCTGATCACCGTGCTGGCGCTGCTGGCGGAACTGCGGCCTCGGCAGCGGGAGCTGACGCAGACGGCGCCGATCACGACAGCGGAGCTGCGCAAGGCGGGCGTACTGCCGGTACCGGATGCGGCTCACCGTCCGGCGTCGGTCCTCGACCACCACGAAGAGGGCCCGGAGGGACAGTTCGCGCTGATCTGACGCTTGGGTTCAGCTGATCTGACGCCCGGGTTCAAAGGCATCGAGCACTCTCCCCAACGTCCGCTCGAACACCGCCTCCAGATCGATCGGCCCCGCATCCTCCGTGAACGCCGCGGCCATCCGCGGATACGCCCCGCTCGCGATCCGACCGCCCAGATAGCCGGTCCGCGCGGCGTTCTCCTGCTCCTCCGACCACGGCAACAACCGCACCCGCTCGGCCGTGGCGATCTCGTTCGAGACATACACCGTCACGACCGCGTTCAGCATCGAGATCAGCTCCATCTTCGTGCCGTAGGACGCCTGAAGCGGGTCCAGGCAGACCAGGCAGTGCTCGATGTAGCGCAGGGCGTGGGGGCTGAACCCGTAGACCGGCGACATCAGCCCCGGCAGCCAGGGATGGCGGAGCATCAGCGCACGGGTCTGATGAGCGACGCGGAGCATGTCGGCCCGCCAGTCACCGGTCGGCTCCCACAGCTCGTGCTCGCCGCTGACCGCGTCCACCATCAGCTCGTACAGGTCCTCCTTACGGGGGACGTAGTTGTACAGCGACATGGTCCCGCAGCCCAGCTCCGCCGCGACGTGCCGCATGGACACCGCGTCGAGCCCTTCCGCGTCGGCGATGCGCACCGCCGCCGCCGCGATGTCGGCGCGGGTGTACGCCGGTTTCGGCCCACGGCCCGTCCGCTCGGGGCGCGCCCAGATCACTTCGGGTTCGGCCGGTCGGCCCGCCATCGATCATCACCTCGACCACCATCCTAGTTACGTACGGCGTACGTAGTGCGTTATGGTCGGGTCATGACTACTACGTACGCTGTACTTAGTGAGGGGCTGGAGAAGCGGTTCGGCGATGTCCGTGCCCTGCGCGGACTGGACCTGGCCGTGCCGCAGGGCACGGTCTGCGGCGTCCTGGGCCCGAACGGGGCGGGCAAGACCACGGCCGTCCGACTGCTCACCACGCTGCTGCGGCCGGACGCGGGGTCGGCCAGGGTCGCCGGGCACGACCTCATGAGGGAGGGCGCGGCCGTACGGCGCAGGATCGGTGTCACCGGGCAGTACGCGTCGGTCGACGGGGACCTCACCGGACGCCAGAACCTGCGGCTGTTCGCCCGCCTGCACCGGGTGCGAGGACCGGCCGAGCGGGCCGACGAGCTCCTGGAGCGCTTCGGACTGGCCGAGGCCGCCGACCGGCCGGCCTCCACCTACTCGGGCGGCATGCGGCGCCGCCTGGACCTGGCGGCCAGCCTGATCCGCCACCCGGAGGTGCTCTTCCTGGACGAGCCGACCACGGGACTCGACCCGGCCAGCCGGAACCGGATCTGGGACACCGTGCGCGAACTCAAGGCGGACGGCACGACCGTGCTGCTGACCACCCAGTACCTGGAGGAGGCCGACCAGCTCGCCGACGACATCGCCCTGGTGCAGCGGGGGCGGGTGGCACACACGGGTTCGCCCGCACACCTGAAGGCGCTCATCGGCTCCTTCGCGCAGGTGGTCGTCGCGGACGCGGACGTCATGGCGCAGGCGGCCGGCGTCCTGGACCACCTCACCGGCTCCGCGCCCACGTTCGACCATGACCGCAACGCCGTGGGCGCGGTCACCCGGGACCCCACTCTCACCCTGCCGCGCCTCGTACGCGAACTCGACGCGGCGGGCGTGCCGCTGCTCGACGTGACCCTGCGGCCGCCGACCCTCGACGACGTCTTCCTGAGCCTCACCGGCGAAACCGACGGAGGCGACGAAACCGATGAGACAGGTGAGACCGGCAAGACCCCCGAGACCTGCGAGACCTACGAGTCCGACCCGACCGGCGACAAGGAGCACGCGGCATGAGCACGCTCGCGTACGACGGCACCGCGATGCTGGGCAGGCAGCTCCAGCGGATCCGGAACAACCCGGCACTGGTGATCCTCACCCAGACGATGCCGGTCACCATGCTGCTGTTCTTCGGCTACGTCTTCGGCAGCGCGCTCGCGATGCCCGGCGCGGAGTACCGCTCCTTCCTCGTGCCGGGGCTGCTGGTGGCCACCGCCGCCAACGGGATCATGACGGGCATGTTCCAGGCCGCCCAGGACACCCACCGGGGCGTGACGGACCGTTTCCGCACGCTGCCGATGAGCCGGGCCGCCGCGCCGCTCGGGCAGGCGGTGGCCGACCTCGTCGTCACGGCCGTCGGGACGGTGCCGTTCCTGCTGGTCGGGCTGGCGGTGGGCTGGCGGGTCGAGGGGTCGGCGACGGGGGCGGCGGGCGCGCTGGGCCTGTTGCTGCTGTTCCGCTTCGCGTGCACCTGGGTGGGGATCTTCCTGGGGCTGCTGACCCGCAGCGAGGAGGCGGCGGGCCAGCTGGGCAGCGCCACGTTCATGCTGCCGCTGCTGTCCAACGCCTACATCCCCACCGACAACCTGCCGGGCTGGCTGCGCACGCTCGCCGAGTGGAACCCGATCAGCGCGGTGACGACGGCCCTGCGGGACCTGTTCGGCAACGCCCCCGTCCCCGACGGCGCCGCCTGGCCGGTCGCGCACCCGGTCGCCGGTTCGCTGGCCTGGTGTGCCGTCCTGATCGCCGTGTTCGCGCCGGCGGCTGTGAGCCGGTACGCGCATCCCCCTGCATGACAAAGGCGCCACGCTCGGGACGTGATCCAGCGCAGGACGCCACCCCTGCCGCCCCTGCAGGGCATCTCCGTCGTCGCCGTCGAACAGGCCGTAAGGCCCCCTTCGCCACCCGTCGGCTCGTCCGTCCGGGCACCGGCGTCATCAAGGTGGAGCAGAGCGACGGCGGCGACTTCGCCCGTGGCCACGACACCGCGGCCGGCGGCCTCGCTTCGCACTTCGTGCGGTGCGAGGCGAGGCAATGACAGGGAGTGGCGGCGGTCGGCCGAACAGCTCATCGGGCAGCCGGACTTGGGTACGGATCCGGCGTGCGCGACGAACACGGCGGGGGTCGCGAACCGGGAGCGTACGGACGCGTACATGGCGAAGGCGCTGGAGGCGCTGGACGCCGACGGGGCGGTCGCACGGCTCGAGGGCGCGGGCATCGCCCGCGCACGCCTGTGGGACCTGCACGAGGGGGCGGAGCATCCGCCGCCGGCGGCTCGGGGGCGGTGGTGGGAGGTGGGGACGCCGGTCGGGCCGCCGCGGGCGCTGCTGCCGCCGATCACGCTGCCGGGCGGAGCGGAGGCAAGGAGGGGGGACGTGCCCGCGCTCGGGGAGCACACCGAGGCACTGCTGCGCGCCGTGGGGATGACGGACGAGCTGATCGCAGCGCTGCGCCGGGACGGTGTGACCGCCTGAGCGCGGGACTCAGTTCCCGCCGAACAGTGAACGGCGCAGCCGGCGCAGCGGCGCGAAGAGCGACACGCGGCGCACTCGCGCGACCCTGCTGGTGTTGTCGGGCTGGGTGTCACGCGCCGTCAGCTCACGCATCAGCGAGGTCGCCTCGGCCGTCTCGCGCTGCGGTATGGCGGGGCCCGCCAGCACCGAGAGATGGCGGTCGAGGCGCGAGCTGGTCGCACTGCTCCCGCAGGTGATCGCAGGGACCCTCGCCCTGCTGCGCACTGTTATCTGTTCCATGTCACTCCCCACCCGTACGAGTCCACCCGGCCCGGGCAGAGTAACCCTATCGCCCCCTCGGGGCACTCGTGTATCGCGGGCACAGGATTCACCTTCCTGGTAAGGGGGTTTGACGACTACTCTCCGAATCCGAGCGATTTCAGGGCGAGTTGGACAATCGGCTGGCTGGTGGGCTGTACTGAGCCCCCGTCGGGTTCGACGGTCACAGCGAGTGACGTGGCGGACTTGTCGAGACCGGACGTGACCAGGGGCGCATCGCCGTCGAAGAGACCGAGGGAGCGCGGTCGCACGTCGGGGCGCATGAGCCACAGTTGGTGCACCTGTCCGTTCGACAGGTCGTCGTATCCGCTCAAGGTGACGACCGCACGCCCCTCCGACGCGGAAGCGATCACTCCGATACTGCGCCCCCGGGCGTCCCGGTCGGTGGTCGCGCGGGCGTCCGGAGCTGCGAGAACGTGGGCGATCTCACGTGACTGCGCCTGCTCGGCCCTCAGCTGGTCCTGGGTGCGGTTGGCCTGGACGGCGAAGAGCGAGGCGACGACGAGGGCCGCGGCGGCCGTCGCCGTGGCGAACGGGACGAAGAGGGGGCGCGGGCGGGGCGCACGGGTGCGCGCGGGCGGCGGCTGCGTGCCCCAGACGTGCGGCGGCAACTGGGGCGTGCGCTCCCGTGTCGGGGCGGGCGCCTGCGGAGTCGTCCGTACGGCGGCCATGACCCGTTCGCGCATCGCGGCCGGCGGCGGGGCGGCCGTGGACCAGGCGAGCCGGACGGTGTCCTCGGTCAGGGCGCGGACCTCGGCGGAGCAGCGGTCGCACCCCTTGAGGTGCCGTTCGAAGCGCAGCCGCTCGGCGGGTTCCAGGGCGTCGAGGGCGTAGGGGGCGGCGAGCGAGTGCAGGTCCTCGCGGCGAAGCAGGCGGTCGAGGACGCTCATGCGACACCTCCCAGGCATTTGCGCAGCTGGGTGAGTCCGTCGCGCATACGTGTCTTGACCGTGCCCAGGGGGAGGGAGAGCCGCTCGGCCACCTCACGGTACGTGTAGCCGTCGTAGTAGGCGAGAGTGACGGACTGGCGTTGCAGGGCCGTCAGCCGGTCCAGGCAGCGGCGCACCCACTCGCGCTCCAGACCCGCCTCGACCTCTTCGCTGACCTGGTCGAAGGCGGGGTGGTGGGCGCGCCGTGCCTCGCGCTGCTCGCGTTCGCCGGCCGCTCGTACGCTGCGCACCCGGTCGACGGCGCGGCGGTGGGCGAGGGTGAGGATCCAGGACAGGGCGCTGCCGCGGCCGGGATCGAAGCGGGCGGCGGAGCGCCACAGTTCGAGCAGCACCTCCTGGGACACCTCCTCCGACTGCGCCGGGTCCCGCACGACACGGCGCACGAGCCCGAACACCGGGCCGGACACCAGTCCGTACAGCTCCTCGAATGCCTTCTGGTCACCACCTGCCACGAGCACCAGAAGCTCGTCCGCCTCCACGCGGGCCCCCTCTCCTCGGCCGCACCCGGCCCGTCCCGTCACCCCGGACATTCGCAACGAACGCACCTCCGGACGGTGTTACGGATCAGCGTGCCCAAAACGCGGGTGGCGGCAGGGAGGAAAAGAAATTTCCCGATCGACCAATCCGATCGTGCTCTCCGCTCCGTATACCCGTCCGTCAGGCAAGTTGACACTGAGGACGGACGGCATGACACCTATCTCCAGGAGCGGTACGGGACGCCGGAGCGTTGCGGCCCTCATATGTGGTGCGCTGGCCGCCGGGGGGCTCACAGCCGCCGGTGTGGCCATGCTGGAACCCGGGGCGGCCTCCGCCTCCAGCCACCGGGAGGCCCCGCTGATCTCGGGGACGCCGCAGTACGACAACACGGACGTGTACGCCTTCGTGAGCCCGGACAAGCCGGACACGACGACGATCATCGCGAACTGGATCCCCTTCGAGGAGCCGGCCGGCGGACCGAACTTCTACACGTTCGCGGACGACGCCCAGTACGACATCCACATCGACAACAACGGTGACGCGCAGGGCGAGCTGCTGTTCCGCTACACCTTCAAGACGCACACCAAGAACAAGGACACGTTCCTCTACAACACGGGCGCGGTCGAGAGCCTCGACGACCCCGATCTCAACATCACGCAGACGTACGACATCGATCTGATCCGGCTGAAGAACCAGCACCAGGTGTCGAAGACGAAGATCGCGGACGACGTTCCGGTCGCGCCGTCGAACGTCGGCAAGGCGTCGATGCCGGACTACGGCAAGCTGCGCGACCAGGCGGTCCACAAGCTCTCCAGCGGCGCGCAGACGTTCGCGGGCCAGGCGGACGACCCGTTCTTCCTGGACCTGCGCGTCTTCGACCTCCTCTACGGCGGGAACCTCTCCGAGGTCGGCCGGGACACGCTCAAGGGCTACAACGTCAACTCGATCGCGCTCCAGATCCCGAACGACATGATCACGGAGTCGAAGCACCAGCCGATCGTCGGTATCTGGTCGACGACCCAGCGCAAGAACGCGAGCGGCTACTACACGCAGGTCTCGCGGCTGGGCAACCCGCTCGTCAACGAGGTCGTCAACCCCCAGAAGGACAAGGACAAGTTCAACGCGTCCTCGCCCTGGGAGGACGCGCAGTTCCTGAAGAACGTCACCCATCCCGAGCTGCCGAAGCTCATCGAGGCGATCTACAAGATCAAGGCGCCCGCCGAGCCGCGCAACGACCTGGTCGACGTCTTCCTGAAGGGTGTGAAGGGCC
Organism: Streptomyces sp. NPDC001315; assembly: GCF_042896175.1. Taxonomy (NCBI): domain Bacteria; kingdom Bacillati; phylum Actinomycetota; class Actinomycetes; order Kitasatosporales; family Streptomycetaceae; genus Streptomyces; species Streptomyces sp. NPDC001315. The sequence goes on along the minus strand of NZ_JBIAWZ010000007.1, from coordinate 98,463 downwards.
TCAACCAGCCGCCGTACGTGAAGCCGGCCGAGGAACTGCGCCTGAACACCTCGATCGAGCCGAGCGCGCACCCCAAGCGGCTGGGTGTGCTGGACGGCGACAACGCCGGCTTCCCGAACGGCCGCCGGCTCACCGATGACGTGATCGACGCCTCCCTCCAGGTCGTCGAGGGCGAACTGGTCGGTTCCAAGAACGACCTGGGCGACGCGGTCGACGCCAACGACAAGAAGTTCGGGCACTCCTTCCCGTACCTGGCCAACCCGACCTCGGGTTCGCGCGGCGCGCTCGCGAAGGGCACGAGCAGCGGCACGGACGTCCGCAGCCAGCTCGGCGACGCGCTGAAGCCGGCCGGCTCCTCGAGCAGCGGCCCCGACACCACCCTGATCGCCGCCTCCGCGGCCTCGGGCGCGGCCGGTGTCCTGCTGATCGGCACGGGTCTGGCCTGGTGGCGTCGCCGCATGCAGCGGCCGTACTGACCGCACCGCACCCCCACCGACCGGCGTGGCCCGCACGTACTCATCCCCCACGGTGCGGGCCACGCCACCCCACGCGACGACCTGAGGAGAGGGCATGTCCCCGCGTACGAACGACAGCGCACCGCAGAGGGAGACCACCGCCTCGCCCTCCGCCTCACCGGAGCCGGATCACACCGGGACCGGGGCGCACGCCGGGGGCGACGACGTCCGCACCAGCACGGCTGAAGCCGAGGCCCCGGAGACCGCCACCGCCACCGACGTCTCCCCGACCGGCGCCGGGACCGACCCCTGCGAGGCGAGCGCCCCCGAAACGGCCAGCACCGCGACGGGCACTGCCCCCGAGGTGGGCGCCGTCCGAGCCGGGGGCTCTCCGAAGGAAGCGGCCCAGGACTCCCGGGCCGGGACCCGGGACGCCGACGCCGCGACGGCCCCCGAAGGGGACGACACCGGGGCCGGCCCGACCCGAGCCGGGGGCTCCCCGAAGAACACCGCCCAGGACGCCCCCTGCGACCCTCGCGTCACCGCCGTGCGGCGCGTCGCCGCTGCCGGGCGACGCCTGCGGGTCGGGCAACTCGCCGGGTGCGCTGCCCTGCTGGCTGTGGCGCTCACCGCTGGGGCCGTCGCGGTCGGGGCCGTACGGGACGGGCGAGAAGTGGCCGTTACGGCCGCGCCCGCCGCCGTGTCGCCGGCATTGCTGGGCGGTGGGGACCTGGATGCGACCATCGCCGCGCTGCAGACGCATCTGAGGGGCCAGCCACGGGACTTCGGCGGCTGGGCGACGCTCGGACTCGCGTACGTCGAGCAGGCGCGCACCAAGGGCGACCCCTCGCGCTACCCGCAGGCCGAGCAGGCGCTGAAGCGCTCGCTCGACCTGGCGCCCGACAACGACCCCGCCCTCGCCGGCCGCGCCGCCCTCGCCGCCGCCCGGCACGACTTCAAGGACGCCCTGAAGTACGCCGACCAGGCCCTGAAACAGAACCCCTACAGCGAACGCGCCCTGTGTTCCCGCATCGACGCCCTCGTCGAACTCGGCCGGTACGACGACGCGCAGAAGGCCGCCGACACCGCCGACACCCGGCACCCCGGCGTCCCCGTCTTCACCCGGTACGCGTACGTACGGGAACTGCGCGGCGACGTGACCACGGCCCGCCGGGTCCTGGAACGGGCCCTGGCGACCGCGACCTCCCCCGGCGACGTGGCGTACGTCTCCACTCAGCTCGGCCAACTCGACTGGAACCAGGGCGAGTACAAGTCGGCACTCGACCACTTCGCCCGTGCGCTCGGCGCCGACGAGAACTACCTCCCCGCCCTCGAGGGCCGCGCCCGCGCCCAGGCCGCGAACGGCGACCGGGCCGGCGCGATCGAGGGAATGGAGAACGTCGTCTCCCGGTACCCGCTGCCCGGTCCCCTCGTCGAACTCGGCGAGCTGTACGAGGCCCGCGGCGCCGACGGCGACAAAGCCGGGGCCGACGCCCAATACGCCCTGGTCGACGCCTGGACCGCCCTCGCCCGCGCCAACGGCGTCGACGCCGACCTCGACACCGCGCTCGCCGCCGCCGACCACGGCGACACGAAGGCCGCCCTGCGCGCGGCGCGCGCCGAGTGGGCCCGCCGCCACACCGTGCACACCGCGGACGCCCTCGCCTGGGCCCTGCACGTCAACGGTCAGGACGAGGAAGCCCTCCCCTACGCCCGCGAGGCCACCGCCACCGGCTACCGCAACGCCTCCTTCCTCTACCACCGCGGTGTCATCGAGCGGGCCACCGGCCACGAGAAGGACGCCCGCAACCGACTGACCGCCGCCCTGAAGCTGAACCCCGGCTTCTCGCCCCTGGGCGCCCGTGAGGCCCGTATCGCACTGAACTCCCTGGAGGCGGCCCAGTGAAGCCCCGTCGTCCGCTCGTCTCCGGCGCCGCCGTCCTCACGGCCGCCTGCGCGCTCGCGCTCGTCCCCGCCGGGGCCGCGAGCGCCCATCCCCTCGGCAACTTCACCGTCAACCGCTACGACGGTCTCGTCGCCGCCCCCGGCCTGCTCCGCGTCGACCATGTCGAGGACCTCGCCGAGATCCCGGCCACCCAGGCCAAGCCGGACCTCGAACGGCTGGGCACGGCCGAGTGGGCCCGGCAGCGGTGTGAGAAGGCCGCCGAGGGCAGCCGGGTCACCGTCGACGGGCGTGCCACCGCCCTCACCGTCGGCACCAGTCACGCCCGGCTCCGGCCCGGGCAGGCGGGGCTCGACACCCTCCGCGTCGAGTGCCGCCTGACCGCACGACTGCCCGAGGGCGACTCCGTCACCCTCGGCTTCCACAGCGCGGGCGCCTCCACCGGCCCCGGCTGGCGGGAGATCACCGCACGCGGCGACCGGACGACGCTCACCGCGACGGACGTGCCGAAGGACTCGGTCTCGCACGAACTGACCACTTATCCCAAGGAGTTGCTCTCCTCTCCGGCCGACACCGCCACCGCCTCCCTGAAGCTGCGGCCGGGCGGCCCGGCCCTTGCCGAGGAAGGAGACCGGGGCGCCCCCGCCGCCTCCGTCCTCCCCCGTGGCGCCGACCGCTGGACCCAGGCCCTGGACAACCTGGTCGCCCGCCACGACCTCACCCTCGGCTTCGCCGCGCTGGCGCTGCTCATCGCAATCGCCCTGGGCGCGATGCACGCACTCGCCCCCGGTCATGGCAAGACCATCATGGCCGCCACAGCGGCGGCCCGCGGCGGCCGGGCCCGCCTCAAGGACGTCCTGCCCCTGGCCGCGTCGGTGACCGTCACCCACACCCTGGGCGTGGTGGCCCTGGGCCTCCTGGTCACGGCCGGTTCGGCCGCGGCGCCCTCGGTGATCGCCTGGCTGGGCGTGGCGAGCGGCGCGCTGGTGCTGCTGGCGGGCGCGAGTCTCGTACGACGGGCATGGCGGAACCGAAAGCACGCACACGGGCACGGGAACGCACACGAGCATGGGCATGGGCACACGTATGAAAGCGAGGAGGCCCGGGAACGCCCGCTCGCCCTTGCCGGCGCCCGCGCCGAATCCACACGCGCACTTTCAGAAGCCCATCCGCATCCGCACCCCCACCCCCACGAACACCACCACCATCACGACCACGGGCACGAACACGGGCACGGGCACGGGCACGGGCACGGGCACGGGCACGAACACGGCCACGAACACACCCACAACGGCTTCACCCACACCCACCCCACCGCCCCCACCCTCCGCGGCACGATCCTCCTCGGCTTCGCCGGTGGGCTCGTGCCCAGTCCCTCCGCCGTCGTCGTGCTCGTGGGTGCCGCCGCGCTGGGCCAGGCCTGGTTCGGGCTGCTGCTCGTCGTCGCGTACGGCGCCGGGCTCGCCCTCACGCTCACCGTGGCCGGGTTCGCCGTCGTCCGGCTGGGCACGCGAATGACCCGGGTGCTGGACAACCGCCCTCGCTGGACCGCCCACCCGGTCGTCACCGCCGTACGCCGGACCATGCCCCTGTGGTCGGCTCTGGTCGTCGTGGCCCTCGGGGCCGGACTGGTGCTCAAGGGGGCGGCATCCGTTCTCGGCTGAGCTACTTTTGTGAAGGTATTCGCCTGGATGCGGATGGGGGCGCTGGTGTCCGAAGAACCGGGCAGTGAACGTCTGATCGCGGGCCGCTACCGTCTGCTGTCCCCGCTCGGCGAGGGCGGCATGGGGACCGTGTGGCGGGCCCGTGACGAAGTGCTGCACCGCGAGGTCGCCGTCAAGGAGGTGCGCGCTCCGGCGGGCCTGGCGGGGCCCGACGTGGAGCGGATGTACGCCCGGCTGGAGCGCGAGGCGTGGGCCGCCGCCCGGGTCGCCAACCGCAACGTGGTGACGGTGTACGACGTGGCCACGCAGGACGGCCGCCCCTGGATCGTCATGGAACTGGTCCGCGGCGTCTCGCTCGCCGAACTCCTGGACGCCGAGGGCCCGCTCACCCCGCAGCGCGCCGCGCACATCGGCGCCGAGGTGCTGGCCGCACTGCGCGCCGCGCACGAGGCGGGGGTGCTGCACCGGGACGTGAAACCGGCCAACGTCCTGCTGTCGAACGACGGCCGGGTGGTGCTCACCGACTTCGGTATCGCCATGGTCGAGGGCAGCTCCGCGCTGACCATGACCGGCGAGGTCATCGGCTCGCCCGAATTCCTCGCCCCGGAGCGAGCACTGGGGCGCACACCGGGTCCAGAGTCGGACCTGTGGTCGCTCGGCGTGCTGCTGTACGCGGCGGTCGAGGGCAACTCCCCCTTCCGCCAGGACACTCCGCTGAGCACCCTGCGCGCGATCGTCGACGAGGAGCTCCCGCCGCCGTACCGGGCAGGGCCCCTCGCCCCCGTCATCGAGGGGCTGCTGCGCAAGGACCCGGCCGAGCGGCTGCCCGCCGCACGGGCCGAGCAGGACCTGCGGCTCATCGGCGCGGGCGGCAACCCGCGCGCGGACACCGTACGGACGGTGCCCTATCCGCCGACGGCCGCCACCCGCCCCCAGGAGTCCCGCCAGGAACCGCCGCCGTGGCCCGGCCCCGCGGCCGCGACACAACCCGCCCCCGCCGCGACGACCACCGCGACCCGGCCGGACGGCAACCGTCGCGCCGCCGTCGTGCTGATCGCGGGCCTGGCAGCCCTCGCACTGGCCATTGCCGGACTGACGTACGCACTGCTGAATCGCGACGACGGCAACGGGAACAACAACGGCGGTCCCGGTGCCACCACTCAGAGCGGTGGCGGGATTTCACCCACCGTGAGTGAGCAGAGCCCCTCGGACGACCAGCCGCCGCCCTCGACGCCCCACAGCAGCAGTCCTACGACCGCCACCCCGCCGCAGACCGTCGACGTCGTCCTCGCGGGCACGAACACGCAGTACACGGGCAGCTGTCCGCCGTCGAACGCCGACGCGCCCGCGTTCACGGCGACGATCACGGTGGGCCGGTTGCCGGCTGAGGTCGACTACCGCTGGGTGTCGAAGAACGGCCAGGTCTCGGACCCGGGCTGGAAGACGCTGTCGTTCCCTGCGGGCGGCGGGCGGTCCCAGCAGGACAAGGTGATCGTGACGACGTACTCGGAGAGCGGCACGTTCACGAACGAGATCAGCGTGGAAGTGCGCGACCCGGTGCACAAGACGTCCAACGCGGTGCCGTTCTCGGTGACGTGCGTGAAGGAGACCCCGACGGACGAGGCCTCCCCCTCACCTTCTGCCACTCCGTAGGGGCTCAGGCCGCGTTCGTCAGCACCGGCAGGTAGCCGCTCGACTGCCCGGTCGCGGTCGGGTGGTAGGAGATGCCGATGTCCAGCCAGTTGAGGCTGTGCAGCCAGGAGCTGCCGGAGCAGATCTCATGGCCGGTGAACGTGGAGCGGACGTCGCCGAACGTGAAGCCGTGGGCGGCGACGCGTTGGGCGACCGCGGTGTTGAGCAAGTCGGCCGCGCCGTTGATCGCGGCGCGCTTGGTGTCGGAGAGACCGACGCACGTGGTGCTGAGCTCGTAGAAGCGGGGGTAGCCGATCACGACCACGTGGGCGTTCGGGGCTTTGGCGCTGATCGCGTTGTAGACGGCGTCGAGTTTGCCGGGCAGCGTCGAGCCGACGTAGGCCTTGGCGGTGTTGACGCGGTCGATGCAGCCGCTGTCGGACGAGGTCACACAGGTCGTCATGACGTCGGCGAATCCGGCGTCGTTGCCGCCGATGGTGATCGAGACCAGGCCGGTGGAGGAGCTCAGCCCGCCGAGTTGGTTTGCCAGGACTTCATCCGTTCGGGCGCCCGAGCAGGCGGCGAAGGTGAACGACGAGGGTGAGTGGGCGGCGTTCCAGAGGTAGGGGTACGCGTTCGTGCTGCGGTCGCAGTCGCCGCTGGAGCTGATGTAACTGCCGGCGCCGACTCCCGAGGAGTAGGAGTCGCCCAGGGCCACATAGCCGGTGGCCGCCGCCTGCGCCGTGCCGGCCCCGACGAGGGCGATGCCGCAGGCGAGAAGGAGTGAGCTAACGAATGCCGCAATTCGGAAACGTCTCACGGAGCCTCCCTTTAGCAGGATCTCTGCCACAACTGTCGTATCAACTACGCGCGTTGATAGGAAGTGTCCATGCCAAGATTTTTCGGTCTCAACCACCACTCGCGCCTCAGGCGCACCAGCAGTTCACTGCGTGCCCATGTCAGCCCTACTGACGCTCCGTCAACTTCCGCTGAAAGGCGACCCCCACCGCCTCCGGGGACCAGTAACCCGATCCCGGACGAGAAGCGCGGTGAACCACTTCCGCATCTTGACGGCCCCCTTCGCGCTGCGCGACATTGAAGCCCGGCATCCGGCGCTTCGGGGGGCAAAGTCGCCAATGCAGACCATACGCATCAAGACACCGTCAACGACGTCGGCGGAGGGCACCGAGCGCGCGGGGCCAGGACCGGGGAGGGACCTGTCGCCGCTGCTCGCGGGCGCCGCCACGGCCGTCGGGACGATCGGTGCGCTGCTCGCGCTCACCGACTCGGACTCACCCCTGCGCGGCCCGTTCGTACTGTTCTTCCTGCTCGCCGCCCCGGCGACCGCCATCTCCGCCGCGCTGCGCGGGCTGGATCCTTTCGGTCGCGCCCTCGCCTCGGTTGCGGGCGCGGTCGTTCTCAACATGCTGGTGGCCCAGGGCATGCTGGCCGTGCACCGCTGGTCGGTACCCGGCGGGATCACGGCGGTGACCGTGATCAGTGCCCTCGCTCTCCTGCTGGTTCTGGTGCGGCGGCTGCGCGGCCGTACGGCGAGAAGACAGGGCTCCTGACGTGGACATCAGCGTGTACCGCCCCGGCGAGCTGAGCGCCGCCGACCGGGCGGCGTGGACGGCGATGCAGTCCAAGGCGCATCTGCACGGCGCGCCCGGTCTCGCGAACCCGTTCCTGTCCCCCGAGTTCACGCTCGCGATGGGCCGGGTCAGACGCGGCGTACGGATCGCGGTCGTCCGGGAGGACGGCGAGCCGGCCGCGTACTTCCCGTTCCACAGATCCACCGCCGGCGTCGGCAGAGCCGTCGGCCTCGGTGTCTCCGACGCACAGGGCCTGGTGCACCGGCCCGGGTTCGTCTGGGACGCCCGCGAACTGATGCGGGCCTGCGGGCTCGCCGTATGGGAGTTCGACCACCTGGTGGAAGGCCAGGAGCCGTTCGAGGCGGGAGCCTCCGGCACCTTCCCGTCCCCGGTCATGGACGTCGACCAGGGCTACGAGACCTATCTGGGCCAACTGCGCGCCCAGTCGCCGAAGTTCACCCGGACCACGCTCGCCAAGGAGCGCAAGCTCGGCCGGGACGCCGGCGGCGTGCGGTACGTCCACGACGAGCGCGACCCGGCCGCCCTGGCCACCCTGATGGCGTGGAAGTCCGCGCAGTACCGGCGGACCGGGCGCAGCGACCGCTTCGCGCACGAGTGGATCACCCGCCTCGTGCACCAGCTGTTCCACACCCGCTCCGAGCCGTTCGCCGGGATCCTGTCGGTGCTCTACGCGGACGACAAGCCGATCGCCGCGCACTTCGGGCTGCGCACCGAACGCGTACTGGCCTGCTGGTTCCCGGCGTACGACCCGGCGTTCTCGAAGTACTCCCCAGGCCTCATCCTGCATCTGCGCATGGCCGAGGCGGCCGCCGCCGACGGCATCGCGTACCTCGATCTCGGCCGGGGCCAGAAGGAATACAAGGACTCCCTGAAGACACGCGAACTCACCGTGTCCGAAGGGTGGGTGACACGACGTCACCCTGTGGCGGTCGGACACCGGGCACGGCGTGCCCCGGTCCGGGCGCTGCGCAATGTGGTGCTGTCCCGTCCGGAGCTGTTCGAGCCGGCGGACAGGCTGCTCAAGCGGATGGGGCATTTCCGCTCCAACCGGTGAGCAACACTGTGCAAAGTTGTGTAACGGCCAAACCAACAAAAACGTGAGGCCTCGTTCCAGGTCTTGCCATATGGGTTCAATCATCAATACCGTCGTACATCTCACCCGCATCGGTCCGTCGGCACACGGCTTCAGGGGAGGGACCAAGAGCCGCGGCGTATCGGGGCGGAGCGCGGTAGGGGGGTGCCGTACTCGGTGAGCGCACTTGTCGCCGGGTCGTGCCGCGCGACCGGCCGCCGTTCTTGGGCGGGCCGGCAGCTTTGCCAGCTCATCCGCGTGCACGGAGAGCCATTTCGCCGTGCCGTGGGTGAGAAACCCCCCTTTCGAACCGGACACAAAACCGGGCCGCCCCCAGGGGCGGGCGGTCCACCGGACGAGAGGGACCAGACCCATGAGCTCAGTTCTGCGCCCGCCCACGTCGGGCCAGGATCCGCTGACGGCCGGCAGCTACCGGCCGATCTCCTCTCACCTGGCGATAACGCCACCGGTGAGCGTGGTCATACCGGCCATGAACGAGGCGGAGAACCTTCCGTACGTCTTCAAGACCCTTCCGGACTGGATACACGAAGTGGTCCTGGTCGACGGCAACTCCACCGACGACACCGTTGAGGTCGCCCGCGGGCTGTGGCCCGGCGTCAGGGTCGTCGAGCAGCACGGCAAGGGCAAGGGGGATGCCCTGATCACCGGGTTCGAGGCGTGCACCGGCGACATCATCGTGATGGTCGACGCGGACGGCTCGGCCGACGGCAACGAGATCGTCTCGTACGTCTCCGCCCTGGTCTCGGGCGCGGACTTCGCCAAGGGCTCCCGCTTCGCCAACGGCGGCGGCACCGACGACATGACCTTCATCCGCAAACTCGGCAACTGGGCGCTGTGCACGGTCGTCAACCGCAAGTTCGGCGCCCGCTACACCGACCTCTGCTACGGATACAACGCGTTCTGGCGGCACTGCCTCGACAAGATCGACCTGGACTGCACGGGCTTCGAGGTCGAGACCCTGATGAACATCCGGGTGGTCAAGGCCGGTCTGAAGGTGCAGGAGATACCGAGCTACGAGTACCTCCGCATCCACGGCGCGAGCAATCTGCGGGCCGTGCGGGACGGGTTCCGGGTGCTGAAGGTGATCCTCAAGGAGCGCTCGAACCGGCGGGAGCTGCGCCGGCAGGCCCACCACTCGCCGATGCTCGACTCGGTCCGGGGAGAGGTGTCTTGAGCGGTCCCGACATCTCCGTCGTGATCTGCGTCTACACGGAGGACCGCTGGGAGGACATCCTCGCGGCGGTCGCCTCCGTGCGCACGCAGTCCCGTCCGGCCCTGGAGACGCTGCTGGTCGTCGACCACAACCCGGCGCTCCTGGACCGCCTGACGAAGGAGTACAAGGAAACCGGGGAGGTCCGGGTTCTCGCCAACGCGGGTCCCCGCGGGCTGTCCGCCGGACGCAACACCGGCATCGCCGCCTCCCGCGGCGAGGTGATCGCCTTCCTGGACGACGACGCCGTCGCCGAGCGGGACTGGCTGCGCCGCTTCGCCGAGGGGTACGCCGACCCGCGCGTGCTGGCGGTCGGCGGCCGTACGGTGCCGATCTGGGCGTCGGGGCGCCGGCCCGCCTGGTTCCCCGAGGAGTTCGACTGGGTGGTGGGCTGTACGTACCGGGGCCTGCCCCCGGGCCGGGTCCAGGTGCGCAACGTCCTCGGCGGAAACGCTTCTTTCCGGCGTACGGCGTTCGACGCGGCGGGCGGCTTCGCCACCGGCATCGGGCGTGACGGCGACCGGCGCCCGCTGGGCTGCGAGGAGACGGAGCTGTGCATCCGTCTCACCCGGGCCAGACCCGACGCGGTCCTGCTGATCGACGATCGAGCGGTGATCCATCATCGGGTGCCCGAGGCGCGCGAGCACTTCGGGTACTTCCGCACGCGCGCCTACGCCGAGGGCCTGTCCAAGGCCCTGGTGGCCCGGAGTGTCGGCGCCGGCAAGGGCCTGGAGTCCGAGCGGCGGTACACGACCCGGGTCCTGCCGGCCGGGGTGGCCCGCGGCCTGCGGGACGCGCTGCTCGCCCGGCCGGGCGGCGCGGGCCGCGCCGGCGCGATCGTCGCCGGGGTGCTCACGGCGGCCGGCGGGTACGTGGTGGGCCGCGCCCGGACGCGCAGGGGCGGGACCACCTTCTCGGTGGTGCGGATCGAGGGGCAAGCAGCCGAAGGGCCGGCAGCCAAGGGTCAAGCAGTCGGGGGCGAAAGAGCCGAGGGGGAAGCACATGACTGAGCCACGCGTGCCCATCCTCATGTACCACGCGGTCGCGGCCGATCCGAACGACGCCACCCGGGCCCTGTCGGTCGCCCCCGAAGCGTTCGCCGAACAGATGGCGCTCGTCGGCGAGCTGGGCCTCACCCCGGTCACCACGGCCGACCTGGCCACCCGCTGGCGGTCCGGCCGGCCGCTGCCCGGCCGCCCGGTCCTGATCACCTTCGACGACGGCTACGAGGGCGTGCACCGGCATGCCCTGCCCGTCCTCGCCAAACACGGCTTCGCGGCCACGCTGTTCGTGTCCACCGGCTGGATCCGGGGCGCGTACGACACCGGCGGCGGTCTGGACACCATGCTCGACTGGGACCAGGTGCGCGACCTCGCGGGCGCGGACGTCGAGATCGGTGGCCACAGCCACAGCCACCCGCAGCTCGACCAGCTCGACGACGACTCCCTGCGGGGCGAGCTGGCCCGCTGCCGGGACATCGTCGCCGACGAACTGGGCGCCCTGCCGGTGTCGTTCGCCTACCCCTACGGCTACTCCAGTCGCCGGGTGCGCGACGAAGTCCGCTCGCACGGCTTCGCCCAGGCGCTCGCCGTCGGCAACGGTCTCGCCCGCCGCCGCCAGGGGCCGTACGCCCTGCAACGCGTCACGGTGCGCCGCAGCACCGGCATCGAGGAGTTCGAGCGTCTCGTCGAGGGCCGCACGATCGCCCGTACCTTCGCCAGGGACCGTGCCCTCACCAAGGGGTACGCGATGGTCCGCAGAGCCCGCCAGATCCGCCGGAAGGCCAGCCGTTCCCGTGTCTGACACGACGACCACCACAGCCCAGGAAGCGTCGACCGCGACCGAGGCGCCCGAGCGGGCGGCGCGCCGGCTGCGCCTGCCCGGTCTGGGCAGGTCCCCAGGCGGCGGCAACCAGCTGTTCCGCAACGCCTACGCCCTGATGCTCAACACGGGCATCTCCGCGGTGCTCGGCCTCGGTTTCTGGCTGGCCGCCGCCCGCTACTACTCCGAGTCGGCGGTCGGCCAGGGTTCCGCCGCGATCGCCGCGATGAAGCTCCTCGCGGGCCTGACCGCGGTGACCCTCACGGGCGCGCTGGCCCGCTTCATACCGGTCGCCGGGCGCGCCACGGCCCGCTTCATCTTCCGTACGTACGCGGGCAGTTCGGCGGTCGTGGCGGTGGCCGCGGGCGTCTTCCTGCTGACCCTGGACGCGTGGGGGCCGTCGTATCGCTTCCTGCACGGACCGCTCAACGGCCTCGGCTTCATCGCGGCGATCGTCGCCTGGAACCTGCTCACGCTCCAGGACGGTGTGCTGACGGGGCTGCGCAGCGCACTGTGGGTGCCGGTCGGCAACACCGTGTTCTCGGCCGTCAAGCTGGGGCTGCTCGTCGCGTTCGCGGTGGCGATCCCCACGACCGGGGTCTTCGTGTCCTGGGTCGCCGCGATCGCGACCTCCGTGGTGCCGCTGGGCTGGCTGGTGTTCCGCCGGCTGGTGCCCCGGCACGTGAAGGCGACCGAGGGCCACGCGAAACCGCCGACCCTGAAGGAGATCGGACGGTTCCTCGCCGGCGACTACACCGGCTCGCTGTTCTCGCTCGCCGTGGTCTACCTCGTCCCGGTGATCATCGCCTCGCAGGTCAGCTCCGAGGACAACGCGTACTTCTACATCACCACGACGATCGGCGGCACGGTCAACCTGCTCGCCATCAACATGGGCGCGTCGCTGACCGTCGAGGGCTCGCACGACCCGGCCCTGCTGGCCGCCAACACCCGGGCCGCGCTGAAGCGGATGGCCCGGATCATGCTGCCGGTCACCGGTGTGCTGTTCGTCGGCGCGCCCTGGATCCTGGGCGTCTTCGGCGCGGGCTACGCGGACGCGGCCACCCCGCTGCTGCGCTGGTTCGCCGTCGGCGCGGTGCTGCGGGTCGTCATGGAGACGTACTTCGCGGTGCTGCGCGCCCAGAGCCGCACCGGCCCACTCGCCTGGCTGCAGGGCCTGCTGTGCGTCCTGGTGCTCGGTCTGACGCTGCTGCTCCTGCCCCGCATGGGCCTGACCGGCGCGGGCGTGGCCGAGATCTCCAGCCTCGCGGTGATCGTGACGCTCGCCGCGCCCAGGCTGTACCGCACGGTCAGGGCCGCGCCGGCCGCGGTTCCCGAGACCGCCGCCCCGGACGGGGACCTCGCCGACCTGGGGGCGCGCGAGGTCCCCGCGCCGGGCGCGTTCCGCAGGCCCGCCTGGGCGCTGGACTCCGACACCCTCGCCCTCGGCATCCACGTCGACTTCGACCACCAGGAGCGCCGGCCCGACGTCCGCCCGGGCCCGGGCACCCCGCCCGCCGGCACACCCGCGGTCGGCACCGACCGGCCGACCCGGGCGCTGGAGCGGCAGCCGGGGTCGGAGGCGTCGCCCGGCCCGGCCGCGGCCTCGCTCCGGAAGGAGACGGAGATCGACGCCCCGTTCGGGGCGGACTTCGAAGCGGGCTTCGACGAACTGGACCGTGAACTCGACGAGGCCTCGGAGGCGGACCGGTCGGTCGTACGGCAGGCGCAGGCATCACTCGTACGACGGGATCTTCCGGTACGGCAGGATCCGCCCGTACGGGAAGATCCCCCCGTGCCCGAGGATCCGTCCGTACGTGAACCCGACGCGCCGCGCTCCTGGCGCGAGCGCCTGCTGCCGACCCGCATCGGTCTGGTCCTCGGCTGTCTGCTGGCCGCCGCGCTGCTGCTCTACTGGGTGCCCGCGCTGCGCCTCGGCGAGACCGACCTCGACGAGATGGGCGGGCTCGGGCTGATCTCGGTCCTGCCGCTGCCGACACTGATCGGCGCCGCGCTGCTGATCGGGGTCTTCGCCGCGCTGCTGTGGCTGGGCCGCGAGCACAAGGGGCTGCTGCTGGTCACGCTGCTCGCGACGGTCGTCTCGCTGCACGCGTTGCCCACAGTGATCGAGACCGAGCCGCGGTTCGCGACCGCCTGGCAACACCTGGGCTTCCTCGACTACATCGACCGGACCGGTTCGGCCGTGCCCGACCTGGACGCGCGCTGGAGCTGGCCGGGCTTCTTCGCGGCGGCCACGTTCGTACTGAAGGCGTGCGGGGTCACCGACTACACCGAGCTGATCCGCTGGTGGCCGCTGGCCATCCAACTCCTCTACCTGGCACCGATGTTCCTGCTGGTGCGCTCGATGCGGGCGAGCTGGCGCGCCAAGTGGACCGGCATCTGGATCTTCGTGCTCAGCGGCTGGGTCGGCCAGGACTACTTCTCCCCGCAGGGCTTCACCTACCTCCTCTACCTGGCCTTCGTGGCGATCCTGCTCGTCTGGTTCCGCGCCCCGCGCGTGCTCTGGACGAAGCGGCGGCCCGGCGAGGCGGAGGTCGAGCCGGCCAACCGTCGCCAACAGGCGGTCCTGCTCGGCGTGCTGATCGGCCTGTTCGCGGCGAGCGTCCCGGCCCACCAGCTCACCCCGTTCGTGATGCTGGGCGTACTGGCGGTCCTGGTCCTGCTCGGCCGCTCCGAACTGCGCGGCCTGCCCCTGCTGTTCGCCGTGATCGTGGCGGTGTGGGTGGGCTTCATGGCCGAGCCGTACTGGTCCGGGCACTTCGACGAGCTGTTCGGCGGGGTCGGCGGCGTCGGCAGCAATGTCTCGACCTCCGTCTCCGGCCGTATCCAGGGCGGTAGTTCCACCCACAAACTCGTGCTCTACACGCGCGTGCTGCTGGCCGGCGGAGTGATGGCGTTCGCCTGCTGGGGCTGGTGGCGGCGGCGTTACCACAAGTACCGCGAGCGGTCGCTGATCGTCCTCACGTTCGTCCCGTTCCTGGGCTTCGGCATGCAGTCCTACGGCGGCGAGATGGCGCTGCGCGTCTTCATGTTCGCTCTGCCGGGCGCCGCCCTGCTCGCCGGACTCGCGCTGTTCCCGCGTACCGGGATCACCGCCGAGGAACGCGACAAGGACCGGATGAGCCTCGCCCCGATGGCCGCGCTCCTGGCGGGCCTGATCCTCATGGGCGGCTTCCTGGTGGCCCGTTGGGGCAACGAGCCGTTCGAGCGGATCCGGCCCGGCGAGGTCACCGCCATGGACTACGTCTACGCCCACGACGACCCGACCGTGCGCCTGCTGTGGCTGAGCAATGACACCGTGAACAACGTGACGCCCGCGATGCCGTGGGGCGCGAAGGACATGGAGAAGGTGCAGTACGTGCCGACGCTGGCGCCCAGCGACCCGGTGCTGGTGTCGGGCCTGGTCAAGGCGCTGAAGGACGCGGGCCCCCACTCGTACCTGATGGTCAACCGCAGCCAGGTCGTCTACCTCCAGCTGGACGTGGGCTACTCGGCGACCTGGGAGCCGCGGCTGCTGGAGAACCTGGACCAGCGGCAGGAGCTGAAGAAGGTCCTCGTCAACGACGACGTGACCATGTACGCGCTGCGCAAACAGCCGGCGGGCAAGGTGCCCAAGGCCGAGCCCGGTCCGATCGGCCCGCAGATCACCTGGACGCCCTGGTCGGTCGTCGGGGCGCTGGCGGCCGTCGCGCTGATCATGCTGCTGGCCGCGCGCGAGGTGGTCCGGGTCGCGATGCGGCCGAGCGTGCGGCGGCTGCGGTGGCTGCAGAGCAGCTTCTGGTTCGCGCTACCGCTGCTGGCGGTACTGTTCGCGGCGCTGGTGCAGCGGTTCCTGACCATGAAGTGAGGCGCGTGCGGGTGAGGTGGCTCACCGAGCTCATCTGGTGAGCCACTTCACCTCGTACGCCTGCATCTCGAACCGTTTGCCGTCGATCTGCGCGCTGATCGGCCGGTCGAGGATGTTGACCACCAGGACGACCTTGTCGGTGGCGAGGACCCGGACGTTGGGTACGTCGTCCGGGGCGACGGGCACGGTCGCGTACTTCGTGCCCGGCCCGAACGCCTCACCGAACCGGGAGACCAGGTCGTACATGGGCAGTTTCCCGCCGCCGCCCCCGGTGCTGGTCGGTGTCCAAAGGCAGCCCGGGCAGTCGGTGCCCTTCTCCTCCTCCGGGTTCCAGTAGAAGCCGGAGGACGCGCCGCCCCTGACCATCGCGATCATGCCGGCGGCCTGCACGGCGAGGCGGCGGGTCTCGGACCAGCCCTTGCGGTCGTCGTTGCCGTCGGCGGGTTCGACGTAGTACTCCGCCCACCACAGGGGCAGACCGCCGGTCTGCCGCCGTACCCACTCACCGACGGCGGTGAACTTGTCGGTGGCGCCGAACTCGTCCGGCAGCAGGTCGTCGTCCTTGGTGTAACTGGAGCCGTCGACGACGACGAAGTCCGCGCCGGCCTTGTTCTTGTTCCAGTAGTCGAAGGCGTCGAGGACCCGCTGGTCCATGGCGCCCCACTTGCCCTTGAAGGTCGTCGAGGCCTCTTCCGCGCGCGGGTCCACGCTGTCCATCACCAGGTACGGGCCGCCGACCATGATGTTCTTGTCGACCTTCTTCAGGGCCTTGTAGACGAGGTTGTACAGCTGTGTGTACCCCTCGTAGTCCCAGCGGCCCTCGGCGTTGTTCCAGAAGCCCTTGAACTCGTTCCAGACGATGAAGTGGCGTACGTCCGGGTAGCGCTTGGCGACGGTCGCGGCGAGCGCCGCGAAGTCCGCGTAGTGCTCGGGCCGCGGGGCGGTCTCCAGGGCGGACTGGCTCCAGTCGGTGTTGCCGGTGCCGGCCTTGCCGCCCTTCATCCAGTCCGGTGAGCAGCACAGGGTGATGACCGGGGTGCCGCCGGAGTCCCGCACGAAGTCGATACGGCGGTCCAGCGCGCCGAAGTCGTAACGCCCCTTCACCGGCTCGGGGTTGTCGGCGCCCCAGCCCATGATGGCCTGGTTCTGCGGCAGGCCCCCGTCCGCCGACAGCAGCCCCTCGACCCGCCGGGTGGCGGCGCCGCTGCCCTCGTCGGCGCTGAACTGGGTGTGCGTGAAGCCCCAGCCCACCTCGGGTTTCGCCACCTCCTTCGGGGTGGCGGGAGTGCCGTGCACCTCGCCGCCGTCGGGCGTGGTGCCCGCGGTGGTGCCGCCGCCCCCGGGCAGCGTGTTGATCAGGGTCACGATCAGAGCAAGTGCGGCCACGCCCACGCCGAGCAGCGCGGTGAGTCGCCACCGCAGTGCCCCCGAATTCCACCCATGACGTCCCATCAAGGGCAACAGTAACGGCGGGAACGGGCGTACGGGCAGGTGTTGGCATGGCACACCCTTGTAACAGGACGGAGGAGATACAGAGGGGCGAAGAAGGGGCGCAGAAGGGACACACCGGAAGTGGGGAACGCAGCCGACACTTCGACGCGCACCGCGGAAACCGGGTGCACTCGGCGCCCGTGTGCCGGATCATGGCGGCATGTCCGCGAACCCACACGACGCTCTGCCGATCCGGCTCACCGTCGACGACTCCGACTCCCCGTCCGACGTCGTCGACGCGCTGTTCCTCGGCCGCTTCGCGACGGGCGAGCAGCCGTTCTCGCACGCCTCGAACATCGACCGCGTACGGTCCGGCGCGTCGCTGCTGCCGCCGGACGCCCGCGTACTGCGCATCGCCCGCGACGACGACCGCAGCGCGACGCTGGCCGAGGGCGACGGCTGGACACTCCTCGTCTCCCGCTGGAACCGGGGCGCCGACGTCACGGTCACGGCGACCAGCGCCGAGCTCGCGGCGAAGGTCCTGGACCAGGCCACGGACGGCGCGACGGACGAGCCCGAACCGCAGCCGGAGAACGTGACGATGGGCTTCTGGTACGTGTCCCCTAGACGGGGCCCGCACCGCACCACCCGGCAGATCTCGGCGGGCACGTGGGACGAGGTGCGGGCCAACTACACGGCACCGGTGGCCGACGCGATGGACCGCCTGATGAAGACGACCCCCGAGGACATCGCCGGCCGGCTGCTCCTGCTGCACGGACCGCCCGGCACCGGCAAGACCTCGGCGCTGCGCACGCTGGCGCGTTCCTGGCGGGACTGGTGCCAGGTGGACTGCGTCCTGGACCCGGAGCGGCTCTTCAGTGACGTCGGCTATCTCATGGACATCGCGATCGGCGAGGAGGACTCGGCGGGCAAGGGGCGCTGGCGACTGCTGCTCCTGGAGGACTGCGACGAACTGATCCGCGGCGAGGCCAAGCACACTGCAGGCCAGGCCCTGTCCCGCCTGCTCAACCTGACCGACGGCCTGCTCGGCCAGGGCCGCAACGTCCTGGTCGGCGTCACGACCAACGAGGACCTGGAACGTCTCCACCCGGCCGTCGTCCGCCCCGGCCGCTGTCTGGCCCGTATCGAGGTCGGCGCGCTGACCCGCGCGGAGGCGGTGAACTGGCTGGGCACGGAGGAAGGGGTCGGCCGGGACGGGGCGACGCTGGCGGAGCTGTACGCGCTGCGGCGGGGGACGTCACCGACCTCGGTGCCGGAGCCGCGGGACGCGGCGGATGCGGGGCTCTATCTCTAGCGACATCTCCGGCGACAGCTCAGCGACCACCTCTGGCGCCCTGAGTGTTTTCATGGGGGTATGACCCTGTTCGTGGGCACGTCGGGCTGGCAGTACCGGGACTGGCGCGACGTGCTCTACCCGGCCGACGTGCCCCTGCGGCTGTGGCTGGAGGAGTACACGACGCACTTCGCCACGGTGGAGATCAACAACGCCTTCTACCGACTGCCGAGCCGCGAGACCTTCGAGAGCTGGCGCGACCGGGTACCCGCGGACTTCGTGGTCGCGGTCAAGGCGAGCCGCTATCTCACCCACATCAAGCGGCTGCGGGACCCCGAGGAGCCGGTCGACCGCCTGATGACCCACGCGGCGGGCCTCGGCGGCCGCCTCGGCCCGGTCCTCCTCCAGCTGCCGCCGAACCTGCGCGCCGATCCGGGGCTGCTGGACAGATGCCTCGCCTGCTTCGCGAAGGGCACGCGGATCGCGGTCGAGCCCCGCCACGACTCGTGGTGGACGCCCGAGGTGCGCGAGGTGCTGGAGTCCCGGGGCGCGGCCCTGTGCTGGGCCGACGCGGGGTCCCGGCCGGTCACCCCGCTGTGGCGCACCACCGACTGGGGCTATGTCCGCTTCCACCACGGCCGCGCCCTGCCCTGGCCCCGCTACGGCCGCCAGGCCCTGTCGACATGGGTCCAGCGCATCGCCGACACGTGGTCCGACGGCCGGGACGTGTACGCGTACTTCAACAACGACCCGGGCGGGGCGGCGGTCGAGGACGCGGGGGTCTTCGCACGGGCGGCGAGGGCGACGGGGCTGACGCCGACGCGTACGCCGGAGGGCGTGCGTCAGGATGCCCGCCACTGAACTCCCTAGCTCTCGTACGCCGCCCGCAGGGCGTCGCGGACGGCCGCCAGCGCGTCCGCCTCCGTGAGTCCGAGCCGCCGGGCCCGCTCCACGTAGGCCTGCGCGGCCGCCGCCAGTTCCCGCTCCGCGGCCGCGCCGGCCGCCGCGACATAGGTGCCGTGCCGCCCGCGTGTCTCGATCACCCCGTCCGCCTCCAGCGCCCGGTACGCCTTGGCCACCGTGTTCACCGCGAGGCCCAGCGACTCGGCCAGTCCGCGCACGGTCGGCAGCCGGTACCCCACCGGCAGCACCCCCGACCGCGCCTGCGCGGAGATCTGCGTCCGTACCTGCTCGTACGGCGGGGCACTGTCATCGATGTCGATCTTCAAGGTCACGGGGTGATTGTCCCGCACGCGCCCGTGCCCCGCCCGTGCCCCGCCCGAAAATGAGAGGCGTCCCGGCGCAGGTACCCCGTAGCGTGCGGCTGCATGACTGTGATCGTGCGCGACCTGCGTCCCGACGTCCGCCCCGACATCGAGGCCTTCGCCCATGTCCGCCATCTTGCCCTCCCGTTCATCCTGTGGACCCCGGACGCTGTCGTCCACCGGCTCGTCCACACCCACCCGGACGCCCGCTTCCGGTGC
The DNA here is from genome assembly GCF_042896175.1 of Streptomyces sp. NPDC001315. NCBI lineage: Bacteria > Bacillati > Actinomycetota > Actinomycetes > Kitasatosporales > Streptomycetaceae > Streptomyces > Streptomyces sp. NPDC001315. The sequence goes on along the minus strand of NZ_JBIAWZ010000007.1, from coordinate 78,998 downwards.
CTCGTCGCGGAGGAGGACGGCGAGATGATCGGCACGGCCCAGCTCGGCCTCGCCCACGACAGCCCGGAGCCGGGCCAGGGCTTCCTCAACGTCTACGTGCACCCGGACCGGGTACGCCGCGGCGCCGGCGGGCTCCTCGTCCGCGCCGCCGAGGAGTATCTGGCCGCGCAGGGCGCGACCAGGCTGTTCTCCTGGGTCCTCGACGAGCCTGCCAACCGCGCGTTCGCCGAGCGGCACGGCTACCGCGCGAGCCGCTCGGCCCACTTCCTCCGGCTGGACCTGGCGAACGGCACCCTGCCACCGCTCCAGGACCCGCCGCCCGGCGTCGAGCTGCGCACCGCCGCCGACTTCGCGGACGACCCGCGCCCGCTGTTCGAGCTGGACGCGGAGACGACCTTGGACGAACCCAGCGACCTCGACACCGAGTTCACCGACTACGAGACCTGGGTCGAGGAGAATTGGAAGCACCCGCTCCTCGACCATGACGTGACCGCGGTCGTGGTCGTCGACGGCCGCCCCGCCGCCTTCAGCGCGGCCCACACGGACCGCGGCACCCGCTACGCCAGCGCCATGACCGGCACCGCCCGCGCCTACCGCGGCCGGGGACTGGCCAAGCTCGCCAAGACCGCCTCCCTGCACCGCGCCCGCGCGGCCGGGTACACGGAGGCGTTCACGGGCAACGACGCCGGCAACGGCCCGATGCTCGCGATCAACAAGTGGTTCGGGTACGAGATCTGCGGGACGGAGGTGCGCTATGTCCGCGAACTCGGCTGACCCGGCCCGCTCGGTGGACGTCGTCCTCGTCAAGGGCGGCCGGACGAAGATCCGTTACCCCGCGGAGCTGCTCCAGGACGACGGCACCCGGATCGTCGTGCGCGCGCCCTTCGCGGGCGGTGCCGTGCGCGACTTCGGCTTCGTGCGCTTCGAACCGGGCGACGTCTTCACGGAGTACTACTGGCGGGACCGCTGGTACGCGGTGATGGAGGTGCGTGGCCCCGCGGGCACGCTCAAGGGCTGGTACTGCGACATCGCCCGCCCGGCGACCCTCTCCGGCACCGAACTCGTCGTCGAGGACCTCGACCTGGACCTGTGGCGCTCCGCCGACGGCAGCGACGTACGACGGCTGGACGAGGACGAGTTCGAGGAGAGCGGCCTCACGGAGAAGGACCCGGAGGCCGCGTCCGCCGCCGTGGCCGCCCTCGACCAGCTGGAGCGGCTGGCCCGCGAGGGTGGCTTCGACGAGCTGCTCACCTAGGGCGAGACACGCCCCAGGGTCCGCCCGGCTCACGTCAGGGCCACCACCGCGTACCGCTCGTCCGCCACGTCCTTCCCCCATAGCAGCGCCTCGTCCGACAGTCGCTCCAGGCGCACCTCCTCGGCCAGAGGCGTCACGAGGGCCGTGAGCCGGTCGGCGGGTATGCCGACCGGGCTGAGGGTGCCCCACACTCCCTCGACCAGCACGAGCCGGCCACCGGGGCGCAGCAGGTCCCGCCAGTGCCGCAGGGCACGGCCCGGGTCGGGCAGGGCCCACAGCACATGCCGTACGAGCACGGTGTCGAAGCGCTGCTCGCCCACCGGCGGTGCCGCCGCGTCACCGACGAGGAACGCGGCGTCACGTCCGGCGAGCTTCTCGCGGGCGAGGGCGACCATGACCGGGGACCGGTCGACGCCGGTGACGTGGTGTCCCTGCTCGGCCGCGAGGAGCGACAGGCTGCCGGTTCCGCAGCCGAGGTCGAGCAGGTCGCCCGCCCGCTCGGGCAGCCAGGCGCGCAGCCGTCGCGCCCAGGCCGAGCGCACCTCCGGATCCCGCAGCCCGTGATCCGGCTCGTCGTCGAACGCGGCGGCCTCCGCGTCCCAGTCCACGTTTGCCGAGGTCGTAGTCGTGAAGTCAGCGATCTCATCCGTCATGCGGCAAGCGTGACACCCACCACTGACAATCGAATCGTGACTCCGGCCACTGACAGACGGCCTCCGATGAGGAACTCTCGCCGAAAGGGTCTACCTCCGTGAGAACACGGAACTCGGTAGGCGCTCGAAGGAGGCAGCCATGCGCCGCATGACAGTGCAGAAGCCCCTGAAGAAGACGGACGCCCGCCGGGTCCGCGAGGAGACCGACGAGCGTCCCGCCGGGCGGCCCGAGGTCCGCAAGGACATCGCACGCACCTGGTGGCCGGACGGCTGACCGGACCGGCCGCCTGCGCCGGTCAGACCAGTCGTTTGCGGTAGTGGATGCGGTCGTAGGGCCCGTCGACGCGGCGTTCCACGACCTCGTATCCGAACTTCGGGTAGATCTTCTGGTTCTCCCACATCATCGCGTTGGTGTACAGCCTGATTTCGGGCAGACCCAGCGCACGCGCGCGTGCCTCCACGAACGCCAGCAGCCGCCGCCCCACCCCCTCGCCGTGTGCGTCGGGGTGGACGGCGATGCTGTCGAGGAAGAGATGGTCCTCGTACGCCTCCAGCACGACGAGGCCGATCACCCTCCCGGTCCCGGGCTCGCCCGCGACGAACACGCGCCCCGCGGCCACGTTCGCCGCGTGGTCCGCCTCCATGGGCTGCGGCACGACGCCGATGCGCTCGATGTAGCGGTGGTACGCCGTGTCGGTCACGGCCTTCACGGCGGGGACCTCGGCGGCTACGGCCGGGCGGATCGCGTCGTCGGTCATGCGCGCACGGTATCCGGTTCTGTCCTCGTGGAGACTCCGGGGCGTTGGATGATCTCGCTGATCCACAGTCCGCCGGTGCCGAGTTGACGGTGTTCCCTGTCCCCCGACTCCGTGCCGCGCCACGCCCCTCGAACCGCCTTTCTGATCGCTCAGTTAGCCCGGCCTTAAAGCGACCATAAGGATCTCCGTCGACCGCCTCCAGCAGGCGATTTCACGGTTGCTTGCGGCTAGCTTGTCGATCACCCCCATGGGATCCGGCCCGCCCCAAGGATCGTTTCGAGGAGTTCCCGCATACCCGCTCGCCGCCGCAAGCTCGCCGTCGCCGCCACGCTGGGCACCGCCCCGCTCGCCCTGACCGCCCTCGCCGCCGTCCCCGCGGCCGCGCACGGCTCGATGGGCGACCCCGACAGCCGGGTCTCGCAGTGCTACGCGGAGGGCCCCGAGAGCCCGAAGTCGGCAGCCTGCAAGGCGGCGGTCGCGGCCGGCGGCACACAGGCGCTCTACGACTGGAACGGTATCCGGATCGGCGACGCGAACGGGCGGCACCAGGCGCTCATCCCGGACGGCAAGCTGTGCAGTGCCGCCGACGAGGAGTTCAAGGGCCTCGATCTGGCCCGCGCCGACTGGCCGGCGACCGGCGTGAGCAGTGGCTCGTACACCTTCAAGTACCGCGTGACCGCCCAGCACAAGGGCACCTTCAAGGTCTACCTGACCAAGTCCGGCTACGACCCCGCGCAGCCGCTGGCCTGGTCCGATCTGGACCTGGAGCACCCGGTGGCGACGGCCACGGACCCGGTGGCCTCGGGCGGCTTCTACACGTTCTCCGGCACGCTTCCCGAGCGCTCCGGCAGGCAGCTGCTGTATGCGATCTGGCAGCGCTCGGACAGCCCGGAGGCGTTCTACTCCTGCTCGGACGTCACCTTCGGCGGCGGCTCCAGCGGGTCCAGCGGCTCCACGGAAGCCCCGGCCGCCGCCTCCGCGCCCTCCGAGCAGCAGATCGAGGACGGTGCCGACAAGTCGACGATCGAGCACCACGGCCATGGGGACGACGACGCCAGTACGTCCGCGGAGCCGAGCACGGAACCGACCGCGAAGGCCGTCGCCGCCAATGAGCCGAAGGCGGCGGGCGCGACCGAGAACCTGGCCGAGACCGGCGGTGACGGCAGCACCCCGTATCTCGCCGTCGGCGGCGCGGCCGCGCTGGCGCTCGGGGCGGCGACGCTGTTCGCGTCGGTGCGGCGGCGTGCGACGGGCGGCGGCAGCGAATGAGACTCCGGGGCCTGACCGGCGGCTCAGGCCGGACAGGCCCCGGCGGTGGTCAGCTCAGCACCGACGCACAGGTGGTCGCGGTGGCGTGCGCCGGGTCGAGAGCGTTCGCCACCTCGTGGAAGGCGATCCGGTCGGTCAGTCCGAGGAGTGCGTGCTCGGACAGGTCGAGCGGGCACAGGTCCTGGATCAGGACGTTCTTCACGTCGGACCCGCTCAGGAACTGGGTTCGATACGGGGTGACGACCTCGTCGTACTTGCTGGCGATGACCGTGTAGTGGACGCCGGGCACGGTGTCGCCGCCCGCGTTGAGTTTGGTCATGAAGTCGGACCCGACGACCTGCTGGGCGAGCGCGGGGGTGGCCAGGGTGAGCAGGTCCTCGGCGCCCGGGAAGTACGGCAGCAGGTTGGTGAGCCCGCTGAGGGTGGTGCCGTGGTTGTTGGGTGCGATGCCGACGAGGGCGTTCACCTTGGCGGCTCCGCCGAGGAACTTCAGGTAGTAGCGGGGCATCATGCCGCCCTGCGAGTGGCCGACGAGGTCGGCCTTGGCGGCGCCGGTCGCGGCGAGCACCTTGTCGACGAAGGCGGACAGCTGCTCGGCCGACTTGTCGATGGGACCGAGGCCGTGGAAGACGGGGACGCCCGGCAGCTCGCCGTAGTCGAGGGAGAAGACGCAGTAGTCGCGGTCCTCGAGGTACGGGGCGAGGGACAGCCAGTTGTCGACGGAGTTGGCGAGGGTGCCGTGGACCAGGACGACGGGGCGGGGGTGGGTGGCGGACGGCTTGCAGGAGTAGTCGTTCCAGCCACTTGACGAGGTCGGGGCCGCGGCGGCCGCGTGGGCGGCGGTGGCGGGGACGGCGGCGACCGCGGCGGTCAGCAGCAGCGCGACCAGCGGTCTGAGCACTCGCTTCCAGGGCAGCATCGTGTGATCTCCTTGCGGCTCAAGGGAGTTGCGACGGCCTTACGCCCTGTGATCCGGATCACGAGGATGCTGTTCATTCGTCAAGTTACGGGCGAGTAGCTGAGGTGTGAAGTTACGCGTCAGTAAAAACTTCCAGTGATAACTGGCAAGGTCGGGGCGGGACGGACAAAGCATCACCAGGCGGGCCTGATGCGACCGTAGGGCGCGATGCGCGCCAAGTGGTCCCACAACACGCCCACTTCACCCTCCCCGAGCAGCTCGACCCACCTCGCCACGACCTCGGCGGCCGCCTCCTCCGCCGCGCGGGTACAGGCCCACCCGCGCTCGGTCAGCATGACGAGCCGGGCCCGCGCGTCCTCGGGATGCGGCCGCCGCTCGGCGTACCCCTTGCGCACGATCTCGTCGACGAGCTGACTCGCGGCCTGCTTCGTCACCCCGAGATGGGCGGCGAGCTCGGTGACCGTCGCGCCGTCCGGAGCGAGCCGGGCGAAGGCGAAACCGTGCGCGGGCCGCACCTCGAATCCGCGGGCGACGACACCGTCGTTGATGCGCTTGGTCAGGTCGCCCGCGGTGGCGAGCAGGGCGGCGGTCAGGGCGAGGGCCTCGGAGTTCTGCACGCCGCATTGAAACACCCTTGACGAATTGGTCAAGTCGCTTGACCATATGGTCAACCTACTTGACCATCTTCGCGAGAGGCACCCGTATGCCTGTCATCCGCTCGTCCGAAGCCGTCACCCACGAGATGCACGGCGCCCGTTTCGTCTCGTACGCCACTCCCCTCACCGGCAGCAAGGAGCTGTGCGCCTGGCGGGGCGAGATCCCGCCCGGGACCAAGGCTCCCGCGCACACCGTCAACCGGGAGGAGATCTTCCATCTGCTCGACGGCGAGCTCCTGATCACGCTCGACGGCCGCACCGACCGCGTCACCGCCGGCGACACGGTGATCATCAACCCCGGGGCGACCCTCGCCGTCGAGAACCCGGCCGACCGGACCGCGGTCTCCTGGGTCACCACGTCCATCGGCCTGGAGGCGGAGCTGGCCGACGGCACGCGGATCGCTCCCCCGTGGGCACGCTGAGTCCTACGCGGCCAGCGTCCCCGGCATCACCGCCCTCGGCCCGAACTTCGCCCGCGCGCGGTCCGCGACCTCCTCGATGCGGCGGACCTTCTCGTCGACGGGGTCGAAGGTGAGCTGGTAGGAGGCCTGTTCGGCGGGGCCGAGGCCCTCCGCGCGCAGGGCGATCGCACGGACGCGGGCCCGCTGGAGGCCGAGCGCCTCATACATGCCGTACGCCGCCTTCGTCAGCGCGGCGGAGTGCGCGGTCGGCTCCTCGAGGGTGCGGCTGCGGATCGTCGACATGGGGGTCCCCCCGCTCGAGCCTGTTCGAGAGCGGCGGAGGTCGGCGTAGCGCACGGTGAGGGTGAGGGTGCGGCACACCTTGTCCAGGGCGCGCAGCCGGGCGCCCAGTTCCCCAGCGGCCGAGAGCAGCGCGCGGCGGTGCCGGTCCGGGTCCGACTCGTCGCGGTCGAAGGGGCGTTCGGCGACGAGAGAGCGGGAGACGGCGTTCGGTACGACCCGGCCGCGGTCGACGCCGTTCGCCTTCTCGTGCAGCTCGCGGCCGGCCTTGGCGCCCACCAGACGCTGGAGCGTGGACAGAGGTGCGGCGGCTACCCGGCCGAGGGTGTCGAGGCCGTACTCGCACAGGGTGCGGGCGGTCGCGGTGCCGACGCCGGGCAGCGCGGCGACGGGCCGCTCGGCGAGGAACTCCGCGACGGCCTCCGGATCGCCGGGGACCGCGCACGTCACCCCGGGAGCTGCCTCGGCCAGCGCCATCCGGGCCAGCATCGGTCCCGGGCCGGCGCCGGTCACGCAGTCGACGCCGTAGTGGACGAGGGCGCGGACCCGGATCACCGACGCCAGCTCGACGGCGCCGCGCCCGAAGTACCGTTCCGCGCCCCGCAGATCGACGAGCGCCCCGTCCGGGGGCAGCGCCTCGACGACGGGTGTGAACTCCTCGAGGAGCCCGAGCAGCTGAGGCAGGGCCGCCTCGTACATCGGAGGCAGCTGGAAACGTACGCAGAGGATGGTCATCCCGCACTCCCCGGACTCTGGTGCCACAACTTCTTTCCACCCGCCGGGCCTTCGCCCGCGGGACGCAGATCGGCCCAGGGGTGCATCTCGTACCCCGTGGGCATCCGGATCGTCCGGCCCTGCGCCGGATCGGCCTCCGCCTGGTGAGGCGCAGGTGCCGCCAGCCGCGCCGCGACCACGTCGAGGCCGCCCTCGGCGCGCAGTTCGACCAGTTCGGCGAGGTTCCAGGCGACGGCGCCCACCACGCTGAGGCTGCGCGGGCCGCGCCGCTGCACCACCCCGCGCACCAGCAGCAGCCAGGAGTGGAAGACGGTGTGGGCGCAGGCGTCGTGGGAGTCGTCGAAGAAGGCGAGGTCGACCAGGCCCGTGCCGTCGTCCAGCGTGCTGAAGATGACCCGCTTGCCGGACCGGATCGGCGGGGTCTGGGTCGCCGCCTTGGCGCCCGCGACCAGGACCGTCTCACCGTGCCGCGCATCGCGCAGCCGTCGCGCCGACACCACGCCCAGCTCGTCGAGGAACGCGCGATGGTCGTCCATCAGGTTGCGCGAGGCGTCCATGGACAGCACGCCCAGCTCGGCGCTGAGCCGCTCCGCGTCGGACAGGTCCGGCAGCCCGGCCGGGGCGGTCTTCCGTCCCCCTGCCAGCGGGAGTTGACCGCCGCCCGCACCCCGCCCGCCCCGGTGCAGCTCGGTCAGGTGCAGTTGCAGATCACGACGGTTGGCGCCGAACGCGTCCAACGCGCCCACCTGGGCGAGCCGCCCGGCCAGCGGACGGCTCGGCCGGGCCCGCTCCCAGAAGTCGAGCAGCGAGGCGTACGGCTGCCCGTCCGCGATCCGGGCCGCCTCGGTCTCGCTGATGCCGTGCACGTCGGAGAGGGCCAGCCGGAGTCCCCATTCTTTGGATCCCGACGACGATTCAGACACCAGTTCGATAGTGTGTGCGACCGCCGACTTGTTCACGTCCAACGGCAGGATCGGCACCCCGCGCCGCCGCGCGTCCGCCAGCAGCAGTCGCTTCGGATACATCCCGGGGTCGTGCGTGAGCAGTCCGGCGTAGAAGGCGGCCGGGCGGTGCGCCTTCAGCCACGCCGACTGGTACGTCGGTACGGCGAAGGCGACGGCATGCGCCTTGCAGAAGCCGTAGCTGCCGAAGGCCTCGACGATCTCCCAGGTCCGCCGGATCGTCTCCGCGTCGTATCCGTTCGCGGCCGCGTGCTGCGCGAACCAGAACCGGATCCGCCCCTGCGACTCCGGATCGGACAACCCGCGCCGCACCCGGTCCGCCTCGCCGCGCCCGCAGCCGGTCATGATGTCGACGATGTCGATGATCTGCTCATGGAAGACGACGACTCCGTACGTCTCCTTCAGCGGCCCTTCCAGGTCCGGGTGCGGATACCGGATCGGCGCCCGCCCGTGCCGTGCCTCGATGAACGGCCGCACCATGTCGGCGGCGACCGGACCGGGCCGGAAGAGCGAGATGTCGACGACCAGATCGTGGAAGGTGGCCGGCTGGAGCCGTCCGACCAGGTCCCGCTGGCCCGGCGACTCGATCTGGAAGCAGCCCAGCGTCTCGGTGGAGCGGATGAGTCGATATGTCGCCGGGTCGCCCGGTGCCACGGAGTCCAGGTCGATTCGCTCCCCCGTCGCCCGCTCCACCTCCGCGACCGCGTGCGCCATCGCCGACTGCATCCGCACCCCGAGCACGTCGAGCTTGAGCAGCCCGAGGTCCTCGACGTCGTCCTTGTCGAACTGGGACATGGGAAACCCCTCGCCGCTGGTCGGCATGACCGGCGTACGGGCCAGGAGCGAGGCGTCGGAGAGAAGCACTCCGCAGGGGTGCATGGCGACTCCGCGCGGGAGGGCGTCGAGGGCCTCGACCAGCTCCCAGAACTTTCCGTACTTCTGCTTCTCCCCCGCCAGTTCCCTGAGTTCGGGCAACTCCTCCAGCGCCGCGCGGGCGTCGCGGGCGCGGATGTGCGGGAAGGACTTGGCGATGCGGTCGATCTCGGCGGGGTCCATGGAGAGCGCGGCCCCGACGTCGCGGACGGCGTGCCGCACCCGGTACGTCTCCGGCATGGCGACCGTCGCGACCCGTTCGGCGCCGAAGCGGCCGATGATCGCACGGTAGACCTCCAGGCGGCGCGCGGACTCCACGTCGATGTCGATGTCGGGCAGGACCGGTCGGCGCTTGGACAGGAAGCGCTCCATCAGCAGCCCGTGTTCGACGGGGTCGGCGTGCGCGATGCCGAGGAGGTGGTTGACGAGGGAGCCCGCGCCGGAGCCGCGCGCGGCGACCCGGATGCCCATGTCCCGTACGTCGTCGACGACCTGGGCGACCGTCAGGAAGTAGGAGGCGAAGCCGTGGTGGGCGATGATGTCCAGCTCCTGGTGCATCCGCTCCCAGTAGGCGCGCCGGGTGTCGTAGCCGCGCAGCACCATCCCGGCCGCCGCCCGTGAGGCGAGCGCCCGCTGGGCGGTGCGGCGGCCGGCGCCGACGAGGTGCGGCTCGGGGAAGTGGACGGTGCCGATGCCGAGGTCGTCCTCGGGGTCGACCAGGCAGGCGGCGGCGGTGGCCCGGGTCTGCTCCAGCAGGCGGTGGGCGGTGTCGCGCCGGTAGCCCGCGGCCTCGACGATCCGTTCCGCCGCTTCGAGCATGGCGTCGGGGCCCTTGAGCCAGGCCTCACCGGAGTCCAGCTCCCTGGCGGGGTCGATCGGGACCAGGCGGCGGGCGGCGTCCAGGACGTCGGCGACCGGGCCCTGGCCGGGATCGGCGTACCGGACGGCATTGCTGAGCACGGGGCGTACGCGCTGCTCGGCGGCGAAGCCGACGGTGCGGGCGGCCAGGCGCAGGGAGCCCGGGCCGGTGCCCTGGCGGCCGTGCCAGACGGCCTCGAGGCGCAGGGCGTCGCCGTAGATCTCGCGCCAGGGGGCGAGGAGGCGGGCCGCGCGGTCCGGGCGCCCCGCGGCGAGCGCGCGGCCGACGTCGGATGCGGGTCCGAGCAGCACGGTCAGGCCGTCGGCGTGGTTGTCGGACCGGGGCAGCAGCGGCGACCCCTCGCCGGCCTGCGCCGCCGTGACGAGCCTGCAGAGATCGGCCCAGCCGGCGGCGCCGTCCCGGGCCAGGAAGGTGACCCGGGGTGTCGACTCGTCGATGAAGGCACCGCCACGCACCGGGGCGCGGCGCCTTTCCGGTCGTACGGACCCGTTCTCTCGCACCGGCTCTCGTACCGGCCCGGATTCCTCGACCGCGAGATCCACGCCGAACAGCGGACGGATGCCTGCCTTCGCGCAGGCCTTGGCGAAGCGGACCGTGCCGGCGAGGGTGTCGCGGTCGGTGAGGGCGAGGGCGTCCATGTCCCGCTCGGAGGCACGCTCGGCCAGCCGCTCCGGGTGCGAGGCGCCGTAGCGCAGGGAGAACCCGGAGACGGTGTGCAGATGCGTGAAGCCCGGCACACGCACCTCCCGCACTCGTGAGCCCGACCAGCTCTCGAACATCAGTTCCCAACTACCTCACCCCCACCATACCTCCTTTCTCGAACATGTGTACGACATCCGCTCGGACCCCTCCGCCGAGTAGCCGGGGGGAATCTCACCCCCCGGCCCTCACAGAACCGTGCGTAAACCTCTCGATTTACACGGCTCGTGTCGTCCTGATCATCAGACCAGCACGGCGCACTGTGTCGGAGACAGGCGCCAGTGCGCGAACATGCGGGGGTATCGCTTCGCGATCTCCCGCAGCTTGGCCAGAGCCTTCTTCTTGCCCACGAGCCGCTTGTACTTCTTCTGGATCCAGCGCACCAAGTAGGCGTTGATGCGCATCGCAAAGGGTTCCAACTCCCACCACCGGAACCGGCTGTAGTAGTTGATCCAGCCCGCCACCATGGGATTGATCCGCCGGGCGAGCTCGTGGAAGGTCAGACCGGTCCGCCGGTGCAGGTTCCAAGACCTCACCGTCCGCCCGATCCTCGTCAGGGCTTCCCTGCTGATGCCCGGAGCGAAGCCGACAGACTGCCTGCCGTGCTTGTCCCGGTTCCGCCTGGGCCGGAACGTGTACCCGAGGAACGTGAACGCCGTGTGCTCGTACGAGCCCCGGCGCTGCGAGTCCTTGCAGTAGACGATCCGGGTCTTGGCCGGGTGCAGCTGCAGCCCGACCTCGGACATCCTGTTCCTGAGCGCGTCCAGGACCTGAAGGGCCTGGCGCTCGGTGACGCAGTGCAGCACGGCGTCGTCCGCGTAACGCTCGAACCAGACGGTCGGGAACTCCCGGGCCATCCACGTGTCGAACGCGTAGTGCAGGAACAGGTTCGCCAGGACGGGAGACACCGGAGCCCCTTGTGGGGTCCCGCGGTCCCGCTCCAGCAGGGTGCCGTCGGGCATGACGAGCGGGGCGGCGAGCCACCTCCGCACGTACAACTTCACCCAGACGGCATCGGTGTGAGCCTCCACCGCCTTGACCAGGAGGTCCCAGGGCACGCTGTCGAAGAACTTGGAGATGTCGAACTCGACAACCCAGCTTCGCCCCCAGCAGCGTTCCCGGCATTTCTCCACGGCGTCCAAGGCGGACCGTCCCGGCCGATATCCGAAGCTGTCCGGGTGGAAAACAGGATCCACCCTCCGCATCAGATGCCGGGCCACAACGGTCTGAGCCACGCGGTCAGCGACGGCGGGAATACCGAGCATTCTCGTGCCACCGCCGTGCAGCTTGGGAATCTCCACCGCGCGCACCGGCGGAGGGATATACGAGCCCGACGACATCCGGTTCCAGACCCTGTAGAGATTATTCCTCAGGTCCTTCTCGAAGTCGTCGATGCTCTGCCCGTCCACTCCCGGCGCGCCCTTGTTTGCTCTGACTTCCTCCCACGCCTCCTTGACTTCCCACTTCGAAATCTCAAACGGCTTGATCGATGACTTCAACTGGCTCATCGCACTCCTCCCGGGCACTGCCCGGTTGATGTGATCAACACAGCCACGGACGACCCGGCCCCTTCGCTCCACCCCCGTTACAGAGGCTTCGTCACTACTACGGGCCGGTCCGCCGGCACTCCCCGCGTCGGTACTCAACCCCTCACAGTTGCGTCTGCCCGGGGTGCTCCCTCTCTCCCGGCCCGTGAGGGCGGGAAGTATCGGGGAATGCCTTCTCCTGTTCCATGTGGAAGCCGCAGACCGGACTCACGTCGCCTGCATGCCGGACACCGCCTGACCAATAAACGGGCACCCGCCAGGCTTATCCCGGAGTTCAGGTAACACCCCGGTTTTGATGTCGTCTGGTTTTCTTTCGACACGTCAGCAGCGATTCACTTGCGTTCGTCTTCCCGATCCCCACCTGACGCCTCTTACGACGCCTTTTCCTCATCGCTCACCACGACGGTCTTCAGCCAACGCAGCATGAGGCGGTTTGAAGCCTCCCCCCGCAGGGCGGCTCCGAAGGGCCATAAATCCTTCATCTTCCACACAGCACCGCAATTGGAAGCCGCCCTACTATCAACTCCTTCACGCGTTCAGGACGCAACACCTGCGCAAACGCAGACCACGCCCGTGCATGCGAAAGTCCCGCCCCTCGCGCGCGGGGCGGGACTTCTTCGGCTTGTTCGGCTTCTTCGGCGGGCCGGTGCCGTCAGCCGATCTGGGCGCCGAAGGCCGACAGCGCCTCGGTGACCGGCTGGAAGAAGGTCTCGCCGCCCGAGGTGCAGTCGCCGCTGCCGCCGGACGTGAGGCCGATCGCGGCGTCGCCGTCGAAGAGCGAGCCTCCGCTGTCGCCGGGCTCGGCGCAGACGTCGGTCTGGATGAGGCCGTTGACGATGTCGCCGTTGCCGTAGTTCACGGTGGCGTCCAGTCCGGTGACCGTGCCGGAGTGCACCTGGGTGGTCGAGCCGCTACGGGTCACCTTCTCGCCGACCGTGGCGTCGGCCGCCCTGGTGATGGCCTGCGCGGAGCCGTTGTAGAGGTCGACCTCGCTCGGGTGGTCCACGTCCGCGGTGTACTTGACCAGGCCGAAGTCGTTGTCCGGGAAGCTGGACTGCTCGTTCTGGCCGATCGTGGCGCCGCTGGAGTCCGTCCAGGTGGAGATGGCCTCGGTGCAGTGGCCCGCGGTGATGAAGTACGGCCGGCCCCCCTTGACCACGTTGAAGCCGAGCGAGCAGCGCCCGCCCGACCCGGTGATCGCGTCGCCACCGGCGATGAGGGGCTTGAACTCCCCCTTGCTGCGCTTGAGTTCCGCCACGGAGCCGAGTCCGTCGACGACCTTGCCGAGCTTGGCCCACTCGGCGTCGGAGACGGTGCGGTCGGCGGTGACGACGACCTGGTTGGTGCGCGGGTCGGTCACCCAGGAGGTGCCGGGGATGGTCGCGTCGTCCTTGAGGGTCGTACGGGCGCTCTTCAGCTCGGCGAGGGAGTTCTCGACGACTCTGGCCTCGGCGCCGGCCGCCTCGACCGTCTTGGCGGCGGTCTCGTCGAGCACGTTCACCACGAGGCTCTTGGCGTTCGCGTCGTAATACGTTCCCGCGGCGTCGGTGCCGAGGGTCCTGCCGAGCGTCGAGGCGAGGTTTCCGGCCGCCACGGCCGACAGGGTCCGGGGTGCGGAGGCCTTGGCGGGCTCGCTGGCGTTCGCACTCTGGAAGGCGACTCCCGTGGCGACCAGCGCGGCGATGCCCGCACCTGCCACGGCCGCACGGCGCCCGGGTATGCGTCGGTGCTTCAACTCACGTCCTCCTGTGGGGGGTCGGCCCGGCAGGCTGGGGCAATCTGGCGGACCGGAAGGCTGGTTGACGGGCGCCAACTCTTCCGAACCGCACAGGGAGCGCACAAGGTCGACTTCAGGACGCGCGTAGAGCGACAGACGCGCCCCCTGTCGCCCTGACCACCCGCGGTCGCCCCAGGCCGATTCGCGGCGCAAACACTACGTGCGAGTAACCAGTCACCGACCAGTGAGGTTCAGTCCTGTCCTGAATTCGCCCCTCTGGGGCTCACATCCAAGCGCGGGGCGGTGGACGGAAGTTGCTCCTGCACCGGTTGCTGCGTCACGGGAGGCGACTGCGGAACCGACTGTTGGACCGGCTGCGGGACCGACTGTTGGACCGGCTGCTGGGCCTTCTCCAGGAACCGCAGCAGCTCCACCGGAAAGGGCAGGACGAGCGTGGAGTTCTTCTCGGCGGCCACCGCCACCACCGTCTGCAGCAGCCGCAGTTGCAGCGCGGCGGGCGTGTCCGCCATCTGCTGCGCGGCCTCCGCGAGCTTCTTCGACGCCTGGAGCTCGCCGTCGGCGTTGATGACCCGGGCCCGCCGCTCCCGGTCGGCCTCGGCCTGCCGGGCCATGGAGCGCTTCATGGTCTCGGGCAGGGACACGTCCTTGATCTCGACCCGGTCGATGGAGACACCCCACTCCACGGCCGGGCTGTCGATCATCAGCTCCAGGCCCTGGTTGAGCTTCTCCCGGTCGGACAGCAGATCGTCCAGCTCGCTCTTGCCGATGATGGACCGCAGCGAGGTCTGCGCCATCTGCGCGACCGCGAACCGGTAGTCCTCGACCCGTACGACCGCTTCGGCCGGCCCGATCACCTTGAAGTAGACGACGGCGTCCACACGCACGGTCACGTTGTCCCGGGTGATGCCCTCCTGGCCCGGCACCGGCATCGTCACGATCTGCATGTTGACCTTGCGGAGCTTGTCCACGAACGGCACGATCATCGTCAAACCGGGCCCACGCACCTCCGGCCGGAGCCTGCCGAGCCGGAACACCACTCCCCGCTCGTACTGCTTGACGACCCGCGCGGCCGCCATCACGTACACCACTCCGGCGGACGCGAGCGTCACTCCCGCCGCCACCAGCTCCTCGACCATCACGGCCCCCAGGGTCCGACGTGGGCGTCTCGCAGGGGATCACCGCCTGCACTTCGCCACTTCGACGGTAACTCCGGCACATGGACAAGGGCGAGCCCCCACACGGCAGTTGCGTGCGGGGGCTCACCTTGCCGCTGGCTGCGGACCGAGGGGATCGTCAGCCGACGCTCACGCCGTAGTAGTTCAGCGCCTCGACGACCGGCTGGAAGAAGGTCGTACCGCCGGAGCTGCAGTTGCCGCTGCCGCCGGAGGTCAGACCGTAGGCCACGGTACCCGCGTAGAGCGGACCGCCGCTGTCGCCGCCCTCGGCGCAGACCGTGGTCTGGATCATCTGGTAGACGACGTCGCCGCCGCCGTAGTTGACCGTGGCGTTCAGCGCCGTGACCCGGCCGCTGTGCGTGCCGGTGGTGGAGCCACGACGGTAGACGGTCGTGCCCACGCTGGGCGTGGCCGCGCTGCTGATGGTCTGGCTGCCGACCGTGCTCGGGTGCGCGGCCGAGCCGGTGTAGCGCACCAGCGCGAAGTCGTTGGTCGGGAAGCTGTAGCTGACGTTCGTGCCCAGCGTCGTGGTCTGACCGGAGTTGGAGTACCAGGTGGAGGCGACCTCGCCGCAGTGGCCCGCGGTCAGGAAGTAGTAGGTGCTCCCGCTGTGCACGTTGAAGCCGAGCGAGCAGCGGTAGCCGCCACCGTAGATGGCGTCGCCACCGGTGATCAGCCTCTTGAACTGACCAGGGGTGTGCTTGATGGTGAGGGCGCCGGCGTTGCCGCCCGCATCCTTCTTGATCTGCGCGATCTCGGCGTCGGAGACCGTGCTGTCGACGGTGACGACCACGCGGTTCGTCTTGGGGTCGACGGCCCAGGCGGTGCCCGCGACATCGGACTTGAGTACGGAGTCCTTGACGCTGCTGAGCTGGGTCGCGCTGAACGTCTGCACGTCACTCGCGTTCGCGGTGGGGACGGCGAACGCGGCGGCGGCCACGAATCCGGTGGCCACGGCGATCAGCCGGGTCCGTCTCGCGAGGCCGCTTCTGGGGGTGGTGCGCTTGATCCTCACTTTTCGTTCCCTCCCAGGGGAATTCGGGGGCCCGTGTGGGGTCGAGGCCCGTGAGGCGCAGCCAGGAGCGGCGTGCCCGGATTTCGAACACACCGTGTCCCTGACAAGCGCTGAGGGGGAGTATTCGGCCGCACGGCCG
This sequence comes from Streptomyces sp. NPDC001315, assembly GCF_042896175.1. Lineage (NCBI taxonomy): Bacteria > Bacillati > Actinomycetota > Actinomycetes > Kitasatosporales > Streptomycetaceae > Streptomyces > Streptomyces sp. NPDC001315. Next base: position 63,024 of record NZ_JBIAWZ010000007.1, on the reverse strand, counting down.
ACGGGCGCAAGGGCGCCTTTCGGCCGTGCAGCCTTCAACTTACCCACGGACCGTGGGAGTTGCTCACGTGTCAGAGCAGGTTCCGCTCCCCCGCCGGAATCGCGACGGCCAGCCTGTTCCCGGGCGGTGGGAAGGGGCAGATGAAGTGGTCGGCGAAGGCGCAGGGCGGCAGCAGGGCCCGGTTGAGGTCGACCGTCGTACGGCCCTCGGCGTCCGGTGCGGCCGGGCGCAGGAACCGGAAGCGGTAGCTGCTCTCCCCACTGGTGGTGTCGGCGAAAACCGCCCACAACGAGCCGTCACCCTCGACCGTCACCTGAAGCGTGTGCTCCTGCCCGTCGAGGGTGAAGGCCAGCTCGCCGCCGAGGCCGAGCCCACGCTCGCGCCCGTCCGCGTTCTCGACACGTACGGTCCGGTCCTCGCCGTACGGCGTGAAGCGCCCCGGCACCGACCAGCGCGGGTCGTACGGTGTGGCCTCGATGCCCTGGAACCGGCGCCGCGCCTCGGCGTCGGGGTCGAAGTCGCGTACGCCCCAGGAGCCCTCGCGGACCAGGACGACCAGCCGGCGCTCGCCCAGCGCGACTCTGGCCGCGGTCACGGGCCCCGGGTCGGCGGCGAGCCGCACCTCGCCGCCGAAGGGCGCCCCGTCAACGGTCAGCCCGTCCGTCTCGGCGGCGGTGAGCACGACCACGTCACCGTCGGCCACCCAGCTCCCCGGGATGTCCGGAAGTTGCCCGTCCGGATAGTCCTCCAGCCAGTGCGTACCCGCCAGCGCGAGCGGCCCGTAGGCCGCCGAGACCGATTCGGTGCGGTGCTCGTGCCACTGCTTCCAGTCGTCGGATGCGTCCGTCGTCATCTGTGTCAACCCTTCCATACCGGGTCGGGCAACCCGAGGTGTGAGCGCAGAGTGCGCCCCTTGTATTCGGTGCGGAAGGCGCCGCGCTCCTGGAGCAGCGGCACCACCCGGTCGACGAACTCGTCGAGTCCGCCGGGTGTGAGGTGCGGGACGAGGATGAAGCCGTCGGCGGCGTCCCGCTGTACGAACGTGTCGAGTTCGGCGGCGACCGCCTCGGGGGTCCCGATGAAGGACTGGCGATCGCTCACCTCGATCACGGTCTGCCGGATGGACAGCCCCTTCTCCTTCGACAGCGCCCGCCACTTCTCCGCGATCGCGACGGTGTCACGGCGCCGGGTCCGCCCCTGAGTGATCGACGAGTCAGCCACCGGGTCGATCTCGGGCAGGGGCCCGTCGGGGTCGTAGGACGACAGGTCGACGCCCCAGACCTGCTCCAGCGCGAGGATCGCGTTCTGCGGGGAGACCTGCTGCCGCTTGATCTCGGTCGCCCTTTCCTGCGCCTCTGCCGCGGTGTCCCCGAGGACGACGGTGACACCGGGCATGATCTTCAGGTCGCCCGGGGAGCGACCGTACGTCGCCAAGCGCCGCTTGACGTCGGCATAGAAGGCGCGACCCGCCTCCAGCGTGCCGTGCCTCGTGCTGTGCCTTCCCGGGGGACAACCCCCGCACCCCCAGCCGGAAATGAGGACGTCGGCGGTGGACGCGGCGCACTCCCGCCCCTCGTCGGAGTCCCTGGCCTGGATCACGACCGGATACCCCTGCGGTGAGCGGGGCACGGTGAACTCACCCGCGATGTCGAAGTGCCGACCCCGGTGCGCGAACGGCCGCGAGACGCCCTCGGGTGTCCAGGAGTCCCACAACTCCCTGGCCGTAGCGATGAATTCGGCAGCGCGCAGGTGGCGCTCGCCCCGGTCCAGGAAGCCGCCGCGCCGGAAGTTCTCGCCGGTGAGGGCGTCGGAGCAGGTGACCACGTTCCAGGCGGCCCGGCCTGCGCTGAGGTGATCCAAGGTGGCGAGTCTGCGGGCGAGTTCGTACGGTTCGTTGAAGGTCGCGTTGACCGTGGCGGCGAGCCCCAGCCGGTCGGTGACGGCGGCGAGCGCGTTGAGCACGGTGAGGGACTCGGGCCCGCCCACCACGTCCAGATCGTGGATGCGGCCCTTGTGCTCGCGCAGCCGCAGCCCCTCGGCGAGGAAGAAGAAGTCGAACAGGCCGCGCTCGGCGGTGCGGGCGAGGTGCTCGAAGGAGGAGAACTCGATCTGCGACCGGGACCGCGGATCGGTCCAGACCGTGGTGTTGCTGACGCCGGGGAAGTGGGCCGCGAGATGCATCCGTTTGCGTACGGTCATGACGCTCCCCCGGTGACCGCGTACTGGTTGGCGGGCCGGCCGAGCCCCAGGTGCTCACGGAGCGTGCTGCCCGGGTAGAAGGTGCGGAACAGTCCGCGGTGCTGGAGCAGCGCCACCGTGCCGTTGACCAGCCGTTCCAGGTCGCGGCTGGGTTCGACGGGGGTGAAATGGAAGCCGTCGACGGCACCGTCCTGGTGCCAGGTGGCGATCAGTTCGGCGAGGTCGACGGGGCCGCCGCGGTACAGCGGGCCCTGCGCGGTCTGCCGGGGGCCGCCTCCGCCGTGGCCGGGCTCGGCCGCGTGCTCGCCGCCGCCGAGGTCGACGAGGAGGCTCGCGAGGACGCGCAGGCCGTCGGGGTCGCGGCCCGACTCGGCGGCCCTCAGGCGCAGTTCGTCCCGTACGGCAGCGGCCTGGGCCGGGTTTGTGGCCCGCACCAGGGCGACGTCGGCGTACCGGGCCGCGGTACTTCGGGCGTGCCCCTCGGTGGCGTCGACCACGCGGACCGGGTGGCCCTGCGGGGGCCTCGGCACGATCGAGGGACCCTTCACCGAGAAGGCCGAGCCGGTGAAGTCGACGTGGTGCAGCTTGTCCCGGTCGACGAAGCGGCCGGTCGCCACGTCACGTATCTCGGCTCCGTCCTCCCAGCTGTCCCACAACTTCGCCGCCACGTCGGCGACCTCACCGGCCTCCTGCCACAGTGCGTCGGCCGCGGCGGCATGCCGACGGCCGAAGAGGCGGGCCTCCCCCTCCGTCGGCGACACCTCGATCCGCCAGCCGGCCCGGCCACGGCTCACCCAGTCCAGCGTGGCCACGGCCGCCTGGACATGGAAGGGCTCGGTGTGCGTGGTGGTGACGGTGGGGACGAGGCCGAGGCGGCGGGTCGCGGGGGCCACGCGGGAGAGCACGGCGAGCGCGTCGGGCCCGGGGCGGGCGAAGCTGTCGTCCAGCGTCACGAAGTCGAGGCCACCGCGCTCGGCGAGCCGCGCCGCCTCGACGTAGGAGCCGGCGTCGTACGCCGTCGGCTGGTCGAGGGCGGCGGCCAGGTGCAACAGCCCCCGGCCGTGCGATGAGGTCATATGGGTGAACCCTTTCTGCGGTGAGCGACCTTGCTCACAGCACCTTGGAGAGAAACGCCTGTGTCCGCTCGTGCCGGGGACGGTCCAGTACGTCGCCGGGGGCGCCCTGCTCGACGATGCGACCGTCGTCCATGAACACGACCGTGTCGGCGACCTCGCGCGCGAAGCCGATCTCGTGGGTGACGACGATCATCGTGGTGCCCTGGTGAGCCAGGTCCTTGATGACGTCGAGGACCTCACCGACCAGCTCGGGGTCGAGCGCGGAGGTCGGTTCGTCGAACAACAGCAGCTTCGGCTCCAGCGCGAGGGCCCGCGCGATGGCGACCCGCTGCTGCTGTCCACCGGAGAGCCGGCTGGGATAGGAGTCGGCCTTGTCGGCGAGCCCCACCCGGTCCAGGAGTCGGCGCGCGGTCTCCACCGCCGCCCTGCGCGGCCGCTTCAGCGCGGAGACCGGCGCCTCGATGACGTTGTCCAGCACGGTGAGGTGCGGGAAGAGGTTGAAGTTCTGGAAGACGAAGCCGATCTGCGTGCGCTGCTTCAGCACCTCGCGCTCGGGCAGTTCGTGCAGCTTGTCGCCGGAGCGCCGGTAGCCGACGAGGGAGCCGTCGACGCTGATCGCGCCCCGGTCCACCTTCTCCAGGTGGTTGATGGTGCGCAGCAGCGTCGACTTGCCGGAGCCGGAGGGCCCGAGGATCACGGTGACCTCTCCGGTGCGCACCGCGAGGTCGATGCCCTTGAGGACCTCCAGCGGGCCGAAGCTCTTGTGCACGGACCTGATGTCGACCATGACGCTCATCGCGTGAATCCCTTGGTGTGGAGTGAAGTTCGGTGGGCCGGGGACGGTGTCTACGCGGCGGCGCGACAGGCCAGGTCCCGCAGGAAGGCCAGCGCGGCCCGTGCGGTGGCGTCGTTCTGCCGGAACGCGGGCCCGCCGGTGCGCGGCCGGGTGAACGCGCCGGGGGTGCGGCCGTCGGTGAAGGGCCCGAGCGCGAAGCGCCGGGGATGCGGCCGGCCGGCCCGGTCCAGCACCCGCCCGTCCACGGGGTCCACGCGGAGCAGCCCGTCGGGGGTCTCGGCGGCCCCGTCGGTGTGCAGAGCGCGCAGCAGCGGGTCGCGGGCGCGGCCGAGGGTGGGCTCGGGCAACCGCGCCTCGACCAGCGCGCGGGCCTCGACGGAGTGACCGGGCACGGTGGCACTGGACGCCCGGAACACCCCGTCCTCGGCCCTGACGGTCATGTCGGCGCCGACGAACTTCAGGACGCCGGCCCGGGAGAGCGCCGGGATCTGCCGCAGCCGGGGCCCGGGTGGCCCGGAGGCGAGATAGCTGAAGAAGCCGTGCCACCAGGGGCCGATGTCACCGAGCCGCACCAACTGCCCGTAGACGGACAGCAGTCCGAGGAATACAGCCAGATCGGCGCTGTGCGACGCATCATGACGTCGTCTCAGGTCATCCTCGATGTAGCCGCGCAGCCCCTCCTGGAGGTCCTCGTGCGTGGCGTACCGCATCCCGTCCAGCGGGTGGTCGAGCGCGGCCAGGTCGAGCCGGTCGCTCGGGTCGGGCACGGCGGCCGACACGAGCGCCTCGCGCTCGACGGCGTCGGCGGCGGCGTACTTCTCCTCGAAGTCGGTCCAGGCGACGGTGGTCCGCTCGGGGTGGGCCGTGAACAGCCGGTGGTAGTGCGCGAAGCCCAGCTCCTTCTCGACCAGCGGCCAGACATCGCGCCGGAAGTCGAAGCGGTCCGGCCTGGCGAGCAGTGCCTCGACCTCGGCGGGCCCCAGGAACCGGGGCAACGGCGGCCGTTCGCCACTGAGGTCGTAACCGATCTTCGAGTGGTACGGCACTCCGCGCCGCGATCCGACGTACAGCACCGGCTCCCGCCCCGACGGCACGTACACGTCCCCCTCGTACCGCCCGCCGCGCCCCTCGGTGAGCAGCACCATCAGGTCGACGAAGGCCAGCCCGAAGCCGCGCACGAGGACGGGCTCACCGGCCCTGAGCGCGGACAGGTCGCTGTCGGCCGTGAAGTCCGGCGGGAGGTGCACGAGCCCGTGTTCACGGGCGTACGACGTCAACGCCCGCTGGTCCGCGCCGAGTTCGGCGTCGAGGTGACCGAGGGCGAGCACGACGAGGTCGGCGAGGAGTGGCCGGGCAAGTCCCTCCAGCCACACCTGCTGGCGTCCCTCGTGCGCCCCGCCGACCCGCAGGGCGCGCCGCGGGTGGTGATGGACGGTGATCTCCGGGGGCAGCGCGGCCACGGCCCGGTCGTGGACCCAGCTCAGGTACGCGCCCTGGAGCTGCCGGTCCGCGAAGGTACGGCCGTCGATGCCGGCCCACTCGTGCAGCGTGGGCCCCTCGCGCACGGGTCCGGCCATGGTCACCGTCTCGTCGGTGAACATGGTGACGTCCTCGGCGTGCGAGTTCATCCAGAGCAGCGGTGACTGCGCCTGCCGCCAGATACGCCCGGCGCCCGGCTGATGGGGGTCGACCAGATGAATGTCGAGGCCCGAACCGGCGTACAGCTCGGGCGCGTTGGCGGCGATCCGCTCGATGAGACCGGTCCCCCGCGGCCCGGCCCCGACGATCACCAGAGAGGGCCTGTCGGAGGACGCGGACGTCGGCGGCCCGGACGAGGGCCCGTACGCGGTCATCGGGTGCGCCCCGAACCGCGGGCGTAGTGCTTCTCCACGTAGTACTGGCCGGCGCTGAGCACCGAGGTGACGACGGTGTACCAGATCGTGGCCACCATCAGCAGCGGGATGACCTGGTAGGTGCGGTGGTAGACGAGTTGCACCGAGAAGAGCAGGTCCTGGACGGCGATGACGCTGACGATGGAGGTGCCCTTGAGGGTGCCGATCAGCATGTTCCCGGCCGGCGGCACGATGGAGCGCATCGCCTGCGGGAGCACGATCCGCCACCAGCGGCGCCACCGGCTCAGACCGAGCGCCTGCGCGGCCTCGATCTGGCCGCGGTCGACGGAGAGGATGCCGCCGCGGACGACCTCGGCGGCGTAGGCGGCCTCGTGCAGGGTGAGGCCGATGATGGCGACAGTGACCGGACCGAGCAGGTTGACGGTCTTCACGCCGAGGATCTGCGGATACAGCGCCCCGATGTTGAACCACAGCAGCAGCTGCACCAGGATCGGGATCGACCGGAACAGCCAGACGTACCCCCAACTCACTGCCCTGAGCACAGGGTTGGCGGACAGGCGGGCCGCGGCGAGCAGCGTGCCCAGGGCGAACCCGAGCGCCATCACGACCGCGGTCAGCCACAGTGTGAGCCACAGACCACGCAGAACCGCGTCCGAGGTGAAGTAGTCGGCGACGACGTCCCACTGGAACGCCTCATTGCGCAGAACGGAGTTGACGGCCAACCCGAGCAGGGCGAGGACGACGACGGCGGCCGTCCACTGTCCGAGACGGCGCTGCGGAACGATCCGCAGGGTGTCCGCGTGCTCCGGTATGTCCGGTGCGGCGGAGGCTTTGGCGAGGGTGTCGGAAGACATCGAAGGCTCCGTGGTGGGTGTCCCCCGCTCGAGCGAAGCCGAGAGTGGGGGAAGGTCGAACACGGGTGGATGCCTTCACACGGGCGCGCCGCGCGGCGCTGTACGGCCGAGCCCCTCAGCAGGGCCGTTCATCGAGAGTACGTGGGCGTTTCCCCTCACTGTCAAGGCCGTCCACACTGTGAGCCGTACGTCTCAAGTCAGTTGACGCGGAACCGGGGACCTGTTCCACTTGGCCCATGCATCCACAGCAGTGGCTGGTCACCCGCTCCCACATCGACTTCGGTCGCGTGTGGTCCTGTTCCTGTTGAGCTGACCCACTGCGCGCCCTGATTCCAGCAGGCGCCTCTTAGCGTTCTCCCTCTTCGCCTTCACACGCGCACCCTCCCCTCACCCTGCGCCCCCTGCCTTCCGCTTTCAGCGTTCTGCTTTCAGGAGACCGAACACCATGCGCCGTGCCTCCACACGTACCCGTAAAGCCCTTTTTGCGCCCCTTGTTGTCATTGCTTCCGCGTCCCTGCTCCTCACCGCCTGCGGCTCCGGCTCCGACGACCCCTCCGCCGGCGGAACCGCGCAGGCCGCGGCGAACTCCGACAAGATCCCCACCACGGACGTCGTCTCCGGCATCCAGAAGGACGAGGCGGCCGCGAAGCTGCTCCCGTCCGACGCGACGAGCCTGACCGTCGCCGTGTCCGTGGGCGGCACCCCGCCCGGCACCACCTACCTGGACGACGGCAAGACCCTGACCGGCCAGGACGTCGACTTCACCAACGCCGTCGCGAAGGTGCTCGGCATCAAGCTCAAGACGGAGCAGGCCGGCTTCGAGGCGATCCTGCCCGCCCTCGACAGCGGCAAGTACGACTTCGGCGCCAGCAACTTCGGCGTGACCGACGAGCGGCGCAAGACGATCGACTTCGTCACCTACATCAACGACGGCCAGGGCTTCGCCACGCGCGAGGACAGCAAGCTGTCCAAGGTGACGGATCTGACGCAGTTGTGCGGCCTGAACATCGCCACCGGCGCCGGCACCACCTTCGAGGCCACGCTCGAGGAGAACAAGCACGTCTGCGCCGATGCCGGCAAGAAGGCGTACAAGGTGCAGACCTACAGCGAGTCCGGCGCGATCTGGTCCTCGATCCAGCAGGGCCGCAGCGACGTCGTGATGTCCACCATCAACGGCCTCCGCTACGCCGTCGCCCACCAGACGGGCGTGAAGTTCCTCAACGAGTACCACCGTCTGGACGTCGGCTTCGCCTTCAAGAAGGGCACCGAGCTGGCCCCGGCCTTCCAGGCCGCGGTGAACAAGCTCATCGCGGACGGCACATACGCCGAGATCCTGAAGAAGTGGGGCACGACGGGTTCGGCGATCACGAAGTCGGAGATCTCACCGGCGGAACTGAAGAACTAGTCGTACGCCGCCCCGCGCCCCTGTCTGCTCCGAGGGGCGCGGGGCTGTGACGTGGTGCGGCTTCGTCGCGTGGGCGCGACCGGCCACGGACGGCCCACGCGGCGGAGCTCTACCGAACCGACGCGGTGCTGCGCCGCCGAGGAGCGGCCCGAACGCCGATCACCCGATCCATCAACGCCCCCAGAACATCCCGTACAGCCCCCCGCTCCCGCGCGTCACACTCCAGCACAGGCACATCCGGCCCCAACCCGAGCGCCTCCCGCACCTCCTCCAACTCGAACCGCTCCGCGTCATCGAAGCGGTTCACGGCGAGGACGAACGGCGCCCCCTGCGCCTCGAAGTAGTCGACGGCCGGAAAGCAGTCCTCGATCCGCCGGGTGTCCGCGAGGACAACCGTGCCGAGCGCCCCCTCCACCAGGTCGTCCCACAGGAACGAGAACCGGTCCTGCCCGGGCGTCCCGAACAGATACAGCGCGATCGTCGGATCGAGCGTGATCCGCCCGAAGTCGAGTGCGACGGTCGTCGTGGTCTTGGACTCGACGCCGACGAGGGAGTCGACACCCACCGAGACCTGAGTGATCGCCGCCTCCGTGTCCAGCGGCTCGATCTCGGAAATGGCCCCGATGAAGGTCGTCTTACCGACCCCGAGCCCTCCGCTGACCACGATCTTCACGGCCAGCGGCACGATCCTGTCAGAGCGCCCGGACATGGTCCCTGATCCTTTCGAGCATCTGGAGCGGCAGCTCCGCGGGTTGCCGGCAGGCCAGCTGCCCGGCCACGACGAGGTCGGAGATCAGCACCTTGGCGACTCCGAGGGGTACGCCGACACGGTCCGCCACCTCGGCGACGGTCGTCGGCCGCTCGCACACGGCGACGATGTGCCGCCGCTCGAACGCCAGCGTCTCGTCGGGTACGCCGACGGCGACGACCAGCGTCTCCAGGCGCAGATCGGCCTGGAGGGGCTCGGCCCGGCCGCCGGTGATGATGAACGGCCGGACGAAGTCCGCGTCCTCCGTGTCCTCGAGGGGAGATTCGCCGCTCACCGGGGCAACGCCTGCCGCAGATCGGCGATGAGTACCGGCGTCAGCAGATCGCCGGCCCGTTCCGCGAGGACCGCCATCTCATAGCCGACCAGGCCGAGTTCGCCGCTCGAGTCGGCCAGGACGCCGAGACAGCTGCCGTCCCGGATGGCCGAGACGAGCAGGAAGCCCCGCCCCATCTCGATCATGATCAGCTTGACCCCGTCGAAGCTGTACCGCTTGGACGCGCTGCGCGCCAGGCTGCTCAGCCCCGAGACGATGGCCGCGAGATGGTCGGCCTCGGTCCGCCCGAGACCGTCCGACACCGCGATCAGGAGCCCGTCGGAGGAGACGGCGACCGCGTCCCGTACCCCGTCGGTGCTCTTGACGAAGTTGGCAAGCAGCCAGTTGAAGGTCTGCGAGTCGTTGGGGGTGTCGACAGTGGTCATTCGGCGTCACCCTCGCTGGTGTCGGTTGCCTGCTGTTCGTCGTCCCTGGCCTTGGCCTTTTCCTTGGCCGTTTCCTCGGCCTCTTCCTTGGCCGTCTCCCTCTCCCTCTCCTTCTCGACGCTGATGCCGCCCCGCATGTGCGCGCTGCGCAGGGTGGACAGCATCCCGGAGACCGCCTCGGGACTGCGGTCGGGCGTCGGCCCGGCGGGGGCGGGGCGGCTGGGGAGGTCGGTCTCGCTGACCGCGTCCGCGATCGCACTGCGCCTCGGCCGCTTGACGAGGCCGTTGCGGGTGCGGGCGGCGGACGTGCCCTTGGCGCCCGCGGTCCTGCTCTCGCCTGGCTTCGCGTCCGCCGCCACGGAGACGAGCTCGGCGGCCGGGGCCGTGGCCCGGGCCGCCGCTTCGGCCTTGGGCGCAGGCATCTCCTTGCGCGGTGCCGGAAGCGCCACCGATGCGTCCGCCGCGGGCCTGCCCGCGGTCTTCTGCTGCGGGGCCTCGGTGAGCAGGTTCGTGGGGATCAGCACCCGCGCGACCACACCGGCCGCCGGCGCCTCCCCGAGCCGTACCTCGATACCGCACTTGCGGGCGAGCGCGCCGACCACGAAGTGGCCCAGGAACCGGGTGGGTTCGGCCATGAAGCTGGCGGTCCCGGAGAGCCGTACGTTGGCCTCGGCGAGGGCCTGGGTGTCCATGCCGAGCCCGTGGTCGACGATCGCGACCAGATACCCGGCACTGGTGCGCCGCCCCTCGATCTCCACGTCCGCGTCCGGCGGCGAGAAGCTCAGCGCGTTCTCGACCAGCTCGGCCAGCAGATGGGAGATCTCGGCGACGACGGAGCCGGTGACGTACGCGCGCTCGATACGGCGCAGGGTGACCCGGCGGTACTCCTCGACCTCGGAGAGCGAGGCGCGCAGCACGTCGGTGACGGCGAGCGGGGTGGACCAGGGCCGGGGGCTGGACTCCCCGGCCAGCACGAGGAGGCTTTCGGCGTTGCGACGCATACGGGTGGCCAGGTGGTCCAGTTCGAAGAGGTTGGCGAGGGTCGCGGGGTCGGCGTCCTCGTGCTCCAGCCTGTTGATGAAGCTGATCTGCCGGCGTACCAGGTTCTGGTTGCGGCGGCCGAGACTCACCAGCGAGTCGGTGGTGTTGCGCCGCAGCACGGCCTGTTCGGTGGCGAGGTCGAAGGCCGCGCGCTGGACGCGGTCGAACGCCTCGGCGACCTCCCGGACCTCGGCTCCGGCGCCGGCGGGCACGGCGAGCGGCGCCGGCGGTTCGGGGTTCTCGCCGGAGTCCGCGTTCTGCACGGCGGCCACGGCCCGCGGCAGCCGGCTGCCCGCCACCTCCCGGGCCTGCTGAGCGAGTCCGGAGAGCGGTGCGGAGACGGACCGTACGCAGTCGAGAGCGAGGGCACCGAGGGCGGCGACCGTGCCGAGCGCGAGCAGCAGGAACAGCAGCAGGTCGCGCTGCGCGGCGCTCTCCTGCCCGGCGGCACGGTTCTCGACGTCCTTGCCGAGGGAGACCTGTACGTCCCGCAGTCCGTTGATGGTCGAGGTCATGGAGTCCCACCAGGCCATGGGCGGGATGTCGTGCCACTTCAGCCGTCCGCCGGCGTGCACCGCGACGCTCTCGTACGACAGGGCGTTCTCCGCGTCCGGGGTGGTCAGTGCCGCGTCCAGGCGACGTTCCTGGGCGTCGGTGGCCGAGCGCGGAAAGGCGTCGAGGGCGGCGAGGCGCCCGGCGCGGATCTCCATGAAGCGGCTGTAGTCGTCGCCGCGGAACCGTCCGGCACGCACCGAGCCGAGCACGATGGCCCGCTCCTCGCCGGTGAACTCCTTGGCGTTGCCGAGTACTTGGAGCGTCTGGTAGGCGTCGCGCAGTTGCCCGTCGTGCACCGCGCCCAGACCGAGGTCGAGCCGGTCGAGGACGGTGATCGTGGTGGTGAAGTAGTCGAAGGTGGCCTTGACCGCGCCCGTGCCGTCGTCGGCGTGCTCGCGGATCCCGGCCAGCCCGTCGAGCCGGCCGAGGGACTCGCGCACGGAACCGGCGGCCGCGTCGCCGCGCCCGTGCAGCGCCGCGTCGAGTGCACCGCGCGCGGCGTCGGTCGCCTTGCGCTGGGCCGGCAGCTTGGCGCGGAACTGCTGGACCCCGCCCACGTATCCGGTGGTGAGCCCGCGCTCCTTCTGCAGCTCGTGGACGAGGCCCTGGAGGGTGATCTCCAGCCGGGCATTGTCCGCGGTGGCGGCGGCGTTGCGGTAGGCGGAGATCTGCTCGGCGGCCGCGACGCCGAGCAGCGCCAGAAGGACCGCGAGGGCGAGGACGAGGATCCTCAGGAGTCTGGTGCGAATGGTGCGGGGGGCCTTACGGCCTGTGGCTGCGTCCACTGAAGTGCCTTAAGTGGGTGGCTAGTTAGTCGGAAGCAGAACGCAGGAATAGTTCCGCTGGCCGACCAACGAGCCCCACCGAGCACCGGTTACCCGATCATGTTTTTGTTTTACCCAGGCGAAACAAGACCCGTGCGGAAGCGCAGGTCGACGCCCGCACTCACGGGCCAGGTATACAAGAACACCGGCGTCCTGTCGCCGGGCGGGATCACAGCCCGCAGTCGCAGCACGAGCAGCACTCGCAGCATTCACAGCACTGGCAGGCCTCACAGCAGGAGCAGTCACAGTCGCTGCACCACCCCTCGCGCTTCTTCCGCGACCAGGGTCCCTCGTACTCGTCGGCACAGCACACCTTGCAGGTGCAGCACAGCCCGATCGCGACCGCGCACCCGGCCCAGAAGCCCCGCTTGCCGGGCCGCGGCGGCTCACCGCCGAAGGGGTTGCCGCCCTGGGGACTGCCGGGAGTCTGCGGCGCGTAGGGCCCCTGCGGGTTGTAGGGCCCGCCCTGCTGCGGCGGCCCGAAGGCCCCCTCCGGGGCATGCCCGAACGCCCCCTCCGGCGCATGCCCGAACTCACTCTCCGGCGCATGCCCGCAGGACGCCGTCCCGAACGCCCGGTCCACCGAGCGTCGCAGCTCGTGCGCGAGCAGCAGATGGGCCAGCCTGCCGTCGTCGAACTCCACCTCGCGCAGGGCGAGCCGGATGCCGTGCAGCGCGTCGTCGGCGAGCCGGCGGGCCTCGGTGAGCGAGGTGCCGGTCGCGGTGAGGGGGTTCCAGGCGCCCGACACGGCGTCAGCTTCCCTGTCCTCGACGGCGTCCAGCAGATGCGCGAGCCGCCCGAACAGCCGTCCGGCCTCGGCGAGCGGCCCGGCGTTGTCCGGCCGCCCCGCCAGTATCGCGGTGTGCGCGAAGGCCGCCGCGGTGGCGGTCTCGGTGGGTTCGGTGACCGTCAGGATCGGCGTCCCCGGCCCCGCGAGGGTCTCCAGACCGATCTGCCGGTCCACCGCGTCGACCAGTACGGCGGTGTCGAACCCGACGGCGGTCCCGCTCCGGGCACCCGCCCGCCCCCAGCTCCGGGCGACCCGGCGCGCGGCGAGCGCCACCGGCCGCCGCGCCAGCAGTCCGTCCCCGTCGGCGACATGGTCGTGCACCTTGGCCGAGGCGAGCACCAGCGAGACGGCGGCCGCGAGCCGGGCCCCCTCGCCGTGCGCGACGGAAGCGGTGCGCATACCGCGCAAGGGACAGGGCCCCGCCGTACGCCGCTGCCCGCCCCCGGTCCGCTCGGCCTGAGCCTCCGTCAGAACCGATACGAGAAGCCCGTCATAGTTCGTCACGATCCTCGCGAACTGCCCGTGGTCCGAACGCAGCGCGAGACAGAGTCCGCACAAATGCGCCATCCACTGGACCCTGAGCCCCTCACCGAGGCGGTGACTGCATGGCCTGACGATTCCGAACACGACGATCCCCCCGTGGTGTGTACGGCGTTGAGCTGCGGCATCGTATCGGCCACTCCGTTCACCCGTACGCTCCGCCCGTCACCCGGACGCCCTCAACAATCATATTTCACTCACAGTCAGCAGCCGCGTACAGCAAGACCCTTGGGAAACGCGGGCTCTCGACGGATCGGCTGTGCACCAGTAACGTCACAAACCCCCCGTGCGGCGTCTATCCACTTGGCGCGACATCCGCATCATGGACGACCATAGAGATGCGGAAAGCAAGAATGACCGCTGTGAGAGGAGGCGTCCATGGGATCGGTGCGCAAGGCGAGTGCCTGGCTTGGCCTCGTCGACGACAACGATGACGAGCGTTACTACGACGACGACTACTCCGAGGGGACCGACTCCAGGGACGCCTGGGTCACCGACCCCCGGGTGAAGGTGGCCACGGACACGGCCGAGGAGAAGGGCCGCCGGATCGGCACGGTCACCCCGGACAGCTTCCGGGATGCCCGCGCCATCGGCGAGATGTTCCGGGAGGGCGTCCCGATCATCGTGAACCTCACGGCCATGGAGGCGTCGGACGCCAAGCGGGTCGTCGACTTCGCGGCCGGGCTGATCTTCGGACTGCGCGGCTCGATCGAGCGTGTGTCCACCCGAGTGTTCCTGCTCACCCCCGCCGACACGGAGGTCGTGAACGGCGAACCGGCCGCGCACCGTTCGGACGGCTTCTTCAACCAGAGCTGAGGCAGGGCCGCTCACCGGCCCTGCCCCGGCGCGGTTCACCGGAAGGCGTCGAGCCCGGTGAGCGCCTTGCCCAGCACGAGCTGATGCATCTCGACGGTGCCTTCGTACGTCAGCACCGACTCGAGGTTCGTCGCGTGCCGCATCACGGGGTACTCCAGGGAGATCCCGTTGGCACCGAGGATCGTCCGCGCCGTACGGCAGATCTCGATGGCCTCCCGTACGTTGTTGAGCTTGCCGAAGCTGACCTGCTCGGGACGCAGGCGGCCGGCATCCATGCGCCGCCCCAGGTGATGGGCGAGCAGGATCCCCTTGTGCAGCTCGACCGCCATGTCGGCGAGCTTGGCCTGGGTGAGCTGGAACCCTCCGATGGGCCGCCCGAACTGCTCCCGCGTCTTCGCGTACGCGACGGCTGCCTCGAAGGAGGCGCGCGCGGCGCCCATCGCGCCCCAGACGATGCCGTAGCGGGCGTGGGAGAGGCAGCTGAGGGGTCCGCGGAGCCCGGTCACGCCGGGAAGGACGGCGTCGGCCGGGAGTCGCACGTCGTCGAGGACGAGCTCACTGGTCACGGAGGCGCGCAGGGACCACTTGTGCTTGATCTCCGGGGCGGAGAACCCCGCGCTGTCGGTGGGCACGACGAACCCCCGGATCCCGTCGTCGGTCTGCGCCCACACGACCGCCACCCCGGCGACCGACCCGTTCGTGATCCACATCTTCCGCCCGTTGAGCACCCAGTCGGAGCCGTCGCGCTTGGCGTACGTGCGCATGGCGGCGGGGTCGGAGCCGTGGTCGGGCTCGGTCAGCCCGAAGCATCCGATGACCTCCCCGGCGGCCATGCCGGGCAGCCACCGCTGCTTCTGCTCCTCGCTGCCGAACCGGTGGACGGCGTACATGGCCAGTGACCCCTGCACGGAGACGAGGGACCGGATGCCGGAGTCGGCGGCCTCCAGCTCCAGGCAGGCCAGCCCGTACTGCACGGCGGTGGCGCCCGCGCAGCCGTACCCGCTGAGCGACATCCCCAGCGCGCCGAGTCCACCGAGCTCGCGGGCGAGCTCCCGGATGCCGGGCAGTTCCCCCTGCTCGTACCACTCGGCGACGTACGGCAGGACGCGGTCCGCGGCCCAGCTCCGCACGGTGTCCCGGATGGCCAGGTCCTCGGGGTCGAGCAGGTCGTCGATGCCGAGGGGGTCGGCGGGGTCGAACGGGGGCAACTTCGAGGACGCGGACATGGAAACACCCTCCGGCAACTTAAAACTAGCACCGCTAGTCACGACTCGACCGCCGCCGACGTTACGACGCAGTGTCCCCTACGTCCACCGTTCCCACGGACTGAGTGGGAGCGAGTCCTGCATCCGCCGCTCAGGCCGAGACGCGGGACTCCGCTACTTCCCTGGGGGCGGGGAGCTCCACAGCGGCAGCGCCCTCGCACTGCATCACCCGCGGCAACCGCAACGCCAGCACCGCCCCCAGCAGCAGCAACCCCGCGCTCACGAACAACGTGACATGCAGTCCGTGCACGAAAGAGTCGCGAGCCGCCCGGCGCAAGGCCGCCCCGGCCGACCCCCCGAGCCGCCCGGCAACCTCGTACGCCTCACCCAGTGAATGTCCCGCCGCCACCCTGTCCGACGCCGGCACCCCCGACACTCCCGCCAGCCCTGGTGTGTACGCCGCGTTCATCACGCTGCCGAGCAACGCGATCCCGATCCCGGCCCCCAACTGGTACGACGTCTCCCCGACCGCCGCGGCCCCGCCCGCCTGCTCCGACGGCGCCTCGCTCAGCATCGACTCGTACGCCCCGAAGAGCGTCATCTCCAGGCCGAAGCCCAGCAACAGGAACCCGACCAGCAACAGCCCGGCGTTGTCGTCGCCGCCCATCGCCGTCAGCGTCACCACCGCGGCCGCCGTCAGGCAGAAGCCGAAGCACACCATCCGCCGCGGCCCGAACCGCCGCAGCAGCCGAGCCCCCGCCAGCCCGGACGCCATCGCCGCGACCGTCAGGGGGAGCAGCCGCAGCCCCGTCTGGAGAGGGGACAGACCCAGCACGAGTTGCAGATACTGCGCCGCGATCAGCTCGAGGCCCACCAGCGCGAGCATCGCCAGCACGATGCACCCGACCGACGTGCTGAACGCCGGCCGTGCGAACATCCGCAGGTCCACCAGCGGATGCGTACGCCGCCGCTGCCGTCGTACGAAAAGAACCAGCAGCACCGCGCCCACCACCAGCGGCACCACCGTGCTCACGCTCCCCGCCGGCTCCCCGCCGCCGAGCCGCTTCACGCCCAGGACCACCCCGAACAGCCCGGCCGCCGCCATCAGCGCGCCGACCACGTCCCAGGGCCCGTCGTCGGCCCCCTTCGACTCGGGCAGCAGCAACCGCCCGACCGGCAGGCTGACCAGCATCAACGGGATGTTGACGAGGAAGACCGACCCCCACCAGAAGTGTTCGAGGAGAAAACCGCCCAGCAGCGGGCCCACCGCCGCGCCCACCGCGGCCACCGCGCTCCAGATGCCGATCGCGAGCGCCCGCTCGCGCCGGTCCGGGAAGACATGCCGCAGGATCGACAGCGTCGCGGGCATGATCATCGCGCCGCCCACGCCGAGCAGCGCCCGTGCGAGGATCAGCACCTGCGCGTCCTGGGCCAGCGCCGCCAGGCCGGAGGCGACGCCGAACAGCGTGTAGCCGAGGAGAAGGATCCTTCTCCGGCCCACCTTGTCGCCGAGCGTGCCGAAGAGGATCAGCAGCGACGCGCAGACAAGGGGATAGGTGTCGACGATCCAGAGCAGCTCCATGGCGCCGGGCCGGAGGTCCTCGGTGACCGCGGGCACCGCCACGTGCAGCACGGTGGCGTCGACGGCGACGAGGAGCAGGCTGACGCACAGGACGACGAGGACGACCCAGCGGTTGGCACCGGCCCCGGCCGCCCGACGGCGCAGCACAGCGGCGGCCGTGGTCGTCTGGGACATGCACGTACCTCCAAGGTGATCCCTCGCGGTGCGGCGGGCTCACGGGGTGGGGGACTCCCCCGCGACTCGGCCGGAGAGGAGCGGTGGTCCCCGGCCCGCGCAAACGCATGCGAGTGACTCGCCAATGTACGCGAGTTCGTTCCCACGCCAAGTGGCGGACCTCTCACACTCGCCACGGAACCGATGTGGCGTACGCCACTCCCCGCACCTCCGAGTACGCCCCGGCGAGCCGTCCGGTTCCGGGTGCGGTCGATAATCGAGCCCGTGACCGATCTTGAGACGCGTGCGGCACCCCCGCGCCCCGCCGCCCTGCGCCGGGCGGCTCCGGCCCTCCTGGGGTACGCGGCCGTACGCGCCCTGGGCCTGCTGACGCTGGCGGTGTGGAGCGGCGCGCGCGGCAAGAGCGCGTACACGCTGCTGACCGCCCGGTGGGACTCGCTCTGGTACACGAGGGTCGCCGAGCTGGGCTATGGCTACGAGGTGCGACTGCCGAACGGCGACGTCCACTCCAACCTCGCCTTCTTCCCGCTGCTGCCCTGGCTGGAGCGGCTGCTGCACGCGGCCACCCCGCTGTCGTACGCGGGCGCCGGCTTCACCGTCAGCCTGCTCGCCTCGCTCGCCGCGGCCTGGGGGATCTTCGCGGTGGCGGACCTTGTGCACGGGCGCCGGGCCGGCGTGTGCGCCGTGCTGCTGTGGGCGGTCCTGCCGGTCGGGATCGTTCAGTCGATGGCCTACAGCGAGTCACTGTTCACGGCGCTCGCCGCCTGGTCGCTGTACGCGGTGCTGACCGGCCGCTGGCTCACCGCCGGCCTGCTGGCGGCGCTGGCCGGGCTGACGCGGCCGGTCGGGCTCGCCGTGGTCGCCGCGGTGTGGGCGGCGGGGATCGCCTCGTTCGTGCGAATGCGGAGCGAGACTCGCCCGCACGGCGCACATGGAGAGGAGCACGCCCCCTCCCCCGCCCGCCGCGCCCTCGCCATGCTCCTCGCGCCCCTCGGTGCCGCCGCCTACGTCCTGTGGGTCGGCCACCGCACCGGCAAGGGCCCGCTCGGCTATCTCGACGTCCAGGCCGGCTGGCGCAACGGCTTCGACGGCGGCTACGCCTTCGCCCGCTTCGTCGCCGACAAGTTCACGTCGTTTCCGTCGGCCCTGGCCGGTGTCGGGCTGATCGTCGGGGTCGGCCTGGTGATCTGGCTGTACGTCGTCGGCGTGCGGCAGGGGCAGCCGCTCCCGCTGCTGGTGTACACGGGTGCCGTCACCGCGCTCGCCCTGTGCGCGTCGAGCTACTTCGGCTCGAAACCGCGTCTGCTGCTGCCCGCGTTCCCGCTGCTGCTGCCCCTCGCCGTGGCCCTGGCCCGGTTGCGTACGTCGAGGTCGGCGCTGGTGGTGGGCGGTGTCGCGGCGTTGTCGGCCGCATACGGGGCGTTCTGGCTGAACGGCTCCGGCCCACCATGATCAACTACCACCGACAGTGAGCGGTCGCGGAATTCCACCCAAGGATTCGGTGAACGAATTCATAAGTGGCATAAAACTGCCCCCCAGGATGATCAAAGGAATTACAGGGGGCGGTCGTGCGGCATTGGGGAATCCCAGGAAATAGACCTCCCCCTGAGAGGAATCCCACATCACATCGTCATCACAAAGCCGCTGAATCGCCCGGGAACAGAGCTCACTCGCTGTAACGTCCATTGGGTGCGTACCGAACGAAACCTCACCCGTCTGGACCGGGTGTTCACCAGGCTGGACCGTGAGCCGGAACGGCCGGCCGACATCGATGTGCCGAAGATGAGCCGGCACCGGCTCGTACTCTTCAGCGCGACCCTGGCCTTCTATCTGGCGATCGTGTGGGCCGTGGTGATCACCTCGTGGCTGGTCCGGCTCGACTGGCAGGTCATGTTCTTCCGGCCGTACCAGCAGTGGCCGGAGATCCACGCCTTCCTCGACTACTACGTCGTCCTCGGCCAGCGCGGCCCGACGGCCGTGATGGTCGCGGCCTGGCTGGGCTGGCGCTCCTGGCGCCAGCACACACTGCGCCCACTGCTGATGCTGGGCACCTCGCTGCTGCTGCTGAACATCACGGTCGGCGCCGCCAAGCTGGGCATGGGCCGGCTCGGACCGCACTACGCGACCACCATCGGCTCGAACGAGATGGGTCTGGGCGGCGATATATTCCCCAGCGGCCACACCGCCAACGCGGTGGTGACCTGGGGGATTCTGGCGTATCTGGCGTCCACGCCCAGAGCGCGCCGCTGGCTGTCCGCCCTCTCCGCGGTGACCTCGCTCGGTGTCGGCCTGACCACCGTCTACCTCGGTACGCACTGGCTGAGCGACGTCGTCCTCGGCTGGGCCGCGGGTCTGCTGATCCTGCTGGCACTGCCGTGGTCCGAACCACTGGTCGCCCGCGCCGAGACCGCCCTCTTCGACCTGCGCGACCGCTGGCGCGCCCGCCGGCCAGTGCCTGTGCCTGTCACCGCAACCCCGGCAGGCCTGGCGCCAGCCGCTCCCGTGCTGCTCAAGCCGCATGCCCCGGCCCAGGACGAGGCGGCCGCGGCCCGCGAGACGGTCGCGCCGCCCCGCCCGCCGCGGACCCCCGTCCACCTGGCCCCCGGCCCGCACACCGCCCGCTCGGAGCGCACTCCGGTCACCCCGGCGGGCAGCCGCCGCCCGCCGCACTCGGACCGCCTGCCGCGCGGTACGGCCGCCTCGGCGGCCCGCCCCATGTCAGGCGGCTGACGGTCCCATGACAAGCAGCTGACCACCACGGACCGCGGAGCTGCCGGTACGCACAGCCCGGCCCCGCACAACGCACGACGAAGCCCCGCCTCCCGCGTCCCAGGAGCCGGGGCTTCGTCATCGGTGGTGCCTCAGCCCTTCCAGGACCGCGTCACTCTGCCGTCCTTCACCTCGAAGTTCAGCCGTCCCACGCGGTACTCCATGGTGATGATCGTTCCCGGCGCCAGCGAGCGAACCGTCGTCCACCCCCGCTCACGCGCGAGCCGCTCGGCACGCCGGGCCTCGAGGCCGACATACCCGGCCGGACTGTCCTGGGGTTCCGCTGGCGGAGTGGGAATGGGTGCCATACCGCCACGCTAGGCCGTGAGGGGCACTCCCGGAAGCCGTACCGCGACGTGGATCACCCCCGTCACACTTCTGTCACAGGATCACGACACGCGTGTCGGCCCAACTCCGTCACACGAACGAGCGGTTGCGTACGCCTTCCGCACGTATTCGAACGTAATTCCCGCGTGTCGGCCGACCCGGTAAACGCGTCGGCCCGACCCGGCGAATAGGGCGCCGGAAAGCACCGGGGGAACCGCCCGCGAATTTGTGTTCCATTCCGATTCCGCGCGGGCCGCGGCAGCTGACGCCACATAGGAAATACACGGCTCCACCACAGAACCCCCGTACGCCTGTCGGGCGCGCGGCGGCGCGAGCATCATGGCGTGAGCCCGTGGGCGCGCGTGCGGCGCGGGCTTCGGCCGAAGCCCCAGGGTCGTCGGCCTCGACCGGTCCCTGGAGTGGGCGACCTCGTGCCCGCCGCCGCGCCACATCACGACGCCGCCCCGGATCCGCTCCGAGTCCCCGGCGTCCGCCCCGCATCACCCGGCGCACGCGGGCGAGGCGCCACGGCCCGCGCCAGGGCCGCGTCGAGCCGGTCCCGGGCCGTCCTGATCGCCTCGGTGAGTTCGACGGGCTCCAGCACCTCGAACGCGAAGCCCGTCATCATGACGTGGACGACCATCACGTCCAGGCTCGCGGCCCCGGTGCGCAGGATGCAGGCGTCGTCGCCGTCGGCCTCCAGCGTGCCGGCGGACGGCGAGACCCGCTCGGCGGCCTCGTGCAGCGGCACCAGCAGCCGGATGACGGCGTGCGAGGCGTACGCGCGCGTGGAGACGCCCTCGGAGACGTACGCGGCGAGATCCTCGGCGGGCGGCTCGCGGGGCGTGAAGCGCGGGCCGTGCGGCGGCCTGGGCTTGATCCGGTCGGCGCGGAACGTACGCCAGTCCTCCCGGTCGAGGTCCCAGGCGACCAGGTACCAGCGGCGCTCGGTGCACACCAGTCGGTGTGGTTCGACGGTACGGCGAGTGGGGGCGCCGTCGTGTCCCCGGTAGTCGAAGCGCAGGCGCTCGGCGTCCCGGCAGAGGTGGGCGAGTTCGGTCAGCACGGCCGGGTCGACGGCCGAGGGCTGCGGTCCGCGCAGCATGGGCACGGTGAAGGCGTTCAGGGCGCCCACCCGGCGGCGCAGCCGGTGCGGCAGGACCTGCTCCAGCTTGGCGAGGGCGCGTACGGAGGTCTCGCCGATGCCCTCGATGCCCTGCCCTGCGGCCGTACGCAGCCCCACCGCGACGGCGACCGCCTCGTCGTCGTCCAGCAGAAGGGGCGGCAGCTCGGCACCCACGCCCAGCTGGTAGCCGCCGCCCGTGCCGGGGCTGGCGTTGACCGGGTAGCCCAGCTCGCGCAGCCGGTCCACGTCCCGGCGCACCGTGCGCGCGGTGACGCCGAGCCGGTCGGCCAGCTCGGCCCCGGACCACTCGCGATGGGCCTGGAGGAGCGAGAGCAGGCGCAGCAGTCGTGCGGAGGTCTCCAGCATGGTCAAAGTGTGTCCCACGGCGCGTGGGGCAGCTGCGGCACGTCGAAGCAGGTGCCGGTCCGAGCGGCGCGGGGAGTCCGTGTGGTTGTCGGGGACGGTGGGCGTCCGGTGCTGAACGTTCGTCACCTCGGCGACAACCTCCCTGCCCGGCCGGCACGCATGCCCGCGCCGCACGCCCGGCGGGTCTTCGCGTACGAACTCCGGTGCGGCCAGGGCGGTTTCGGCGGGGAGGCGGCCGAGCTGTGCCCCACCCGGTCGGCGGAGACCGGGTGGGGCCCGCCGGGGCGGGAGAGCGTCAGAGGTCGAGACGCTGCCCGGGCACGATCACGTCGGGATCCCCGCCGATGACGGCCTTGTTGGCGGCGTAGATCCGCTGCCAGGTGGTCCCGTGCCGGGCTGCGATCCCGCTCAGCGTGTCACCCTCGCGGACGGTGTAGTCGCCACGGGAGGCGCCACGGCTCGGGTGTTCCGTCGAACGGGTCGGCGTCGTCGACGACCCGGACGGCTTCGAGGGGGCCGACTTGATGGCGGCGGAGCCGCTCGCGGGAGCCGCCGGGGCGCCTCCGGACGCTCCGGCTCGCGCCGCGCAGGTCGGCCACGCGCCCCAGCCCTGGGCGCCCTGGACCTTCGTGGCCACGGCGATCTGCTGGGCCCTGGTGGCCCGGTCGGCCGTCGGCGCGTAGCCGCTGCCGCCGTACGCCCGCCAGGTGCCGGCGGAGAACTGAAGTCCTCCGTAGTAGCCGTTGCCGGTGTTGATGTGCCAGTTGCCGCCGCTCTCGCACTGGGCGATGCGGTCCCACACCCCGCCGTCCGCCGCCATGGCGTCGCCGGTCGCGGCGAGCAGTCCGAGGGGGGCGAGGAGCGCCGCCCCGGCGAGGACCGCCGTCGTACGGGTCTTACGGGCGTTGTCGCGGGTGGTATCGGCACATTCGGACATGTGGATCCCTCTCGAACAACCCGGGGTCCCCCAAGGCGGGTCGCCACGACCGCGCATGGACGCGGTCGTCGCGCTCCGCCCGTCCGCCGGACGGTGGTGCTGCGCCCTGGCTGGGCGCGGCCGGCGGACTTCCCGAGCGGTGCTCTGTGCACACGGCGGAGGAATGTAGGGAGCGGACGGAGCCGACATCAACCAACTGCGTGTTGTTCCAGGCCAGTTGGCCGTTACCGCAGGTATCGGCGAAATCCGGACACCCACTTCATTCCCCGATTTCCTGATTTGTCGACCAGGCTTCGGGACGATCTGTGACTCACTTCACCGAACGAACTTCCTTGGATTTCCCAGCTCTTGACGGTGAGTGTCCGATTCCGCACCGCACGTGACCCTGTGCGCTGGATGGTTCGATTCCGTTCGCCCGGCAGCGTGACTCCCGCCACAGATCACCCGTTGTCTTCTGCATGAGCCGGGGACCCACCCGGACCACGGGCCGGGAGCCACCCGGTCTCGCCACGCACCGCATCCCGAGGGAGCCACCGTGCCGCGCATGCTCGACGTCAGCGACGAGGTACGCGCCGAGATCGGCGACGAAGAAGCCGACCGGCTGCTCGCCGGAGAGAACGCCCCGGGCAGTTACGACTGCACGTCCTGTCGCACCCCGGGCGACTCCGAGCACGAGCGCACCAGCACCGTCCTGTTCATCGGGGACGAGACCGCCGTACTCGCCTTCGCCCACGCCGGCTGCCTGCCCTCGCAGGTCGTCCAGGTCACCGAGGAGCAGTTGCAGGGCGCGGTCCGCTCCATCGGCGGCACCGCGGGCGGCGATCCGCAGCAGGCCATGCCCGAGCAGGCCGTGCTCGGCGTGACCAGCGGACTCGTCCTGCTCGCCGGAGAGTTGCACCCCGCGCTGGTCGTCGAGCCGACCGCGCCCATCGTGCGGCCCGGCTCGATGGGCGTCGGCGACGACTTCCTGCCGCTGCTCATCGAGCAGGGCTTCATGCCGCTCACCGAACTGGTCGAGGTACCGCCCGTACTGCACGGCTGGTCGGTGCTGCTCGCCGCGGGCCAGCTGCACGCCGTACTGCAGCCGGGCACGGTCGGGGGGCAGCCGGTCGCCTGGTGGCAGGCGCACCAGCCGCTCCAGGTCACCGACAGCTGGCGGGCGGCGGCGAACAAGCACCAGCAGGTGCTCATGTTCGCGGCACCGGTCGGCTCGATCGGGCGCCAGCCCCGTGAGGATCTGCTGCGGGGCGCGCTCGACAAGGCGGCGGCCAACGGCAAGCTGGTCGCGTCCGCGCTGCCCCTCGCGGGCACCTGAGCGCCCTTGCTCCAGGGACGGTTGACCTGCTGAATCAGCTGCTCAGCCGCATCCCCTGGGCGACGGGGTCGTTTGGACATACGTGCACGCATACGACGTTCCCCGCCGCCAGGCCTTCCAGTCGATCCCGTCCGCACGACCGGCTCAGGACTCTCATGGCGGCCCATCGGCCACGCCGATCTACGACGCGCTCTACGCCGAGTACGTCAAGTCCTTCCGTACGCTGCCGGGTGACCGCAGCGGCGAGGAGGACCTGGGCTTCACCGCCTTCGGGAACATCCCGCACGGTACGGGCTCGTTCGGAGGCCACCGTTCGGGGACGTTCAGCAGTTCGTACAGCGCCTACAGCGCTGGGGCGAACAGCGCGCGGCACAGCGGCGGCCAGCAGTCCCCGTGGCAGCGCGTCGGCCAGATCGCGCAGCAGTACGGCACAGGGATGCACCACGTGCCGGCGGCGCTGCCGCCCGGGCCGCGCAGAGGCCTCTGAGCGGACGCGCAAGGGCGGCCCCGGGAAAACCGGGGCCGCCCTTTTGCTGCCTGTGCTACTTCCGCTTCGCGCCGCGCTTCTCGCGCACCCGCACGGAGATGTGGATCGGCGTGCCCTCGAAGCCGAACTCCTCGCGCAGCCGGCGCTCGATGAAGCGGCGGTAGCCCGCCTCGATGAAGCCGGAGGCGAAGAGGACGAACCGCGGCGGCTTGGTGCCCGCCTGGGTGCCGAAGAGGATGCGGGGCTGCTTGCCGCCCCGGATGGGGTGCGGGTGGGCGGCGACCAGCTCACCGAGGAACGCGTTCAGGCGGCCCGTGGGGACCCGGGTCTCCCAGCCCGCCAGCGCCGTCTCGATTCCCGGGACCAGCTTCTCCATGTGCCGGCCGGTGCGCGCCGAGACGTTGACGCGCGGCGCCCAGGCGACCTGGCCGAGCTCGGTCTCGATCTCCCGCTCCAGGTAGTAGCGGCGCTCCTCGTCGAGCGTGTCCCACTTGTTGAAGGCCAGGACGATGGCGCGGCCCGCGTCGACGGCCATCGTGACGATGCGCTGGTCCTGGACGGAGATGTTCTCCGACGCGTCGATCAGGATGACGGCGACTTCGGCCTTCTCGACGGCCGCGGCCGTGCGCAGCGAGGCGTAGTAGTCGGCGCCCTGCTGGAGGTGGACGCGCTTGCGGATGCCCGCCGTGTCGACGAACTTCCAGGTGACACCGCCCAGCTCGATCAGCTCGTCGACCGGGTCACGGGTGGTGCCCGCGAGCTCGTTCACGACGACGCGCTCCTCGCCCGCCACCTTGTTGAGCAGCGAGGACTTGCCGACGTTCGGACGGCCGATGAGGGCGATCCGGCGCGGGCCGCCGACCGCCGTGCCGAAGGTCTGCTCGGGCGCCTCCGGCAGTGCCTCCAGGACGGCGTCCAGCATGTCTCCGGTGCCGCGGCCGTGCAGCGCCGAGACGGGGTGCGGTTCGCCGAGGCCCAGGGACCACAGGTACGAGGCGTCTGCCTCACCGCTCGGGCCGTCGACCTTGTTGGCGCACAGCACCACGGGCTTGCCGGCCTTGCGCAGCAGTCGTACGACCGCCTCGTCGGTGTCGGTCGCGCCGACCTTGGCGTCGACGACGAACACGACGGCGTCGGCCGCCTCGATCGCGTATTCGGCCTGGGCGGCCACGGAGGCGTCGATACCGAGGACGTCCTGCTCCCAGCCGCCGGTGTCGACGACCTTGAAGCGGCGGCCCGCCCACTCGGCCTCGTAGGTGACGCGGTCGCGGGTGACGCCGGGCTTGTCCTCGACGACGGCCTCGCGGCGGCCGATGATGCGGTTCACCAGCGTCGACTTGCCGACATTCGGGCGGCCGACGACGGCGAGCACCGGCAGCGGGCCGTGGCCGGCCTCCTCGATGGCGCCCTCGACCTCCTCGAGGTCGAAGCCCTCTACCGCGGCGAGCTCCATGAACTCCGCGTACTCGGCATCGCCAAGTGCTCCGTGGTCGTGCTCCTCGCCCGAGCCCTCGGAGTGGATATGGTCGTTCATGAAGTCCGTACCTCGTTCATCGTGGTGATCGGTGGACCACCCGTATCGGGTGATCCACTACTCAAGTGTCTCTTAGCGCCCGGTCAGGCGCCTGGCGTTTTCCAGGTGGGCACTGAGCTGCTTCTGGATGCGCTCGGTCGCCTCGTCCAGCGCCTTGCGGGTACGCCGCCCGCTTCCGTCGCCCGCCTCGAAGGGGTCGCCGAAGACGACGTCGACGCGGGAACGCAGCGGGGGCAGCGCCTTTGTCAACCGACTGCTCTTCTCAGAGCTTCCCAGGACCGCGACCGGGACGATCGGGGCCCCGCTGCGGACCGCGAAGTACGCGAGCCCGGCGCGCAGGGAGGCGAAGTCGCCCTCGCCCCGGGTGCCCTCCGGGAAGATGCCGAGGACGCCGCCGTTGTCCAGGACGCCGAGGGCCTGGGTGATCGCGGTGCGGTCGGTGGTCTCACGGTCGACCTTCACCTGCCCGATGCCGAGCAGGAACGGGTCGAGCGGGCCGACGAACGCCTCCTTCTTGATCAGGAAGTGCGTCGGCCGGGGCGCCACGCCCATGACCATCGGGCCGTCGATGTTGTGGGAGTGGTTGACCGCGAGGATCACCGGGCCGGTCACGGGGACCTTCCAGGCGCCCAGGACGCGCGGCTTCCACAGCCCGTACATCAGGCCGACGCCGATGCGTCTGCCGACCTCGGCGCCCTTGACGGAAGGGACGGACGGGGCGCTCACTTCTCGGCCCGCTTCTCCTCGACGAGGGTGACGACGCACTCGATGACCTGCGTGAGCGTGAGATCGGTGGTGTCCACCTCGACGGCGTCGTCCGCCTTGGCGAGCGGCGAGGTCTTGCGGCTGGAGTCGGCCGCGTCCCGCTTGATCAGGGCCTCGCGGGTGGCGTGGACGTCCGCGCCCTTGAGCTCACCGCTGCGGCGGGCGGCGCGGGCCTCCGGGGAGGCGGTGAGGAAGACCTTCAGGTCGGCGTCGGGAAGCACGGTCGTGCCGATGTCGCGGCCCTCGACGACGATGCCGCTCTCCGCCGAGGCGGCGAGGGAGCGCTGCAGCTCTGTGATCCGGGCCCGCACCTCGGGCACCGCGCTGACCGCGCTGACCTTGGAGGTGACCTCCTGGGTGCGGATCGGGCCGGCCACGTCGGTGCCGTCCACCGTGATCGTCGGATTGTCCGGGTCGGTGCCGGAGATTATCTCCGGCTTGCCGGCCACGGCGGCGATCGCGGAGGGGTCGGTGATGTCGATCCCGTTGCTCACCATCCACCAGGTGATCGCCCGGTACTGGGCGCCGGTGTCCAGGTAGCTCAGGCCGAGCTGTGCGGCCACGGCCTTGGACGTGCTCGACTTGCCCGTGCCGGAGGGGCCGTCGATGGCGACAATCACTGCCGGGACGCTTTCCACAGTGGGGGTACCTTCCTGGACCGGGGTGGTGGGGCGGGGCCGCGACTGTGCCCCGCACAAGGTTACTGGCTCCCCGGACGCCGTTTTACTGCCGGATCGCCCAGCCCCGCTCCCGCAGCGCCGCCGTCAGAACAGGTGCCGACTTCGGCTCCACCATCACCTGCACCAGACCGGCCTGCTGCCCCGTCGCGTGCTCGATGCGTACGTCCTCGACGTTGATCCCGGCCCGTCCCGCGTCCGCGAAGATGCGGGCCAGCTGACCGGGCTGGTCGTCGATGAGGACGGCCACCGTCTCGTACACCCGAGGAGCGGACCCGTGCTTGCCGGGGACGCGGACCTGGCCGGCGTTGCCGCGGCGCAGGACGTCCTCGATGCCGGCGGTGCCCTCACGGCGCTTGTCCTCGTCGGAGGACTGCAGGGCGCGCAGGGCCCGGACCGTCTCGTCGAGGTCGGCGGAGACGTCCGCGAGGAGGTCGGCGACCGGCCCCGGGTTCGCGGAGAGGATGTCGATCCACATCCGGGGGTCGGACGCGGCGATCCGGGTCACGTCCCGGATGCCCCCGCCGCACAGCCGTACGGCCGCCTCCTCGGCGTTCTCGAGGCGCGCGGCGACCATGCTGGAGACCAGCTGGGGCATGTGGGAGACGAGGGCCACGGCACGGTCGTGCGCGTCGGCGTCCATCACCACCGGCACCGCCCGGCAGTGCGAGACCAGCTCCAGGGCGAGATTCAGCACCTCGGTGTCGGTGTCCCGCGTCGGCGTGAGCACCCAGGGGCGGCCCTCGAAGAGGTCGGCGGTCGCGGCCAGCGGGCCGGACTTCTCGCGGCCGGACATGGGGTGACTGCCGATGTAGGACGACAGGTCGAGGCCGAGCGCCTCCAGCTCGCGGCGCGGGCCGCCCTTGACGCTGGCCACATCGAGGTAGCCGCGGGCCACGCCCCGGCGCATGGCGTCCGCGAGCACGCCGGCCACGTGGGCCGGCGGCGCGGCGACGATCACGAGGTCGACGGGCCCGTCGGGCGCCTCGTCCGTGCCGGCGCCGAGCGCGGCCGCCGTACGGGCCTGTTCCGGGTCGTGGTCGGCCAGGTGGACGACGACGCCCCGCTGGACGAGGGCGAGGGCGGCGGACGTACCGATGAGCCCGGTTCCGATGACGAGCGCGGTCCTCACTGGGCGATGTCCTTGCGCAGCGCGGCCGCGGCACCGAGGTAGACGTGCGCGATGTCGGCCCGGGGCCGGTCGGACTCGACGTGTGCGAGGAGGCGGACCACGCGGGGCATGGCGCCGGCGATGTCCAGTTCCTGGGCGCAGATCAGCGGCACGTCGACGATGCCGAGCTTGCGGGCGGCGGCCGCCGGGAAGTCGCTGTGCAGGTCCCGCGTGGCCGTGAACCAGATGCTGATCAGGTCGTCCGTGCCCAGGCCGTTCCGTTCCAGGACGGCGGTGAGCAGGGCACCGACCTGCTCACTCATGTGGCCGGCTTCGTCCCGCTCCAGTTGGACGGCTCCCCGGACCGCTCGTACCGCCACGGCGCTGCTCCTCGCTGATGTGCTGATTGCTCTGATTGCTGACTGCCACGGATCGCTGCTTCGTCCATCAAGCCTAGTCAGACCCGGGGCGACCGGTGCGCGGCGCCCGCTCGGTGAGACGACGGGCGCCGCGTGGCGTTCCTCGGGGCGGTCCCGGTCGCGGTGCACCGCCTGTACGCGGTGCACCGCTTGTGCGCGTTGGGCTGTCAGGCGTAGGAAACGCGCCTTTTGTGGCACTCCGCGCTGAATTGCTTCGTCTTCGATGCCTTCGGTGTCAAGATGCTGCTGCTCCGCTCGGAGCGACTTCCCGGCTGGTTGCTGCCGATCGACGGCGGACTGGTGTTCGCCGTCCGCACGGTCGTCCGGCCGGCCTCCGTCCCTTGCTTCTTCGCACCTTCGGAGTGACGACATGACCCACGGCACGACGCGGCGCACGGTACTGGCGACGGGCGCGGCAGCGTTCGTCGCGGGCTGCGGCAAGTCCGGCGACAACAACGAGTCCGGCTCCCCCGCCACCGCCTCCGCCTCCGTCGGCAAGGAACTGGCGAAGACCAGTGACATCCCGGTCGGCGGCGGCAAGATCTTCCCGGCCGACAAGGTCGTCGTCACCCAGCCGAAGAAGGACGAGTTCAAGGGCTTCTCCAACATCTGCACCCACCGGCAGTGCCCGCTCGCCAACGTCTCCGGCGGCACGATCAACTGCAACTGCCACGGCAGCAAGTTCCGCATCACGGACGGCTCGGTGGCCCACCCCCCGGCGACGCAGCCGCTGCCCGAGAAGAAGATCACGGTGGAGGGCGACACGATCCGCCTGGTCTGATCACCGGCCCCGCCCGGTCAGGCGTCCCAGAGCGCCCCGAGCGTGACCAGCTCGCCCTGGTACTCGATACGGTCCGCCCACCGGGTGGGCCACGCGTCGGCCCCCAGGTACGCGCCCGCGAAGGCGCCGGTCAGGCAGGCGATCGAGTCGGAGTCGCCGGAGCTGCACGCGGCACGGCGCAGCGCGGTCAGCGGCTCGTCGACGAACAGCAGGAAGCACAGCAGCCCGGTCGCCAGGGCCTCCTCGGCGATCCAGCCTTCCCCGGTGGCCAGGCACGGGTCGGTCTCGTGCGAGCCGGCGCGCACGGCCTCCTGGAGCCGGTCCAGGACCGCCAGGCACTCGTCCCAGCCGCGCGCGACGAAGTGCTCGGGGGTGGGGTCCTGGCTGCGGGTCCACAGGTCGCCGAGCCAGCGCTCGTGGTAATGCGTGCGGTTGTCGAGGGCGTACGAGCGCAGCAGTCCGACGAGCCCGGTCGGCTCGGCGCCCTGGGCGAGCAGCCGTACGGCGTGCGCGGTGAGGTCGGACGCGGCGAGTGCCGTCGGATGCCCGTGCGTGAGGGCGGACTGCAACTGGGCCGCGCCGGCGCGCTGTTCGTCGCTCAGGCCGGGCGCCAGCCCGATGGGCGCCACGCGCATGTTGGCGCCACAGCCCTTGGAGCCGATCTGGCTGGCGTCCTGCCAGGGAAGGTCGCTCTGCAGGAGACCGCACGCCTCCAGACACGTACGCCCCGGCGCGCGGTTGTTCTCGGGTGAGCGGTACCAGTCCACGAACTCCTCTCGCAGCGACTGCTCCAAGCCCTGCGGAGCGAGCAGCCCCCGGTCCATGGCGGTCCGCAGCCCACGCCCCACGGCCAGCGTCATCTGGGTGTCGTCGGACACGCGCGCGGGCGTGGGAAGCTCCATCGCGCGCCAGGGCCCGTACCGGTCCAGAATCTTCGGCACTCCGATGAACTCGGTCGGGAAGCCCAGCGCGTCCCCGAGCGCGAGGCCCAGCAGGGCTCCGGTGGCGGCGCGCTTGCGGACGGTGGTCGTGGCGGTCATGCGAGGCGTCCTTCCCTAGGCGTGCGAAGCAGGGGCGGATGGAGGGCGGCGGCGGTGCCGGCCCGGTACAGCGCGGCCGGTTTGCCGCGGCCGCCGGTCAGGCGGGCGGCCCCCGGGACGGGTTCGACGAAGCCGGGGGTGGCGAGCACCTTGCGCCGGAAGTTGGGCCGGTCCAGGGCCGTGCCCCACACCGTCTCGTAGACCTGCTGCAACTCGCCGAGCGTGAACTCGGGCGGGCAGAAGGCGGTGGCGAGGCAGGTGTACTCGAGTTTGGCGCCGACGCGGTCGCGGGCGTCGGCGAGGATCCGGTCGTGGTCGAAGGCGAGCGGCTCGGCGGAGTCGTACGGCAGCCAGCGGGCCTGGGCCGCGTCGCCGCCGACGTGCGGCTCGGGCGCGTCCGGGAGCAGCGCGGCGAACGCGACCGACACGACCCGCATCCGGGGGTCGCGGTCGGGCTCGCTGTAGGTGCGCAGCTGCTCCAGGTGCAGCCCGGAGACGTCCGTCAGGCCGGTCTCCTCGGCGAGTTCGCGCCGGGCCGCCGTCTCGGCGGACTCGTCGGGCAGCACGAAGCCGCCGGGCAGCGCCCAGTGTCCGGCGTACGGCTCCTGCCCGCGCTCGACGAGCAGCACGTGCAGCGCGCTGTCGCGGATGGTGAGGACGGCGAGGTCGGCGGTGACGGCGAAGGGTTCGAAGGCGTACTTGTCGTAGCCGTCGGGCGTACGACCCCCTGACGCACCCCCCGATGCCGACACGACCACCACCCCCTTTTAATAGTCATCTCGACTATAAAAGGGGGTGGTGGTCCGTGACAAGCAGGTGTCGTCCCGGATCGTCCTAGAGGTCGACTTCCTTCATCAGCATGCCGACCTCGGTGTTGGACAGCCGCCGCAGCCAGCCCGACTTCTGGTCGCCCAGGGTGATCGGCCCGAAGGCGACGCGCACCAGCTTCTCGACGGGGAAGCCCGCCTCCGCCAGCATGCGGCGGACGATGTGCTTGCGGCCCTCGTGCAGGGTCACCTCGACCAGGTAGTTCTTGCCGGTCTGCTCGACGACCCGGAAGTGGTCCGCGCGCGCGTACCCGTCCTCCAGCTGGATGCCGTCCTTGAGCCTCTTGCCCAGGTCGCGCGGGATCGGGCCGACGATGGCCGCGAGGTAGACCTTCTTCACGCCGTACTTGGGGTGGGTCAGGCGGTGCGCCAGCTCACCGTGGTTGGTGAGCAGGATGACGCCCTCGGTCTCGGTGTCGAGCCGGCCGACGTGGAAGAGCCGCGTCTCGCGGTTGGTCACGTAGTCGCCGAGGCACTGACGGCCCTCGTTGTCCTCCATGGTGGAGACGACACCTGCGGGCTTGTTCAGCGAGAAGAACTGGTACGACTGGGTCGCGACCGTCAGACCGTCGACCCTGACCTCGTCGTGCTCCGGGTCGACCCGCTTGCCCTGTTCGAGGACGATCTCGCCGTTGACCTCGACCCGCGCCTGCTCGATCAGCTCCTCGCAGGCGCGCCGGGAGCCGTAGCCCGCGCGCGCGAGCACCTTCTGCAGACGCTCGCCCTCCTGCTCGGCGCCCGGGAAGGTCTTGGGCAGCTTGACGTCCTTCTTGCCCGCGTACCGCTCCCGGTTGCGCTCCTCGACCCGCGTCTCGTACTCGCGGGAGCGGGCGGGCGCCGTACGACCGCGGCCGCCCTGCGGGGACTGGGACTGCTTGGGGCCGCCCTTGGCACCGCCGCGCGCCGCGCCGCCGCGCCCGGCCTTCGGGCCGTCCTTCGTCGCGCCGGGGCCCACGTCGTAGCGGCGCTCCTCGGGGCGGGGCTTGCGGGGGCGGCCCTGCCCCTGCTTGTCGTCCCTGCTGTTGCCGGCGCCGCGGTAGTTACCCCGCCCGCCGCTCTTGCCGCTACCGCTGCCGCTGCTTCGCATCAAAGTTCCGTCGTCGTCGTGTGATCGTCTGCGCCGGACGCGTCGGGCGCGTCCGGGTCGAACGACGGAACCCCTTCCTGGGTCTCGGCCTCGATCGCCGCCGCCTCCGGGAGGAAGGGCGCGAGCTCCGGGAGCTCGTCCAGACCGCGCAGGCCCATCCGCTCCAGGAAGTAGTTCGTCGTCACGTACAGGATCGCACCTGTTTCGGGTTCCGTGCCCGCCTCCTCGACGAGACCGCGCTGGAGCAGGGTGCGCATGACCCCGTCGCAGTTCACTCCGCGGACCGCCGAGACCCGGCTGCGGCTGACCGGCTGGCGGTAGGCGACCACGGCGAGGGTCTCCAGCGCCGCCTGCGTGAGCCGGGCCTGCTGGCCGTCCAGGACGAAGCCCTCCACGGCCGCCGCGTACTCGGGTCGGGTGTAGAAGCGCCAGCCGCCCGCGATGAGCCGCAGCTCGAAGCCGCGCCCCTGCACGGTGTACTCGTCGGCCAGCTCGCGCAGCGCGTCCCCGATCTGCCGCCTGGGCCGCTGGAGGATCTTGGCGAGGTGTTCCTCGGTCGCGGGCTCGTCCACGACCATGAGGACGGCCTCCAGCGCCGGCTTGAGGTCGAGGTCGGCGACGGTACGCAGCCCGGCCGGTACGTCGGTGGTCTCGCTCACGCCTTCTTCTCCTCCTTGGGTGTCTCGGGCGGCCGGTCGAACTCGTCGGTGACCTTCGGGGCCTCTCCCCCGTCCCCGCCGGTCCAGCGCACGAGCAGCTCACCGAGGGCGTCCTCCTGCTCCAGGGCGACGGCCTTCTCCCGGTACAGCTCCAGCAGCGCCAGGAAGCGCGCCACGACGGTGAGGGTGTCGTCGACGTCCTCGACGAGCACGCGGAAGCTGGCCTCACCGAGCTCCCGCAGCCGCGCGACCACGATCCCGGCCTGCTCCTGCACGCTGACCAGGGGTGCGTGGATGTGGTCGACATACACCTGCGGCTTGGCCCTGGGCTGCATCGCCTTGACCGCGAGCTTGGCGAACCCCTCCGGGCCGATGCTGATGACGACCTCGGGCAGCAGCTCGGCGTGGTGGGGTTCCAGGCCGACGGTACGGGGGTAGCGGCGGGCTTCCTGCTCCAGCCGGTGGTTGAAGATGTCGGCGATCTGCTTGTACGCCCGGTATTGCAGCAACCGCGCGAACAGCAGGTCACGGGCCTCCAGCAGGGCCAGGTCGGCCTCGTCCTCCACCTCGGCGGCGGGCAGCAGCCGGGCCGCCTTCAGGTCGAGCAGCGTGGCGGCCACGACGAGGAACTCGGTCGTCTGGTCGAGGTCCCAGTCCGGGCCCATCGCCCGGATGTGCGCGATGAACTCGTCGGTCACCTTCGACAGGGCCACTTCGGTGACGTCGAGCTTGTGCTTGGAGATCAGCTGAAGCAGCAGGTCGAAGGGACCCTCGAAGTTCGCGAGCCGGACCTTGAAGACGCCGTCGACGGAATCCCGGGGTTCGGCAGGGCCGGGCTCCCCAGGAGGGACCTCGGGCGCCGGTTCCGGCTCGGGCTCCGGTGCGAGGGTCTCGGGCGCCGACTCCGGCTCGGGCTCCGGTGCGAGGGCCTCGGGCGCCGACTCCGGCTGGGGCTCCGGCTCCAGTGCGACGACCTCGGGCGCCGGCTCCGTAGCTGCTGCCGCATCCTGGGCTGCCGCAGGCGCCGCGGCCCCACCCGGCCCCCGGCCCAGCGCACGCCGACGGCCGGCGGATGGGCCGGGGACGGGAGCGTCGTTCGAGGTCATGGCCCCCGCAGGCTACCGCTACCGCCCGCGCAGCCGACGCACGAGGATGCTCGCGTCCCCGCGGGACTCCAGGTCGGCCAGCACCACGGCGACCGCCTCGCGGACGATCCGCCCGCGGTCGACGGCCAGCCCGTGC
Organism: Streptomyces sp. NPDC001315; assembly: GCF_042896175.1. NCBI lineage: Bacteria > Bacillati > Actinomycetota > Actinomycetes > Kitasatosporales > Streptomycetaceae > Streptomyces > Streptomyces sp. NPDC001315. The sequence continues at coordinate 28,377 of NZ_JBIAWZ010000007.1, read as the reverse complement.
TCACCGCGGAGCACGAGACGTGCGTGCTCCAGGTCCATGAGCTCCTCGGCGGACACGTACACCGTGATCTTCTCATCGTGCCGCTCACGTCCGCTGGGCCGCCGTGCGGGGGACCGCCCGCGCTTGCGCGGCTGCGCCTGTGCGTCGGCAGAACCTTCCTGCGCCGCCCCACGCCGCGCGGAGCGCTCCGCGGCGGCGGCCCGGATGCGGGACTCCCCCGCGTCGACCGACTCCGCGTCGGCTGCCACGTGCTCGGCGCCCTCGCCGTCGCCGCCCTGCGCGGGCACCGACTGCGGCGCGTCCTCCGCCGGGGCGGCGGCCGTCGGGTCGCTCTCCCCCGCCGGAGCCGGCACCCGGGCCTCGCCGTTGGCCGGGCGCCGGGGAGTGGACGGCTGGAGCGCCATTCCCCCTGTCGTACGGAACAGTTCGTCGGCCCCCGGCAGACTCACTCGGCGTGACACCGGGCGAGCACCTCCCTGGCGAGCTGGCGGTAGGCGGCGGCACCGACGGAGTTGGAGGCGTACGTGGTGATCGGCTCACCGGCGACCGTGGTCTCCGGGAAGCGGACCGTGCGCCCGATGACCGTGTGGTAGACGTGGTCGTCGAAGGCCTCGACGACACGCGCGAGCACCTCACGGCTGTGCACGGTGCGCGAGTCGTACATCGTGGCGAGGATCCCGTCGAGCTCCAGTTCCGGGTTGAGCCGTTCCTGGACCTTCTCGATGGTCTCCGTCAGCAGCGCCACACCGCGGAGGGCGAAGAACTCGCACTCGAGCGGCACGATCACCTTGTGCGCGGCCGTCAGGGCGTTGACCGTGAGCAGGCCGAGCGAGGGCTGACAGTCGATCACGATGTAGTCGTAGTCGGGCAGCAGCGGCTTCAGCGCCCGCTGGAGCGTCGACTCGCGCGCGACCTCGCTCACGAGCTGGACCTCTGCGGCCGACAGGTCGATGTTGCTGGGCAGCAGGTCCATGTTCGGGACCGCCGTCTTCAGGAGCACCTCGTCCGCCGCCATGCCCCGCTCCATGAGCAGGTTGTAGACGGTGAGGTCGAGCTCCATCGGGTTGACGCCGAGACCGACCGACAGCGCGCCCTGCGGGTCGAAGTCCACGAGCAGCACTCGACGGCCGTACTCCGCGAGCGCGGCACCCAGGTTGATGGTCGACGTCGTCTTGCCGACGCCGCCCTTCTGGTTGCACATCGCGATGATCGTCGCGGGGCCGTGACTGGTCAGCGGTCCCGGGATCGGGAAGTACGGCAGCGGCCGTCCGGTCGGGCCGATGCGCTCGCGACGCTGACGGGCAGCGTCGGGAGCGAGCGTGGCCGCGTACTCGGGGTCGGGCTCGTACTCGGCGTCGGGGTCGTAGAAGTGCCCTTCGGGCAGTTCGTCGTAGTCGGCGAAGTGGTTGCGGGGCGCGCCACTTCCGTCGCCGGCCATGGCGTTCACGTGATGGCCATCCATGCTCTGGGGTGCTGGCTGAGTCACCCTCGGGGGCTGGTGACTCTGGTGGGCTGCGAAGGTGCGCACAGCGACAGAGCCGACAGCCTCGAACCCCCCGGGGCCCTGGCCCCGGACAGGCATTCCTGGTTGACCACCCCCGGGAGAAAATGTCGACTCATTCACAAGTCGTCTTACCTCCTTGGTGACCAGGAAACTTCTAGACAGGTCAGCGTGACACCATGCCGACGGTTGGCGACTCTATGGCGTGTCGGCGGTCCGCAGCAACACAATCCGCCGGACCCGGCAGGATGTGTCGGCAATGAAACATCCCTCTGTCAAGGGCGTACGGCCGTCGCACAGCAGGTTTCACCGGTGTACGAATCGGTTCAAGGGTTACGTTCGAGGCGAGTTGACCGAGAGCCGCAAAGTGACCATACACACATCCGGCCGGACCTTGTCGTGCAAGGTCCGGCCGGGTGCGCGGCGTTGACGATTCGTATTGACGTATCGCTTTTACCGTTTGGTGACTTAGCCGAGCAGCGCGTCGAGCTCGACGTGCTGCAGGCCGTGCGCTTCGGCGACCTCGCGGTAAACGACCTGGCCGTCATGGGTGTTGAGGCCCCTGGCCAGCGCGGCGTCGCGGCGCAGCGCCTCGACCCAGCCGTTGTCGGCCAGCGACACGATGTAGGGCAGCGTGGCGTTGGTGAGGGCGTTGGTGGAGGTGTTCGGCACCGCGCCGGGCATGTTGGCGACGCAGTAGAAGACCGAGTTGTGGACCCGGAAGGTCGGCTCGGCGTGGGTGGTGGGACGCGAGTCCTCGAAGCAGCCGCCCTGGTCGATCGCGATGTCGACAAGGACACTTCCCGGCTTCATCCGGGAGACGAGCTCATTGGTGACCAGCTTCGGGGCCTTGGCGCCCGGGATGAGCACCGCGCCGATGACGAGGTCGGCGTCGAGGACGGCCTTCTCCAGCTCGAAGGAGTTGGACATGATCGCCTTGACCTTGCTGCCGAAGACCTTGTCGGCCTCGCGCAGCTTGTTGATGTCGCGGTCCAGCAGGGTCACGTCGAAGCCCATGCCGACGGCGATCTGGACGGCGTTCCAGCCGGAGACGCCACCGCCGATGACGACGGCCTTGGCCGGGGTCACGCCCGGGACGCCGCCCGGCAGCACACCGCGGCCGCCTGCCGGACGCATCAGGTGGTAGGCGCCGACCTGCGGGGCCAGCCGGCCCGCGACCTCGGACATCGGGGCGAGGAGCGGCAGCCCGCGGCCCGGGAGCTCGACCGTCTCGTACGCGATCGCCGTGGTACCGGACTCCAGGAGGGCGTCCGTGCACTCCTTGGACGCGGCCAGGTGCAGGTAGGTGAAGAGCGTCTGGTCCTTGCGGAGGCGGTGGTACTCCTCGGCGATGGGCTCCTTGACCTTCAGCAGCAGGTCCGCGGCGGCCCACACCTCGTCGGCCGTCTCCAGGATCTGGCCACCGGCGGCGACGTACTCGTCGTCCGTGATCGACGAGCCGACACCGGCGCCTCGCTCGATGACGACCTGGTGGCCGTGGCGCACCAGCTCGTGCACGCCGGCAGGGGTGATGGCCACCCGGAACTCGTTGTTCTTGACCTCGCGGGGGATGCCGACCTTCACGTCGATCACGGTCCTTGGCTCAGAGGGTGTGGGGCAATGCAACACATACCCGGATGCATAGGGGCAGACGGGGATGCACCGCAGGAGAACGTGCGGCAGAGCCAGTCTAATGAAGGTGTTCCCGCTGTCTAGCCTTTCATTGCATCAATCTCCAGCGGATGTACTACGGATTTCGCAGGCGTTAGCGCTGTGTTCCGATGGTCCTGGCTCTGGATCGGTCTCCGGGAGCTCATTTCCCAGCATGCGCTCCGCCGCCCCCCGGTGCAGGCGGGCGGCCGCCGGGTCGCCCAGACGCTCCAGCGTGTCGGCCAGCCGCAGCTGGAGCGCGGCCTGCAGCCGTACGTCCTCGGCGCGGCGCGCCCACTCCACCGCCTCCCGGCAGGTGCGCAGCGACTCCTCCGGCCGGCCCGCGTACTCCTGGACGCGCGCCAGCTCGCTCAACGCCCTTGCCTGGGCGGCCACATCACCGTCCCTGCGGTGTCCGGAGGCCGCCACCCGCCAGTGGCGCAGCGCCTCGCCGTAGCGGCCCGCGTAGGTGTGCGCGGTGGCGATACGGCCGTACAGCCGGGCGGCGTCGGCGCGCTCGTCCCGGGCCAGGCGCTCGGCCAGGGCCCGGCCGAACCAGTCGGCGGCCCGGTCGTAGTCCCCCAGCTCCAGGTGCGCGCCACCTACGGATTCCATCGCGCGGCCGGTCGCATACGGGTCGTTCGCCTCACGTCCGGCGTCCAGCGCCGCCCGATACCGCGCCAGCGCCTCCACCGTGCGGCCGGTCTGCGCGTCCACGTCGGCGAGGTTCAGCAGCGCCGCGGCCTTCTCGCGCGGCAGGGCGCGGCGCTCGGCCACATCGAGGACGAGTCCGTGGATGCCATACAGGTCGGGGGCGGCGGCCTGGGTGCCGAAGTGCGCGACCATGGCTCTGACCAGCTGGGACATCAGGCGGCGGGCCAGCGTGTCCAGCTCCCCGTCGGCGACCGCGAGGCGGGCCGCGGCCAGCAGGGCGGGTCTGCGGACGGTCAGCCAGTCGGCGGCTGCCCTGGGGCTGGGGAAGCGCAGCGCGCTGGGCATGCCCTGGAGCTTCTCGCGCGCCTCGGGGTTGTCCGTCTCGGTGATCGCCCGGCAGGACTGCAGCAGCCGTACCGTGCGCTCCAGCATCCGGGCGCGGGCCAGCTGGAGCTCCGCGGGGCGGTCGTGGGTCTCGCTGAGGGCCACGAGCAGGGGGTGCAGACAGCCGGGGACCTCGTACTGCGGCAGCGGCGAGTCCAAGGGCCGCAGCAGGCCCAGGGCGACGAGGTCGTCGAGGGTGGCGCGGGCGCCGCTGACCGAGCAGCCGGCCAGGGCGGAGGCGGTGTGCGGGTCGATGAGGCCGGCCGGGGCGAGGGAGAGCAGTCGCAGTATCCGGGCGGCGGAGGCGGGCAGGGAGGCGTGGACGAGCCGGAAGACCCGGCTGAGGGGTGTGCCCTCGTCACCGTCCGTGTGCAGCTGCTTGGCGAGGTCGGCGACGGCCGCCTTGGGGCGGGTCGCAAGCCAGCCGCCGGCCAGCGTCAGCGCGGCGGGCTGGGCCCGGCACACCTCGACCAGACCCTCGGCGGCCCGCGGGTCGACCGTGATGCGGACCGAGCCGGTGTAGCGGGTCAGCAGCTCCAGTGCGGACTTCGTGTCGAGGCCGCCGATGGTGCACGGGCGGACGTCCGCGATCCCGGTCAGCGGGCCCCTGGCGACGGCCACCACCAGGCATTCCGGGGTGTCCGGGAGCAGCGCGTCGACCTGCTCCGCGCCGGCCGCGTCGTCCAGCAGGAGCAGCACCCTGCGGTCGGCGAGGGCGGTCCGCAGGGCCTCGCTCAGGTCGTCCTCGGCGGCGCCGGGCGGGGCCGGCCGGTCCAGCGCGGTGAGCAGCTCACGGGCGGCGCGCTCCACCGGCACGGGCGTGCCGTCGGGCTCGCTGAGACGGGCACGCAGCACACCGTCGTAACGCTCCGCGACTTCTCGTACGAGTTCCTCGGCGAGCGCCGTGCGTCCCGATCCGGGTCTGCCCGCGATGAGCAGGACGCGCGCGCGTGGCGCCTTCCTTCCGGAAAGAGTGTCGAGGCCCGCACGCTCGATGTCGGCGCGCAGCTCCTTCAACTCCCTTGTGCGGCCCAGGAAACGGCTCTCCATCGGCGTGCGTCCCGACAGCTGCACGCCGCCTGTGTCCACCGCCTGATCCGTCACGGGCCACACTCCCGTCCAACCGCACGCGCAAGCCCGCCGGGTCTCCGGTTCGGGCGTTTCCAGAGCCTAGTTCACGCTCTGCGACGTTCCGGGCGGAGCACGGCGGAGCACGACGGAGAGGTCCCCCGATCGGATCAGGCGATGGTCACACCGGGCGCGTGGCTTCCGGCGCCGAACCGGTGTCAGGCGTCGAAGGGACGCGCCGGCCACGGCGCCTCGGCCGGCCTCAGGGCGTCGAGCCCGTCCCCCCGCTGGGCGGCGACCAGCGAAAGGACGCCGACGACGAGGCAGTTGTTGTGCAGGTCGCCCGCGAGGACACCCCGGACGAGTTCCTCGACCGGCACGCGCGCGTGCTCCATGTCTGCCTCCTCGTCCTCCACCTCGAAGCGCTGTCCTTCGGCCTCGGACAGGTCGCGGGCGAGGAAGATGCGCACGGCCTCGTCGCAGCCGCCGGGCGTGGTGTAGACGTCGGTGAGGACCCTCCAGTCCTCGGCCTTGACGTGCGCCTCCTCGTACAGCTCGCGCTGGGCGGCGTGCAGCGGGTTCTCACCGGGCACGTCGAGCAGGCCGGCCGGGATCTCCCACAGCTTGTGGCGCACGGGGTGGCGGTACTGCCTGATGACCAGGACGCGGCCCTCCTCGTCGAGGGCGAGGACGGCGACCGAGCCGGGGTGGACCTGGTAGTCGCGGCGGACCACCGAGCCGTCGGGCATGACCACGTCGTCGGTGCGGACGGAGGTCTTGTTGCCCACGAAGGGGGTCTCCGTCGCCCGGATCTCCCACTGCTCGGGAGTGTCCTTGATCGTCATGCCCTGTCCTTTCACCCGTACAACAAAGACCGGTCACAGGTGCAGAAGAGACCGGTCAAAAGAAACCGGGGTGCTCACCTTTTGAAGGTTTGCACCCCGGCCACCGTACAACTGGTGTGTTACTCGGAAATCTCAGATGCCGCGACCTGTCGCTGCACGGCCGCCTTCACGAGGCCCGCGAACAGCGGGTGCGGACGCGTCGGCCGCGAGCGCAGCTCCGGGTGCGCCTGCGTGGCGACCAGGTAGGGGTGGACGTCGCGCGGGTACTCGACGTACTCGACGAGCTTGCCGTCCGGCGAGGTGCCCGAGAAGAGGATGCCGGCCTTCTTCTCCAGCTCCGCGCGGTAGGCGTTGTTCACCTCGTAGCGGTGACGGTGGCGCTCCTCGACGTACTCCTTGCCGTCGTACACCTCACGCACGATCGAGCCCTCGGCCAGCTTGGCCGGGTACATGCCCAGGCGCATCGTGCCGCCCATGTCGCCCTCGCCGGCGACGATGTCCAGCTGCTCGGCCATGGTGGAGATGACCGGGTGGGCGGTGGCCGAGTCGAACTCGGTGGAGTTGGCGTCGGTGATGTCGGCGAGGTTGCGGGCCGCCTCGATCACGATGCACTGCAGGCCCAGGCAGAGACCGAGCAGCGGAATCTTGTTCTCGCGGGCGTAGCGGATGGCGCCGACCTTGCCGAGCACACCGCGGTCGCCGAAGCCGCCCGGGATGCAGATGCCGTCGACGTCGGCGAGCTGCGCGGCGGCGCCGGCCTGGGTCTTGCAGTCGTCGGAGGTGACCCACTTGATCTTGACGCGGGCCTTGTTGGCGAAGCCGCCGGCGCGCAGCGCCTCGGTGACCGAGAGGTAGGCGTCGGGCAGGTCGATGTACTTGCCGACCAGGGCCAGGGTGATCTCGTGGTCGGGGTTGTGGACGCGGTCGAGCAGATCGTCCCAGGTCGTCCAGTCCACGTCACGGAACGGCAGGTCCAGCTTGCGGACGACATAGGCGTCCAGACCCTCGCCGTGCACGGTCTTCGGGATGTCGTAGATGGAGCGCGCGTCGGGGCAGGCCACGACCGCGTCCTCGTCGACGTCACACATCAGCGAGATCTTGCGCTTGATCGCGGTGGGCACCTCGCGGTCGCAGCGCAGGACGATCGCGTCCGGCTGGATACCGATGTTCCGAAGCGCCGCGACCGAGTGCTGGGTCGGCTTGGTCTTCAGCTCACCCGAGGGGCCGATGTACGGCAGGAGCGAGATGTGGACGACGAAGACGTTGTCGCGGCCGACCTCGTGCCGGACCTGGCGGACGGTCTCCAGGAACGGCAGCGACTCGATGTCGCCGACGGTGCCGCCGACCTCGGTGATCACGACGTCGACCTCGTCCGTCGCCATGCGGCGGATGCGGTGCTTGATCTCGTTGGTGATGTGCGGGATGACCTGGACGGTGTCGCCCAGGTACTCGCCGCGCCGCTCCTTGGCGATCACCGTGCTGTAGACCTGACCGGTGGTGACGTTGGCGGAGCCGTCGAGGTCGCGGTCGAGGAAGCGCTCGTAGTGGCCGATGTCCAGGTCGGTCTCGGCGCCGTCGTTGGTGACGAACACCTCGCCGTGCTGGAAGGGGTTCATCGTGCCCGGGTCGACGTTCAGGTACGGGTCGAGCTTCTGCATCACGACGCGCAGGCCCCGCGCCTTGAGCAGCATGCCGAGACTGGAGGCGGTGAGGCCCTTGCCGAGCGAGGAGGCGACACCCCCGGTGACGAAGATGTGCTTGGTCGTCGTTGATTTGGGCGGCATGGCCAAGAGGGGGCTCCCGTGGTCGCTGTCTGGGGGTGCGGTGCGGCTGTCCGGGCCGGAAGATGTCCGGTTTTTCGCGGAGGCGCCGTCGCTGCGGTTCGGGGGTTTCCTGCCCACCGGTCCACGGGCTACCAGGGTATCAGCGCCCGGGAGCGATGGCTTCCGGCCACGCTCTGCGCTCACGTCGACACGGACACGCACGGGTTACGCGCTTCTCACCGGATGCTCACCCGTTCGGCCAAGGCGCGTTGCCCGGAGCGGCACGCAGATCATCTACGTGCGTCGTATCCTGCTCGGACACTCGCTGGCGAGCCCGGCCGGACAACACGGCACCACCCCCGCCCGTAACCCACCGGAACAACGAGACCTCGTCAGTTCGTTGAGCAACAATTGGCTTTTTGCCTCAGAGCTGAGCGGCTGCTTTGCCTCACCGCTCAGCGACGCATTACAAACGACCCCTTGACCGCACTAGCGACAGCCCCATTCTGGGGTGACGTGGCCGTTCGACTGGAGTTGCACGTGGCCGGGCGCATCGAAGATTACGCACTCATCGGAGACATGCAGACAGCGGCGCTGGTCTGCCGGGACGGGACGGTCGACTGGCTGTGCCTGCCCCGCTTCGACTCGCATGCCATCTTCGCCGGTCTGCTGGGCACCGAGGAACACGGGTTCTGGCGCCTGGGCCCCGCCCACGCCTCCGACGCCCAGCCGCCCACGGCGGCCCGGCGCACCTACCGCGGCGACTCGCTGATCCTCGAGTCCGAGTGGGACACCCCGCGCGGCACGGTCCGCGTGATCGACTTCATGCCCCCGCGTGACGGCGCCCCGCAGCTGATCCGGATCGTGGAGGGCGTCTCGGGCCGCGTCCCGATGCGCTCGGCCCTCCGGATGCGTTTCTCCTACGGCCGGATCGTGCCGTGGGTGCACCGGCACGAGGGGCGCACCGTGGCCGTGGCCGGCCCGGACTCCGTGTGGTTCGACACATCCGCGGAGACCTACGGAAAGTCGCTGACGACGTACGCGGACTTCACGGTCGCACCGGGTGACCGGATCGCGTTCACGATTTCGTGGGAGCCCTCGCACACGGAGCCTCCGGCGCTGCCGGAGCCGGAGCAGTCGCTGGAAGCGACAGAGGAGTTCTGGCGCGAGTGGGTGGAGCACTGTACGTACCACGGTCCGTACCGCGAGGCCGTGGTCCGCTCCCTGATCACGCTCAAGGCCCTCACCTACGCCCCGACGGGCGGCATCGTCGCCGCCCCGACCACCTCCCTGCCGGAGGACGTCGGCGGCGTGCGCAACTGGGACTACCGCTACACCTGGCTGCGTGACGCGGCCATCACCCTTTCCTCGCTGCTGCGCACCGGTTACCGCGAGGAGGCCCGTGCCTGGCGCGAGTGGCTGCTGCGGGCCGTCGCCGGCGATCCGGAGAACCTCCAGATCATGTACGGCATCGCGGGCGAGCGCGAGCTCGGCGAGGCCGAGCTGGACTGGCTGCCGGGATACGAGAACTCCGCCCCGGTCCGGGTCGGCAACGGCGCCGCGCACCAGCTCCAGCTGGACGTGTACGGCGAGGTCACCGAGGCTCTGCACCTGGCCCACATGACGGGCCTGGCCCGCAACGACTACGCCTCCCTGCTCCAGCTGAAGCTGATCCGCTACCTGGAGGACCACTGGGACGAGCCGGACGAGGGCATCTGGGAGGTGCGCGGCCCGCGCCGCCACTTCGTGCACTCCAAGGTGATGGCCTGGGTCGCCGTCGACCGCACGATCAAGCTCATCGAGTCCGGTGACGCGGACGGCCCGCTGGAGAAGTGGCGCGAGCTGCGCGACGACATCCACCGGGACGTGTGCGAGCGGGGTTACGACAAGGAGCGCAACACCTTCACGCAGTCGTACGGCTCCAAGGAGCTGGACGCCTCGCTGCTGCTGATTCCGCAGATGGGCTTCCTGCCGCCGGACGACAAGCGCGTGATCGGCACGATCGAGGCGATCCAGCGGGAGCTGTCCACCTCGGACGGCTTCATCCTGCGCTACCCGACGGACGGCAGCAAGGAAGGCGTCGACGGCCTCCCCGGCGACGAGGGCGCCTTCCTCGCCTGCTCGTTCTGGATGGCCGACGACCTCGCGATGATCGGCCGCGTCGACGAGGCCCGCAAGCTGTTCGAGAAGCTGCTGGCCCTGCGCAACGACCTGGGCCTGCTCGCGGAGGAGTGGGACCCGCGGCTGCAACGCCAGGTCGGCAACTTCCCACAGGCCTTCAGTCACGTCCCGCTGATCGACACGGCACTGCGGCTGACGGCGTCCGGAGCCTACGGAGGCTGAACAGGCCCGCGCGGCCGCCCCCTCCTACGCTGGAAGTGACAGATGCCCCTTCCGGGAAGGGGGCGGCCATGGCTCCCTCATCGAAGGCGGGCGCGGCCCTCGCCGCGCTCCGCGAGGATCTGGCAGGCGACGTGTTCGCCCCGGGCGACGAGGGCTACGACGAGGCCCGGACCGTGTTCAACGCCATGATCGACCGGCGGCCCGCCGTGATCGCGCAGTGCGCGAACGAGGCCGATGTCGTCCGCTCGGTGCGCTTCGCCAGGGACCTGGACCTGCATGTCGCGGTGCGCGGCGGTGGGCACAGCGTGGCGGGCATGGCACTCGGCGACAACGCCCTCGTCGTCGACCTGCGCCGCCTGCACGACGTGACCGTCCATCCCGCGGCCGAGGCGGTACGGATCGGGGGCGGGGCCACCATGAGCCACCTGGACCGCGCCACCCAGCCGTACGGCCTCGCCACGACCGGCGGCCGGGCCTCGACCACCGGCGTCGGCGGCTTCGTGCTGGGCGGCGGTACGGGCTGGCTGGACCGCTGGTGCGGGCTGGCCGTCGACAACCTGCTGGGCGTGGAACTGGTCACCGCCGACGCCTCCCGCATCCACGCGAACGCCGACGAGAACCCGGAGCTGTTCTGGGCCCTGCACGGCGGCGGCGGCAACTTCGGCGTCGCCACCGCGCTCACCCTGAAGCTGCACGAGCTGCCGCAGTTCTCCGTCGCCGTGCTGCTGCACCTCCCCGAGTTCGGGCCCGAGGTCGTACGCACCTACCGGGGGGTCGTCGAGTCCGGCCCGGAGGAGGCGGGCGGCGCCGTGCTGTACCTCACGGGCCCGCCCGAGGAGTGGGTACCGCCGCACCTGGTCGGGCAGCTGCTGTGCGCCGCGGTGCTGACGTACGCGGGCGCCGAGGAGGACATGCGCAAGCTCGCCCAGCCGCTGCTGGCACTGCCGCACGAGTCGGAGATCGTGAGCGCGCTGCCGTACGCCGATTTCCAGACCATGCTCGACGATCCGCCCGGCATGCGGAACTACTGGTCGGCGGAGTACCTGACGGGCCTGCCCGACGAGCTGGTGGACGTCTTCTGCGCCCTCGCGGACAGCGTGCCCGTGCCGACCGGCACCCAGCACCTGCTGTTCCCACAGGGCGGCGCCATCGCCGCCGGCCCCGCGGAGTACCCGGTGCCCTATCGGGACGCGCCGTGGGCGGTGCACCCCTTCGGGGTCTGGGAGGACCCGGCGGACGACGAGCGGGCCGTGCGGTGGGTGCGGAGCGTGCGCGCGGGCGTCCAGCCGTGGAGCACCGGCGCGGTGTACCTCAACTTCATCGGCGACGAGGGCGCGGAGCGCGTGGATGCCGGCGTGGGCGCCGAGAACACCCTGCGGCTGGCCGAGGTGAAGCGGCGGTACGACCCGGACAACGTCTTCCGGTTCAACCACAACATCAGGCCGGCCTGAGTGCCGTGAGGGTGCGCTCCCCCGCCGGATCGGCCGCGGTGGCCGGAACCAGGGCGATCTCGTCGAGGCCGGCCTCGGCATAGGCGTCCATGCGGGCGCGTACGGCGTCGCGGTCGCCGACCAGGCCGACGGTGGCCGCCGCCGCGGGCGGGAGTGCGCGCAGCAGGGTGTCGCGGTCGGCGCCGGTCGCCGCCAGCTCCACCGCCTCGCCGAAGCCGGCCGCGGTGAACATGTCGCTGTAGCCCGGCACGGTCAGATAGCCCGCGATGCTCCGCAGGACCTGGTCGAGGGATTCCGGCCGCGGATCGACGGCCGCGGGCAGCCACGCGGCCAGCGTCGGCGGGGTACGGCCCGCCCGCTCGGCGGCGGAGAGCAGCTTGGCGCGCAGTTCGCGCACCTGCTCCGGGGAGACGATGTCGAGCAGCATGCGGTCGGCGTGGGCGGCGGCCACCGCGATCGCCCGGTCGCCGAACGCGGCCACGGTGAGTAGACCGCCGGGCGGCGGCAGACGGCGCCGGAAGGGGCTGCCGGGTACGACCGGCTCGCCCGGTGCGCCGTGCAGCAATCCCCGCACGGCCGCCGCGGACTCCGCCAGCACCGCCGCGGGCCGCACGCGTGGCCGCCCGTGCACGCCCTCGACCACCCGCTTGCTGGACGTCCCCAGGGCCACCCCGACCGGGCGGCCCACGACGGCCGCGCACGACGCGGCACCGCGGGCGAGGGTGTACGGGTCACGTACGGACACCGGCACGGGACCGGCCGTCAACACGGCCTGCCCGGTGCTCCGCCCGATCGCCGCGGCCAGCACGAACGCGTCCCACGTAGGCCCCTCACCCGCCCACACCTCGCGATAGCCGAGCCGGTCGGCCAGCACCCCGACCCGCAACGGCTCGTCGGCCGGGCTGTCGTCCTCGCGCCCCACGGCGACCACGCTGATGTCCATGATCCGGCGGCTACCCGGCCGCCCGGGCCCCAACCCCGAAGATCGATCGGAGATGTCGCCGGAACGTCCGCGCAGGTAGCGTCCGTCGCATGGACAGCCGCACGGACAGCCGCACCACAGACGACCGATTCGACAGCCAGGGCGCCGGCATCACCGTGCAGCGGGCGCTGGAGCTGCCGGGCCTGCGCAGCGGTCTCCCCGAGGTCCTCGCGGGCGCCGACCGGCTGCAGCGGACCGTGCGCTGGGTGCACGCGGGCGAGGTGCCGAACATCGCCTCGCTGCTCAAGGGTGGCGAGCTGCTGCTGACCACGGGGTACGGGCTCGGTACCCGCCCCGCCGACCAGCGCGCGTTCGTGCGCACCCTCGCCGAGCGCGGCATCGCGGCCCTGGTCGTCGAGCTCGGCCCGCGCTTCACCCGGCTGCCCGCCGCCCTGGTCGAGAGCGCGCGGACGGCCGGTCTCCCCCTGGTCCAGCTGCACCGCGAGGTGCCGTTCGTGGCGGTCACCGAGGAGATCCACACGGAGATCGTCAACGGCCACTACGCGCTGTTGCAGCGGGCGGAGGAGGTGCACCGCCGGTGTACCGAGGCCCTGCTGGGCGGCGGCGGAATCCCGCAGGTCCTCGGCATCCTCGCCGACTTCAGCGGCAACCCGGTCTTCCTGGAGACGACGGACGGCCGGCTCCTGTACGCCGCCGGAGCCGGACCCGAGGGCGCGGATCCGCTCCAGGTGTGGGAGGGGCTGCGCGGCCAGCACAAGGACACGCCGCCGCCGTCGGGCTCGGTACTCGTCGACGTGCCCGGCGGGGGCCCGGGAACGGGCTCGGTGCGCGCCCGGCTCGCGCTGCTCCCCGTACGCGCGCCCCTCGCCCCGGTGCACCGCATCGCCGCCGAACGGACCGCGGGCATCCTGGCCGTGGTCCTGATGCAGGCCCGCCAGGAGGAGGAGCTGGCGGCACGCGGCCGCGGCGACTTCCTGACCGATCTCGCCGAGGGCCGTGTCGCCGCGCAGGACGCTCCGGCGCAGGCGCGCGTGCTGGGCTTCAAGCCGGGCGACAGCCCACTGCTGCCGGTGGTCATGCGGCTGGGTGACGCGCTCTCCCCGGGCGGGGGCTGGGCGGTGCTGGCGCGCGCGGTCGCCGAGGAGCTGGCGTCCGTGGGAGTCCCGGTCCTGCTGGGCGTACGACCCGTCGAGGGCCGTGTCCCGCTCCTGCTGGGCCTGCGCTCGGAGTCGGAGCGGTCGGCGGTCGCGGACCGGGTCGCGGCGGCGCTGCGGGCCGGTGTGGAGCGGGCGGGGATGCAGCGGCCGGGAGCCCAGCCGCCGGTCGTGGTCGTCGGGGTGGCCGGTGGCTGGGCGGCAGCGTCGGCGGGCCTGCGGCACGCGGCGGAGACGGCGACCGCCGCCCAGGGCCTGTCCGACCGCCCCTGGTACGACGCCCGCCGCCTCGACATCGACCTGCTGCTGTGGCGGCTGCGCGACCACCCCGACCTGGCGGCCTTCGTGGACCGCGCGATCGGCCCCCTCCTCGACCACGACAACCGCTCCAAGCCACCGCTGCTGCCCACGCTGCAGACCTACCTGGCCCACGCCGGCCGCAAGGCGGAGACGGCCCGCGAACTCCACCTCAACCGCCAGACCTTGTACAACCGCCTCGCCCGTATCGGCGAGTTGCTGGGCACGGACCTGGACGACCCGCAGACGGTACTGGCGTTGAGCCTGGCGCTGCGGGCACGACGGCACGTGCCTTAGATCAACGGCCGGGGCTGCGTCAACTCGTCGTAGACGCTGAGGACCTGGGCGACGGTCTCGTCCTCGGTCGGCCAAGTGGCCGCCTGCCGGGCGCCCTTCTCGGTCAGGAGTTCTCGGTGCCCGGGGTCGTCGAGGAGGCGTACGACGGCTTCGGAGAGCGCCTCGGCGTCGCCGTAGGGGACGAGTTCGGCGGCGTCGCCGACGAGTTCGGGGATGCCGCCGACGCCGGTCGCGACGAGCGGCACGCGCGCGTGGAGGGCCTCCTGGGCGAACACGGAACGCGACTCCCACCGGCTCGGCAGCAGTGCGAGATCCGCGGCGGCGATCAGCTCGCCCACGTCGTCGCGCCGCCCGATGAGCCGCACCGGCAGTCCCTCGTCCTCGATACGGCGCTGGAGCACCGCCCGCAGCGGGCCCTCCCCCGCGATGACGACCAGCGGTACGGGGTCGCGTCGGCGCCACGCGCGCGAGGCGTCCAGCAGCACCTCGTATCCCCGGTGCGGGTCGAGGGAGCCGACGGCCATCAGCAACGGACGTCCGGTGGCGCCGAGTTCGGCCCGGGTCTTGGGGCGGCGCCGGTCGGGGTCCTCGGGCTCGACGGGGCTGCGGGGCCCGGGCAGGGCGACGGCGGCGAGCCGCGCGTCCCTCGCGCCCGTGCGGCGGGCCCGGTCCACGAGGGCCGAGGTGGTGCCGAGCACCACGGTGGCCGCCTTCACCACCCGTCGCTCCAGCAGGCGCACGAGATGGGCGCGCGCGCCCTCGGCGTGCGCGCGGTCGTGCCAGGTGACGACGAGCGGGGTACGCCGCCCGCTGAGGGCGAGCACGGCCCGGAAGGAGGCGTGCAGCCCATGCGCGTGCACCAGGTCGGCCTCCGCGCAGGCGGCCCGCAGCGCCGCCACGGAGCCCGGGTCGCTGCTGCGCGGCACGTGCACGTGTTCGGCGCCGGCGCCCGTGAAGTCGTAGAGGTGATCGGCCTCGTCGGGGGCGCACACCGTGACGCGCACGCCCCGTGCGGCGAGCCCCGCGGTCAGGGAGCGCACGTGTGCGCTGCTGCCGGCGTTGCCTCCGCCCAGCACCTGCACGGTGCGCAGTGGCGACTGGCCGTGCGGTGAGGGGCTGCTGACGGGGCTCACGTAGCCGGGGGCTCCTGGTTCGGCATCGGACGGTCACGACGAAACGTACAGAAGGATCGGGCGCTGGGGGTCTGCCGCGCGGTTTCCTCCATGTCCTACGCCAAGGATGCCAGGACGTACGGGTGTTCCGGGAACCCCGAGGTGACCGACTCCTTCCGGCACGACCGCACGGGTCACTCACACGAGTGAACGCGCCGCCTCACTCACCCGGTCGCCGCAGACCGCCACAGCCACGACGGCGGCGACGTCGACGGCCGGCCCCGCACGCCCGTTCGCGGCGACGATCGCGGCACCGAGAACGGCCGGACCCGCCGGCCCGTCAGACCCCCCGGCCCCCCGGCCCGTCAGACCCCCCGGACCCGTCAGACCCGTCACACCCACCGGCGCGAGGCGTCGCCCAGGGCGGGTCCTAGGCGTCCGCCCGGGCCGCCGCCAGCAGCTCCTCCGCATGTGCTCGGGCCGTCTCCGAGTCCTCCTGGCCGGCGAGCATCCGGGACAGCTCCCGGATCCGGTCCTCCCCTTCGAGCACCTTCACACCGGAGCGGGTCACCGACCCGTCGTTGGTCTTCTCGACCAGCAGCTGCCGGTCGGCGAAGGCCGCCACCTGCGGCAGGTGCGTGACGACCACCACCTGCGCGGTCTTGGCGAGCCGCGCGAGCCGCCGCCCGATCTCCACCGCCGCCTTGCCGCCGACACCGGCGTCGACCTCGTCGAAGAGGTAGGTCGGCACCGGATCCGTCCCGGCGAACACCACCTCGACCGCCAGCATCACGCGCGAGAGCTCACCTCCGGACGCGCCCTTGGCGATGGGCCGCGGCGGGGCACCCGGGTGTGGGGCCAGCAGCAGCTCCACCTCGTCGACACCGAACGGCCCGTACGCGACCGTGCGCCCGCCGACCTCGACGCCCTCCGGGTCCTCCGTCTGCCGGATGTCGAACGACACGCGCGCGTGGGGCATGGCCAACGAGGCCAGCTCCGCGGTCACGGCGGCGGCGAACCGCTCGGCCGCCTCGACGCGCGCGTCCGTCAAGGCCTGTGCGAGTCCGCCCAGTTCGCTCCGCAGCGCGTCCCGTTCGGCGGTCAGCTCTTCGATCCGCTCGTCGTCGCCGTCCAGCTCGGTCAGCCGCGCGGCGCTCCGCTCGGCCCAGGCCAGCACCGAAGCTGTGTCCTGGCCGTCCCGACCGTACTTCCGGGTCAGCGCGGTGAGCGCCGCCCGCCGCTCCTCGACGGCCGACAGCCGCAGCGGATCGGCGTCCAGGTCGTCGGCGTACCCCGCCAGCTCCCCGGCCACGTCGCCCAGCAGGATCCCGATCTCCCCGATCCGGTCGGCGAGCGCGGCCAGCGCCGGATCGTGCGAGCGAACGGCCTCCAGGGCCCGCTGTGCGCCCGCGACGAGCGTCGCCGCGTCGATGCCCTCGGGGTCCTCCGGATTGCCCGCGAGAGCGGCGTGTGCGGCCGTCGCGGCCGACGACAGCGCCTCCGCGTGCCCGAGCCGCTCCGCCTCCTCGGCCAGCTCCACGTCCTCGTCGGCGCGTGGCTCGACCGCCGCGACCTCGTCGAGGCCGTAGCGCAGCATGTCGGCCTCCTGGGCCCGCTCACGCGCGCGCGTGACGATCTCGTCGAGCTCGACGGCCACGGCCCGCAGCCGCCGATAGGCCTCCGTGTACTTGACGAGCGGACCGGCGACCGCGTCGCCCGCGTACCGGTCCAGCGCCTGCCGCTGCCGCGAGAGCTTCAGCAGCCCCTGCTGGTCGGTCTGCCCGTGCACGGCCACCAGCTCGTCGGCGAGCTCCGCGAGCACCCCCACGGGCACGCTCCGCCCGCCCAGATGCGCTCGCGACCGCCCCTCGGCGGAAACGGTACGGCTGATCAGCAGAGCTCCGTCGTCGAGCTCGGCCCCCGCCTCCTCCGCCCGTACGACCGCGGCCGCGCCCGTGGGCACGGCGATGCGCCCCTCCACGACCGCGTTCTTCGCCCCGATCCGCACGAGCGCCGCGTCCGCACGCCCGCCCAGCAACAGCCCCAGGCTGGTGACGACCATGGTCTTGCCCGCACCCGTCTCACCGGTGACCGCGGTGAACCCGGGCGACAGCTCGACAACAGCGTCGTCGATGACTCCGAGCGACCGTATCCGCATCTCCTCCAACACGGACACGACCTTACGAGGTCGGGGGCGGGATGTGCGACGGCACCCGCCCCGGTTACGAGAAGCCGCAGGTGGAGGAGAGCGGATCGGCGGCTTTTGTCACCCGGGCGAGTGGACCGACGTCAGGGAACCGCTACGGCCGAGCCCCGCGCCACCCGGACACGGGCAACGCGAACTTCGCCACCAGTCGATCAGTGAACGAAGCGTGGTGCAGCCGAGCCAGCCGCACCGGCACGGCTCCCCGCCGCACCTCCACCCGTGCCCCCGGCGGCAGCTCGACGGTCCGCCGCCCGTCACACCACAAGACCCCGGGCTGGATGTGCGGCAGCACCTCGACGGCCAGCACGGAATCGGGCGAAGTGACCAACGGCTTCGCGAACAGCGCGTGCGCGCTGATCGGCACCATCAGCAGCGCCTCCACCTCCGGCCACACCACGGGCCCGCCCGCGGAGAAGGCGTAGGCCGTCGACCCGGTCGGGGTCGACAGGACGATCCCGTCGCAGCCGAAACCCGTCACCGGCCGGCCGTCGATCTCCAGCACGACCTCGAGCAGCTTCTCGGCGGACACCTTCTGCACGGCCGCCTCGTTCAAGGCCCAGTCCGTGTGCACGATGTCGCCGTTGCGATGCACGACGACGTCGACGGTCATCCGCTCCTCGACCTCGTACGACTTCGTCACCACCCGGTCGACGACCTTGTCCAGGTCGTCCCGCTCGGCCTCGGCGAGGAACCCGACGCTGCCGAGGTTCACACCGAGCATCGGCACCCCGGACGCCCGCGCGAACTCGGCGCCACGCAGCAGCGTGCCGTCACCGCCGAGGACGATGAGCAGTTCGCAGCCCTCCAGGCACTGCGGGGTGGCCTCCTTGACCAGCTCCACCTCCTCCGGCAGCGGCAGGTCGGGCGCCTCGGCCTCCAGGACGCGCACTCCGATACCGGACTGCAGCAGTCCCTTGACCACGAGTTCGGCGCTGCGGATGGCCGCCGGCCGCCCGGTGTGGGCGAGCAGGAAAACAGTTCGAGCTCGGTTCTCTGTCAACGCGGCCCCTCCGCCACTGCACGGTCAACGTCGGCCGGGTCGAGTTCGGGTGCGCCGGCCCGCAGCCACAGAAAGTACTCGACGTTGCCCGAGGGCCCGGGCAGCGGACTCGCGGTGACACCCTTCACCCCGAGTCCCAGCTCCCACGCCTTCCCGGCCACGCCCCGCACGGCGTCCGCCCGCAGCTGCGGACTCCGTACGACTCCCCCGCTCCCCAGCCGTTCCTTCCCCACCTCGAACTGCGGCTTGACCATCATCACCAGGTCGGCGTCCGGCTTCACGCACCGCGCCAGGGCCGGCAGCACCAGCCCGAGCGGGATGAAGGACAGATCGCCCACGACAAGATCCACAGGTTCCCCATCGATCGCTTCAAGCGTCAACTCGCGTACGTTCGTACGGTCCTTGACGGTGACGCGTTCATCGCTCTGAAGAGACCAGGCGAGCTGTCCGTACCCGACGTCGACGGCGACGACGTGCGCGGCCCCCGCCCGCAGCAGTACGTCGGTGAAGCCGCCGGTGGACGCACCCGCGTCCAGCGCCCGCCGCCCCTCCACGACCAGGCCCTCCGGCACGAACGCCGCGAACGCCCCGGCGAGCTTGTGGCCTCCGCGCGACACGTACTCGGGGTCGCCGTCGTCGGACGCGACGACGATCGCCGCCGCGGTCTCCACCTGCGTGGCGGGCTTGGTCGCGACGGTCTTGCCGACGGTCACCCGTCCTGCGGCGATCAGCTGGCTGGCGTGCTCGCGCGAACGCGCGAGCTTCCTGCGGACCAGCTCCGCGTCCAGACGGCGGCGTGCGACTCCTGCCACGTTCGGTTCAGCTCCTCGTCCCGTACGGCGATTGAAAGGTGCGACCCGAAGGATCTCATTGAGGGGTGGTGGTCGGGTGGCGGGTGGGAGCCGGAGGCCCCGGGCGTGCGTCCAGCGCGGTGAGCACGTCGCGCAGCCCCCGGTGCACATCCTCGTACACCTCGACGTGTCCGTCGGTGGCGAGGTGATCGGCATCACCGAGCCGCTCCAGATGGGCGTCGACCTCGGCGTTGCCGGTGGGGGCGCGGGGCACGTCCAGCGGAGCGGGAGCGGCGGGGTCGTACGCGGGCTCGGCCTGCGGAACCGCCGCTTCCGCCCGGGTGTCGGCCTCGGGCACAGAGTCGCTCATGCCCTGACGCTACCTCGAACCGCTGGGGTACCGTCGATCACCATGGCCACGATCGAGGAGTGCCGCGCCGCGCTCGAGAAGCTCGCCGACAACATGGGGGGCGCCGAGGGCGATGTCCGCGCGGCCGCCGCCCTGGACCGCTCGGTGAGCTGCCGCATCACCGACCTGGACGTCACGTTCGCCGGCCGGCTCACCGGCGGCCGGATCGAGGTGCTCGACACCTTTCCGGGCCCTCCGCGCGAGAAGGCCGAGATCCGGCTGACCATGGCCGGCGACGACCTGGTGGCGCTGGTCGGCGGCGGGCTGAACTTCGCCAAGGCCTGGGGCTCGGGCCGGGTGAAGCTGGAGGCGAGCCTGTTCGACCTGTTCCGGCTCAGGAAGCTTCTGTAGCGGCGACCTTCGCTTCCGTACGTGCCCTGCGTGCCGCCGGCACCACCAGGGGCGTCCCCGTCTCCGGGTCGTCGATGATCTGGCAGCGCAGCCCGAAGACCTCCTCGACCAGCTCGGCCGTGACGACGTCGCAGGGCGCGCCCTGCGCGATGACCTGGCCGCCGCGCAGGGCGATGAGGTGGGTGGCGTACCGGGCGGCGTGGTTGAGGTCGTGCAGGACGGCGACCAGCGTGCGGCCCTGCTCCTCGTGCAGTTCGGCGCACAGGTCGAGGACGTCGATCTGGTGCTGGATGTCCAGGTACGTCGTCGGCTCGTCGAGCAGCAGCAGCGGCGTCTGCTGGGCGAGCGCCATCGCGATCCACACGCGCTGGCGCTGACCGCCGGACAGCTCGTCCACGTAACGGTCGGCGAGCTCGGCGACACCGGTCTGTGCCATGGACTCCCGCACGACCCGCTCGTCCTCGGCGGACCACTGGCGCAGGATCCCCTGGTGCGGGTAGCGGCCACGGCCCACCAGGTCGGCGACGGTGATCCCGTCGGGCGCGATCGACGACTGCGGCAGCAGGCCGAGGGTCCGGGCGACCTTCTTCGCGGGCATCGACTGGATGACCTGCCCGTCGAGCAGCACCCGGCCCTCGCTCGGCTTCAGCATCCGCGACAGCGCCCGCAGGAGCGTCGACTTGCCGCACGCGTTCGGACCGACGATCACCGTGAACGAGTTGTCGGGGATCTCCACCGACAGCTGTTCGGCGATGACGCGCTGGTCGTAGGCGAGGGTGACGTTCTCTGCGGACAGACGGTTCACGGTGCTCCTTCGGTTGTTCAGCCCGCTGCTGGGGTCGGCGCTCATATCCGGCCCGCCCTGCGCTCGGTGACCAGCAGCCACAGCAGGTAGACGCCGCCGAGCACGCCGGTGACCACGCCCACGGGCAGCTGGTCGGCGCCGAAGGCCCGCTGCGAGGCCCAGTCGGCGGTGACCAGGAGGGTGGCGCCCATGCACAGGGACGGCACGAGGTTCGGCCCGGGCGAGCGGGTCAGCCGCCGGGCGAGCTGCGGCGCGGTGAGCGCCACGAAGCTGACGGGGCCTGCGGCGGCGGTGGCGGTCGCGGTCAGCAGGACGGCGGCCACCAACAGCAGCAGCCGTACGCGCTCCACGCGCACCCCCAGGGCGTTGGCGACGTCGTCGCCCATCTCCATCATCCGCAGCCCGCGGGCGTTGGCGAGGACGAGCGGTACGAGCACGGCGCACAGGGCGAGCAGCGGCCAGACCTGTTCCCAGCCGCGGCCGTCGAGGGACCCGGTCATCCAGACGACGGCCCGGGCCGCGTCGACGAGGTCGGACTTGGTCAGCAGATAGCCGTTGACCGCCGTGACGACCGCGGACACACCGATGCCGACCAGCACCAGCCGGTAGCCGTGGACGCCCTGCCTCCAGGACAGCAGATAGATGGCGAGTCCGGTCACCAGACCGCCCACGAGCGCGCCGACGGTGACCTCGTTTGCGTCCCCGGACAGCAGCACGATCACCACGAGCGCGCCGGCCGTCGCCCCTTGCCCGAGGCCCAGCACGTCCGGACTGCCCAGCGGATTACGGGAGACGGACTGGAACAGCGCACCGCCGAGCCCGAGCGAGGCGCCCACCAGGAGTCCGACGAGGACCCGCGGCAGCCGCAGCTCGTTGACGATGAACTCCTGCCCCGGACTGCCGTCGCCGACCAGCGTCTTGAGCACGTCGCCGGCCGGGATCGGGAAGTCGCCGGTGCCGATCAGCACGACGCTCGCGGTGAACGCGGCGGCCAGCAGCAGCACGACGACGGTGAACGCGCGGACGTCCAGGCGGAGGGAGAACCCGCCCGCCGTGCGCAGCGCGCGGGTGGCCCGGTTCGCCCCTGTGGCCTCGGTGGCCCCGGGGGTCTTCAGTGCGGTCTTCACAGCTGCGCCGTCCTCCGCCGTCGTACGAGAAAGATGAAGACCGGGCCGCCGATGAGCGCGGTGACGATGCCGACCTGGAGTTCCGAGGGCCGCACGACGACCCGGCCGATGACGTCCGCGCCGAGCAGCAGCACGGGCGAGAGGACCGTGGCGTACGGCATGATCCAGCGCATGTCGGGCCCGGTGAAGGACCGCACGATGTGCGGGACCATCAGCCCGACGAACACGATGGGGCCGCAGGCTGCGGTCGCGGCTCCGCACAGCACGGTGGCGGCGAGCATGGACAGCGCCCGGGTGCGGTTGAGATGGGCGCCCAGCGCCTTCGCGGTGTCGTCGCCCATGGACATGGCGTTGAGCGGCCGGGCGAGCGCGAGGGCGAGGATCGTGCCGACCGCGATGAACGGCAGCACCTGGGTGATGGTCGAGTCGGTCGCCGACGACAGGGACCCCACCGTCCAGAATCGCATCCTGCCCAGCGCCGCGTCATCCATGATCATCACGGCCTGGACATAGCCGTAGAGCGCGGCGCTGATCGCGGTGCCGGCGAGCGCGAGGCGCACCGGGGTGGCACCGCGGCTGCCGCCGAGGAACCAGACCAGCGCGCCGACGGCGGCCGCGCCGAGGAAGGCGAACCACACATAGCCGCTCAGGCTGGTGACACCGAAGTAGGTGATGGCCGTGACGACCGCGGCGGACGCGCCCGCGTTGATGCCGAGCAGCCCGGGGTCGGCGAGCGGGTTGCGGGTGAGCGCCTGGAGGACGGCCCCCGACAGGCCGAGCGCCGCGCCGGCGAGCAGTCCGAGCAGGGTCCGCGACAGCCGCTCGTCGACCACGACGTCGCCGTACGTGCCCGTGTTCGTGAACAGGCCGTGCCAGACCTGCCCCAGGGACAGCTCCTTCGCCCCGATCGCGATACTCGTCAACACGACGAGCGCCAGGACCGCGACGGAGACGAGCAGCCCAAGACTGCGTATCGCCCTGCGGGTTGGGGGCGCGGGGGCGGTCTCCGCGCGCTGTTCTGGAGGACTGTCAACCAACACCCGGTTAGGTTAGCCTACCCTCGCATTGACCTCGATCCCCCGTCACGGCCGTTCCCAGGCTCACAGGTTCGCGTCGCCGAGGAGCTTTCCCAGCGCGGATTCGCCATGGAGACGCACCGCTGGCTTCCACAGCGAAACACACGGCCGGATTCACGGCGGAGACGCAGGGGTCCGCCCCGCTGCGGAGGCACACGACCCGACTCGCGGCGAAGACGCACCGCCCGACTCACCGCGCAGACGCACCACCCGGCCCTCAGCGGAGACGCACCGCCCCGCTCACAGCCCCAGCCGCGCCAGCGCCTTCCCTCCGTCCAGCCCGCACGGACCCTCCCCGGCCGCCGTCCATGCCGCCGCACACAGCGCGCGCAGCCCGTCCAGGGCTTCTCCGTCGCCCTCCAGCTCCAGCTCGGCACCGGCGGTCGCCGTCCAGCCGCCGCACCGGAAGCCCTCGCCTGCCTCGGTGACCTCCGGCTGCCCGGTCAGCAGCCCCCGCAGATCGGCGTCGACATACGTCGGCCGGTGCTGCGGCGGCGCGGCGAGCAACCGCGCGCCGTCGGTCACGCCGGTCAGCACGAGCAGTGAGTCGACGTCTCCGTTGAACGCACCCTCGATGTCCGTGTCCAGCCGGTCCCCCACCACGAGCGGCCGCTCGGCACCCGTGCGC
This sequence comes from Streptomyces sp. NPDC001315, assembly GCF_042896175.1. NCBI lineage: Bacteria > Bacillati > Actinomycetota > Actinomycetes > Kitasatosporales > Streptomycetaceae > Streptomyces > Streptomyces sp. NPDC001315. The sequence continues at coordinate 4,522 of NZ_JBIAWZ010000007.1, read as the reverse complement.
AGAATCGTCTCCCGGTGCATCGGCGGCAACGGCTTGCCAGCCACCTGCGGCTCGGCACCCGTCGCGATGCGTACCACCTCCACCGCGGCCCCGTTGCCCGGTGCGATCCCGCGCGCGCCGGGAATCGTCAGGTCGGTGTTGGACGCGAACCACGGAACCCCGCGCGCGATGGCGTAGCACGCCTCCGCGAACCGCCCCCACGCGAGCTGGGGACCGCCGTACCCCTGCACCACGGCCACCGGATCGTCCTCCGCGGACTCGACGGGCTCCAGCCCGCGCTCGCGCAGCGCGACCCGCAGCCCGTCCCCGCCGATGACCAGCACCCGGGATCCGGTGGGCACCTGCTCACTGATCAGCCGTGCCACCGCCTGCGCCGACGTGATGACGTCGACCGCGCCCGTCGGTATCCCCAGCTCGGTCAGGTGCTCGGCGACCGCGTCCGGCGTCCGCAGGGCGTTGTTCGTGACGTACGCCAGATGCATCCCGCCCGCGCGGGCCGTGGCGAGCGACTCGACCGCGTACGCGATCGCGTTCCCGCCCGCGTACACCACCCCGTCCAGGTCGAGCAGCGCCGTGTCGTACGCCTCGCTCAGGGCCTGCCCACTGCCCTCGGGACTCGTCCTGACGCTCCGGCTCATTCCACATCGCTCCTCGTTCGATCCCTTTGCCCGATCATCTCTCATGCCACTGACACACGTACGATGCCGGGATGAACTCTGCAGGTCACTCGGAAGCAACGGCGCCCCGAGGCCTGGAACTCACCCCGTTCCGAGGCCTGCGCTACGACCCCGAACGGGTCGGCAGTCTGGCTGCCGTGACGTCACCTCCGTACGACGTCGTAGTACGGCCCGACGGCGTGTACCACCTCCAGTCCGCCGACCCGCACAACATCGTCCGCCTGATCCTCCCGCAGGACGGCACCCCCAGCGCCCGCAACGAACGCGCGGCCGACACCCTGCGCCGCTGGCTGGACGAGGGCGTCCTGACCGCCGACCCCGAGCCCGGCCTGTACCTCTACGAACAGCGCGACGGCGCGGGCCTGCTCCAGCGCGGCATCATCGGCGCCCTGCGTCTGACCGAGCCGTCGGAGGGCGTGGTCCTGCCGCACGAGGACGTCATGCCGCACGTCGTCGCGGACCGCACAGCCCTGATGCGCGCCACCTCCGCGAACCTCGAACCCCTGCTGCTGACCTACCGCGGTGACGGCGCCACGGCCGACGTCATCGAACGCACCGCCGAACAACCCCCGCTCCTGTCGACGACCACGGAGGACGGATTCAGCCACCGTCTCTGGTCGATCAACGACCCCACCGACCTGGCGTGCGTCCAGACGGACCTGTCCCACCACCAGGCCCTGATCGCGGACGGCCACCACCGCTGGGCGACGTATCTGCGTCTACGCGCGGAGCACCCCTCCCCCAGCCCCTGGGACTACGGCCTGGTCCTTCTCATCGACACCGTCCGCTACCCGCTCCGCGTCCGCGCGATCCACCGCCTCCTGCACACCCTGCCGGTCGCCGACGCCCTGGCCGCCCTCGACGGCCTGTTCCGCGTACGTCGCCTCGACGTGCCGCTGCTGGAGGCCCTGGCGACACTCGCCGACGCGGCCTGCGCCGGCAACGCCTTCCTGCTGGCCGGCGACGGCGGCTTCCACCTGGTCGACCGCCCGGACCCGGACCTCCTGGCCCGTACGGTCCCCGCCGACCGCCCGGCGGCCTGGCGCACCCTGGACGCCACCGTTCTGCACACCACCCTCCTCGAACATGTCTGGCACATCCCCGAGGACTCCCCCGCCCACATCGCCTACATCCATGACACGGCCGCCACGGTCGAGAAGGCGGAACGCGACGGCGGTACGGCCGTCCTCATGCACCCGGTCCGCGAGGAGGTCGTCCGCGATCTCGCCCGCCAGGGCGTCACCATGCCCCGCAAGTCGACGTCGTTCGGCCCGAAACCGGCGTCGGGTCTGGTGCTGCGTGCGCTGGAGCTCTGACAACTCCGGCTCCGACATATGAAAGGGCGGGACCCCGTTGCCGGGATCCCGCCCTCACTCACTGATGGACGTCAGTCCTTGTCGTCCGACTTCTCATCGGCCCGGCCGTCGTCGTCGCTGCCGTCCACGTCGCCGTCGCCGTCCGCCTCGGAGACGTCCTGGGACTCGTCCTCACTGTCGTCGAGGGCGTCGACGAACTCCACCCCGTCCAGCTCGGCGAGCCGGTCAGAGGCGTCCGTGCTGGCGTCGCGGTCGGCCTCGACGGCCTTCGCGAACCACTCCCGGGCCTCGCTCCGCCGGTCGGCGGCGAGCAGTGCGTCGGCGTACGCGTACCTCAGCCGCGCGGTCCACGGCTGTACGGAGTTGGAGGCCAGCTCGGGGCTCTGCAGCGTCACGATGGCCGCGTCCAACTGCCCCATGTCACGCCGGGCGCCGGCCGCGACGAGCCGCATCTCGACCTGCCCGGCCTTGTCGAGCTTGTGCACCTCGGGCGCGCCGGCCATGTCCAGGGCCTTTTCCGGCCGTCCGAGCCCGCGCTCGCAGTCGGCCATGACGGGCCACAGCTCAACGGTGCCGGTCATCCGCCGCGCGGCCCGGAACTCCGCGAGCGCCTCGCTGTACTTCTGGTTCGCGTACGCGGCGAACCCGGCCGCCTCGCGCACGGCAGCGACACGGGACGCAAGGCGCAGGGCGATCCTGGAGTAGGCGTAGGCGCCCTCGGGGTCCTCGTCGATCAGCCGCGCGACCATCACCAGGTTCTTGGCGACGTCCTCCGCGAGCGTCTTCGGCAGGCTCTGCAGCTCCTGCCGTACGTCCTGGTCGATCTCGTCGCCGGTGACGTCCTCGGCGATCGGCAGCCGCTTGATCGGCTCGCGGTCCCGGTCGCGCTCGTCACGGAAGCGCCCGCCGCCGCGCCGGTCGTCACGACGGTCGTCACGGCCACGGAAGCCACCGGGACGCCCGGAGCGGTCATCACGACGGTCATCGCGGCGGGGACCACGGCTGCCCCCGCGATCATCCCTGCCCCGGAACCCCCCGCGATCACCCCGGCTGTCGTCACGACGGACATATCCCCCGCGGTCTCCACGGTCCTCCCCCCGCCGGTCGTCGCGGCGGTCGTCGCGGCGGTCCTCGCGGCGGTCCTCGCGGCGGTCGTCACGGCGGTCGTCACGGCGGTCGTCACGGCGGAAGGTTGGGCGGTCACCGCGGTCGTCACGACGGAAGGAGGGACGCTCACCACGATCATCACGACGGAAGGGAGGACGCTCACCACGATCATCACGACGGAAGGGAGGACGCTCACCACGATCATCACGACGGAAGGGAGGACGCTCACCACGATCATCACGACGGAAGG